>CAZIXE010000012.1:0-77924 GCA_964543235.1 uncultured Rhizobiaceae bacterium | reverse complement strand
AACCGCCAGTCAGAGTCCGAAATCAATGACTTGGGAATAGTTCACGGGCGACTGCGTACAGCTTTGGTGCTGACATGGCGATCTCTCGTCACAAGTTGATGTGGACGGGGGGTTAGGATGGATCCTCTCAAAAGGTTCACACCCCCATGATCCGCCACGCCGTCTTCTGCAGGATTGCCATCGCCGCGCCGGAGCGGCCATGACCGGCGCAATCGTCCTCGATGAAGTCGTTCCCGCCGGAAAGCCCTGGGGCGGGCGCATCGCCGCCGGCCACCATCTCACCATCACCGATCTCGAGGGCCGGCAGGCTGTCGATTTCCTCTGTTACGACGCGAACGATCCGCGCGACCGCTACTGCGCCACCAACACCGTCAAGGTGCAGGGCAATATCTATATCGGCCTCGGCACCGTGCTCTATGCCGACAGCGGCGCCGCCCTGATGACCGTCGTGGCGGATACGGTGGGCCGCCACGACACGATCTACGGCTGCTGCTCCAACCCCAACAATCATCTCCGCTATGGTGTCGTGACGACCGAGTCCTGCTACACGAATTTCGAGACGATCCTCGCGCCCTTCGGCCTCGGCCGCGAGTCGATCGTGCCCAACATCAACTGGTTCATGAGCGTCCCCGTTCTGGCCGACGGTTCGGCGGGTGTCGCCGCGGCCGAGCTGAAGCCCGGAAGCTTTGTCACCCTGAAGGCCGAGCGCGACGTCCTCGCCGTGCTTTCCAATTGTCCGCAGATGCACAATCCCTGCAACGGCTACAACCCGACACCCATCCGCGTGACCGTCACCCGCCCCTGATACGGGCGCACACTACTCTGCCTTCGCCGGTCCGAAGCTCATGATGAAGTCCGCCAGCGCCTTGGCCTGGGCCGGTGTCATCGTCCATTCCGGCATGGCCGGATGTGCCACCACGAAGCCCTCGTTGAAGGCCTGTTCCAGCTCGCCCGCGCCGTAGAATTGCGGGATGTCGCGGAATGGCGGCGCATCGGCAAACGGGCTTGCGTCGTGTTCGCCGAGTGCGTGGCAGCGGCTGCAATTCGCCACCGCCAGCCGCAGTCCTTCCTGGACATCCTGCGCCGGCGCTTGACCGGCACAGAGAACCAGAACCATCGGGCCCAGCCACAATCGCATGATCGCTGTCACCTCCTCGCCGGCTGCCGCAGGGCCGGCCTCCGGCAGACTCTCACAGCCGGCGGGCATGAACAACAGGTCCGCGGTGCGATATTGCCGCGCCGCCGCCTGCCGGAAAGGCGGCCGGCCTGCCTCGCTTTTGCATGACAAGCCGCGCGCCTGGTGGCACTCTCCGCCCCCAAAACTTCGAATCGCGACAGTCGGGGGATGGCATGACGGCAGGAGTGCGTGGCGCGGCGTTGGCGTTGCTTGCATTGGCGTATCTTGGGACGGGTGCCGCCTCGGCCGCCCGGTGCGGCAATTCGGCTGCCGGCTTCGACGCCTGGAAGCAGGCATTTGCCGCCGAGGCCAGGGCCAGCGGCATCAAGGCCAAAGCCATCAATGCCCTGCTGGCCACCGATTACTCGACGGCGACGATCCGCGCCGATCGCGGCCAGAAGAGCTTCAAGCTCTCGCTCGAAGACTTCATGCAAAAGCGCGGCGCCGCCGGCATTGTTGCCAGGGGGCGCAAGCTGAAGCAGGCCCATGCCGGTCTCTTCAACAGCATCCGGAAGCGTTATGGTGTGCCGCCCGGCCCGCTGCTGGCCATCTGGGGCATGGAGACCGGCTTCGGCGGCTTCATGGGAAACCAGCACACGCTGTCCGCCGTGGCCACCCTGGCCTATGATTGCCGCCGCCCGGAATATTTCACCGAACAGCTCTACGCCGCGCTGCATCTGATCGATCGCGGCGTTCTCAGCGCCTCGGCGAGCGGCGCCATGCACGGCGAAATCGGCCACACCCAGTTCCTCCCCAAGAACGTCCGCCTCTATGGCGTCGATGGCGACGGTGACGGCCGCGTGAACCTCAACTCCAAGGCCGATGCCCTGGCCTCGACCGCGAACTTTCTGAGGGGCCATGGCTGGACAGCCGGGTCCGGCTACCAGCCCGGACAGCCCAACTTCGGCGCCATCCAGGGCTGGAACGCTGCCACCGTCTATCAGAAGGCGATCGCCATCATCGGCCGCCAGATCGATGGCGATTGAGCCTCGCCCCGCGGCGGTTGACGCGCTCTGTCCGGCTGTGGCCAGATAGCCGGGATCCATAACGGGAGGATTTGCCGTGGAGTACCGCCAGCTTGGCCGCTCCGGCCTGCGCGTCTCGCTGTATTCGCTGGGCACCATGACCTTCGGCGGCGAGGGATTCTTTGCCATGGCCGGACAGACCGGCCTGCCCGAGGCGCGCCGCATCGCCGACATCGCCATCGATCTTGGCGTCAATCTGTTCGATACCGCAAATGTCTATTCGCTCGGCCGCTCCGAAGAGATGGTGGGCGACATTCTGAAAGGCCGCTCCAGCCAGATCCTGGTGGGCACCAAGGTCCGGTTCTCCATGGGCAGCCACCCCAATGAAGCTGGCCTCTCCCGCCTCCACATCATCGAGCAGTGCCATGCCAGCCTGAAGCGGCTCAAGCGCGAGCATATCGATCTCTATTTCCTCCACGAGTGGGACGGGCTGACGCCGGTCGAGGAGATGATGGAAGCGCTCGACACCCTCGTGCGGGCCGGCAAGGTCCGCTACATCGGCTGTTCCAATTTCTCGGGCTGGCATCTCATGAAGGCGCTGATGATCGCCGACCGCCATCATTTCCAGCGCTTCTGCTGCCAGCAGATTCACTACACCCTTGAGGCCCGCGAAGCCGAATACGAGCTGCTGCCGATTGCCATCGACCAGGGTGTCGCCATCCAGGTCTGGAGCCCGATCGCCGGCGGCCTGCTGTCCGGCAAGTTCCGCCGCAACGCGCCGCCGCCACAATTGTCGCGCCACACCGCCGGCTGGGGCGAACCGCCGGTCCGCGACGAGGAGCGGCTCTATCGCATCATCGACGCCCTGGTTGCCATAGGCGATGCCCGCGGCGTTTCCGCCGCCCAGGTGGCGCTGTCCTGGCTGGCGGGACGCCCGGGGGTTGCTTCCATCGTCGTCGGGGCCCGCACCGAGAAGCAGCTCAAGGACAGCCTGGGCGCTGCCTCCCTGGTCCTCTCCGCCGCGGAGTGCAAGGCGCTCGACGACGTCAGCCTGCCGCCGCTGATCTATCCCTACTGGCACCAGTGCAACACCGCGGGCGACCGCCTCGGCGACGCTGACCTCGCCCTGCATGCGCCGCATCTGGCCAGGCGCAAGCCGCGCATGTAGAGCGGCGGCCGCTCCGCATTGACGTCTCGGTATATACGTTATAGGCTGCCTGTATATACTGAGGATTGGGCGATGAGTTTTTATGTGAAAGACCCCGCGACCGACAAGGCGGTGCGCCGCCTCGCCAGGCTCAGGGGCAAGACGCTCACCGAAACCATCCGGGAAGCCGTGGAGAAGGCCCTGGAGCAGGAAACGCGCCCGGCCTCCTTGCGGGAACGGCTGAAGCCGATCCAGGAGCGTTTTGCCAGATTGCCAAAATCCGGCCTGAAGGCCGACAAGGCGTTTTTCGATGAGTTGTCCGGTGACATCTGATGTTTCTGGACGCTTCGGCCATCATTGCCATCATTGCAATGGAAGAGGATGAACCTGAACTCAGTGCAAAACTCGACAAGGCGTCGCGGCGGCTGGTGTCCCCCCTGTCGATTTATGAATCCACACTGGGGCTCGCCAGAATTGCACGGGGCAATTTGCCGGGCGCGCGTCGGTCGGTCGCTGACTTTGCAGATTCGACAGGTGCGATCATCATCGAGATCGATCGCATCATCGCGGAGGGCGCGCTCGATGCCTTCGCGCGTTTCGGCCGGGGCCGCCATCGTGCCGCGCTTAACTTGGGCGACTGTTTTTCATATGCTTGCGCCAGGGTTCACCGCGTTCCGCTCTTGTGCAAGGGGGACGATTTCATCCATACCGATATCCGCCTAGCTTGAGAGTCTGCCATGACGACCCAGACCAACCTCACCATCAATCCGCAGCGCTTGTGGGATGCCATCATGGAGACCGCCAGGTTTGGCGCCACGCCGAAGGGTGGTATCAAGCGCCTGACCTTGTCCGACGAGGACCGGCTGGTGCGCGACTGGTTCAGGCGCGAATGCGAGAAGCTCGGCTGCACCGTCGAGGTTGACGAAGTCGGCAACATGTTTGCAACCCGCCCCGGCAGGCACCGCGACATGCTGCCGGTTGCCATGGGTTCGCATCTCGATACCCAGCCGACCGGCGGCAAGTTCGATGGCGTCCTCGGCGTCCTCGGTGCGCTTGAAGCCATGCGCACCATGGTCGACCTCGGCTATGAGTCGAACGCGCCTATCATGATCGTCAACTGGACCAACGAGGAAGGCTCCCGCTTCGCCCCCGCCATGCTCGCCTCCGGCGTCTATGCCGGCGTGTTCACGCCCGACTACGCTTACAGCCGTGAAGATCGCAACGGTATCAAATTCGGCGACGAGCTCGAACGCATCGGCTACCGCGGCAAGGCCAGGGCGGGTTCGATCAGGTTCCAGGCCATGTTCGAACTGCACATCGAACAGGGGCCGATCCTCGAGGCCGAGAAAAAGATGGTTGGCGTGGTGACCGGCGTCCAGGGCATGCGCTGGTACGAGGTGACCGTGCGAGGCCAGGAAAGCCACACCGGCGCCACCCCCATGGGCCTGCGCAAGAATGCCTTGCTCGGTGCCGCCCGCATGATCGAGGCCATCCATCAGGTTGGCATGAATCATCTCCCCGGCGTCGCCTCTGTCGGTCTTATCGAGAACCGGCCGAACAGCCGCAATGTCGTGCCCGGCGAAGTGTTCTTCACCGTCGATCTGCGCCACCCCGACGAGGCCGTTCTCGACCGCATGGAAAAGGCATACCGGGAGGCTCTGCCGAAGATTGCCGCAGACCTCAAGCTGGAGCTCGAAGAGAAACGCATCTGGAACTCGCCGGCGGTGAAGTTCGCCCCTGAGCTGATCGACTGTGTCCGCGAGGGCGCCAGGCAGGCCGGTTACACCACGCGTGAGATGGCATCCGGAGCCGGCCACGATGCCGCTTACATTGCCCGCGTTGCGCCGACCACCATGATCTTCGTGCCATGCCTCAACGGCATTTCGCACAATGAGGAGGAGTCGACCACGTTCGACGAATGTGCCGCCGGATCGCAGACCCTGCTCAACGCGGTTCTCGCCTACGACCGAAAGCTCGCGTGAAACGGCAGCTCGGCAGCCGCACGCGCGACCTGGCGCTCCGATTCGCCTCCTGGCCGTCGATCACCGGAACAGCAGATGAGGCCTATTTCGCGGAACGGCTCGTCAATGAAAGCGGTGTCTTCGATCGCATCTGGCGCGAGGCCATCCCCGGCGATCCGGCTGGCCGCAGCAATGTCTTCGCGCTGAAGCGTGGCCGCGGTCGCGGCACCGTGGTCCTCACGGGTCATTTTGATGTGGTCGGAACCGACGACTATGGCGACCTGAAGGACCTCGCGTTCAAACCCCTCGAACTCCTCCCGGCCATGATTGCGAGGCTCCGGAACACCGGTGAAAACCCGCACGCCCTTGCCGATCTCGAGGGCGGCGAGTTCCTTCCCGGACGCGGCCTGCTCGACATGAAGGCGGGTCTCGCCGCCGGCCTCGCGGCAATCGAGGCCTATCGCGGCGATGCCAATCTCTTGTTCCTTGCCGTCTGTGACGAGGAAGACCGGTCCGCCGGCATGCGGGCCGCCGTTCCGTCTCTGGCCAGTCTCGCTGCCGACGAAGCCCTGGATATCCGCCTCGCCATCAGTCTCGACGCCATTTCCGACCAGGGTGATGGATCCGCCGGCCGTGTCGCAGCCCTGGGTTCTATTGGCAAGCAGCTACTGACGGCTTTCGTCGCCGGCAGGGAGACCCATGCCTGTTATCCCGGCGATGGTGTCAACGCCGCCTATCTCGCCGCCGAACTGCTTTGCGAGTTTGAGCTGGCTGCCGAGCTTTCGGAAATGACGGGGCCGGAGATCGCAGCGCCGCCGACCGCGCTTCACGCCAGGGACCTCAAGTCCGGCTACAACGTGACCACGCCGGCCAGGGCCTGGGTTTACTGGAACACCCTTCAGCATCGCCGCTCCGCCGCGGATGTGATGCGCGTGGCGCTGGATCTCGCCTGCCGGGCCATGGCCCGCGCCGCCGGTCGCACCGGCCGTGCCATCCCGGTGATGACGTATGCGGAACTGTCCGCGCCATTGTCTGCGGAGGCCTTGGCCGCAAAGAGTCGTGAGCTTGACCGGAGTTCCGGGCTTGATCTTCCCGAACGTTCAAAATTGCTCACCGAACATGCCTGGTCTTTGTCTGGTCTTCCGGGGCCTGCCGTGATCCTCGGATTCGGCTCAATCCCTTATCCCGCCGTCGCCCTGGAGGACGCGGCTCTCGAGGCGCGGATCGCAGCGGCGGTCGCCCCGCACGGCCTGGGCTTGATCCACTATTTTCCGGGCATCTCCGACATGAGCTTCCTGGGCAGGGCGCCAGGCATGGCCGATGCCGCCAACACGCCACTGGCTGGAACCGTCTTCGAGCTTCCCGTGCCTGCCGGCCTCCCGGTAATCAACATCGGTCCCTGGGGTAGGGACTATCACCATTGGCTTGAACGCCTCAACGCGCCCTACGCTTTTGACGTTCTCCCCAGGGTTCTGCTGGATGTTATGGAGGCAGCGCTGCAGAATGATTGACGGCCCACCGCAATCCGCCTGAAAATACCGAGCATGGGCCGATACGAACGACCGCCGCGCCTTGCCGACGCTCTCGAACTGCTTGACGCTAGGACATACACCCTCCTGGCCGGCGGCACCGACTTCTACCCGGCCCGGGTCGGACGCGCGATTTCCGAGGACATCCTCGACCTCGCCGCCATCGCGGATCTCCGCGGCATCGCGGAGGAACCGGCCTACTGGCGGCTCGGTGCATTGACCACCTGGAGCGACCTGATCGCGGCCCGCCTGCCGCCGCTTTTCGATGGCTACAAGCTGGCAGCGCGCGAGGTGGGCGGCGTGCAGATTCAGAATGGCGGCACGCTCGTGGGCAACCTGTGCAATGCCTCGCCCGCCGCCGACGGCACGCCAAACCTGCTGGCTCTCGATGCAATCGTCGAGTTGCAGTCGGCACGCGGCCTCCGCCGCGTGGCGGCAAGCCAGTTCGTGCTCGGCAACCGCCGGACCCAGTGCGACAATGACGAGATCGTCACTGCCATCCTGGTGCCCAAGCCGCGGTTTCCTGCGCGCTCGCACTTCCTGAAGCTCGGCGCCCGCAGATACCTCGTGATTTCCATTGCCATGGTCGCCGCCGTGATCGAGGAAGCGCGCGATGGCACGATCCATTCGGCTCGGATTGCCGTCGGATCCTGCAGCGCCGTCCCGCAACGTCTGCCGTCACTCGAATCGGCACTGGCCGGGAAACCGCGCTCCACCTGCGCAAGCCTCGTGCGGCTCGAACACCTTGCCGGGCTCTCGCCCATTACCGACGTGCGGGCCACTGCCGAATACCGGCGCGAGGCTGCCCTCGAACTCGTGCGTCGCACCCTTGCCGGGCTGGCGCGATGCTGAAGACCGTGGACGAAGCTATCCGCCTGACCGTGAACGGCGACACCGTTGCCCTCGCCCTGCCGCCGCAGACGCGGCTTGCCGACGCCCTGCGCGACGGGCTCGGACTTACCGGCACCAAGATCGGTTGCAACGCCGGAGACTGCGGCGCCTGCACCGTGCTCATTGACGGTCGCCAGTTCTGTTCCTGTCTCGTCCCCCTGGCCCAGGCCGAGGGCCGCAGCGTGACGACGGTTGAGGGGCTTGCCCGGAATCGCAAATTATCGGCCCTCCAGAAGGCCTTCCTCCGCCACGGCGCTGCCCAGTGCGGCATTTGCACGCCGGGCATGCTGATGGCCGCAAGCGACCTGCTGGCCCGCGAGCCGAAGCCGGACCGCCGCCAGGTCGAGGACGCCATGGGGGGCGTGCTCTGCCGCTGTACCGGCTATGCCAAGATCGTTGATGCCGTCATGGGGGTTGCGGCGCGTGCCGAATATGGCGCCGTAGGTGCCCGCCTCGAACGCGTGGATGGAACGGCCAAGCTGAATGGTAGCGAGTGTTTCGGTGCCGATGAGGCCCCCGCCGAGAGTCTCTGGCTCCGCATCATCCGCTCGCCCCATGCCCGCGCTTCCTTCAGGCTGGTGGGTCTGGAGGCGTTTCGTGAGCGCTACGGTCTCACCCGCGTATTCACGGCTGACGACGTTCCCAACAACGGCTTTGGCATCTATCCCACCATCAAGGACCAGCCCGTTCTCGCCAGGGGACAGGTCCGCTACCGCGGCGATGCGGTGATCGCCCTCGTCGGCACGCGCGAGGCGGTTGAGTCTGTCCGCGCCGACGATCTGCCCATCCGCTGGCAGGCGCACGACCCCGTGGATTTCGCGGCCGCCCGATCCGAGCGGGCGCCGGCACTGCATGACCGTTATCCCGACAATGTGCTGGTGCGCGGTCGTGTCGAGAAGGGTGATGTCGATGCGGCGCTTGCCACAGCACCACACATCGCCGAAATCGCCATTGAGACATCCTGCGTCGAGCATGCCTACATCGAGCCCGAGGCCGGCTACGCCCAGCGCTTCGGCGACCGCATCGAGATCGTCGCCTGCACCCAGGCGCCCGCCATGGACCGCGATGAGGTCGCGCACGTGCTGGGACTGGCGCGCGAACAGGTACGCATCGTTCCCACCGCGACCGGCGGTGGCTTCGGCGGCAAGCTCGATGTTTCTGTGCAGCCTCTGCTGGCGCTCGCCGCTTGGACGCTGCAACAGCCGGTGCGCTGCATCTACACGCGGCCCGAGTCGATGATGTCTTCGACCAAGCGCCATCCCGCCCGCATCGCCGCGAAGCTCGCGGCTTCAGCGGACGGCCGCTTGCTGGCCATGGATTTCCGCGGCGATTTCGACACCGGCGCCTACGCCTCCTGGGGACCCACCGTGGCAAATCGTGTGCCGGTCCATGCCACCGGACCCTATGTCGTGCCGCATGTGCGCGCCGAAACCCGTGCCCTCTATACCAACAACCCGCCCTCCGGCGCGTTCCGCGGCTTTGGCGTGCCGCAGGCGGCGATCGCCCACGAGGCCCTCATGGACATGCTCGCCGATCGCTGCGGCATGGATCGCCTGGAGTTCCGGCTGAACAACGCCATAGGAATCGGCGATGCCACGGCAACCGGCCAGGTGCTGGAAGCCAGTGCCGGTCTTGCCCAATGCCTCGAGGCGCTGCGTCCGCATTGGCGCGCGGCACAGAAGCGGCGTATCGCCTCCGGCACCATGCGTCGCGGCGCCGGCGTGGCATGTATGTGGTACGGCATCGGCAATACGTCCCTTTCGAATCCCTCCTCGATGCGGGTGGGACTGAAACGCAACGGCCGTTTCATGCTGTACAATGGTGCTGCCGATATCGGCCAGGGTTCGAACACCATCCTGATCCAGATCTGCGCCGAGGCGATAGGCGTGCCGCCGGCGCTGTTTGATTATGTCATGGGCGATACCGATCTGACCGAGGATGCCGGCAAGACGTCCGCCTCGCGCCAGACCTTCGTGTCGGGGAAGGCCGCGGAACTCGCAGGCCGCGATCTTCGTGCTGCCATCCTGAAACACATGAACGCCGGCGAGGATGCGAAGCTGTCTGTCGAAACCGGCATCATCAGGTCAGGCGGCGCGACGCTTGACCTGTCGGGCCTCGAGCCCGATCCGCGCGGCGACGTGCTCGCCGGTTTCGGCACATTCGATCCGCCCACCACCATGCTCGATGCCAGGGGCCAGGGCATCCCCTATTCCTGCTATGGCTTTGCCGCCCAGATGGCGGAGGTGACCGTCGACATCGGACTGGGGCTTGTGAAGGTGGAGCGCCTGGTCGCCGCCCATGATGTCGGCAGGGCCATCAACCCGACACTTGTGGAGGGCCAGATCCATGGCGGCATCGCCCAGGGTCTGGGCCTCGCCCTGATGGAGGAGTATGTCCCCGGCCGCACCGAGAACCTCCACGACTATCTGATCCCCACCTTCGGCGACATGCCGCAGATCGAAATCATCCTGATCGAGGATGCGGAACCTCTTGGTCCCTATGGCGCCAAGGGCATCGGCGAGCCCGCCCTCATTCCGACCGCCCCGGCGATCTTCTCCGCCATCGAGAATGCCACCGGGATTCGCATCAACCGCGCGCCAGCCACGCCCGATCGTTTGCTGGCGGCCTTCAGGTCCGCAGGCTTGGCATGACCGACCGTACCGAGATCTTTGGCGCCCGCGAATCCGACGGCATCATCCGCTGTGATGCCTGCCCCGTGCTGTGCCGGATCAGGCCGGGCAAGGCCGGCGCCTGCGACCGCTACGCCAATATTGATGGTGAGCTGGTCCGCTGCGACCCCGTCGTGCTCCTCAGGCGCGCCGCCAAGGCCGTGCCCTTCATGGGCCGCGAATGGGATGGCAATCCGGTGCAGGCATCCGACACATTCATAACCGGCATCGGTGCCGGAACCACCTATCCTGACTACAAGCCGGCCCCGTTCATCGTCTCCTCCAGGGTTGAAGGCGTCGACATGGTGACCGTGGTCACCGAGGGCATCTTCAGCTATTGCGGCGTCAAGGTGAAGATCGACACCGACCGCTACATCGGTCCCGAACAGGCTGCCGTCCGCGCCACTGGCGAGCAGGTCGGCCACGTCACCACGCACGAATATGGCTCCCAGATGCTCTCGCTGGGCGGAGTCCGCCACCTGACCGGCGGTTCCAAGAAGGAAGGCACTGTTACGTGCGATACCTTGCTGGCGCTCTCCAATGGCGAGGCGGTTGAATTGTCGGTCGATGGCGGTTCGACGGTGATCGTCAGGGCCGGCGCCGCGCCGGTCATCGACGGTGTCGAGGAACACCGCATGCGCGTGGGCTGCGGCTCGGCCACGATCGGCATGTTTGCCCGGCAGTGGCAGCCCCATGCCGATGAGGTGATCGTGGTTGACGACCACATCACCGGCGTGCTCACCGAACACCAGGCCGGCCGCTGCCTCGACATGAAGCCGGCCGGCATCAGGGTCCGCGGCCGCCGCTCCACGCCCGGCCGCTACTTCCAGGTTGCTGAGCCCGGCGCCGGCTGGGGCGGCACCAATCTGAGCAACCCGCTCGACATCATCCAGAAGATTGATCCCGCGGTGGCCTGGCCCGGGCTCAGGTTGCTCATGGTTTCGACCACCGGCGACAATGCCATCTGGCTCGAGCTCGACGAGAATCTGAAGCCCGTCGAGAAGGACATGCCCGCAGCCATCCGCAGGACGGTCGAACGGATCGGCGAGAATTGCGAACCTGCCCTGTGCTCGGTCCTGTTCATGGGCGGCGCCGGTGGCTCCCTGCGGGCCGGTGTCACCGAGAACCCGGTGAATCTGACGCGCTCGGTCAAGGACGCCCTGACGCGCGTCACCTGTGGCGGCGCGCCTGTCTATGTCTGGCCGGGTGGCGGCATCACCTTCATGGTCGACGTGACCAGGCTCCCGAAACAGGCCTTCGGCTATGTTCCGACCCCGGCTCTTGTCGCCCCCATCGAGTTCACCATGGCAGCGGCCGATTATGCCGTGCTCGGCGGCCACATGGCCGAGGTGCGCGAGGCGGAAACCTTGCGCGACGTCGGCAAGAAGCGCGAGGAGGAACAGCTCCCGGGCAATCCCTGGCCGCTCAACAAGAGGCCGGGATGACCCCAGGCCCGGTCATGATGCGGATCGATCATGACCGCCTTCACTTCCAGCACGGCCCCATCGACCTGATCGTCCATGCCGAAGGCCCGGTCGAGGCGGTCGAGGCCGCCTATGCCCAGGCCTGGAAACGTTTTGGCTCGGTTCTCGAGGAACTGGTGAGCGAATTGCCGGTCCTGCGCCAGCCGCTGGGCGAAATCCCGCCCGAGCTGGAGGGCCGTATTGCCGCCACCATGCTCTGGTCCACTTGGCCCTTTCGCGATCGCTACATCACGCCGATGGCGGCCGTGGCGGGCTCGGTGGCCGAGGAAATCCTTTCCGCCATGGTGCTGTCGACGCCGATCACCCGCGGCATGGTCAACAATGGCGGCGACATCGCCATCTATCTCGCAGCCTTCGAAAGAGTCACCATCGGCGTCGTGGAGCGCCCCGACTTTCCGGCGACCGCCGGCACCATCACCATCGACTGGACCGATCCATCGCGCGGCATCGCCACGTCGGGCTGGCGTGGCCGCAGCCACAGCCTCGGCATCGCCGATGCCGCAACCGTCATCGCCCGCAAGGCCGGCATGGCCGACGCGGCGGCCACCCTGATCGCCAATGCCGTAAACACCGATCATCCGGCGATCTTGCGGGCCCCCGCCTCGACATTGGCTGACGACACCGATTTGGGTGAACTGCCCGTGACTATTGATGTTGGTGAACTGCCGCCGGATGCCGTGGCCGACGCGCTTGAAAACGGTGCCAGGGAGGCAGAGGGATTGCGGAGCCTCGGCCTCATCGATGGCGCGGTTCTGTTGCTTCAGGGCGAGCATCGTGTCATTGGGGAGCATGCGAGCCGCGCGCTGATCGAGGTGAGAAAGTGGTACTGATCGAACTCCGCCGCATCCACACGGAAGTGGAGGAAATCCGCCACGAGTTCGGCCCGCCACCCGCAGTTCCGGCCATGCGCGGGTTCATTGCCGCAGTGCTGGCCAATCCCTACGCCGGCCGCTACGTGCCCGACATCACGCCGATGATGAAGGCGCTCGAGCCCTTGGGCCTCGACCTGGCAAGAAGACTGCTCGCTGCGCTGGGAGGCAGCCCTGCGTCCATTCAGGGCTATGGCAAGGGCGCCATCGTTGGCGCTGGCGGTGAACTTGAGCATGGCGCGCTCTGGCATGTGCCGGGCGGCTGGAGCATGCGCGAGGTGCTGGGCGATACCAAAGCGATTGTGCCATCGACGAAGAAGGTGGGCGGCCCGGGTACACGGCTCGACGTGCCGATCACCCATGTCAATGCCTCCTACGTTCGCTCGCATTTTGATGCGATCGAGGCGGGCATTCCCGGCGCGCCGCATGCCGATGAGTTGATCGTCATCCTGGCCATGGCGAAGGGTCCGCGCGTTCACGCGCGCGTCGGCGGCCTCGCACATGGCGAGATCAAGGGAGAGGATGGGCTGCGATGAAAGCGAGGATCAGGAAGATTCTGACCGTCATTGACGAGATTCACCGCGAGATGGGCAAGGCCATTTCGCCGCCGACCCGGCGCGCGGTGGCCCTGGCGGTCATCGAGAATCCGTTTGCTGGCAAGTATCAGGAGGATCTCTCCGATCTGATGACCATCGGTGAGGAACTGGGCGGACTTCTCGCGGAGAGATGTGTCGCCGCTCTTGGCATCGAGGGCGCGAAGGCGGAGAGCTTTGGCAAGGCGGCGATTGTCGGCGAGAATGGTGAGCTCGAACATGCTGCCGCCATCCTCCATCCCAGGATGGGTGCACCGGTCCGCAAGGTCTTGACCAGGGGCCCTGCCCTCATTCCTTCGGCCAAGAAGATGGGTGGCCCCGGCACGCCGATCGACGTGCCGCTGGGCCACAAGGACGCAGCCTTCGTGCGCTCCCACTTCGATGCGATCGAGGTGCGCGTACCCGACGCACCGCGCGCCGGCGAAATCGTCGTAGCCATCGCCATTACTGACTCGGGCCGCCCCCTGCCGCGGGTGGGCGGCCTGCAGAAGCACGAAATCAAGGGGGAGGACGGCTTGCGGTAACGGGGTTTCCTGTCTAACAACGGGCTTCTGCAAAAAACGGGAGAGCGCAATGACACTGAAGCGGATCGGCGCCGGCAAGCGCATGAGCGATGCCGTGATTCACGGCAACATGGTCTATCTGTCGGGCTTCGTCGCCGAGGCGGCCAAGGGCAAGTCGGTCAAGGAGCAGACGGCCGACATTCTCGGCCAGATCGATGAAACCCTGAAACAGGCCGGCACCGACAAGACCCGGATCGTCAAGGCCAATATCTGGCTGACCGACATCAAGACCTGGGCCGAGATGAATGAGGCCTGGGACGCCTGGGTCGTTGCGGGCCAGACGCCGGCCCGGGCCACGGTGGAATCAAAACTCGCCGGGCCCGGCTACGACGTGGAGATCATGGTCGAAGCCGCGATCTGATGCAGCGCGTCTTGGGTGTCCCCTAAAGCCACGGCCGGGCCGCTGCGGCCTTCTTCTCGAAGGCATCGATATGATGGGCCTTTTCCAGGGTGAGGCCGATATCGTCGAGGCCGTTCAGCAGGCAATGCTTGCGGAACGGGTCGATATCGAACGTGATCCGGCCGCCGTCGGGGCCACGGATCTCCTGGTTGGGAAGGTCGACGGTGAGCGTGGCATTGGCGCCCCGCTCGGCGTCGTCCATCAGCTTCTTGAGGTCGTCGGGCGAAACGACGACCGGCAGGATGCCGTTCTTGAAACAGTTGTTGTAGAAGATGTCGGCAAAGCTGGTTGAGATCACGCAGCGGATGCCGAAGTCGAGCAGCGCCCAGGGCGCATGCTCGCGCGACGAGCCGCAGCCGAAATTGTCGCCGGTGACCAGGATCTGGGCGTTGCGATAGGCGGGCCGGTTCAGCACGAAATCGGCAATTTCCTGGCCATCCTGGGTGTAGCGCATCTCGTAGAACAGCGACTTGCCAAGACCGGTCCGCTTGATGGTCTTGAGGAACTGCTTGGGGATGATCATGTCGGTGTCGATGTTCACGATGTTGAGGGGCGCGGCGACGCCGGTGAGCACATCGAATTTCTGCATGGGGTATAGCTCTCCTAAGGTTATTCGATGCGGGCCAGGAAACCCACGACATCGGCAATTGTATCGAGCAGGATATAGGCTCTTCCGCGCGAAATGGAAAATCCCACGTCATGGGCCGCGCGATTGCGCACCTCGCGGATTTCGCGAATGGCGCGCGCCATGGAGGGCGGCAGGAGATCCGACTTCTGAACCGCCTCGATATGGCCAAGCGCATTGAGCTGCCGCGGATTGTTCAGCTTGCGAACCGACAGATCGATGATCGCCTTTTCGAGCTGCTTCCAGGCTTCCAGAACCGCCAGATGCGGATGTTCTTCGGCAAGCTGAATGAGCCGTGGTTCGACGGGCTCGTCGCGGAACTTGGGATCGTCACCCGCTTCCTGAACCTCATCGCGGATCAGATCGACCTGCTCGCCGAATTCGGCCTCGACATCGCGCCACTTGAGCCGCGTCAGGTTGTTCATCAGATCCTGGACCTGCGACTTGAACAGGAAGGCCACCGCGAAGATCGCCAGCGGCCAGCTGAGCGAGCCGATCAGGCTCGAGATGAAGGTGAGCCAATCCAAGGAACAGACTCCAGGCAGGAAGCCGGCTGGCGGAGACCGGAGGGCAAACCGGCCCCTCAGGCTGCAACGGGGAGATCGACGCCGAGCGATTCGTCGGCGCCGATCATCAGATTGAGATTCTGCACGGCAGCACCCGAAGCGCCCTTGCCGAGGTTGTCATAGATCGCCATTAGCAACAGCTGGCGGCGGTCGTCATTGGCAAAGACATGAAGGCGCATGCGGTTGCTGTTGTTGAGCGCCTCGGGATCGATCGAGGGAGCGCGCTCGATCACCGTCAATGGGGCCACTTCGATAAAGACCGCATGTTCATAGGCGGCGGAAATGACCGCGTGCACATCGGCTCCCGTCACCTTCCGCTGCAGCATGTCGAGAAACACCGGCACGCAACCCAGCATGCCCTGGGCATAGTTGCCGACCGCCGGCTGGAAGATCGGGTCGCGCGCCAGGCCTGCATAGAGCTTCATTTCCGGCAGGTGCTTGTGATTGAAGGTCAGGCCATAGGGCATGTAGGGCGCGGCGTGGGCGCCCTTTGCCTGATATTCCTCGATCATCTTGCGGCCGCCGCCGGAATAGCCGGACACGGCATTGTAGGTGACGGGATAATCGGCGGCCATGATGCCCGCCGCGACCAGCGGTTTCACCAGCGCGATCAGCCCTTGTGGATAGCAGCCGGGATTCGCAACGCGAGGGGTAGCGGCAATCTTCGCGGCCTGACCCTCACTCATCTCGGGGAAGCCATAGGCCCAGCCGGGAGCGGTGCGGTAGGCCGTTGAGGCATCGATCACGCGGGTCCGGGACTGCGGATCGATCATCGCGACGGCTTCCCGGGCCGCCTCATCCGGCAGGCACAGGATGGCAATGTCGGCCTCGTTCAGCATTTCGCGGCGCGCGGCCTCGTCCTTGCGCCGGGCGGGATCGATGCTGACGAGCCTGACGTCACGCCGGTGCCTCAGCCGGTCGCGGATCTGCAGGCCGGTGGTTCCCGCCTCGCCGTCGATGAAGACATTAACCATCCGATGTTCCTTGTTCGGCGCCGTCATAGCTGCCGCGGCGGCCCCGCGCAACATGAACGGCAGATAAACACCCGCCTCAGGATCAGTTCAGCGCGTCCCCCGTAGAAGGGGTGCCATCAACGGTGATGAACACCTAGAGCGCAACACAACGAATTGGAGACGACCCATGATCCGCAAGACCCTTCTCGCCCTTTCTGCCGCGGCCGTACTGGCGACCGGCATGGCCGGCACCGCTTCGGCCAAGACCAATCTGAACATCGATGTCGGCCTCGGTTTTGGCGGCGGCGGCATCTATCTCGGCGGCGGCTACCCCGTCTACGGCGGCTATCCGGTTTACTACGACGATTATGGCCCCGGCTGCGGCTGGCAGTGGGTCCCCTGGAAGAAGGTCTGGAACCCGGCCCACACCAAGAAGGTGTGGAAGTACAAGAAGGTTTGGGTCTGCGGCTGATCGCACCCCGGAATTCGTCTTTCCGGACACCTCCCGCCCCTCTCTCTCGCTCCGGAAAGCGATACGGAAACCGGCCCTTTGTGGCCGGTTTCTCGTTGTTGTAGGGTCATTCCATGACCGCCCCCTCCCGCCTCTTTGCACCCGACCGCGCCGCCAGGGGCCCGGTCACCATGTTCGGCCCGGATTTTCCCTTCGCCTATGATGACTGGCTGAAGCACCGCTCCGGGCTCGGCCAGCTGCCATCGCACCGGCATGGCGAGGAGGTGGCGATTGTCGGGGCCGGCATGGCCGGAATGACCGCCGCCTACGAGCTGATGCGGATGGGGCTCAAACCGGTGATCTACGAGGCCGGGCGGATTGGCGGCAGACTGAGGAGCCAGGCCTTCGAGGGCGCCGACGGGATCATCGCCGAGCTTGGTGGCATGCGTTTTCCCGTCTCCTCGACGGGTTTCTACCACTATGTGGACATGGCGGGGCTCGATTCGCGCCCGTTTCCCAATCCGCTTTCGCCCGACACGCCTTCCACCGTCATCGATATCGAGGGGCGCACCATCTATGCGGAAAAGGTCGATGACCTGCCGCCGATGTATCGCGAAATCGGCGAAGCATGGAGCAAGGCCCTTGAAGAGGGAGCCGGCTTCAGCGGCCTTCAGGACGCCATCCGCGACCGCGACGTCGCCCGCCTCAAGGACATCTGGAACCGTCTGATACCCATCTGGGATGACCGGAGCTTCTATGATTTCGTGGCGACGTCCTATGCCTTCGCGAGCCAGCCGTTCCACTACCGCGAAGTGTTCGGGCAGGTTGGCTTCGGCACCGGCGGCTGGGATTCGGACTACCCCAACTCGATGCTGGAGATCCTGCGGGTCGCCGTCACCGACTGTGACGAGAATCAGCGCTACATCGTCGGCGGCGTCGAACAGGTGCCACGCGCCCTCTGGCGGATGTCACCGCCCGGCATGACGCACTGGCCGGCAGGCACGACACTCGAAAAGCTGCACAGCGGCGGTACGCGGCCGGGCGTGGTGCGCCTGGCGCGCGGGGCCGACGGCAGGATCGGCGTAAACGACCGTTGGGGTCTGACGCGCTGGTACGATGCCGTGCTGGTCTCCTGCCAGAGCTGGTTGCTCACCACCTACATGCAGACGGATGAAAGCCTGTTTTCGCCGAAACTGTGGATGGCGCTCGACCGGACGCGTTACATGCAGTCCTCGAAGACTTTCGTGATGGTCGACCGGCCGTTCTGGCGCGACCGTGATCCCGCAACCGGCCGCTACCGCATGAGCATGACGCTCACCGACCGGCTCACACGCGGCACTTATCTCTTCGACAATGGCGACGACAAGCCGGGCGTCATCTGCCTCACCTACTCGTGGATGAGCGATGCGCTCAAGATGCTGCCTCTGTCGGTTGACAAGCGCGTGCGGCTGGCGCTCGATGCATTGAAGAAGATCTACCCCGACCTCGACATCGAGAGCCATATCATCGGCGATCCGATCACTGTGTCCTGGGAGGCCGACCCCAATTTCCTCGGAGCTTTCAAGGGAGCACTCCCCGGCCACTACCGCTACAATCATCGCATGTACTGTCACTTCATGCAGCAGCACCTGCCGCCCGATGAGAAGGGCATCTTTCTCGCTGGTGACGACGTGTCATGGACACCGGGCTGGGTCGAGGGTGCCGTCCAGACGGCGCTCAACGCCGTATGGGGAATCATGACCCACCTCGGCGGCAGATGTCATCGTGACAATCCGGGGCCCGGCGATCTGTTCGACAAGCTGAAGCCTCTGGAGTTGGACGGCTAGACATCGCCCCGCTGTGCCTTGCAGACTCGACTGACCGGGGACAGACCTCTGCCTCACGGCACCAGTATGGCCTTTCCCTTCACCTCGCGCCTGGCAATGGCATTAAGAGCATCGGCAATCTCTTCGAGCTTGTAAGTCCGATAGACTTGCGGCCGGATCGTGCCGCTCTCGGCCCAGGCCAGCAGTTGTGCCATGTTGGCGCGGTGCAGTTGCGGTTCGCGTTCGGTATGTGCCCCCCAGAAGACGCCGACCACATCGCAGGACTTGAGCAGCACCAGGTTGAGGGGCAGCTTGGGGATGCTGCCGCTGGCAAAACCGATGACCAGGTAACGCCCGCCCCAGGCGATCGCCCGGAGCGCCGGTTCCGCCAGGTCCCCGCCTACGGGGTCGTAGACCACGTCGACGCCCTTGCCGCCGGTGAGCGACTTGAGCGCCTCTTTGAGGTCCTGCCTTTCGTAATCCACGAGCCACTCGGCACCGAGCGCCTTGACCGTTGCGAGTTTCTCTGCCGACGAAGCACACGCGATAACCCGCGCGCCCATCGCCTTGCCGATTTCCACCGCCGCCTGGCCGACCCCACCCGACGCCCCGAGCACCGCCAGCGTCTCTCCAGGCCTGAGATGGCCACGATCCTTGAGGGCATGAAGCGTCGTGCCATAGGTGACAGAAAGCCCTGCCGCAGCCGCGTCGCTGAGACCGGGAGGTATGGCCACCAGCCTGTGGCGCGCAACGTTCACGAACTCGCGGGCCCCGCCATAATTGATGAAGGCCATCACGCGCTCACCGTCCGGGGTAACGCCGGCGATCTCTGCGGACGGCGAGAAAGGAAACGCGGGCTTCACCTGATACTTGCCCTGGATGATCAGCGTGTCGAAGAAATTGAGGCCTGCCGCCTTGACCCGCACCGGCACTTCGTCCGCTGCCGGCACCGGCGCGGGGATGTCTTCGATGCTCAGCATTTCGGGTGGCCCCGGGGTCTTGCACAATACCGCTTTCATATGCTTCTCCTTGCCCGCAAACGGCGCGATCATCAATGCCTGCCGGCCCTTGCAACTCGCCACCGGCCTGCCCACATGCGGGGCGCAACGCTGCATGCGGCACCTGGTTGTGCCCGCGAGGAAACGGGAAATCACAAAGGATATCAGATGTTTGATCCTCAAAAACTGCTTTCGGAAATACTTGGCGGGCAGAACCAGCCGGGAACGGGCGGCATTTCCCCTGATCTTCTCAAGGGCGGCGCCATCGGTGGCATTGCTGGTCTCCTCCTCGGATCCAAGGGGGGCCGCAAGCTCGCCTCCAAGGCCGTGAAAGTCGGTGGCATGGCGGTGCTTGGCGGCATTGCCTACAAGGTTTGGTCGGATTGGCAGGCCGGCAAGCAGGGGCAGCCGTCACCGGCACCGGCCGATCTCACGGATGTAACGCCCAAGGCCGAAGGCACCGTCTTCCTGCCTTCCGAGAAGACCGCGCGCGACGATCTCAGCAAGACCCTGCTGTCGGCGATGATCGCCGCCGCCAAGGCTGATGGCCACATCGATGCCGCCGAGCAGACCCGCATCTTCGAACGCCTCGACCATTCGGGACTCACGGCCGAAGAAAAGGGCTACCTGCTCGAGGAATTGCGCAAGCCCCTTGATGTTGAGGCGCTTGCTGCCAAGGCCACCTCGCCGGAGCGGGCCCTTGAAATCTATGCCGCCTCGCTGTTTGCCATCGACGTCGACGGCTCGAATGAACGCGAGTATCTCGACAGGCTCGCCGCCAGGCTGGGACTTGATCCGGAACTCGCCAGGCGGCTCGAATCCGAAACGGAACAGGCCCTCAGCTGAGCGCCTGCAGCTCGGCAAGGATGGCATCCCCCATCTGGGCAGTGCTGACGGTACCGCCCGCGCCTTGGGCGATGTCCCTGGTGCGCAACCCCTTGGCAAGGACCGCGGCAATCGCCTGGTCGACCTTGTCGGCCCATCCGCCCATGCCGAAGGAATAGCGCAGGCACATGCCGAAGCTCGCAACCATCGCGATCGGATTCGCCAAACCCTTGCCCGCAATATCGGGTGCCGAGCCATGCACCGGTTCATAGAGCGCCTTGCGCCGCCCCGTCTTGGGATCGGGCGCCCCGAGTGACGCCGACGGCAGCATGCCGAGCGAGCCGGTCAGCATTGCCGCGACATCCGAGAGAATGTCGCCGAACAGATTGTCGGTAACGATGACGTCATACTGCTTGGGCCAGCGCACCAGTTGCATGCCGCAATTGTCGGCCAGCACGTGTTCGAGTGCGACATCCGGATAACTTTCCTTGTGGACCCGGGTCACCACTTCGTTCCACAACACGCCGGATTTCATGACATTGCGCTTCTCGGCAGAAGCCACCCGCTTCTGGCGGGTACGGGCAAGGTCAAAGGCCACCCTCGCGATGCGGTCGATCTCGTAGGTGTCATAGACCTGCGTGTCGATGGCCCGCTTCTGCCCGTTGCCCAGATCCGTGATGGTCTTAGGCTCACCGAAATAAACGCCACCGGTGAGTTCGCGCACAATCAGGATGTCGAGGCCTTCCACCACGTCGCGCTTGAGCGACGAGGCATCCGCCAGCGCCGGATAGCAGATGGCCGGTCTCAGGTTGGCGAACAGGCCCAGGTCCTTGCGCAGCCGGAGCAGCCCTGCCTCCGGGCGGACCTCGTAGGGCACCTTGTCCCACTTGGGCCCGCCGACGGCACCGAAGATCACGGCGTCTGCTGCTTGCGCCTTGGCCATGTCGGCTTCCGAGATCGCCTGCCCATGCGCATCATAGGCACATCCCCCGACCAGCCCGCGTTCCGTCTCGAATTTGACGATGCCTGCGCTATTGAACCAGCCGATCAGCTTCTCGACTTCGGCTGCAACTTCGGCACCAATGCCGTCGCCGGGCAGCAGGAGCAGATTGTAGGATGCCATGGAAATGTCCGTCTTGAGGAATGAAATGCGGCCGAAGGATTAGGCGGAGGATGCAATGCTGGCAAGGCCCATGAGTTTGGCCGTCATCTTGTTGGCTGGCACCATGCCGGCCGCGGAATCGATTGAGCTCGGACTCCCGATTGACTGCACATTGGGCGAGGACTGCTGGGTCCAGCAGTATTTCGACCACGATTCCGGGACGGGTGTTCGCGATTACGCCTGCGGCCTGGCAACCTATGATGGCCATGACGGCACCGACTTTCGCATCCGGGATACCGCTTCCGAAGCGGCTGTGCTGGCGAGCGCCCCGGGCATCGTGCGGGCCATCCGTGACGGCATGCCGGATCGCCTGGTGCGCAGCGAGCAGGACAAGGCGGCCACCGCCGATCGCGAATGCGGAAATGGCGTGGTGATCGACCATGATGCTGGCTGGCAGACGCAATACTGCCATATGCGCAACGGTTCGGTTCTCGTAGCCAAAGGTGACCGGGTCGATCGCGGCACGAGGCTCGGCAGCGTCGGCTATTCGGGTCTTGCCGGCTTTCCTCATGTTCACCTGACCGTGCGGCGCGGCGATACCGAACTTGATCCTTTCAGGCCCGCGGGCGGCGAATCCTGCGGCGCTGCCGGCACGCTCTGGGCCGCCGAAGCCCTCGCCGGTCTTGGCTACACTCATGGCGCTATCATCAGCAGCGGTTTTGCTCCCGGGCGCGTGGAAATGTCGGCCCTGGAAGAAGGCCGCAACGACTTCGGCCCGCCGAAGCAGGACTGGCCGGCCATTGTCTACTATGGCTGGGCGATCAATCTCGAGGCGGGGGACACGCTGGCTGTCAAGGTCACGGGGCCGGAGGGATTGCAGGCCGAGCATGCCGAACATCTTGACCGGCAGAAGGCGCAATACATGCTTTTCACCGGCATGAAGCGGCCGGCATCAGGCTGGCCACAAGGCACCTATGAAGCCGAAGTCACCGTGACCGGCAATGGCACCGTCCGCTTGCGCGAGACCCGACAGATCAGATTCGACTAGGCGGCTTGAGCCGGCGCCTCGCCACGCTTCAGGCGTTCCAGCGTTTCGCGCGCCCGGTCGCGGTGTTCCGGCTTCATGTGCGACCTGATCATGGCAATGGCCGTGACGATCACGGTCAGATCATCGGTGAATCCAAGACCGAGAATGAAATCCGGCACCGCATCGAGGGGTAGCACGAAATAGGCCAGTGCCGCCAGCAATATGCCCTTGGCGCGCAGCGGCGTCGACCGGTCGAAGGCACAGTAATAGGCGGCAACCAGTTCCTCGGCGAACGGCACATGTGCAAGAACCCGGGCCAGCTTCGGCCAGAAACCCTTGCGCACAGTCCGCTCGTTCTGGGTCATGATCATCGGCAAGTGCACCTCCCCGAAATCGCTGTCGCGCGCCGAAATGGTGTCCTCGCCGGTCATTTTCAAGGTCCTATCCCGGAAAACCAGATCGCGCCCATGATCAGCACGATTGCGACGAATTGAAGGAGCACCCGCCAGCGCATGAGCTTCTGCGATGTATTGGCTGCGCCGCCCCGCATCATGTTGAACAGTCCGAGCACCAGCACCAGAAACACCGCGCCGATCGCGGCCGGCACCAGATAGCTAAAGGGGTTCATCAATCGAAGACCTTGTTGAGTATGCGGTCGAAAAAGCGCGGCGGCAGCAGCCTTCTGCCGAAGGCAGCGAGATAGGTTGGAACGGTTACATAGTATCGCGCCTTTGGGACCGGGCTTTCAAGGGCAAGCACCAGCTTGGCGAAGACCGCCTCCGGCGGCAGCTTGAACCTGCTCGACCCGCCCTTATTGAGGCGCTCCCGCTGCGCGGCGTAGAAAGCGCGGTAGGGAGAGCCTCGCTCGTCGACATTGCGGTCGAAGGCCGCCAGCGCATGTTCGACGAAGCGGCTGGCGATCGGCCCCGGCTCGATCAGGATGGCCCTGATCTCGCTGCCGGCTAGTTCGCGCCTGAGCGCGTCGGTCAGGGCTTCAACGGCAAACTTGGTGGCGCAATAGGCGCCCCGCCAGCGCAATGACACCAGTCCAAGTACTGACGACGTGTTGATCACCCGGCCGCCACCATTGGCGCGGATCATCGGCAGGCAGCGCCGGGTCAGGTCGTGCCATCCGAATACGTTGGCAGCGAAGATCTCCTCGAGCACGTCGCGCCTGATATCCTCGACGGCACCCGGCTGCCCATAGGCGCCATTGTTGAACAGGGCGTACAGCTTGCCACCTGTCAACCTGGCCGTTGCCTCCGCACAGGCCGCAACCGATTCGGCATGGCGGTAATCGAGTTCGAGGCAGTCAAGCCCTTCATCGCTGAGCCTGGCGATGTCTTCGGGGCTTCTTGCCGTCGCAATGACCCTGTAGCCGCGAGCCTTCAGGCCCTTGGCGCACGCATAACCGATACCCGAGGAGCAGCCGGTAACCAGAATGCTCCGTTCGTTCAATTGCCACCCTCGAGCAACCGCCGCGCAATCACCTGCGCCTGGATTTCGCCCGCGCCTTCGAAGATGTTGAGGATGCGCGCATCGCACAATACCCGGCTGATCTGATACTCGAGGGCAAAGCCGTTGCCGCCGTGGATTTGCAGCGCATTGTCGGCTGCCGCCCACGCCACCCGCGCTGCCAGCAGCTTGGCCATGCCGGCCTCGAGATCGCAGCGCCGGCCGGCATCCTTCTCGCGGGCTGAGGCGTAGACCAGCTGGCGCGCCGCCATGATTTCAGCGGCCATGAGTGCCAGCTTGTCCGAGATGCGCGGGAACGCGACAATGGCCTTGCCGAACTGGATGCGATCCTGCGCATAGCGAAGTCCAAGATCGAGCGCGTTCTGGGCGACGCCGAGCGCCC
The DNA here is from genome assembly GCA_964543235.1 of uncultured Rhizobiaceae bacterium. Classification (GTDB taxonomy): domain Bacteria; phylum Pseudomonadota; class Alphaproteobacteria; order Rhizobiales; family Aestuariivirgaceae; genus JANMMJ01. The sequence goes on along the minus strand of CAZIXE010000012.1, from coordinate 53,466 downwards.
GCGCCGCTGTCTGGATGCGGGCCGACTCGAAGGTCTGCATGAGTTGCTTGAACCCCTGGCCCTCGACATTGCCCAGCAGGTTCTCGGCCTTGACTTCAAAATCCTCGAAGCGGATTTCATATTCCTTCATGCCACGATAGCCGAGCACTGCGATCTCGCTGCCGGTCATCCCTTTGACAGGAAATGGATCGCCATCGGTACCGCGCGGCTTCTCCGCGATGAACATGGAAAGCCCCTTGTAGCCCGGCTCGTTGGCATCGGTTCTGGCAAGGAGTGTCATGATGTCGGCACGCACCGGATGGGTGATCCAGGTCTTGTTCCCTGTCACCTTGTAGACATCACCGTCCTTGACCGCGCGGGTGCTGAGGGAGCCAAGATCGGAGCCGGTATTGGGTTCCGTGAACACGGCCGTGGGCAGGATTTCGCCGCTGCCGATCAGCGGCAGCCACTTTTCCTTCTGCGCCTCGGTTCCACCGCACAGGATCAGTTCACAGGCGATCTCGGCCCGCGTGCCCAGCGAGCCGATGGCAATCCAGCCGCGCGACAGCTCTTCCGAGACGACGCACATCGCCTCCTTGCCGAGCCCCATACCGCCATACTGCTCGGGCAGTGTCAGCGCAAAAACACCGAGCGCTGCAAGCTCCTGGATGATCTCCAGCGGCACGTAGGCGTTCTCGCGGTGCCAATGATGCGCATTGGGCGCCACTCTGTCCTCGGTGAAGCGGCGCATCTGGCTGCGCATCTCATCCATTGTGTCGTCCAGTCCGCAATCGCCGAAAGTATGGGCACCCGCTGCCTGCACCATCAGCTCGGAGAGCCTCGCCCGCGCCGGAGCGGTGTTGCCCTGCTCCATCAGCCGCAGTGCCCCGCCGGCATGAAAATTGGTGAGGTCGGCGCGCGAAAGTCCCAGTTCCCCGAGTCTGGCGAACTCCGCCTGGTTCATCGGAATGCCGCCCGCGATCTGATTGAGATACTCGCCGGCGGCGATCTGGATCAGCAACTGTTCCATTTCCCCGAGCTTGCCCTTTGCCGCGAGCCGGTCATGGTAGACTGCGAGCTCCCGCAGCGTTGCCGCGTATGTGGCAAGCCAGGCAAGCCCGTGCACCGCATGCTGCTCGCGGTCGATCAGCTGCGCCTGCAGCTTGCCGCCGGCCGTGACTGCCTGGGCAACCCTGAGCTTGGCCCTGGCATACAGCTCTCCGACCGCCGCCACGGCCTCCTGCAAGGCACTGTCGAGCCCGGCAACCAGTGTCGGATCGGGGCGTTGTTCGGCGGTAGCGGCCATCGCAAGACACCTTCGTCAGCAGAAGAACGGTGCGTTATACCAGCCGCTACCGCGCTGCAACATGCGCCCTTTGGCGCATGTGCCCAATTCTCGTCAGATTTTCCAAGCACTTGGCACGCATCTGGTTTTGGGACAAGCGTGTGAATATGCTGCGGCACATGATTCTGGGAAAATCGCTGGGGACCTATGTCGCCCTTTTTGCACTGGCCACCACGCCTGCGCCGGTTTGGGCGCAGAGCCAGTCTCCGACCCTGATTGGCGAATCGGGAGACTGGCAAGCCTACACCTACAAGTCGGCTGGAGCTTCCGTTTGCTATGTCGTATCCCAGCCCAAGTCATCCGAGCCGAAGACCGCGAAGCGCGATCCCATCTTCTTCCTCGTGACGCACCGTCCCGGCCAGAAGATCCGGAACGAAGTTTCGACCATTATTGGCTACCCTTTCAAGAAGGACTCGAAGGTCGATCTCGACATCGATGGCACGGCATTTACCCTCTTCACCAATGCTGATGGCGCCTGGGCCGATACCAAGGACGATGGGCTTGTCGTGGACGCCATGAAGAAGGGCCAGTCCATGATCGTGAAAGGCACCTCGTGGCGCGGCACCTCGACGGTCGACACCTACTCCCTAAAAGGGGTGAGTGCCGCCATGGAGAAGATTGACTCGGCCTGCAAGTAGCCCGGCAAAACTACAGCACGACGACGCGCGTACCGATTCTCACCCGGTCGTAGAGATCGATTACTTCCTCATTCAGCATGCGAATGCAACCTGAGGAAGCCGCAGTGCCGATTGAATCCGGCTCATTGGTACCGTGAATCCGATAGAGCGTATCCCTTTTGCCCTGGTAGAGATACATCGCCCGCGCCCCAAGCGGGTTGTCCGGCCCGCCCGGCATGCCTTCGGCATATTCGGCGAGTTCCGGCCGCCGCTCGATCATTTCTTCCGGCGGCGTCCAGCTTGGCCATTCGACCATATTGCCGATGCGCGCTGTCCCGGACCACGCGAATCCGGCCTTGCCCACCGCCACACCGTAGCGAATGGCCCTGCCACCGCCGAGGACGTAGTAGAGCCGGCGCTCGCCCGTCCGGATGATGATGGTGCCGGGCTTCTCGTCAGTCCGGAATGCCACGGTCTCCATGCCTTCATATCGGCTGCGGGGGCCCTTGTTCCTTTTATTGTACTGACTACGCTTTTGCTGCCTCTTGCGCGAAGGCAGAGGATCGCTCCCGAACAGCAGGCTGAAGAACGGGTCCTCGTGGTTGGCGCGTGCCGCAGGTGCCGCCACCAGTAATCCCAACATGCCAAGAAGCAACGACCGCCGCTGCATGAATGACAACTCTCCTCTGGATTGAACCCGGCTTGTCTTATTTCAGGACAACCAAATTGAAAAGGGGAAACCCGTCAGTTTCCCCTTAACATCATGGTAAAACACAGTATTTTGTGCGGTCCAGGACCGCGTCCGGGCTGACTCGTCTGGCTAGGTTTGGATCATTCCTTCTTGTTCTGCCGGTTGTTGATCAGATCATCCACGACGGCCGGATCGGCAAGTGTCGACGTGTCGCCCAGCGAGCCGAAGTCATCCTCGGCGATCTTGCGGAGAATGCGCCGCATGATTTTGCCGGAACGTGTCTTGGGCAGGCCTGGGGCGAACTGGATCTTGTCCGGCGTCGCCAGCGGCCCGATCTCCTTGCGCACATGCGCGACCAGGTCCTTGCGGAGCTCCTCATCACCCTGTTCGCCGCCCATCAGCGTCACGTAACAGTAGATGCCCTGTCCCTTGATATCGTGTGGATAGCCCACAACGGCAGCCTCCGATACCTTGGGGTGCGCAACCAGGGCCGACTCAACCTCGGCCGTTCCCAGCCTGTGGCCCGAAACATTGATGACATCGTCGACGCGCCCGGTGATCCAGTAATAGCCATCGGCGTCGCGCCGGCAGCCGTCGCCGGTGAAATACATGCCCTTGTATGTCGAGAAATAGGTCTGCACAAATCGGTCATGATCGCCGTAGACCGTGCGCATCTGGCCGGGCCAGGAATCGAGAAGGACAAGGTTACCTGAGGCTGCGCCCTCGAGGATTGCCCCCTTGTCATCGACCAGCGCCGGCTTGATCCCGAAGAAGGGACGTGTCGCCGATCCCGGTTTGAGTTTCGTCGCGCCCGGCAGAGGCGTGATCAGGATACCGCCTGTCTCGGTTTGCCACCACGTGTCGACGATGGGGCAGCGCTCATCGCCCACCACGCGGTAATACCACTCCCAGGCCTCCGGGTTGATAGGCTCGCCCACCGTGCCGAGCAGCTTGAGTGACTTGCGCGATGTCCGCGCCACCGGCGCCTCGCCCGCCCCCATGAGCGCGCGGATCGCCGTCGGGGCCGTGTAGAAGATGTTGACCTTGTGCTTGTCGATGACTTCCCAGAATCGCGAATTCGTCGGGTAGTTGGGAACGCCCTCGAACATGAGCGTGGTGGCGCCATTGGCCAGTGGCCCGTAGATGATATAGCTGTGCCCGGTAACCCAGCCCACGTCTGCAGTGCACCAGTAGATGTCACCATCATGATAGTCGAACACGTACTGATGCGTCATGGCGGCATAGACGAGATAGCCGCCGGTGGTGTGCAGCACGCCCTTGGGCTTGCCCGTCGAGCCTGAGGTATAAAGGATGAACAGCGGATCCTCCGCCTTCATCTTTTCCGGTTTGCAGTCGGCAGTAACCTGCGCGGCCTCCTCGTGATACCAGACGTCGCGCCCCGGAATCATCGCCACCTGGCCGCCCGTGCGCCGAACCACGATCACCTTTTCATTGCCGGCGCAGCGTTTGAGGGCCTCGTCGGTATTGTGCTTCAGCGCCACCTTGCGGCCGCCGCGCAGGCCTTCATCGGCAGTGATGATGAGCTTGGAGTTGGCATCGTTGATGCGGCCGGCCAGCGAGTCCGGCGAAAACCCGCCGAACACCACCGAATGCACCGCGCCGATACGCGCGCAGGCGAGCATCGCGTAGGCTGATTCCGGAATCATCGGCAGGTAGATGGTGACGCAATCGCCCTTCTTGACGCCGTTCTTCTTGAGGACATTGGCGAACCGGCAAACCTGCTCATGCAGTTCATTGTAGGTGATCTTCTTGTCGTAATAAGGATCGTCGCCCTCCCAGATGATGGCGACCTGGTTTCCCCGCTTTTTGAGGTGCCGGTCGATGCAATTGTAGCTGACGTTGAGAACCCCATCCTCAAACCACTTGATCGACACATTGGGATAGGCATAGCTCGCGTTCTTGATCTTCTTCGGCGTCTTGAACCAGTCGATCCGCTTCGCGTGTTTCGCCCAGAATTTTTCGGGAGACTTCAGCGATTCCCCATACATCTTCTTGTAGGCAGCATCGTCCACATAGGCTCGCTTCTTCCACTGGGCGGGAACCGGATAGACTTTCTCTGACATAGGTGCTCTTTCCTCCCTCGCGTGCCGCAAACCGCTGCCATTTACGCCGCCCCCACAATAGGGTGCAATTCGCCTAGCGTCTAATCCCCCGCTGGCGTCGCTTGATATGCTGATCCCGCATTTGTCGAGGCCTGTCCTCTTCCGGGGCACTCACTGCCGCTATGCCGCATGGCGCGCCGCGGGCAGCGCCCGGCCCTGTAGTTCGGCCAATGGCGGTAGAGGCACTCAGCCACCCGATACGACATGGCCGACGAATGGCAGCTCGCGGAACTGGTGTGCCATATCCATGCCATAGCCCACCACGAACTTGTCCGGGCAGATGAAGCCGCGAAAATCAGCCGCGATATGCGCCGCAAGATGGCCCGGCTTCTCGAGCAGGACCGCCGTATAGACATGCCGCGCGCCCCGCGCCGTGAGCAGGTCCTTTGCAAAGGCGAGCGTTCGCCCGGACTCGAGGATGTCGTCGATCAGCAGGACGTCGCGGTCCTTGACGCTCTGCTCGATGTCGCGAAGCACATCGACATGGCCCGAAGATTTTGTTTGTTTTCGGTAGCTGGCCAGGATCATGAAATCGACTTCCGGCGACAGGCCGACCCGGTGCATGGCGCGGATGAGATCGGCCGCGAAGATGAAGCTCCCTTTGAGGATTGGAACGACCAGCAGGTTCTTGGGCGTCCACGCCGCGATTTCGGCCGCAATACTCTCGATGCGCGCCGCAATCTCCGCTTCCGGAAACAGCACCGCGATCTGGTGCCCGTCGATCGTTATCGTCGTCATGGCACGGTATTTGAGCCGATTTCCTCGATCCGCGCAAAGCGGATTTGCAGGCGTTCGCCATTCTCCGGCGGCGCTGAGATGCGGGTCACGAAATTGTTGATCTCACCGGGACGCAATGGCCGGCTGCCAGCCGACGTCGTCCAGTAGTAGACTTCCTTGCCGTCCTTGTCCTGGAGACCGAACCTGAGCGCCGGGACCTTGCGGTCCGTACTCGAGACGTTGACGACGAGGCCTTTGACGGCCAGCATGCGTTGGCCGTCGACGATGAGGTGTTGCTGCTCGACCGAACGCAGTTCAAGGCCATAAATATTGATGCGAAACCCGGCCGCTTCATAGATCCTGGCTGCTCCCGGCGCCATCCTCACGATGTCTTCAGGAAAGGTCAATGCGGCCCCGATCGGCAGGAGCAGCGCCGAAGCCAGCACCGCCCAGCCACGAAGCCGCTTCAGCCTTTCCCTCTTGCGCGCAGCAAATTCCTCGCGAGCGATCCGGGCCGCTTCTACCAGGCGCTCGACTTCGCGTTCCGATGGCGCGTCGTAGTCGATAATCGCCGGCACGTCCTTGACCGCCGCATCAATCACCGCAACCGGACCGCTCTCAATCCAGCTATTCCCGCACGCCGTGCATTTCATCATCGAACCCTGCGCCTTGAGCCGGCCTTGCGGCACATCATAACGGGTTGCGCAGGAGGGGCAGGCAACTATCATCTCAGGACCGGTTTCGGACTCGATTCGGACGGCGCCGCCGGGAAACCGGCTGGCTGGAACGTCCCGAAGCTTAATCGCGATTGCAGTTAATGGGACGTTAAGACCGCGCGCCATAAGTGAGCAGGTGTCAATTGGGAGTATCGGACTAGGTGGTTCGCCTCGAGAATGTCGGCTTGCGTTACGGCCGGGGCCCGGAGGTCCTGCGCGATGTCAGCTTCGTGCTGCAGCCGGGCGATTTCCGGTTCCTGACAGGCCCTTCCGGTGCCGGCAAGACCTCGCTGCTCCGCCTGATGTTCCTGGCGCTCAGACCGACGCGCGGCCTGATTTCGTTACTCGGCCATGACGTCGCGACCGTCCGTCGCAAGGAGTTGCCGGGCCTGCGCCGCCGTATCGGCGTCGTGTTTCAGGACTTCCGGCTGCTTGATCATCTGACCACTTACGACAATGTTGCCCTGCCCTTGCGTGTTGCCGGCCGCCGCGAAGACGATTACCGGGCCGACGTGATGGAACTCTTGAGCTGGGTGGGTCTGAGTGAACAGGCCGCCGCCTACCCGCCGGTGCTGTCGGGCGGCGAGAAGCAGCGTGCCGCCATTGCCCGCGCCGTGATTGGCAGGCCCGAACTGCTGCTGGCCGACGAACCGACCGGTAACGTCGATCCTGCGCTCGCCAGGCGGCTGCTGCGTCTCTTCATGGAACTCAACCGCATGGGGACGACTGTTTTGATCGCCACCCATGACACCAATCTGATTTCCCAGGCCCGCATGCCGGTGCTCCATCTCGAGCACGGTCACCTCCTGGAAGCGGCATGAGCAGGCCGGGCCCCATCTTTCCTCCTGAGGCGGCGCCGCTCAAGACACTGACGGCCGCCATGGCGATCATGTGCTACCTCGCCTGCCTGGCCATCGGCGGGCTGATATTGATCAATCGTGCTGTGGAGGCGTGGACCGCTGGTTTGCAGAGCGAAGTGACGGTACAGATCAAGCAGATTTCGCAAGCCAATATCGATGAAGAAATCGCCAAGGCAGAATCCCTCTTGCGGCGCACCGCCGGGGTTATCTCGGTCACCACCCTTGATCGCCAGGCTGGCGCGCGGCTTCTCGAACCATGGCTTGGGCCGATCCGCGCCATAGACGAACTCCCCATTCCGCGCTTGATCCGTGTCGGCGTCGATGCCGCCACACCGCCAGACTTCGATGCACTGAACGCAGGGCTCGCCCGCGAGGTGAAGGGGGCCAGCCTCGATACCCACCAGCGCTGGCAGGCGGAACTGACCCGCATGGCGGGTGTGCTCGAATACCTCTCCTACGCCATCCTGGCATTGATCGCCATTTCGGCGGTGGCCATTGTCGTCTTTGCGACGCGCACGGTGGTTGATGCCAATCGCGAGGTCGTGGACGTGCTCCATCTTGTCGGCGCCCGCGACGGCTTTATCGCCCGGCAGATGCAAGGGCGCTTCCTGAAGACCGGGTTGCTGGCAGGCTGTACGGGACTGCTGGCTGGCCTGTTCACTTTCTTCCTGCTCGGGCTTGGCGCCGCCGGCTCCAGCGCCGGCGGTATCGCCGAGGCAAGCCGCAGCCTCCTGTTTGCACCACTCGGCATATCCTGGGCGAGCCATCTCCTGCTCCTGGCAGTACCGCTTGTGGCAACCTTGATCAGCGTATTGACGGCCAAGACCACACTCTCTCGCATTCTTCGCGACCAGTGGTGACATGATCTGGTTTCGCTCCAGCCTTTTCAATTCCGCCTTCTACCTGAACCTTGTCCTGTTCCTCGTCTTTGGCGCCGTCTTCTTTGTGACACCGCGGCGTTGGTCGATCGCCGCCCTAAAGACCTGGGCGCGCGTATCACTGTGGCTGCTTCGCATCTGTTGTGGCGTGCGCATGGAAATCCGGGGACGGGAGCACATCCCGGAGGGAGCGGTGCTGGTGGCCGGCAAGCATCAATCCATGTGGGAGACCTTCGCATTGCTGCCGCTCTTCGACGACCCGGCCATGGTGCTGAAGCGGGAACTCGTCTTCATTCCGCTCTTTGGCTGGTTCATCCCCAAGTTCCGTATGATTCCGGTTGAGCGAGGTTCAGGCGCCCGGGCCCTGAAGCGCATGCTGGCGGCAGCTGAAGCGGCCAAGAAGATGAACCGCCAGATCATCATATTTCCCGAAGGTACACGCCGGGCTCCCGGCGCGCCCCCCGACTACAAGCCCGGTGCTGCCGCCCTCTACTTGCGCCTGGGACTGCCTTGCGTACCCTTCGCCCTGAACTCTGGCCTGTTCTGGCCCCGCCGCAGTTTTCTCCGCTATCCGGGCACCATTGTCCTCGAGTTCCTGCCGCCGCTGCCGCCAGGCCTTTCCCGCAGGGAATTCTCCGAGCACCTCACCGCCAGCATTGAAAGCAGCACGGCAGCCCTTGTCGCCGAAGCGAATTTCGTGTACAAATAGAGAACAACTCGTCTGCGAACTCCGGCGATGACCACCGATCCGCTCGATCCGATCTCCCATGAGATCTGGGAGATGAAGTACCGCTTCCGCGATGCCGATGGCACCGTCCATGACGAGACGGTGGCCGACACGTGGTGGCGAGTCGCGAGGGCTGTGGCGGCCGCCGAACAACCCGACCAGCGCGACCAGTGGGCCAGGCGTTTTCACGAGGTCCTGTCCGGTTACCGTTTCCTGCCGGCCGGCCGCATACTTTCCGGTGCCGGCACCAATCGCACGGTGACCCTGTTCAATTGCTTTGTGATGGGGACCCTTGATGATTCCCTCAACGGGATTTTTGAGGGTTTGAAAGAGGCCGCGCTCACCATGCAGCAGGGTGGCGGTATCGGCGATGACTTCTCCACCTTGCGCCCCAAGGGTGCGCCGGTACAGGGCGTGGGTGCCGACGCCTCTGGCCCCATCAGCTTCATGGACGTCTGGGATGCCATGTGCCGCACCATCATGTCGGCAGGTTCGCGGCGTGGCGCGATGATGGCGACGCTGCGCTGCGATCACCCCGACATCGAGGAGTTCATTGCCGCCAAGCGCGATCCCGCCCGTCTCCGGAACTTCAATCTTTCGGTCCTGGTGACCGATGCCTTCATGGCAGCGGTCAAGGCCGATGCCGAATGGCCGCTCGTCTTTGCCGGCCGGACCTTCAAGACCGTCCGCGCCAGGAACCTTTGGGACCAGATCATGCGATCGACCTACGATTATGCCGAGCCCGGCGTGATCTTCATCGACCGCGTCAATGCCGCCAACAATCTCTCCTACTGCGAAACCATTCACGCGACCAATCCCTGCGGCGAGCAACCCCTGCCGCCCTATGGCGCCTGCCTGCTCGGTTCAGTCAATCTGGCGCGTCTGGTCAGGCATCCGTTCACGGACGATGCGCGCCTCGACGAGGACGAGCTGCGCCGCATCGTTCCTGTAGCAGTGCGCTTCATGGACAATGTCGTCGACGTCTCCCGTTACCCGCTCGAAGCCCAGCGCCTGGAGGCGATTGCCAAGCGCCGTATCGGGCTGGGCATGACCGGTCTCGCCGATGCGCTGGTGATGTGCGGCTTGCGTTATGGCACGCCCGAGGCAGCGGACATCGCCGGGCGCTGGATGGCCATGATCGAGCGCGAAGCCTATCTCGCCAGCGCCGGCCTCGCCCGCGAGAAAGGTGCATTCCCGCTTTATGACGCGGGGAAGTTCCTCGCCTCCGGCCACGTGGCAATGCTTGCTCCCGATATCCGCAAGACGATCCGCCGCGACGGTATTCGCAACGCCCTGTTGACCTCAATTGCCCCGACCGGCACCATCTCATTGTTCGCCGGTAATGTATCGAGCGGCATCGAGCCGGTATTCTCCGTGAGTTATGACCGCAAGGTACTGTTGCCGGACGGCAGCCATCGCACCGAACGCGTGGTCGACTATGCAGCCCGCATCTTCCGTGAGCTGAATGGTGAGGATACTCCCCTTCCCGACACCTTTGTGACGGCCGAGGCCCTGACGCCGCATGAGCATCTGATCATGCAGGCCGCCGTCCAGCGCCACGTGGACAGCGCGATCTCCAAGACCATCAATTGCCCTCCTGCCCTCGATTTCGAGGCATTCAAGGCGGTTTATCTCGAAGCCTATGACCTGGGTCTCAAGGGCTGCACGACTTTCCGTCCCAACGACATCACCGGGGCGGTTCTGAGTGTGGTGCCCGCGGCGCCGGCCGCCGAGTCCGGTGAGATTGTCTACATGAAACGGCCGCTCGAGCGCCATGCCGTACTGCCGGGTTTCACCTACAAGCTCAAGTGGCCCGACTCGGACCACGCCATTTACATCACCATCAATGACATCGTCCAGGACGGCCGTCGCCGCCCGTTCGAGATCTTTATCAACTCGAAGAACATGGAGCATTTCGCCTGGACGGTGGCGCTGACCCGTATGATTTCTGCCGTGTTCCGGCGGGGCGGGGACGTGTCGTTCGTCGTTGAGGAACTCAAGGCCGTGTTCGACCCGCGCGGTGGTCAGTGGATGGAGGGCCGCTATGTGCCGAGTCTTCTGGCTGCCATTGGCGGCATCATCGAACGTCACATGGTCGAGACGGGTTTCCTTCGCCGCGAGGAACTGCCGCGCACGGCCGATCCGTTGGCCATGGCCGTCGGTGACGGCCCTCGCGCCGGCCAATGCCCGCGCTGCGCCGAGGCGTCCTTGATCTTCCAGGAGGGCTGCGCCACCTGTCTGACCTGCGGATATTCGAAGTGTGGCTAAAAAAACCCTTGACGGGCTCAGCGAATTGTTCTATATTTGTTCTTATGTTGATCGAGAACCACCCTCCTGCTTCCGCCCTTTTCCGGGACACCGCCGCTGACAGCCGCTTCTGGTATTGGCGGGGGGCGTCCGGACAGCGTTACATCCACTCCGTCTATCCCGCCAACGCGTGTCCGCCGCTTCCCGGCGCCATCTATGTCGCCGTCCGGCGCACCGGCACGCTGCGGACGGCCCTCACCACCGGCCGGTTCTCGGTATTCTGGGAACTCTCGGCTGAAGCGCAGGTTGCTGCCGCGATGGCAGACGTTGGCGCCGATGAGATCCACGTTCATCTCTTGGCTGGCAGTGAGGAACGCGCCCAAGCCATTCTGGCAGATCTTCAGAGGGCCATGTTTCCCGGAGATGTCGCCGGGCAGCAGTTTCCCGGCACCACTCACTCGCTGGGGCTCGCAGCCTGAAGTGCTGCCGCAAGCTTCTCCAGCGTGCCGTCGCGGATGTTCATCGTCCGCAGATGTGCGGCCGTGTTGAGAACATACTCGCGGCAGGCACCCGACTGCCCCTCGCCCTGGACGATGAGTGCCAGCTGTTCATCGAACCCCAGCTTGCCGGCATACTGCTTGTGCCGGCGATCGACCACGTAGGTCGTCGCGTCCACAGATCCCCTGTCACCGTCGAGGCGAATTCGGCAACTGATCTCGCGATAGACCATTGTGACCTGTTCACGCGACCTGAGATAGGAAAGCACATCCTGCCACGCTGCGGCATCTACCTCGTAGGCAATGCCTTCGCACGATCCACCCAGGTCGAGGCCCATCACCAACCCGGGCCTCTCGGGCGTGCCGCGATGCACAAACGAGTAGACACACAGCGACCTGTGGAAGCCATATACGCGCGCCCGCCTGCGGCTCTCGAACGCAAATCCCGGTCGCCACATCAGCGAGCCATAACCAAAAACCCAGCGAAACGTCATGCTTCTTCTCATGATTCCGTATAGCGAAAGCCCGTGACTCGGCAAATGTCCCACTTCCCTCCGGCACCATATCGCAAGACCCTGCCGCTCTTCGCCCTGGTCTTCCTCGCCATGGCGTGGTCGACCTACTGGTACATGCTGAGCACCTCCATCAAAAGCCGATACGCTGAACTGGAGCAGCGCCTCGCGTCTACTGGGACCGTCTTCACCTGTGCCGACGTTGCCTGGGGCGGCTTTCCGTTTCGGATCGCTTTCACCTGTACCAGGCCACGCCTCGATCTCGCCGGTGACCGACAGCTTACAAGAGCCGAAAGCGGCGCCTTGACCGTCTCGATGCAGGCCTATGACTTCCGCCACTTCGTTGCCGAACTCGATGGTCCCACCGACCTCGCCGGCGCCGCCCTCGGGCCGCTGGCGGTGACCCACGGCCGGCTTACCGCCAGCCTGACCGTCGCGGATGGGCAGCCCGCACGTCTGGCTGTTGCTGTGCCAGGCCTTGCGGCCGGCGGCATTGTAACGGCCAGTGACAGCCGCCTGGACGCCACCCTTGATCCGAATGGCAGGCTCACCGCCCAGACCTCCCTGACCGGTCTTCGCCTAAACGGCCCCCGGCCGCTGGCCGCTGACCGGATTGCCGCCGGCATCGACGTCCCGCCCGCCATCGCCCTGAGCCCCGATCCAATCCGGACCGCCGCTGCGACCGGCGCTGCTGTCACGCTACACCACGTCGAGTTCCAGCGGGGCGGCCTGCTTGTGTCGGCGGCCGGGCAAGTCGGGTTGACCCCGGACTTGCGCCTCACGGGCGAGGCGACCACCAAGTTCAGCGATGTGAACCGGCTGTTGACCGCGGTACAAGAAGTCGCGCAACTCAACGACGCCGATCTCGGCACCATGGCAACGCTGCTACGGGTGCTGACCGCCGGCAAGAACGAGATCACCGTCCCACTCCGGGCCGACAAGGGTGTGATTTATTGGGGTCCATTCAGGATCGTTGAGATCTCCGCGATCACCCAGTAGTGCAAGCCGCCGTGGTTTTTCGCTTTTACGGGCGCGCGATTTCTTGCCACGAACATATGACGGCAATGACTCGCGCATCAGGCCATGGAGAAAGTCGTTTCCCCTTTCGGGCCCCATGCGCTAGGAGGTGCAGGCGGAGTTCCAATCTTGACTGAGACCAGCCCAGTGACCGGCGGCACCGGTCCAACACGGTCCCTGACGATCCTTGCCGCGCTCGTGCTGATTGCCGCAGCCAACAGCCTTGTCGCGATCATGATCGAACGCGCCATCAGCGAACAGTATCTCCACAACTCCGCCGACGCCGCCCAGGAGTTCTTCAGCACGGTGCTGAACTCCACGGACGCACCCGACAGCTTGTTCGCCGGCCCTTCGCCGGGGCCAGCCCTGCTGTCATTCAGCCGGCATCTCCAGAAGCTTCCCGACCTGGTTCGCGCCAACATCTATTCGCCCGATGGTTTCATCCGTTTCTCGACCGAAAAGAACCTCATCGGTGTGAAGTTTCCCGACAACGAAGACCTCAACGTCGCATTTTCCGGCCGGGCCGTCAGCCGGCTCACGGCCGTCTCCGACGACACCAAATCTGAACATCTCGCCCTGAACCGGACGCCAAGTCCGCGCCTCATCGAAGCCTATGTTCCGGTTTCCGACGCGACTGGCCGCGTTGTCTGCGTGATCGAATTCTACCGCCTGCCGAGGCACATGCAGGCCTCCATGGCAGACGCCCGCATGATCATCTGGCTCGCGCTGACGGTCGGCGGCCTGATCCTCTTTGTCGGCTTCTGGCTGTTGCTCAGCCGCAATCGACCGCCAGTCCTGCCACGATGAGGGCGGATGGGTTGAAATGGCGCCTCGAACCGTTTAAGACGGCGCCCAATCCGGGGGGCCGCCTTAGCTCAGCCGGTAGAGCGGCGCATTCGTAATGCGTAGGTCGCGTGTTCGAGTCACGCAGGCGGCACCATTCTCACCGATGGCTACTTGGCCCGCCACCCGACCAAGAACCCCATTTTCAGGACGCCTGCGGCGTCAGGCGGAAATTCAGGGCAAAAATCCCCACCAGTGAATTCGCAAACCTTGGCCTGTTGCGAGATTGTCCAAGTGTAACGCCGGACAGACCGTATATTAATCGTCATTGCATCAAAATGCTGGACAATATACTGTCTAAAATTGACTTATTCTGGCAACCAGTAGTAACATCTGTCCGATTGCTTTCAAAAATGCATCGATCAAATGACAAATATTGTTTCAGGCATTCGTTGCGAACATGTTAAGTCTTGCCCTGACGCTCATACCACCCCAGAACAAGGCTCAGATTCCAAAGTCGAACTGAGCAACCCACCCCCTCCGCAGGGTTAACCACATGTTGAAAGCATATACCATTTTGGGACAATTCGTTTGCCCGGACGGGGAAACCATGCGAACTAGCCGGTCAGGCAAACCGGCGACATAACCTTAAGTCAGTCTTCATGGCGACGCTCACCAGGACGGCCGCTACGGCGAGTTTCGGCAGGACGCAATTGCTGATGGCTATTGTCCTGACGGCGTTTGCGGCCCTGGTCTTTTCGCTTTACGGCCTCGACCTGCCGCTCCGAAGGGACAACGCCCAGTACATCTACTCTGCCCAGCGCCTGCTCCATGGCGAGATGCCCTACCAGAGCCTGTTCGACATGAAGACTCCGTTGACGTCCTTCATCACAGCGGGCGTGCTTTTCATCTCGCAACACCTGTTCGGCGATCCGCTCAGGGGCGTGCGTCTCTTCTATATGGCGCTGTGTCTGGCAACCATTGCCCTCACCTTCCTATTTGCCCGCCGCCTGCTCCGCGGCGGTGAAGAGACCTGGCTGGCACCATTGTTCATGCTGGGCTTCCATGGCTACCTGCTGCAATCGGCCATCTCAGCCGAGCCCAAGCTCGTCGTCCTGTTCCTCATGATGATCGGGCTTCACCTTCTGGTGAGCAAGAAATGGCTTGCCCTGGGCGCGATCGCCTCGCTTTGCTCATTCACCTGGCAGCCTTCGGGGACAATCTTCATCGCTTCACTCGTCTTCGCCGCGCTTCAGGATCGCCATATGAGAGTACCGGCGCTCCTCCGCTTGGTCGGCGGTTTCCTGTTGCCGTCAATCGTGATCTTCGGGGTCTTTTGGCTTACAGGAGCCTTCAGGGATCTCTTGCAGGGCGCCATGATCCTGCATTTCTACCTTTCCCGGCCAGACGAGAATGAAGTGCTCATCATTTCCCGAATGCTACCTTTCGGTTTCCCTTTCGCATTTCCGCTCATCATTGCCAGCCTTATCGCCTTCCTTGTTTACGCGCTGCGGACGATTATGTTGCGCGGCAATACCAGCATAGGCGACCTGCCCCACCTGCCGCTGCTGATCATGATGGTGATCTTTGCGATCGGCAGCCTTCTGGACTTTCAGAGCTATCCGGACTTCTTCGTGTTCCTCCCCTTTGCGGCGCTGGGAATTGTCGTTCTGTACCGCGCCATTCGCCAATGGCTCGTCGAGCGCAATGCCTCTGAAGGCATGCTCCAGGCATATCGCTATGTCTGCCTTGCAGTCCTGTTTGCCATTCCGCTGCTCAATGCCGCCTTCGCCAACATCTTCTCCGACCATGCCGCCATCTCGCGGGGCGCACTTTCTGAGCAGAAGCAGGCCTATGACACCATCATTCGCAATGCCATCGGCAGCTATGATGCCAATACCCGCATCATCGTCATAGGCGTGCCGGAGATCCCGGCGCTGCTGCAACTGCGGAACGCGACGCAACACGTAAGTCTTGGATCCGTCAACGGTTACGACGAGTTCATCGCCAGCAACTATCCGACCGGCCTGCGCGGTTGGCTGGACGAAATGAGCGCCGGCAAGCCATCACTGGTCGTCGTCAAGATATCTGATCTGTCAGGCTATACCGACGCCAATCGCCAGCTGTTTGTCGAGTGGCTGAACCGGAACTTCAGGCACTTGTCCGACAACCCGGGCGTCAGTTCTCCAAGATTCCGAAGCGAGAAGATCGAAACGTGGATCAGCCTCAACGGGGCGCAATCATGATCGTCCCCATTGGCCCCTATCCTGCTTTCATGACTGGCGAACTCGCAGCAACAATGAGGCTTAAGTGACACTAAAAACTTTCATCCTGCTGCTGATCAGCATCTGCTTCTCCTCTGTGGCGCAGATCGTCTTGAAGACAGGGCTTTCCCAGCCGCATGTCGCTGTTGCGATGGACGGAAGCAGCTATGTAGGCATTGTCCGTGCAGTGTTTTTGAACACCTGGGTCATTGTCGGTCTGACGCTCTACTTTTCTGCGGCCGTCGTTTGGCTGTTTGCTCTCGTCAGGATCGAAGTCAGCATGGCCTACCCCTTTGTCGGTCTCGGTTTCATCCTGACCATGATCCTTGGCAAGTTCATCATGGGAGACGATGTGACCCTGACCCGGCTTGCCGGCACAATGATGATTTCGGTGGGCGTTGTTTTCGTGTCCTGGCGTTGAGTGAGCCGCGTAAGGAAATGCCCGCCATGCTGCACAAGGTGATAGACGAAACGGCAGACGAACAGGTCGAACAAGACGTCAGCCTGTGCGTTGATCTCGACGGCACCCTGATCAACACCGACTTGCTTCTCGAGTCCGCCCTGGCGCTCATCTCCAGACAGCCCCTGCTGGTCTTTGCACTGCCGTTCTGGCTCCTCTGGGGCAGGGCATACCTTAAGGAGCAGATCGCCAAGCGCGTTACGCTCGACGTCTCGACATTGCCCTACAACAGGGATTTCCTCCACTATCTTCATGAGCAGCATCGCGCCGGCCGGGAGCTTGTTCTGACGACAGCGACTCACAAGATCCTTGCAGACAGGGTTGCCGAACATGTCGGGATTTTCAGCCGCGTGCTTGCCACCGACAACGGCATCAATCTTTCCGGCGAGCGCAAGAGGGCGCGCGTTGTCGAGGACCTCGGGTCCGGCAATTTCGATTACGCCGCCAACGATCACGTCGATGTACCTGTCTGGAGTGCGGCCCGTCGCATTGTATTGGTCAACGCCCGCCCGTCGGTCGAGACCAGGGCGCGCGAAGTGGGCGAAGTGGCGGGGGTTTTCGGCGGCAGCTCGCGTTCTATCAGGCCTTACATCTCCGCATTGCGTCCACATCAATGGGCCAAAAACCTTCTGATCCTGATCCCCGCATTGGCTGGGCATGCCGTTGGCAATGTCGAGATACTCACGCAGAGCCTTCTGGCCCTTGTATCCTTCTGCCTTTGTGCGTCGAGCGTCTACGTCGCCAATGACCTGTTTGACCTTGAGGCTGACAGGAGTCACGCCAAGAAGCGGTACCGCCCCTTTGCATCCGGTGCAATTCCACTGGGCCATGGCATGCTCATGGCGCCGCTGCTCCTGCTCGTAAGCTTTGCCGTGGCCGCGGCACTGCCGCTCTGGTTCCCGGTCATCCTCGCAGGTTATCTGCTGACTACTGTGGCCTACACAATCGATGTGAAGCGGCGCGTCATGGTCGACGTGATCGTGCTGGCGATTCTCTATACGTTCAGGCTCCTTGCCGGAAGCGCAGCGACGGGAATTTCGCTCTCCGAATGGCTCCTCGCCTTCTCCATGTTCCTGTTTCTCAGTCTGGCACTGGTCAAGCGCTATTCCGAGCTTGAAGCCCTGGCAACTGCCGGCGATATGAAGATCAAGGGACGAGGCTACCGCGTTACCGATCTGCCGATGATCCAGAGTCTCGGTGCTGCCAGTGGCTACCTCGCGGTCCTGGTTCTCGCGCTTTACATCAGCAGTGACGACATCCACATGCTCTATGCGACACCGTCATTCCTCTGGGGCCTGTGTGTGTTGCTGCTCTATTGGGTCTCGCGGACATGGATGCTGACCCACCGTGGCAAGATGAACCAGGACCCGGTCGTGTTTGCCCTGACAGACGGCATCAGCATCGTTGTCGGCATTTTCTCGGCAGCGATCATCTATTTGGCCACAACCGACATGAACTATCTGATCCCGTTCAAATGACCCGCTTCTACACTACCCCTCCGCACGCCGTAGCAGCGACTCCCCGCCCAGGGTGCCGACACCCCGCCTTGTCATGTGCCAAATCGGCACATATCATTCGATCAAGCCTCCAGCAGAGAAGGAAACCCAAATGAGTGTTGCCTCGATCAAACGTCCCGCTGCTCCTGCCCAAAGCAATCACCCCCACCTTCTGACACTCGACGAGAGTCTCGATCTCGATATCAAGACTGCCAACAGGTACTACGCCGCGCATCTCAACAAGTATCTGCTTCAGGTCTTCGAGGTTCTCGGCCTCGATGAAATGGACATCAAGGGCGCCCAGGGGATCGAAATCTGGCTGAACGACGGCCGAACCCTGCTTGACTTCTCTGCCGGACTCGGCGTGGTCGGACTGGGTCACAATCATCCCCGCATCATTGAAGCTGAACGCAAATGCCACGAGCACAAGGTCATTGATTGCATCCGCGTAGCACCGCAAAAGATGCAGGGAGCATTGGCCTACAACATCGCCCAGATGATGCCTGATCCGCTCAAGGTGTCGTTCTTCGCGGTGTCGGGTTCCGAGGCGGTCGAGGCCGCCATGAAACTGTGCGAACGCGTTCAGACCCCCAAGAACAAGACGAAGTTCCTTTGCATGCACGGCGCCTTCCATGGCAAGACCCACGGTGCCCTCTCAATGACGACGGCTGCCGGTTTCCAGCGCGGCTTCCTGCTTGGTATACCGAAAGAGAATGTCATCTACGTGCCATACGGTGACATCAAGGCCATCGAAAATGCCATCAAGGCGGAAACCCGCGCCGACGGCACCAACAGCATAATTGCCGTGATCGTCGAGCCGATTCGCGGCTCGGCTTGCGAGGTTCCCCCCGTCGGCTATCTGACTGACATTGCGCGCCTCTGCCGGGAGAACGATATCATGTCGATCTTCGATGAAGTGAAGGTCGGCATGGGGCGGACCGGCAAGTTCTGTGCCTTCATGCATGAGGATGTGGTTCCCGACGTCGTCACCCTTGCCAAGACACTCGGCGGCGGCAAGCGCGCCATCGGCGCCATGGTTACCTCCCAGGCCATGTTTGACAAAGCCTATGGCAGCAAACAGGACTGTACCCTCCATACTTCGGGTTTCGGCGGCCTCGGCGAGAGCTGCGCGGTCGCCATCGAAACGCTGAACGTGCTGCAGGACGAGAATCTGATCGAGAACGCCGCCACGGTCGGCGCATACTTCAGCAGGCGCCTGAACGAGCTGAAACGGAAGTACCCGAAAAACATCCTGGAAGTTCGCGGCATGGGACTCTTCCAGGCCATCCGGCTCAATTTCCAGCAGGACCTTGCTTCGAAATTGGTCGATATCTCCAAGAACCCGCTGTTCCAGACCTATCAGACCGTTCTGATCGGCGGCATGGCCCGGGAACTCTATGAGCGCTACAACATCCTCGCCCACTTCCAGCCTGGCGCCCGCGACATCCTGCACTTCATGCCCCCTTTCGTGGTGCAGGAGAAACACATCGATGTTCTCATTGCCGCGCTCGACGACATCTTCAAGCGTGGCATAGCTGATACGACGATCAGCTTCGTCGCAAAGAATATGAAGCGCGTCTTCTCGAATGCCTGACCGGCTCGCCGGAGCGGGTATCATCGAGAACCTCATCGTTGGGACGGGTTTGGGTGCCATCGCAACGGCGATGGCACTCCGCGATTGCAACAAGCCCTACGAGGTGCTTGACGTCGGCTTTGATCTCGATCCCGCAAAGGCAAAGCAGGTAACAGAACTTGCGGCGCAGACACCGGATCAGTGGGATGACGCGGCTCGGCTCAGCCTGTATCCGCCACCAGCCGCATCTGCCAGGGGCATCGAGCGGCGTCTGCTCTTTGGTTCGGATTTTCCCTATCGCAACCCGGAACTCCTGTCGGTGCGCTACGAGGACTGCACCACCGAACTGTCGCACGGCTTCGGCGGGTTCGGAAATGTCTGGGGAGCGGCCATGCTGCCCTATGGATCCCACAATTTCCGACACTGGCCGGTTCCGCCCGGGGACATGGATCGCTCCTATCGAAACGTGCTGCGCTACGTTCCGTTGGCGGCAGAAACGGACCGTCTTGCGGTGGAATTCCCGCTCCATGTCGGCGCACCATCGGCTCTGGCGCGCTCCCGCCAGACCCGGGCACTCATGGATGCCTTGGAAAAGCGAAGCGAAGCTCTCGCGCGCGCCGGCATCAGCTTTGGGCGGGCCCGCCTCGCGGTAGATGCTTCCCGCAACGCAGGGGGATGCCGCTACTGCGGCATGTGCCTGGGCGGATGTGTCTATGGTGCAATTTTCAACCCGAGACTTCTGTTCAGGCAGATCGAACAGTCGGGAACCAAGATACATCGGGGCCACTGCGCCATGGAATTTGCCGAGACCGGCAAGCATGTCACGCTTACGACGGCAAGCCCGGATGGTCACGGTGTCAGGCAGTGGAAAGCCAGAAGAGTCTTCCTCGCAACCGGCCATTTCGCCACCACGAACATAATCGCTCGTTCACTGCGACGCTTCAACGAACCGATCAGAATTCAGGATAGCCAGTACTTCTTCTTCCCGCTGATTTCATACCGGGCGCAGCAAGAACCGATCAGATTTGCGCTCGCAGAGATTTTTCTCGAGATGCTCAACCCGGATATCTCGAATGACTACCTGCACTTTCAACTCTACGGGCTGAACGACATCTTCTTGCACGCCTTGCGCGGCATGATCCCGCCGCCAATGCCGGTTACGTCCATAGCCGGGCGTTTTTACATGATTCAGGGATACCTGCCATCTTCCGACTCCGGCCATCTCGAACTCATTGTCGAGCCATCCGCCTCCTCAGCGGTGCGCCTCACCATTCGCGGTAGCGCGAACCCGCGGGCAAGGACAGTTGCGCGCAACGCGCAGCGGTTGTTGCGCCGCCATCTTCTATCCTTTGGCATCATCCCGCCGGCATATCTGCAACTTGTCCCCCCGGGGCGCAGCTTCCATACCGGCGGAAGTTTTCCCATGGGCGGCACCCACGCCATCTATGCTTCCGATGTGTTGGGCCGGCCCGCGGGACTGAAGCGAGTGCATATTGTCGACTCCGCCAACTTTCCGGCCATTGCCGGTTCCACGATCGGCTTCACAATTATGGCCAACGCCGACCGCATCGTGCGCAAACTCGCAAGCGAGTTGGACTCCTGAGTCAATCAGACAACTCAGCCTGCAGAAGGAAAACGGCGTCTGAGGTCGGTAACCTGTGCATCAGTTAGAAAATGTGCCGGACGGCCGTGCAGCAGCAGGTAGAGCCGCGCGGTTTCTTCGAGTTCCTCGATCGCATCAACGGCGGCATTCAAATCGGTGCCTGCAACTACCGGTCCATGGTTGGCAAGCAGCACGGCCGAATGCCGCGCCGCGAGACGGCCGACTGCGTCGCCGAGTGATTTGTCTCCCGGGGCAAAGTACGGAACGAGCGGCAGCTTGCCAACCCGCATGACATAATAGGCCGTGATCGGCGGCAGAACATCGCGTTGATTGATGCCATCAAGGCATGAAACGGCGACGGAGTATGTCGAATGCAAGTGGACAACGGCGCCGGCCTTTGCTCTTCGCCTGTAGATCGCGAGATGCAGAAAACTCTCCTTTGTCGGGGCGTCGCCTGAAATCAGGTGTCCATCGTCATCGAGCTTTGAAAGGCGCGCCGGATCAAGTCGCCCCAGCGATGAGCCAGTTGGGGTCATCAGCCATCCGTCGGCAATGCGGACGCTGATGTTCCCTGAACTGCCAAAGGTCAGCCGCCGCTCAAACATCGAGCGGGCGAGTGCCACGACCCGCTCGCGCATCTGCGCTTCGGTCATTTGAGCCGCTCAACCGCCCTTAGGAAGAAATCATCGAGCCCAAAGTTCCCCGATTTCAATGCCATGGCAATTCTTGGATCGCCGATCGATGCGACAGCTGGCACACCAGGATCGATCTGCGGCCCAACCGCGAGTGCTTGCAGGCCCAACGCCCTTACCACTGCGCCGGACGTCTCGCCGCCAGCCACGACAAGCCGCCGAACGCCACTCCTCACCAGGCTCACCGCAATCTGGGCCATTGCTTCCTCGATGACAGCCGCCGCCCTCACTCGTCCAAGCCGGTTGTGAGCAACGGAGACCTTCTCAGGTGAGGCAGAGGAATAAATCAGCACTGGCCCGCTGCCAAGAAGTGGCAGCGCCCACTTGACGACCTCCTCAACAACGGACGACGGGTTGAGCGAGACTTCCAGTGGCGAGACGAAACGGGATGGATGTCGGGCTTTCATTGCTTTGACCTGCCGGAGTGTGGCCTCAGAACAACTCCCGGATAAGACGGCGGCGTGGCCGCCAACTGGCGCCAGCGGCGTCAAATCCACCCTCTCTGGCAGGAGGCCGGCACGCCGGAAGTTTCCAGGAAGACCAAGTGCGACGCCGGAACCGCCAGTCACCAACGCGAGGGACTCGCATGCGGCACCGATCTGCCGGAGATCTTCATCCACCAGCGCATCGACGATCGCATATCGGTAGCCTAGTGCCCGCAGTGAGGCGAAAGATTGAGAAATGGCAGAGGCGCCTTCTCTCACCTTTGCAAGGCGCACGAGACCGACCTTGCCGCGCGTCTGGCGGCTCAGTACGCGCACCAGATTGGCGTCGCGCATCGGTGTAATAGGGTGGTCACGCATACCGGAGTCAGAGAGCAACGCATCGCCGACGAAAAGGTGCCCGAGATAGATCGTCCTGCCGTTCTCTGGGAAGGCGGGGCAAGCAATGCTGAACTCTGCATTGAGCTCATCAAGCAAAGCATCCGCGACGGGACCAATATTGCCCTTGTCAGTCGAATCAAATGTTGAGCAGTACTTGAAGAGAATTTGCCTGGCACCGTCTCTCTTCAGCCAACGACAGGCGGCGAGTGATTGCGCGGTCGCTTGCTCAGCCGGAATGGTGCGGGACTTGAGAGCCACCACAACGGCATCCGCATCCGGCGCCCGATTGCTGGGAGTTCCAATGGTGAGCACTGTCCGCATGCCTTCACGGGCCAGCGTATTGGCAAGATCAGTTGCGCCCGTGAAGTCGTCGGCGATGCACCCAAGCAGCATGGCCTATGTTGTCATGATGCGTACAACGGCATATGGCGCAAGTTCAATATCGCTAACTTTCCGGAGCGAACTTCCCTCCACGCTCAGCATAGCGGGATCGCGTGTTGCAGCTGCAAAGCTTGCTTCGTCGATCACATGGATGCGCGCCGGACCGTCAAGGCCTCTGATCTTCACTTTCTGCTTTTCACCCGTCCGGTTGGCCAACCACAGGATCCTGCCGGTCCTCATTTGCGCACCGATTGCCGTCATGCGTGACGGCGCATCATTGGCAACGGAAAGCCCTCGCACCCCACTCAGGGGACCAAGTCCCGCCAACACATGGTAGGCAGGATAAACGCGGGCGTCATTGCCATCAAACCAGGGCTGCGGGTAGGCCGCCTTTCGGTAGATCAGCCCTTGTGCACCGACGGCGGATGCAAGCGCTACGGCATCAAGGCCACCTTGAGTGCATCCCGCTGCCAGGCCGAGCAACCACGACGCTCCATAGAGGCCGCGCTGCCGCGGATCCATATCTGCAAGGCAAACTCGGCCATTGCCCGGGTTGGATGCGACGGCAGCACCATAGGGATTGTCGCGGCACGGAATGCTCGACGGGCCAAGGTGGTAAGGTTGCTTGCCGATCATGGCCCGGGTCGATGCAACTATCCAGGGCAACGCCTCCAGGGTCTCCATCACAGAGATATCATCGGCCGCATGAACGATCGGGCAGACGGTGTGGGTAATGAAGTCAAAGACCTGTCGCGGCACCGGCTTTCTGTTCAGTTCAGTGAAGTAGGAAAGCATACCGCCACCCACCAGCGCGTTCGGGAAGCAGGCCCGAGCCGCCGCAGCCATCTCTTCATAGCTGGGGCCCCATGGTCGCGACGTATTGGGTTGGAAAGATTTGAGGTCATGTGCTTGGCTCACGACGACAGCATCGGGAACCAGGCCGCCAGTCCTGACGGCATCGGAGATGGCCCTGGTTTCGTCCATGGCCGGTGACTTTGCCGGAAGAACGATCTCAAGCGTCACTGGTACGCCCGTTAACGACTTGAGCTTTGCAAAGGCGGCCGCTGCCTTTTCTTGTCCGGACTGACGGCCATCGATCTGACAGACCAGTGACGCCGGCTTTGCCGCACCTATGAGTGCCGCTTCCGCCAAGGCAGCTTGTGCCTCGGCCATCGGCACACCAGTACCGAATCGCGGCAACCGTCCTCTGGTACCGCCCAGTGCAACATCGATGACCGAGGATGAGCGACGCTTCCCGGCCTTTGCGGCCCTTCCCGCAATTGTCAGTGTCACCGATTGCGTAAACGTCTTACCCTTTTCAAGTTTGTATGGCCAAGGGTCAAGGAGCGAGCACACATAGGTCTTGTAGGAGGCGTCCATCCAGTTGCGATGATCTTCCATCTCGAACTTGTTGCCCTCCATTAGCACCGTGGCCGTCACTCCTGGCATTACCGTATGCTTGAGCGACCGGATCTCGAAGATCGGCTGCCCGGGGCTGATGTACTTCGGAAACTTCCGTTTCTCCTTCTTGCCGTCGGTGTGAATGACCTCAACCGGCCGATCAACAACACCCTCGAGAGGGTGCAGCACTACAAACCCGGTCCTGTTTGTCAGAAAGCTGGTGAGTGGCGTAGCAGTGGCAGAGAATGTCAGGCTTCCGTCGGGCGTGCCTTCAATCGTGGCGGCGTAACGGATGCTTTGGCTGTCGTCCTTGCATGTTGCAGTGTACCTGACGCTGAACCCTTTCGTGCCCTGTCTGATCTTGAGATTCTCGATTGCGGGAGCATAAGTACCCCAGTTCTTGTCCCGCACCAGATAAGCTATGCCGCGCAGGACCTCGGCTCCGTGATAGCGAATGTAACGGACGGCGCCATTGTCGAGCATCGCCGTCAGCGCACCCGCTTTCAGTTCCCGGCGTTTGCCGTCAGGCACCTCGGTTCCATACAATTTGACGGCTCGGCTCGCTGTGCTTCTGGCCATGTTCCCCTCTCACTATTGTCTTAGATGACCTTCTCACTTTGCGGGTCGATCAACACGGCACGCCGCATGTCCAGCGAGAGCGTTACCTTCTCACCTGGGGCGGCCGCATCCCGAGGATCAAGCTCCGCAACAGAAACAACGCCTCCAAGTGGAAAGGTCACCTGGGTGCGCGATCCAGTCGGCTGCACGAGCTCGACCACCGTGGTGACATGGGCATGGCCGGCAGCGGCCGACTTGCCTGCCCGCGTGATGTATTGTGGCCTGATGCCGATTATGACCGTCTCTTGCCCCCCGATTAGCGCATGCGCCGGCACCGGTAGCTTTGTTCCATCAGCTAGAACGAAGCTCTTTCCCGCAACCGTTGCCGGAATGAAATTCATCTTGGGGCTCCCGAGGAAGCCTGCCACAAATTTGCTCGCCGGCCGCTCGAACAGATCAAGCGGCGCGCCTTGCTGCTCGATCACGCCGTCACGGAGCAGCACGATCCGGTCGGCGAGAGTCATCGCCTCAATCTGATCGTGGGTAACGTAGATCATCGTCCGCCCGAGCTCCTGGTGCAGCCGCTTGATTTCCGCCCGCATTTCGTCGCGCAGCTGCGCGTCGAGATTGCTGAGCGGCTCATCGAACAGGAACAGGCGGGCGTCGCGCACGATGGCACGGCCAATCGCCACCCGCTGCCGCTGCCCGCCGGAGAGTTCACGGGGGAAACGCTCCAACAGGGCATTGATACCGAGCATGCCCGCCGCGCGGCTGACTCGCTGTTCGATCTCAATCTTGGAGAATTTGCGCGCTCTAAGCCCGAACGCAATGTTTTCGTAGACGTTGAGATAGGGATAGAGCGCATAGTTCTGGAATACCATGGCGATATCGCGATCACGTGGCCTGGCCCAGGTGACATCCTTGTTGCCGATCTCAATGGTGCCGGCGCTCGCTTCCTCAAGACCAGCTATGGTCCTGAGCAGCGTCGACTTCCCGCAGCCTGACGGTCCCACCAGCACCGTGAACTCACCGGAAGGCACGTCGAGATCGATGCCCCTGACCGCGTGAAACATCCCATAATACTTGTGCAGCCCAGCGATCTTGAGATCTGACATGTCTAGCCCTTGACTGCTCCCATAGAGATGCCCCGCACCAGATAACGCTGCATGGTTGCCACGGCGAAGAATACCGGAATAGTCCCCAGGACCGACATTGCCGCAATCTTGGCCCAGAAATTGGATTGGCCGCCGAAGTAGTGGGTGACCTGGACGGTATATGTCGTGACCTCGGTCCGGGTGAGAACCAGCGCAAACAGGAAGTCGTTCCAGGCGAATACAAAGGTGAACACTGCGGTCGCGAAGAGTCCCGATCGGGCCATGGGAATGACCACTTTCCAAACGACCTGCCAGCGCGTGCAGCCATCGACCAGTGCACTTTCCTCGAGTTCCAGCGGGATGTCCTCGATATAGCCGCGCATCATCCAGATGACATAGGGCAGGCTGAAGGCGGTGTAGAGGATGATCAGGCCGTGATAGGTATCGACCCACCCCAGATAGACATAGAGCAGGAACACCGGGAACACGATTGCGACCGGTGGCATCATACGCTGCGAGATGATCCAAACCGCAAGGTTTTCTCCGCCGGTCTTGAATCGCACCAGGCTGTAGGCAGCGATCGTGCCGAAGATCATGGCGAAGAAGGTCGAAACTGATGCGAGCACCAGGCTGTTCCACACCGTCGCAGCATCGCCGTCCTTGAACAGCACCCTGTAGTTGCCGAACTGGATGCTGCTCGGATACCAAACCGGCGGAAACGCAAAGATCTCATCCGGCGTCTTGAACGAGATCGAAAACAGCCAGTAGACGGGGAAAAGGAAGAAGACGACCAGCACCAGCGCCACCGCATAGCGCAAACCGAGCCGCACATCCCTGCGGCGGTGAAACGGCTGGCCACTCATTTAGCCAGCCCCATGCGGCGTATGGCCCACACGACGATGATAGTGAGGATGAATATGACCAGGAAAGCAATTGCCGCAGTGTAACTGGTTTCGAACTGTTGAAAGCCCTGGACGTATGTGTAGACCGAGATCGTTTCCGTGCGGGTACCGGGACCGCCCATCGTCAGCGCCCAGATGATGTCGAAGATGCGGAACAGGTCGAGGCCACGGATGAGAATGGCAATCGCCATCACCGGCCAGATTGCCGGCAGGACAATGAACCGGAATGTCCGCCAGAACTTCGCGCCGTCAAGTTCGGCCGCTTCGGTTAGCGACCGGTCGACGTTCGACAGTGCTGCGAGCAGGATCAGGAACATGAACGGCGTCCATTGCCAGATTTCGCAGAAGATGATGGCCGGATAGACGAGATTGGGATTGACCGTCCACAGCGCCGGCACCGGATGACCCGCTATCCAGCCGAGTATCTGGTTGATCGGGCCGTAACGGTTGTCGAACATGATTCTCCAGGTCGCTCCGGCCACAATCGGCGAGATGATGGTCGGCAGCACCAGAAGTGAAACGAAGATCTGTCGGGCCGGCATGCGCTCGAGAAACAGGTAGGCCATGGCCAGGCCGAGGAGGAGCTCGATAGGCAGGGCGATGACGACGATGATGCCGGTATGCAGAAGCGCCTGCCATAGGCGCTTGTCCCGAAAGAGCTGAGCGTAGTTTTCGAGGCCGGCAAAGGAGGTATCGACTTCCAGCATGGTGATGCGCATGAAGCTCACCACCAGCGAGTAGACTAGTGGGAACAGGCCGATGAGCAGCAGGAGGAAAATGGCTGGGCCGATCAGCCAGTACTTGAAGTTGCGGTCAGGGTGAACGGCGACTGTCATGCTGGTCCGGCAGATTGACCGACGGTGTCATCGCCGGGCCTTGCCCGGCGACCCATGGTGCCACAGACACCGAGGTCGGGAACGCGGAACCATGGGTCCCCGTGACAAGCCCGGGGATGACTGGTGTGGTTGATGGCGTTCGCTTACATCTTCGGATATGCACCCGACTTGGCGGCCCAGCTGTTGTACACAGCCTTCTGCTTGTCGACGCCGATCCGTTCTGTAATCGCGTCCCATTCAGCCGCCGCCGTGTCGAGGATCGACTGCGGATCCTCTCCGGCCCAGAGTTTCGATACTGATTGGCGCAGCACCTCTTCGTATTTGTCGGTCTGGAGCAGCGACAGGTCGAGCAGTCCGGAATTGGCGCCGGCCTGGAGGGCGGCAAGATAGTCCTTCGCATCTGGCCACTTTGCCAGATATTCGGGACTGGTGAAATGCGAGTCCCGGAAAGGATCGCGCAATGCGTAGGGCAGTTGCACGCGTTGCAGACTTACTTCTTCGCTGTTCAACCACTGGATGAACAGGTAGGCCGCATCCTTGTTCTTGGACGTCGAAGCCACCGACAGCGCAAAGCCGGCAGCAAGCTGGGGATGTCCTCCTGGCGGCAGGGCGTAGCCAACCTTGCCAGCGATCGTGGATTTTGGAACCCAGCTCATGACCTCTTGTTCGGTGCCGTAGCCCGCCGCCCACCGGCCGTAAGGTGGCCACGAGATGGTCATGGCTGTCTGGCCCTGCAGGAAGGCCGCGAGGTTCTCGACAAAGCCCCATTGCTCGACGCCGGGCGGACCAAACTTATTCTCCGCGAGCCAGTCGTTGAAAACTTTGACTCCAGCCGGTGAGTTGATCGTCGCTTTCATGCTTTCGCCGTCGAAGAACTTGCCGCCCTCATTGCGGAAGCGCTCCTGGAACATGAAGTTGCCATAGCCGGCCTCTCGGAAGAACGCCGCGCCGTAAGGATTGCCGCCGGTATGTTCGGTGATGAACTGCGCAACCTGGTCGAAATCCTTCCAGGTGGTTGGTGGCACGGGCAGGTCCGCGCCGAATTTTTCCTTGTAGGCGGCCTGGATTGCCGGATCACCCAGCATGTCCTTCCGGTAGTACATCAAGAATACGTCGCCATCGTCGGGGAACCCGAAGATCTTGCCGTCCACCATCATCTGGTTGTCGCGGTAGGTTGGCGCGATCTTCTGCAGCTCCTCGCGGAAGCCATACTTGTCAACATAGGGGTCGAGCACCTCGAGTGCCCCCGCATTGGCAAGATCGGGCATCCAGGAAGGGATAACGTTGAGAGCGTCGTATGCTCCTGTGCCTGCGCGGTATTCTTGCATGATCTTGGTGAACATCTCGGCGACCGGCACTTCTACGACCTTGACGTCTATACCCGTGAGCTCTTTCCACTTGGGCCCGGAGAAATTCAGTGGGTCGAGTGACTGCAGTCCCGCTTCCCACACGATGGTGATCGACAGGCCCTTGTATTTCTGGGCCTCGCGAACGGCGACTTCCGCAGCGGACTCAGCCCACGCGGCCTTTCCACCCGCCGCCACAAAGGTCGCAGCAAGACCAAACTTGCCAATATCTCGTCTGGTAACCATGACTTCCTCCCATATCTGGACGACCGCCATCCGCAGCCACTCCACTGTCACGGCGCACCACAGCGCCGAATCTCCTAGTTGCCAAAGCGATTCCGATAGGCTTCTAGCTTGGCTCTGAACCCCTCTGACTCAAGTACTTGTCGATTGACCACACCGCGCGGCACTCGCCCGTGCTGGACGTCCAGCACCGCCTTCACATCTGCAGCACCGTTTCCGGCAAAGCACTGATCAGTCCAGCACAACGCGTGCGGAGCCAGCACCACATTGTCCAACTTGAGCAGCGGATCGTTGGCATCGGTCGGCTCCTGCTCGAACACATCGAGCCCTGCTCCGGCAATACGCCGCTCCTGGAGAACCTTGGTGAGGGCTCTCTGGTCCACAATTGGACCCCGCGCCGTGTTGATGAAGTAGGCGGTGGGTTTCATCAGGCTGAGCCTTTCGGCATTGACGAGATGTTGCGTCTCGGCCGTTAGCGGGCAATTGACCGTCAAGAAGTCCGCCCGTGCGAAAACTTCTTCGATCGGCATCAGTTCGATGCCAAGCTCCTTCACCGCGATCGGATCGGCATAGGGGTCATGCGCAATGAACCTCATGTCGAACGGCCGCGCCAGCCGGAACATCTCAGCACCGATGTTGCCGACACCGATCGAACCGAGGGTCCTGCCCACGAGCCCTACACCCATATGCTCTCCGCGCGCCGCAAATCCGGCCGGTCCCATGCGCGCCAACCGGTCCTTGGCCAGGAGCTTGCCCGACAGGGCCAGAATGAAGGTGATGATCGACACCGCGACCGGGCGTCGTACCCCGTCGGGGGTAATGACCAGAGCCACATCGCTCTGAGTACACGCCTGGACATCGACATTGTCGTAGCCTACCCCGAATCTCGCAACGACCGACAGCCGGCCATCGCCTGGAATGCTCTCGGCGGCGAAACGGCCACTGAGCAGTATGAGCGCGTCGAAATTTGCGAGTTCATCAGCCGGAATGGGCGACGTGCCGCTCAAATAGGCCATCTCGATGCCCACCGCATTGGCGAGCGGAGTGACGTCGAAGTCGGGAAATACCGGCGAGCCGTCCGGCTTCTTGAAATCACCGGAGAGAGCGACCCGGAAGTGCGGCGTCATGGACGGCAGCCCTCCCTGATTTTTCGGACAGCCTCGCCCAATGCATCGCGAAGCACCCAGACATCGCCAGAGTAACAGCAGAAATCGAAGCCCTGCCTGTAGAGACTGACACCAAGATCGGTTGTCGGAACCAGGCGGCCCAAGGCCTTTCCATGCTTTTTCGCGGCGGCGACTGCGCGCTCGATGGCCCCAAGAAACTTCGGATGCTCGAACTGCCCCGGGATGCCCAGCGACACCGAGAGGTCAAAATGACCGACCCACAGCACATCGACGCCATCCACTGCCGCAATGGCTTCAGCATTTTCCGCCCCTTCGGCGGTTTCAATCTGGCAGAAAAGGGTGGTGTGATTGTTTGCTGTGGCGAGCTTCTCCGGCACCGGGCCGGTCCCGTAGTTGTCGTGCGCAACGCCGAGTGCGACACCGCGTTTGCCGAGTGGATAGTACTTCATGCAATCAAGGATGCTTAGCGCTTCGGCAGCGTTGTTGACCATGGGAACCATGATTCCTTCAGCCCCCATGTCGCAGGCGCGCGCGATATGATGGTAGTCTTTGGAAGGCACCCTCACAATCGGTGCCACGCCAGCCGCCTCGAAGTAGCGAATGGCGCTCTTGACCGTCTCGAATCCGAAGCCCGAGTGCTCGAGATCAAACAATGCGAAATCGCAGCCCGCCGCTTTCAGCACGTGACCGATACCCGGTGTCGCGAACTCGACGATGAAGTGCCCGACCTTGAGGGTCCTTGTCTTCGTCATGTCCTTGAGGTCGGTGCGCGGCATTGCTGGTTCCTACAGGGTCGCCGTGGCGGAGCCCTCGCAGCCGAGAGCAAATTCGCTAACTGACTTGGTCGCAACCAGCGGGCTGCTCTCCCTATTGAATGACGCGAAGTGGGGAGTGTTCAGATGTGCCTCGAATGCATCGCGATCATTATAGATCTCGTAAAGAACGATCCGGTCGGGCTCGGCCACCGGAACCAGGACATCGAATCGGCGACAACCGGACTCCAGCCTGCAGGAATCCGCGGCGTTAGCGTCGACCAGTTCGCGGAAGGCATCCATGCTGCCCGGGCGAAGCCTGAAATCAACGATGATTACGTACCCGCTCATGAGCTTGCCGCGCGGACTTGCCAATAGAGCTTTGCCACCTGGTCCAGGTGTTCGCCCATCAGCCGCGCCGCCCCCTCCTCATCGTGCCGCGCGATGGCCTCGTAAATGGCTTCATGTGCTGCAAAGGCCACGCGGTTCTGACCGGGATAACTCAAGGTCACCTGACGTTGATCGATCAGCCACTCGATGATCGCCGCATGCAGCGCCTCATAGATTGGATTACGGGGGATCTGCGCGATCGCGAAATGAAATGCCACGTCTGCCCGCTCGAATCGCTTGATGTCACCGATAGCGGCCCTGTTGGCCTCCAGCGCCTCGCGCAGCCGGTCGATGTCTTCTTCCGTTGCAATTCGCGCCGCATCGCGTGCGAGACCTGATTCAAAGAAGCGTCGGGCATCCTGAAAATGCCGCATCCCGTCCGGTGCCGACAGCAGGTAGCGAGCGCT
The DNA here is from genome assembly GCA_964543235.1 of uncultured Rhizobiaceae bacterium. GTDB lineage: Bacteria > Pseudomonadota > Alphaproteobacteria > Rhizobiales > Aestuariivirgaceae > JANMMJ01. The sequence goes on along the minus strand of CAZIXE010000012.1, from coordinate 21,408 downwards.
CCCGGCTAGCGAGTTCATTACAGCTTCGGGACTCGGCGTCGTGACCCGCGCCCTGGTCCCGGCGCGAAGTTCGACAAGACCCATTCGCTGCAGATGAAACAGCGCTTCCCTTACTGCGGTTCGTCCGCACCCGAACTCCCGCATCAGGTCGCGTTCCGAGGGAAGTTCGGCGCCCGGCTCGAGTTCATTGTCTCGGATGCGGTGTTCCAACCGCTCGGAGATCTGCTCGAAAAGCCTGGATCGCCTGACTGCAGTCATTTCTGGTATTCCTATTATACCAGTATGTAACGCCTCAACACTCCTGTCAAAGCCATTCCGCTCTTAATGCGCCGGTGCCGCCACAACGCACCCCCACGCCCGAAGACATCGCTCACTTTGGCAGCCCTCCCGGGGCTTTTGACAATTGCTTGACCTGCAACATCAGCCGAATGGCTCGAGATCAAACGGCTTTGCGGCGGAGAACTTTGCTATCGAGTTCAAGCGACGCGTAGACTCGGCGGCTTGTGAGGAATTATGACGTAGCGGCACACTGCTGGTTGCGAAATGTTGGCATGGGCAGCAGTCTGATGACGAAAGCGAGCGCTGGCATCGGGCGCGACCGCCGTCTTGCGTGAGAATGAACCCTTCAGGAAATGCCTGCTGAGGCCAAAGCCTCTGTAAACAGTCGTCTCAACCTTGGCGGCAGCTCAAGGGCGGCCGCGGCGCGAAGACCAGTGTCAGACATCTTCTTGGCTGTCTTGGCGAGAATCTCGCGAACCTTTTCGTCTTCATGTTTTTCGATGAAATGCGCAGCTTCAAACTGCAAAAAAACGAGACAAATGACATCTTCCAGCAATTGCACTTCGGGGTCATGCTTCAGCCGCTCCTTGCGGATGAGAGCGCCAACCCTGTCAATATCGGCACTGTCATAACCATGCGCCGCCATGATATCGCCCGTTCGCCGCGCATGGTGCCGCTGCAATTCCTTACGCCATGTCAAATAACCGATACGGCCGTCTGGATATGACTTTCGTGGAATTAACCATCTCTCGATGTGCTGCGCCCGTGCAGCGATCTCGAGCAACTCACTGGCATGTGGTGCAATTTGTGCGAGTGTCGCCGACATGCGCCGGCCATACCTAAGTGCTGCAGGCTCGCTGCCGTCTTGGGTCGGGTCGGCCTGATTGGCTTTGTCGATTGCCGCCAAGACCCTGGCCAGCCTGTCTGTCATATCTGTGTTCCCGCGGTGTGCGCAATCGTCCCGTCGCTCGACATCGCCGCTGCCACCACTCCCCTCATAGGGGAATTGTCATATAAAGCATCTTCTAAGTCTTGGAGAACTGGAGCGGGCGACGCGATTCGAACGCGCGACCCCAACCTTGGCAAGGTTGTGCTCTACCCCTGAGCTACGCCCGCTTGAGTGAGCGCCTTATTGCCCAAGCGCGCTCGAAATGCAATAGGAACCTCGCACCACGACGAAACATCGGACATGTCCCGCTATGCCCGCCACGCGCGAGGAGCTTTTCGCACGTTTTCAGAAGCTTGGGATTCACACGGTGACCCGCGAGCACGCCGCCGTCCACACCGTGGAGCAGGCGCGGGCCTTGCGCGGCCAGATCCCGGGTGGTCATTGCAAGAATCTTTTCTTGAAAGATGACAAGGGGGCAGTCTGGCTCATCGTCTGCCTTGAAGACGCACTGGTCGATCTCAAGGCGGCACCTGCCAGGATCGGTTCGCGACGCCTGACGTTTGGCAAGCCTGAGCTTCTCATGGACGTCCTGGGTGTAGAGCCCGGCTCGGTAACGCCCTTTGGCCTGATCAACGACATACAGAGGCGAGCCAACGTCATTCTCGACGAGAGGATGATGCAGAACGAATTGCTGAACTACCACCCGCTGCGCAACGATGCGACCACGACGATACGGGCGGAGGACCTGTTGTCATTCATCCGCTCCTGCGGTCACGAGCCTCGGGTAGTGGCAGTCAGTACCGAGCCGTTGTAAAAGCAGAGTGCTTTCGCCATCTATCGAGCAATAGAACAGACAGGCCAAGACGATCATGGATACCATTATAGGTCAGGGTTCGAGCCGCCAGGCCACTGGCAACGCCAGCGCGCCGGCCGATCTTGTCAAGGACTCCGACACCAGAAACTTCTTGGCAGACGTGATAGATGCCTCGCGTCGCGTGCCGGTTCTTGTCGATTTCTGGGCGCCTTGGTGTGGCCCGTGCAAGCAACTGACACCGATTCTTGAGAAGGTCGTCAGGCAAGCCAATGGCAAGGTGAGACTCGTCAAGATAAACATCGATGAAAACCAGCAGCTGGCATCGCAAATGCGTATCCAGTCCATTCCTGCGGTCTATGCTTTCGTAGATGGCCAGCCGGTGGACGGTTTCATGGGTGCCCTACCGGAAGGTCAGGTCAGGCAGTTCATTGATCGGCTTGGCAGCCAGGGCAATATGGCAGAGGAACTGGCAGCCGCCGTTGAACAGGGTAATGAGGCCTTTTCCCAGAAGGATTATCAGGCTGCTGCCCAGATATTTGCATCCGTGCTGCAGGTTGACCGCGAACATACCGGTGCGCTTGCCGGACTTGCGCGCAGTCAGATCGAGGTCGGTGACCTGCAGAATGCGCAAGCCACATTGGCACTGGTCCCGCCCTCGAAGGCATCCGACCCAGCCATTCTGAGTGCAAGAGCGGCGCTGGATTTGGCGCTAAATCCGGTCGACACCAGCGAGGTAGCCGTATTACAGCAGGAGGTCGAACGCGACCCGGCGAACTTCCAGGCGCGCTATGACCTCGCCATCGTACTGAATGCGGCCGGCCGACGTACCGAGGCGCTCGATCAGTTGTTGTCCATCGTCAGGCAGAAGCGGGATTGGAATGACGAGGCCGCACGCAAGCAGCTTGTGAAATTCTTTGAAGCGTGGGGACCGAAGGACGAGTGCACGGTCCTGGGACGGCGAAAGCTTTCGTCAATTCTGTTTGCGTGAGCGGCATGAGCTTCTTGGACAGATACAGGACGGCCGACGACCTACCAAGGCGGCTGCCGGTCTTCCCGCTCCCGGGAGCGCTGCTCCTGCCCCGCGCGGATTTGCCGCTGAATGTATTCGAACCTCGATATCTGCAGATGGTTGGCGACGCGATGGCCGGCGAACGGCTCATCGGCATGATCCAACCCATGGAGGAAACGGCTGACCTGATGGCGCGGCCGAAGCTCTGCAAGGTCGGTTGCGCCGGCCGCATTACATCCTATGCCGAGACTCCGGACAGCCGCATACTGATTACCTTGACAGGCGTGTGCCGGTTTCGCGTCGAACGAGAACTGGTGACGGTAACGCCATATCGCACCGTCGAAGCTGACTACAGCATTTTCGCCACCGATCTTGTTGCGGACAGCGGCGTCGAGGAAGTAGACCGCCCTGCGGTACTCAGGGCTTTCCGCGACTATCTCGATGTCAACGATCTTCGTGCGGATTGGGACCAGGTCAACGCAGCCTCGACCGAGACTCTGGTCAATACACTATCCTTGCTGGCGCCCTACTCGCCTCGCGACAAGCAGGCTCTCCTGGAGGCCTCCGACCTTAAGACCAGGGCTGAGGTCCTTGTCGCCCTGACTGAAATTGCCCTGGCAAGGAGCAAGGGGGGCAGCTCGCCCCGGTTACAATAGGCGGAAACATGAGGGAGGCTGACCCCAGGCTTCTTGAGCTGTTAGTATGCCCGTTGACCAGGGTCCATCTTGTTTATGACCGGGACAAACAGGAATTGGTCTCGCGAGCTGCGCGCCTTGCCTATCCCATCCGAGAGGGCATTCCAATCATGTTGCCCGATCAGGCAAGGGAACTCGAGGAAAATGAATGACGCCTGGCCGATCGAGATACGCCTGAAGGATCAGGGCCACATTCTGCTGGTCCGGTTTGAAGGCGACGAGTCGTACTCTTACGCTGCCGAATTCCTTCGCGTCGAGAGCCCGAGCGCGGAAGTGAAGGGACACGGCGCCGGGCAGGAAGTGACCGTATCCGGCAAGAAGGCTGTAAGGGTGGAGCGGGTCGAACCGGTTGGTAATTACGCAATCCGCCTGGTCTTTAGCGATCGCCACGCAACTGGAATTTACACCTGGCCGTATCTCTTGGATCTGGGTCGAAACTACGAGAAAAAGTGGAACGACTATCTGGCGCGACTTCAGGAAAAGGGACTGAGTCGCGAGCAATGAGCTATTGAGCGTTTGCCTTGGCCGCGAACTGATTCTCCAGCGAACTCAACATGTGCAGGATTTCGCTGAGTTCCGGAGAAATGGCGGCGATCTTCCGGTTGGCCGCCTTTGCACTGTTATGTTCGACCTCGCCTGTTGCCATGGTGCTACGCATGTTCTTCTCCTTGGCTTCATTTCATCACTCGAGCCTAAAGAAAGTCTAAGCTGCCATGCGTGAACTGTGCCGGAACGCGCAGTTCATCTGCAGTTCATGATGGAGGAACGGGATTTCCGGTGACGATGGTTAACACACACGAAATCGTGATGGACTAATCCTCAGCAAACGCATGTAGGGTAACTGCTGTACTTACAGTTCTGTAACCGCATTCTGGGGAGATAGAGAATGTACTTGAGGAGGTTCAGTTCGCTGGGTGCCGGATCCATTGCTTTGACGGCCCTGGTCTCGGCAACTATGGCCGGACCGATTGAGGATCGGCAGGCGGCCATGAAGCAGAACGGCAAGTCCATCGGGGCATTGGTAGCGATCATGAAGGGTGAGGCCGCTTATGATCCGGCCGTCGTCAAATCCAGTACGGATACAATGCTTGCTGACTTCGACGCATTCATGAAGTCCTTCCCGGAAGGAAGCGACAAGGGCGCCGTGGAAACATGGGCAAAGCCCGAGATCTGGGCCGATATGGCTGGATTCCAGAAAGCCGGGGAAGCCGCCGTCTCGGCAACCAAGGCACTTGCTGCCACCGCCGATGAAGGCAGTTTCAAGGCCGCATTTCCGGCGGTCGGCGAAGCCTGCAAGAACTGCCATGACAAGTTCCGGCGGCCCAAGGAGTAACCGTAGCTGAACCGCCGCCACGGGCCGGTCGTCTACACGCTTCTACTGCTGCTGGCACTGGCGGCGGGGATGGGCTGGTTGTTGTCGGCACCCAGACCGCTGTCGGCATCAGACATTCCCGTCCATGACCCCGATCTGGCCAATGGCGAACGGCTCTACAACGCAGCCGGCTGTTTTTCTTGCCACAAACCGCCCGACGGAGCGGAGAAACCCGCCTTGCCGTCGGGCGGACGCGCCCTGAAGACGCCGATTGGCATCCTCTATCCCACAAACCTGACGCCCGACCCGGAGACCGGCATTGGGAACTGGACGGATCTCGATTTCGTAAACGCCGTTCAGCGCGGCATTTCACCTTCGGGCAGCCATTACATTCCTGCCCTTCCTTACGCATCGTATGCGAGAATGAAAATCACTGACGTGCTCGACATAAAGGCCTACCTCGAAAGCCTTGAGCCGGTGAAACAACCAGCCGTGCCGGCCGATCTCCCGATGGAGCAGATCCTCCGGCGGGGTGTCGGACTGTGGAAGTGGATCGGTCTGAGCACCTCGGGCGTGCCTGAAGTGCCTGATAGGAGCGCAGCCTGGAACCGCGGGGCCTATCTGGTGCGAGGGCCAGGGCACTGCGGCGAGTGCCATACACCGCGCACGATCTACATGACACCCGATCTGAGCCGGGACTTGGCAGGTGGCCCGCATCCCGAGGGTGACGGCAGAGTCCCGTCACTTCGCGACCTTATCGGACGTGGGCGTTACAAGGATGCTGCCGACCTGGCAATGGCATTGGAATTCGGAGAGGTCATGGGATACGACAAGATGTCCTCAGGCGGCATGGCTGCCGTTCAGACTAACCTGTCAAAGCTGCCCAAGGAAGACCGCGAGGCGATCGCGGAGTATCTTGTCAGCCTGAAGTAGACGGTTTCTGAGTAGTACGGAACTTGCGGTCAAGCGCCGTCTGGCACCGGCCTGTCGAGAGTCTGCAGGCCCGCGGGGTCTGCCCCATCGATCCATGCCAGGACTGCTCGCGCCAGGTTGCGCCCGGCCACGCGGAAGTCCTCATCGATACAAATCACATCCGGGCTGAAAAGGGTGGCGATGTCCGTGTAGCGCTTGGTGACTACGTCAACGTCCTTTCCCGTTACCATTCCTCCGAGACGCATGCCGTGAGCAAGGGCCAGGCTGGGAATGAGGCCGCTGGCCAGAATCCCATCCGGGCGATCCGCCCTGGCGGCCAACTGCTCGCCACTGTCCTTGATAACGGACAGGGGGCTGTCCGCCGTCACGTTCTCCAATAGAACTTCCTCGAGTCTGGCTTCGGCAAGCGCGCTTTCAAACCCTCGCCGCAAGTGCCTCCAGAATGTGTATTTCGGGAGCGGGCCGAGGAACCCGATGCGTCGCCGCCCTCTTCGGACCAGTGCTTGCACTGCCATCCTGGCAAACGCCTCGTTGTCATAGTCATGATAGGGGTGAACCAGTCCCATTTCAGTGCGGCCATGGGTGGCAAAGGGTACTCCCTGATCGAGCAGATACTTGACCCGTGCATCCTCCGGCTCAATGCGGGAAAAGATGATGCCGTCAGCCGACCGCGTTTCGACGACCCGGTGGACCGGTGCGAGCGGGTCACTTGTACTGTGGGGTGTCACCACCAGGTGATAAGGAGTCCCTTCAAGGACATCCGAAATTCCGCCGATCAGCCCGGTCACGACTCCCATGATCGAGACATCGGTATCAATGATCAGGTTGATGACGTTAGTCTTTCCTGTCCGCAGCCGGACACCCGCGCGGTCGGGCTGATAGCCAAGCTGCTGGGCCATCTCCCTGACACGGCGCTTGGTGTTCTCGCTGATCTCCGGCCCGTTCTGAAGCGCCCTCGAAACTGTGGAGACGCCCAGCCCCGTCAATGACGCAATCGTCTTGAGTGTAGGGCGGTTTTTGCTAGTTCTGTCCTTAAGCATGTCCCAGCAGTAAGGCGCGCAGTCCGTCAGCCGCAGTTTGCGACTGATTCGGGCTTGCTTGATCTCTCATGCAGTTCGGCAAGCAATCCTGTCAATTTTTGTAAATACTTAAGTTCGCCAGACTGTGGTCGCAGGCTGAACCCCGCCAGCCTCCACCCGGTTCGGCCTGTGAACCTGGCTAGTAGATGTGCCCATGCAGCTTTGCAATGTGCCACCTGCCTGCGACCGGCAGGGCCAGATGACGGTTACGACTGCACATGGGCACCACTGGCGGAATTCTGCTCGGGCCCCGGAACCTCCACGGCAGGCCGGACACGGCCCGCCTGCCGGCGTAGCATCAGTTCTGCTTGGCTTTTGTCCGGGTGGCTCGCTTCTTTACGGGTTGCGAAGTCTTTTCAGTCAGCATTGCCTCCGCCGCGAGCCAATGTGCCTCTGCCCGGCCATCAGGACGGCCCTCGGCTTCCCACAACTGATGTGCCAGAACTCTGATGTGCTCGGGTGCAAGGGACGCTTGAGTTTTCATGTCCGATTACGAACTCCCTGGTGAATGTTACGGAGTTCCTTTACGACATTTTTGTGCGGTGCACAATGCCAAAACTGCATTGTTGCATTGCAACAAAAGTGTGGTAGTCTGAGTCGCTGGTTGACAGGAGGACAACAGAATGAATCTCCAGAGGCGTGGCTGACGCGACCTGATTTCCACCGCCATCGGTGGGAGGCATTGTCATTCCACTCAAATCGTGAGGCTCCACTGAATAACTTCATTTCGACCGGTCAGGTGACCGCGAGCTCAATGTCTCGAAATTCTGCGGTTCCGGGCAACGCACTTTATGACCTGGCCTTACCGCAAACAGAGTTTGCCTCGGCCGAAGAACTTGCAACGGAGATCGTGCGGAAGCTTGCCTATGCTGTGGGCAAACACCCGGCAGCGGCGCGGGAATACGATTGGCTGCGTGCCACCATCCTTGCCGTCCGTGACCGTGTGATCGACCGCTGGCTGACCTCTATTCGTGAGACCTACGAGTCCCAGGGTAAGCGCGTCTACTATTTGTCACTCGAATTCCTCATTGGCCGGCTGCTGCGTGACGCCATGAGCAATATGGGGCTGATCGGCATGGTCAGACAGGCCCTTGAATCGCTCGGCGTCGAACTTGATCTTATCGCCACACTCGAACCTGATGCTGCACTGGGTAACGGGGGTCTTGGCCGCCTTGCAGCATGCTTCATGGAGAGCATGGCAACGCTCGGCATTCCTGCCTATGGCTATGGGATCCGGTATCAGCATGGTTTGTTCCGTCAGAAAATCATCGAAGGCGTGCAGGTCGAGTTGCCGGAAGATTGGCTGACCCATGGCAACCCCTGGGAGTTCGAGCGCCGCGAACGTGCCTACGAGATCGGCTTCGGCGGCCACGTGGAAGTGCGAACGGCAGCAGATGGACGGCCCCTGCATGTGTGGCTGCCGGCAGAGCGTTTTCTGGCCGTGGCCTATGACACGCCAATCTGCGGCTGGCGCGGAAACCGGGTGAACACCCTGAGACTATGGAGCGCGCAGGCCATTGATCCCATCAAGCTGGATCAGTTCAACAGTGGCGACCATGTGGGGGCACAGATCGATACGACCCGAGCAGAGGCGATTACCCGTGTGCTTTACCCATCCGACTCGACTCCGGCCGGACAGGAGCTCCGTCTCCGGCAGGAGTATTTCTTCACCTCGGCATCCCTGCAGGATTTGCTTCGTCGGCATCTCCGCCAGTATGCCAGCGTTCACAATCTTGCGGACAAGGCAGCCATACAGCTGAACGACACGCATCCGGCGATTGCTGTCGCGGAACTGATGCGCTTGCTACTGGACGAACACGGCCTAGAATGGGACGAAGCGTGGAAGATCACTAGGGCAACCATCGCCTACACCAACCACACTCTGCTTCCCGAAGCGCTGGAGACATGGCCGGTCGGACTGTTCGAGAACTTGCTGCCGCGTCATCTCGAGATCATCTATGCAATCAATGCCGGTGTCATTGCTGACGCCCATAAGAAGTCGATGATCGACTTCGATTTCCTTGGATCCATTTCCCTGGTCGATGAGCGCCACGGCAAGCGCATTCGCATGGGCCAGCTCGCCTATGTCGGCTCCCACAGCATCAATGGCGTCTCGGCGCTTCATTCAAGCCTGATGAGGCAGACGGTCTTCAAGGACTTGAACAAGCTCTACCCCGGCCGCATCAACAACAAGACCAATGGCGTTACTCCGCGGCGCTGGCTTCAGCAGGTCAACCCTGGGTTGGCGGAACTTGTGAGAGCCGCAATCGGCGACCGCTTCCTCGACGAAACCGAGGCTCTGAAGGAGCTGGACGCGTTCGCAACCGACGCGGCATTCCAGGAGAGATTCGCCGCCGTCAAGCAGCACAACAAGTCAAATCTCGCCCAGTTGATCAGGGATACGACGGGAATCATTGTCGATCCCGCCGCGCTCTTTGATGTTCAGATCAAGCGCATCCACGAATACAAGCGGCAGCTTCTTGCAATCCTGGAAACCATTGCGCTCTATCAGGCAATCCGCGCCAACCCGAACGGTGAATGGGTTCCGAGAGTCAAGATATTTGCGGGAAAGGCTGCGGCCAGCTATTGGGAGGCCAAGACGATCATCCGGTTGATCAATGATGTTGGCACTATCGTTAATGCCGACCCCGATGTTCGCGGTCTTGTGAAAGTTGCCTTCGTTCCCAACTACAATGTGAGCCTGGCCGAAGCCATAGTTCCTGCCGCCGACATTTCTGAACAGATTTCGACGGCCGGCATGGAGGCCTCGGGAACCGGCAATATGAAGCTGGCTTTGAATGGCGCCTTGACAGTTGGCACCCTCGATGGCGCAAATGTCGAGATCCAGCAATTGGCTGGAGCCGAGAACTTGTTCATATTCGGGCTGACTGCAACGGAAGTCGAAGAGCGGCGGCGCGCCGGCTATGAGCCCCGCGAGACAGTCGAGCGGTCGCCACATCTGAAGGGCGTTTTGGACGCGATTTACAACGGTTTCTTCTCTCCTGACGAGCCTGCCCGCTACCATGGCCTGATCGGGCGGCTCCTCGACCATGACTGGTTCATGGTGACCGCAGATTTTGCAGCTTATTCCGCGGCCCTCGATGCAGCCGAGCGGGTCTGGCGCAATCCCAGGGCCTGGTACGAAAAGGCCGTCCACAACACGGCAAGACTCGGCTGGTTCTCGTCGGACCGCACCATTCGCGAGTATGCCCGCGAAATCTGGAAAGTGCCGGTGACGTAATTTCCGGCTTGTAAGGCCGTTCGGCTGCCCCTCATATTGGCCGGTGGGGAGGATGCTGAGCATGGCGCGCGCAGTTGATGACGCAGTTGTAGAGGCCATAGTAGCCGGACGACATGGCGACCCCTTCGCGGTTCTTGGGCCGCACAAATCGGGTAACGCCTGGGTGGCGCGAGCCTTCCTTCCGGGCGCAGAAACCGTTGATGTCTTTTCCCTCGATGGCTCCAGTCTCGGGAGCTTGAGTCGGCGTCACCCGGATGGCTTCTTTGAAGGACCCATAAAGACCAGGTCCGCAGTCCCGCTGCAACTGCGCGCCACGAACGCCGGCGGCGCCTGGTCGCTGATTGATCCATACAGTTTCGGGCCGGTGCTGGGCCCACTTGACGACTATTATGTCGCTGAAGGAACCCATCTCAGGCTCTATGACAAGCTTGGCGCACATTTGCTCAGTCACGAAGGCGTCGCCGGTGTTCATTTCGCAGTTTGGGCACCAAATGCGGATCGCGTTTCCGTCATTGGCGATTTCAACGCCTGGGACGGACGCCGCCATGTGATGCGCCTTCGGCGCGGTACCGGCGTATGGGAAATCTTCATTCCTGGGATTGCCGAAGGTGCCAACTACAAATACGAAATCATCGGCCGTGGACAGAGACTGCCGCTGAAAAGCGACCCCTTCGCCTTCGCCTCCGAGCTCAGACCGAAGACGGCTTCAATTGTCGCTCAAATTGACAACTTTCGCTGGTCAGACGCCGCTTACCTTGACGCAAGAGCCGGACGTGATCCCCGCCGTTCCCCAATCACGATCTACGAGGTGCACTTGGGTTCATGGCGGCGGAAGGACGGCGACCAGTTCCTGTCATACGAGGACCTCGCCGACACGCTGATTCCATATGTCAAGGAGAACGGCTTCACGCATATCGAACTCCTGCCGGTCTCTGAACATCCCTTTGACCCTTCCTGGGGCTATCAACCCACAGGTCTTTACGCGCCAACCTCGCGTTTTGGCTCCCCTGCCGGATTTGCGAAGCTTGTCGACCGCGCACATGCCGAAGGGATTGGCATCATCCTGGATTGGGTTCCCGCTCACTTTCCCACCGATGAGTTCGGCCTGCGCCACTTCGACGGATCGGCCCTGTACGAGCACGAGGATCCGCGTCAGGGTTACCACCCCGACTGGAACACGGCCATCTACAATTTCGGCCGTACAGAGGTTCAGAGCTTTCTGATTAACAACGCCCTGTTCTGGTTCGAGAAGTACCATGTGGACGGCCTGAGGGTCGATGCCGTCGCCTCCATGCTCTATCTCGACTACTCACGCAAGCATGGCGAATGGATTCCGAACCAGTACGGCGGCAACGAGAATCTCGAGGCCATCGCCTTTCTCAAGCGGCTCAACGAGATCTGTTACGCCCAGCATCCGGGCATCATGACCATAGCCGAGGAGTCGACCGCCTTTCCCGGCGTCTCCCAGCCCACGCATACTGGGGGCTTGGGTTTCGGGTTCAAGTGGAACATGGGGTTCATGCACGATACGCTGAAATATCTCTCGCGTGAGTCCATCCACCGCAAGTATCATCATAACGACCTGACCTTCGGGCTGCTCTATGCGTTCAGCGAGAACTTCGTCCTCCCGCTCTCCCACGATGAAGTCGTCCATGGCAAAGGCTCGCTGCTGCGCAAGATGAGCGGCGATGATTGGCAGAAATTCGCGAGTCTTCGCGCCTACTATGCCTTCATGTGGGGCTACCCCGGAAAAAAACTGCTGTTCATGGGCCAGGAGTTCGCGCCATGGGAGGAATGGAGCGAAGCGCGAAGCTTGGACTGGCATTTGCTTGACCACGCCCCCCACAAAGGCATGCAACGCCTGATCCGCGACTTGAACACTCTGTATCGCGATTCACCCGCCCTTCATGCCCGCGATTGCGAGGGCGAGGGTTTCCAATGGCTCATTGCAGACGATCACGAGAACTCGGTGTTCGCTTGGGCGAGGCATTCGGGCGGCCAGGAACCGCCTGTACTCGTCGTCTCCAACTTCACCCCGGTGCCGCGCCATGGATACGCGGTACCCGCGCCCCGGGCGGGGCGGTGGGCTGAACGGGTCAATACCGATGCCGCTGCCTACGGTGGTTCGGATACGGGCAATATGGGCGAGGTTCAGACCTCGGGCCGCGGGCAGAATGGGATGCCGGCCAGCCTTACGCTTACCCTACCTCCTCTTGCGACCTTGATTCTGCAATTCGCCGGTCCATAATCGAAGCGCAAGAATGGGAGGTTCCTGTATGCCCGACAAACAAAGGACAGCTCCACTGGCCCGCGATGCCATGGCCTACGTACTCGCCGGCGGACGCGGCAGCCGCCTGATGGAATTGACCGACCGGCGGGCAAAGCCCGCTGTTTTTTTTGGCGGCAAGTCCCGGATCATCGACTTCGCGCTGTCCAACGCCCTCAATTCCGGCATCCGCCGCTTTGGTGTCGCCACCCAGTACAAGGCCCACAGCCTGATCCGCCATCTCCAGCGTGGCTGGAACTTCCTACGCCCGGAACGCAACGAGAGCTTCGACATCCTGCCGGCCAGCCAGCGCGTGTCGGAAGACCAATGGTACAATGGCACTGCCGACGCCGTCTATCAGAATGCCGATATCGTCGAGAGCTACGGCCCGAAATACATGGTCGTTCTTGCCGGCGACCACATTTACAAGATGGATTATGAATTGATGTTGCAGCAGCACGTCGATTCCGGAGCCGACGTCACGGTCGGCTGCCTTGAAGTCCCGCGCATGGAAGCGACCGGCTTCGGTGTCATGCATGTCGACGAGAAGGATCGCATCGTGGACTTCGTCGAGAAACCCAAGGATCCGCCCTCCATCCCAGGCAACCCCGAAGTGTCACTGGCCTCGATGGGAATCTACGTCTTCGAGACGAAATATCTGTTCGGTCTCTTGGCCGAGGATGCTGCCAACACTGCCTCGAGCCATGATTTCGGCAAAGACATCATTCCGTACATCGTCAGGCACGGCCGGGCCGTTGCCCATCGCTTCACCAAGTCCTGCGTGCGCTCCACCAACGAAGCTTCCGCCTACTGGCGCGACGTCGGAACAGTGGATGCGTATTGGGAAGCCAATCTGGATCTCTGCGATACCGTTCCTTCCCTTGACCTTTACGACAATGACTGGCCGATCTGGACCTATGCGGAGGTGACACCGCCAGCGAAGTTCGTCCACGATGAGGATGGAAGACGCGGCATGGCGGTTTCATCCCTGGTTTCGGGTGGCTGCATCATCTCCGGCGCCAGCCTCAAGCGGACTCTGCTTTTTACCGGCGTGCGGGTCAACTCCTATACCCAGATGGAAGAGGCTGTCGTGATGCCCTATGTTGAGATCGGCCGGAAGGCGAGCCTCAAACGCGTTGTCATCGACCGGGGCGTGGTCATTCCCGAAGGCATGGTGGTTGGCGAGGATCCTGAGCTTGACGCGAAGCGGTTCCGCCGAACCGCCAACGGTGTTTGCCTCATAACCAAGCCGATGATCGAAAAACTCCACGCATGAAGGTCTTGAGTGTCGCATCGGAGGCCTATCCGCTGCTCAAGACGGGAGGGCTCGCCGACGTGGTCGGGGCACTGCCGGCCGCCCTCGCCGCTCTGGGCGTCGAAGTTAAGACCTTCCTGCCGGGCTATCCCGCCGTTCTTTCCGCCCTGGAGCACCGCGCGATGCTGTCATCGCAGGAGGATTTGTACGGTGGCCCGGTCCGCATCCTAGGCGGTAAATCCGGCAACATGGACCTCATAGTCTGCGATGCACCCCACCTCTTCGATCGCCCGGGAAATCCCTACTTGGGGCCGGATGGCAAGGACTGGCCCGACAATGCTGCACGCTTCGCCGCCTTCTGCCGCGCGGCCGCGGCCGTTGCGTTGGGCGCGATCGATGGATTTCGGCCTGATATCATTCATGCCCACGATTGGCAGGCAGGGCTGGTGCCGGCCTACATGCGCTACGGTAACGGCCGCCCTTCGGTCATGACGGTCCACAATTTGGCCTTTCAGGGGCACTTCCCCGCTGCTCTTTTCGCCACACTTGGCCTGCCGCCTCAGGCATTCTCAATCGAGGGTGTCGAGTATTTCGGCGGTGTCGGATTCCTGAAGGCCGGCCTGCAATGTGCTGATGCCATCACGACCGTTAGCCCGACTTACGCCCACGAAATCTGCACCCCGGAGAACGGTATGGGTCTCGACGGCCTGCTGCGTGCTCGCCGCGGCGCCTTGCACGGCATCGTTAATGGCATTGATCCAGACGTCTGGAATCCGGCAACGGACTCGTTGATCCCCGAAACCTACGATACCAGGACTCTCCAGCGTCGGGTCAAGAACAAGCGTGCAGTCGAAAGGGAGTTCGACCTCGAGCAAGGTGATGGTCTTCTCTACTGCGTCGTAAGCCGCTTGACACACCAGAAGGGCATGGACCTGCTTGCCGCCAGCGCTGAAAAGATCGTGCAGTCGGGTGCCAGGCTCGCCGTTCTGGGCTCAGGGGATGCAACACTTGAACATGCGTTGCACCAGGCCTCGTCACGCCATCGGGGTCGGATCGGATTCAGAACGGGATACAACGAGCCGCTGTCGCATGTCATGCAGGCCGGCTGTGACGCCATCCTGATCCCCTCGCGTTTTGAGCCATGTGGTCTTACCCAGCTTTACGGGCTGCATTACGGCTGCGTCCCCGTCGTTGCCCGGGTTGGCGGACTTGCCGATACGATTGTCGATGCCAACGATGCGGCTGTGGCCGCCGGTGTCGCGTCCGGCATCCAGTTTGCTCCCGTGACCATCGATGCCTTCTGGACCGCGCTGGATCGGGCGGACGCCCTGTTTCACGACGCTGCAGCGTGGAAGTCCCTGCAGCGCAACGGCATGAAGGCCGATGTCAGCTGGGATCGCAGCGCCGCGCGCTATGCCAACCTCTACCGAACTCTTGCGGGGGCCTGAGCGAACATGAAGACGGTAACTACTAAGCCTTACGACGGCCAGAAACCCGGAACCTCGGGCCTGCGCAAGAAAGTACCAGTCTTTCAGCAGCCGAACTACGCGCAGAACTTCATCCAGTCGATTTTCGACACCCTGGAAGGCTATCGGGGCAAGACGCTGGTTATCGGCGGCGATGGGCGCTACTTCAACCGCGAGGTAGTCGGCATTGCCATCAGAATGGCGGCAGCCAATGGCTTTGGTCGCGTGGTCACCGGCAAGGGGGGCCTGCTTTCGACACCGGCTGCCTCCAATCTCATCCGCAAGCGCGGCGCCTTCGGCGGCATCGTTCTGTCGGCCAGCCACAACCCCGGCGGCCCCGAAGGCGACTTCGGCATCAAATACAATGCCGGCAATGGCGGCCCCGCACCGGAAAAGATGACCGACGCCGTATTTGCCCGCACCAAGTCCATCACCTCCTATCGGATCGCCGATGTACCCGACATTGACATCGACCATCTCGGCTTGACCCGCTGCGGGAGCATGGATGTGGAGGTCATTGATCCCGTCACCGACTACCAGGCGCTGATGGAGTCGCTCTTCGATTTTGAAGCCATCGCCGCCATGTTCAAGTCGGGCTTCACTGTCCGCTTTGACGCCATGCATGCCATAACCGGCCCCTATGCCCATGCAATCCTTGAACAGGCACTGGGCGCCCCTGCCGGCACCGTCGTCAACGGTACCCCGCTCCCGGACTTCGGTGGCCATCATCCCGATCCCAATCTGGTGCATGCCAGAGATCTCTATGACCTGATGATGTCCGGTTCGGCACCGGATTTCGGCGCTGCCTCCGACGGCGATGGCGACCGCAACCTGATCATCGGCAGGGGGCAATTCGTCACGCCGTCGGATTCGCTCGCCGTGCTGGCCGCGAATGCCCATCTGGCGCCAGGCTATGCCAAGGGACTTACCGGTGTCGCGCGCTCCATGCCGACGAGTTGCGCCGTCGATCGGGTTGCCGAAAGACTTGGTATAGGCTGCTACGAGACTCCGACCGGCTGGAAGTATTTTGGCAACTTGCTTGATGCGGGCCTCATCACCCTGTGTGGCGAGGAAAGTGCCGGGACCGGGTCCAACCACGTCCGCGAGAAGGATGGTCTTTGGGCGGTCCTGCTCTGGCTTAACATCCTGGCCAGCCGGCGCCAGAGTGTGCACGACATCATGCACGATCACTGGCAGACCTACGGACGCAATTACTATTCGCGGCACGACTATGAGGAAGTCGATGCCGAAGCAGCCAATGCCCTCATCAATGACCTTCGCAGCAATCTCGTCGGCCTCAAGGGCCGGAAGGCGGGAACTTTGACGGTCACGGCTGCCGATGATTTCGCCTATCACGATCCGGTTGACGGATCCGACACAGCGAAACAGGGCATCCGGATCATTTTCGATGATGGCTCCCGCGTGGTCTACCGTCTCTCGGGCACGGGCACGGCCGGGGCCACGCTCCGCGTCTATATCGAGCGCTATGAGCCCAGCCGGATTGGCCTCGAGACCCAGCAGGCGCTGGGCGATCTCATCGCATTTGCGCGCAACGTGGCCGATATTTCGGCGCGGACCGGTCGAAGCGCACCGTCGGTCATCACCTGAGGATGGATGCATCCACATTAAGGGTTACCTCGGGCCTCCCCTATCCCCTTGGCGCAACACCCCTGGGCGAGGGAGTGAACTTCGCTGTGCTTTCGCAGCACGCGACCGCCGTCCATGTTTCGCTGTTCGATGGCGACTGCGAGTTTGCCCGCTTCATCCTGCCTCACCGCGTCGGGGACGTGCATTGCGGGCTGATCACCGGCCTCGGGGCGGGGCAGCGCTACGGCTTGAGGGCAGAGGGGCCATATCAGCCCGAGACCGGACATTTCTTCGATCCCGCCAAGCTGCTGGCAGACCCCTACGCCACCAGGTTTGATGGACCCTTTGCGTGGCACCCGGATCTGGCGCGGCACACCGCCGATACCACCCGACTCGTCCCGAAATGCATCGTCGAAGCCCCGGTCACGGCCGCGAGCCCGCTGCCGCCCGGCAGGCCACGGATGATCTATGAGGTAGCGGTGAAGGCGTTCACGCGATTGCATCCGGACCTTCCGCCGGACTTGCGTGGTTCCATTCTGGCGCTGGCCCATCCCTCGATCCTTGAATATCTGGGGCGTCTTGGCGTCGATGCCATCGAACTCATGCCCGTCGCGGCGTGGATTGATGAACGCCATCTGAGCACTTTCGGACTTCGCAACGCCTGGGGGTACAACCCGGTGAATTTCTTCGCGCCCGACCCGCGCCTGGCGCCGGGCGGCCTCGGCGATGTCCGCAAGACCGTTGCCGCGCTCCACGGTGCCGGCATCAGGGTCATCCTTGATGTCGTCTTCAATCACACCGGCGAGAGTGACCTCGGTGGTCCCACCATCTGCCTCCGCGGTCTCGACAATGCCCTCTATTACCGGCAGGCTGCTGGTCTCCCGGTCAACGATACCGGTTGCGGCAATACCCTGGCGCTCGACCATCCCGCCGCACTTCGGATGGTCATGGATGCACTGCGCCACTGGGTGCATGCCACCGGCGTGGACGGCTTCCGTTATGACCTTGCCACCGTCATGGGCCGCATGGCTGATGGCTTCAGTCCCAAGGCACCACTTCTCGCTGCCATTGAACAGGATCCGGTGCTGGCACCCTTGATCCATATCGCCGAGCCCTGGGATATTGGCCCCGGCGGTTACCAGCTTGGGGCCTTCCCCGCCCGCTGGCTCGAATGGAATGACCGGTATCGTGACGACGTACGCCGCTTCTGGCGGGGTGATGAGCAGGCGCAGGGCGGTCTTGCCACCCGCTTGGCCGGCTCGTCCGACATCTTCGCCAGCCGCCACCGCACGCCGGCCTGCAGCATCAACTTTGTCGCCGCTCATGACGGCTTCACTCTGGCTGACACGGTACGGTACGATCGCAAACACAATCACGCCAATGGCGAAGCAAACCGTGACGGCAGCAATCATGAAACGAGCTGGGTCGCCGCCGATCCCGTTGCCGACGCCAGGGCGCTGCTGGCCACCCTGTTCCTGTCCCGCGGCACACCCATGCTCACCGCCGGCGATGAGTTTGGCAGGACTCAGGGCGGCAACAACAATGCCTATGCCCAGGACAACGAAACCACCTGGCTCGACTGGGAGCACCGCGACAGGGAACTTGCCGACTTTGTCTCTGCCCTGCTGCGCTTCCGGACAAGCCACCACACCTTCTTCGCTGATGCATTCCTCTCCGGTACTGCGCCGGACGGCCATATCCACCCCGATGCCGAATGGTTTGCGGTGTCTGGCGAGCCGATGGACGAGACGGCCTGGAACGATCCCAAGCTTGAAGCCTTCGCCCTCTGCCTCGCGACTGACGGCGCTCCCCGTCTGCTGCTCTGGTTCAACCGCGCCGCTGGGGAAATCGAGGCGAACCTGCCACCGCCACAGGCTGCCATGGTCTGGGGGGCGGCCGAAGGCTTCCCCAATCCTCAGCTTGCCATCGCGGCCCGCAGGATCCGGCTCGCGCCCCGTGCGGTGACGGTCCTTGCCGAGCACAGCGCCAGGCACAAGCCAGCCGGCACAGAGGATACAGTGGTAGACCGTCTGGCCGCAGCGGCCGGAATCGCCGGCGAATGGTGGGAAGTCGACGGTACGCATCACCGCGTGAGTATCGCAACCAAGACCGCCCTGCTCGCCGCAATGGGCTTTGACCTCGGATCCGCAAGCGCAGCGCGCGAGGCCCTGCAGCGTCTTGTGCTGCCGCGGCGCCTGCCGGCCTACACGGTGGCAAACGACGCTTCCCCCGTCAGAATTGCCGTGCACGAGGACCGGGCAGCGGGAAGCCGCGCGCTCTCGTTCTCGCTCACCGATGAGCGCGGCATGACGCTCCACGCCGCAAAGCCCGCGGGCCACTCCCACCTCGAACTGCCGCCGCTCGCACCGGGCTACTACGAGCTGCGCGAGGACGTCGACGGTTCGGAAATCTGCCATCTGCTGGTCGCGCCGCCGCGCTGCTTCCTCCCCGATCACATAGCCGCCGGCGAGCGGGTTTTCGGCCTGAGTGCCCATCTCTATGCTCTGCGCGATGACCGCGATGCCGGGATCGGCGATTTCGCAACGCTTGGCCAGTTCCTTGAAGTGACCGCGCAGCTTGGAGGCGACGTCGCGGGCATCAACCCCCTCCACCACATGTTCCCGGCCGACCGCACCCGTGTCAGCCCCTATCAGCCGTCCGACCGGCGCTTCCTCGATCCGGTCTACATCGATGTCCCGGGCGCTCTTCGCGACCTCGGTCTGCCGGTTGCCGCTGCTGAACTGGCCAGCCATGAGGCCGCGATGGCAGCTCTGCGCGGGCGGTCCCACGTCGACTATGCGGGCGTATGGCGCCTCAAGGCAGAGATTCTGAGGGCCGCAAGTGACGCCTTCTTCGCACGCGGGAGCCATCCCGACTTCGATGACTTCATTACCGCCGCAGGCCAGCCGCTGCGCGATCATGCGGCGCATGAGGCGGGCCGCAACGAGCATGACCGCCGCTTCGTCATGTGGCTGCAGTGGCTGGCGGAACGCCAGCTGGCGGAAGCCGCACGCCGCGGCCGTGTGGCCGGCCTTCGCCTCGGCCTCTATCGCGATCTCGCCCTCGGCTGTGCCTATGAAGGGGGTGAAGTGCAGTCGCAGCCGGGCCTCTATGCGACTGCGGTTTCGCTCGGTGCGCCCCCGGACCCCTTTGCCGCCGAAGGTCAGGTCTGGAATCTGCCGCCCCATGTTCCGCCGGTCCTGCGCGACAAGGGCTTTCGGCCCTTCATCGACGTGCTGCGCGCCAGCATGCGTCAGGCGGGTGTGCTGCGCATCGATCACATTCTGGGTTTCGCGCGCCAGTTCTGGATTCCGCGCGGCGCCAGCGCTGCGGCTGGCGCCTATGTCACCGTCGACACCGATGCTCTGATCGCCCTGACCGCGATCGAGAGCCATCGCGGCCGCTGCATGGTGATCGGCGAGGATCTGGGCACCGTGCCCGAGGGCCTGCGCCAGCGCCTCGCGGCCGCTGCCATTCTCTCCTACCGCATGCTCTGGTTCGAGCGGGACCAGACGGGCTACCTGCCCGCCGCTTCCTACCCGCCGCTTTCGGCGGCCTGCCTGTCGAGCCACGACACGCGGCCGTTCAGGGGCTGGCGGCAGCAGGCCGGCGCTGCGGAACTTCGCGAACTCGAACGGGCGCTCAACGCCGCCGGCCACTCTTCCGGCGATCTGCTTGTCGACGTGCATGGCTTCCTCGCCGAAGCACCCGCGGCCGTGATGCTGGTCCAGGCCGACGACCTGACCGGCGAAACCGAGCCCCTGAACGTGCCGGGCACCGACGCCGGGAAACCCAACTGGCGCCGGCGTCTGTCGGTTACCGTCGACAAGCTTGCGGCGCTTCCCGCAACGGCCCGCGTCCTCGCCGCCGTCAGGAAGGGCCGGATCACACCTACTCCGCGAAATCCAGATTGAGGCTGGTAACGCCGGCGGCAACATTGAGGCCTTCCTGGCCCTGGATGCTGACCGGCTGCAGGGCGATGGTATTGTCGAGCCCGCCGACGAGAACATTGGCGCCCAGCCCCACGCCGAGCGTGGCCTCCGCCGAGGCCCCTGCATAGCCGCCCGCGAGCGCCCCGCGGTTGATGGTGCCCGGCGCGAAGACCAGCCAGCGGATATAGCTTTCATTGGTGATGCCGATGTCGATGCCGAGCTTGCTGATCGTGCCGGTGTAATGTTCGCTGGCTCCGCCATCGGCCGGATTGAACACGCATTGCATGTCCTTGGACGAACCGATGATCAGCCCGATGCCGCCCTCCACGGTGCAGCTGAGCGCGCCGACATTGACGCCCGACTTGGCCGCCGCGGGCAGGGCCGCGGCGCTGAGGACGGCCGCGGCCAGAACAAGACGGGTGAGATGTGAATGTCCGGTCATGAGCGATCTCCCTGAAGATCAGTTGCCGAGCGGCCTGATCGCTGCGGCTCCTTGCCCGATGGTGGCAATCCCCATGTGACTTGTCAAAGAGCGGCAGGTGAGCTTGAGGCAAGGCTCCGCCGCTGCTGGCTCCGGGATCAGGCGGCCGGAACCGGGGGAGAACAACCTCCACCCGGCGGGTGGAGGGGCGTGGGGCAGTCACCTCACGC
>CAZIXE010000011.1:0-79124 GCA_964543235.1 uncultured Rhizobiaceae bacterium | reverse complement strand
CGCCCATGCCCGCATCACCGGCAACCAATTTGCTGAACTTGACGGACACTACTCGAGCAGGCGGTGAGTGCTGCCATTGCCGCTTGCGCCGCACCGCCACTGACGCCCGCCACGGCACAACTCCTGCGTGACGGCTTCGCAGCCGATCGTGAATGGCTCTGGCGCAACCATGGAATTCGGTGGGACACGACCGCCCAGGACAGCAGCGCTGCGCCGCATTTGCGCGCTTGACTTGGGGGGGCCGGTTCAATAGACACAGCCCGCGAAGTGCTGCGGGTGTAGCTCAGTTGGTTAGAGCGTCGGCCTGTCACGCCGAAGGTCGCGGGTTCGAGCCCCGTCACTCGCGCCATATCAGGCGCATTCTCCGCCACTTCTGCCACCCGGCCCAGATTGAAACCGGCCCGCTGCGCTTGGCGCTTGCAGAGCATTGTGCACTGCGCTACCAACGCCCGGCATCCTCAATCGCACCGCGATACTGAGACGGGATCAGATGCCGGAACTACTCAGAGACTACCTGCCCATAGCGATCTTCATGGCGGTGTGCGCCGGCATCGCCATTGCGCTGATGCTGTCGGCCATCATCATCGCCGTGCGCAAGCCGGACCCCGAGAAACTCTCGGCCTATGAATGCGGTTTCAATGCTTTCGACGACGCCCGGATGAAGTTCGACGTGCGCTTTTACCTGGTGTCGATCCTGTTTATCATCTTTGACCTTGAGGTGGCGTTCCTGTTTCCGTGGGCAGTCAGCCTCGGCGAGATCGGGGTTTTCGGCTTCTGGTCGATGATGGTGTTTCTGGCAATCCTCACCATCGGATTCATCTACGAGTGGCGGAAGGGGGCGCTGGAATGGGATTGATCGAACCCGGCCGGCCGGCCCTCAATCAGGCCCAACAGGAGTTTTTCACCGGCGTCAATGCCGAACTGGCGGACAAGGGCTTCCTCGTCACCTCGACGGACGAACTCATCAACTGGGCGCGGACCGGCTCACTCATGTGGATGACCTTTGGCCTCGCCTGCTGCGCGGTGGAAATGATGCAGGCCTCGATGCCGCGCTACGACGTTGAGCGATTCGGCTTTGCGCCGCGCGCCAGCCCGCGGCAGTCGGACGTCATGATCGTGGCGGGTACGCTGACCAACAAGATGGCACCGGCGCTGCGCAAGGTCTACGATCAGATGCCCGAGCCGCGCTATGTGATCTCCATGGGCTCCTGCGCCAATGGCGGGGGCTACTATCATTACTCCTATTCGGTGGTTCGCGGCTGCGACCGGATCGTCCCCGTCGACATCTATGTGCCGGGCTGCCCGCCCACCGCCGAGGCGCTGGTCTACGGCATCCTGCAGCTCCAGAAGAAGATCCGCCGGGTCGGGACGCTGGAGCGCTAGGGATGGAGGAAACGCTCAATCGGCTAGGCGAGCACATTGTGAGCGCGCTTCAGGGGAAGGTATCGTCGTACCGTGTTGCCTACGGCGAACTGACACTCGAAGCCAATGCTCCTGACATCTGTGAGGTGTTGCGGTTTCTGCGTGATGACCCGGAGTGCCGCTTCGTGTGCTTCACGGATATTTGCGGGGCTGACTACCCCGAACGCGAAAAGCGCTTCGACGTCGTGTATCACCTTCTGTCTCCATACCGGAACCGGCGGGTCCGGGTGAAGGTCCAGACCGACGAGGAAACTGCTGTTCCCAGTGCGATCGGCGTGTTTCCCGCCGCGAACTGGTATGAACGGGAAACCTATGATCTCTATGGCGTCCTGTTCTCGGGCCATCCGGATCTTCGGCGGATTCTCACTGATTACGGCTTTTCCGGCCATCCGCTGCGCAAGGATTTCCCCCTCACCGGACATGTCGAGGTGCGTTATGACGATGAGGCCAAGCGGGTGGTCTATGAACCTGTGAAACTCGTCCAGGAATTCCGGACATTCGACTATCTGTCCCCCTGGGAGGGCACCGCCTACGAGTTGCCCGGCGATGAGAAGGCGAAGTCATGACGGAAGCCTCAGTTCGAAATTTCTCCATAAATTTCGGGCCGCAGCATCCGGCGGCGCATGGTGTGCTGCGCCTCGTTCTCGAACTCGACGGTGAAGTGTGCACGCGCGTCGACCCGCATATCGGGCTTCTGCATCGCGGCACCGAGAAACTCATCGAGTACAAGACCTATCTGCAGGCCGTGCCATACTTCGATCGCCTCGATTACGTGGCGCCGATGAATCAGGAACATGCCTTCGCACTGGCGGTCGAGCGCTTGCTCGGCATCGCCGTGCCGAAGCGCGGCCAGTTGATCCGCGTACTCTACAGCGAGATCGGACGGCTCCTGTCGCACCTCCTCAACGTCACAACACAGGCGATGGATGTCGGCGCCCTGACGCCGCCGCTGTGGGGCTTCGAGGAACGCGAGAAGCTAATGGTCTTCTACGAGCGGGCTTCCGGCTCGCGCATGCATGCCGCCTATGTGCGCCCCGGCGGCGTGCACCAGGATCTGCCGCAGCAGTTGATCGACGATATCGGGCGGTTCTGCGAAGGGCACAACAAGGTCCTTGATGATATCGAAGGCTTGCTGACCGACAACCGCATCTTCAAGCAGCGCAATGTCGATATCGGCGTGGTCAAGCTTGAGGATTGCTTCGCCTGGGGATTCTCGGGTGTCATGGTGCGAGGCTCGGGAGCAGCCTGGGATCTGCG
Source organism: uncultured Rhizobiaceae bacterium (assembly GCA_964543235.1). Lineage (GTDB taxonomy): Bacteria > Pseudomonadota > Alphaproteobacteria > Rhizobiales > Aestuariivirgaceae > JANMMJ01. Next base: position 76,445 of record CAZIXE010000011.1, on the reverse strand, counting down.
CAAGGCACAGCCCTATGAGTGCTACGCGGAGCTCGATTTCGATATACCGGTCGGCAAGAATGGCGACTGCTACGACCGCTACCTGATCCGCATGGAGGAGATGCGCCAGTCAGTCAAAATCATGAAACAGTGCATTGAAAGGCTTTCGTCGGCCGAAGGCCAGGGGCCGGTATCCTCAACCGACGGAAAGGTGGTGCCTCCCAAACGCGCCGAGATGAAGCGCTCGATGGAGGCGCTGATCCATCACTTCAAGCTCTATACCGAGGGTTACAAGGTACCGGAGGGCGAGGTTTATGCTGCGGTCGAAGCGCCGAAGGGTGAGTTCGGCGTGTATCTGGTGTCGGACGGGACAAACAGGCCGTATCGCTGCAAGATCAGGGCGCCTGGATTCGCCCATTTGCAGGCGATGGATTTCATCTGCCGCGGCCACATGCTGGCGGATGTTTCCGCCGTGCTTGGATCACTGGATATTGTCTTTGGCGAGGTTGACAGGTGAGCGTCCGGCGTCTTCATCCCGTTCAACCCGAAAGCTTCGCATTCACGCCTGACAATTTGGCTTGGGCGAAGGCGACGATTGCCAAGTATCCGCCGGGCAAGCAGGCATCGGCCGTGATCCCGCTGCTGTGGCGCGCGCAGGAGCAGAATGCGGGCTGGGTGTCGCGGCCGGCAATCGAATATGTGGCCAGGCTCCTCGACATGGCCTTCATCCGGGTCTACGAGGTGGCCACTTTCTACACCATGTTCCAGCTGTCACCGGTTGGCAGCAGGGCCCACGTCCAGCTATGCGGAACGACGCCATGCATGCTGCGCGGCGCGGAAGAACTCAAGAAGATCTGCCAGCAGAAAATCCACCCTGAGCCGCATCATCTTTCATCCGATGGACAGTTTTCCTGGGAAGAAGTCGAATGCCTCGGCGCTTGCGTGAATGCGCCGATGGTGCAGATCTGGAAGGACACCTACGAAGATCTGACGCCGGATAGCTTTGCCAGGTTGCTTGACGATCTGGCCTCTGGACGACCGGTGAAACCTGGCCCGCAGATCGACCGGCAGTTCTCCGCGCCACTAGGGGGCCCCACGACGCTCACTGACAAGTCGCTCTATGGTGGCACGGCGAGAAAGCGGCCGGAACCGATGGCACCGGCGGCCAAGCCAGCGCAGATAGAGGATGTGGCAGCGACGTCGGTCGCCGCACCACTCCAGGCGGTAGACCTGAACCCGGCCAGACCGCGCCCGGTCAAGAAAGCTGCCGGGAAGGCAGTAGTGAAAGAAGCAGCACCTGAGTTGCTCAAGAAGCCTCGGGGCGGCAGAGGTGACGATCTCAAGTTCATCTGGGGCGTGGGGCCCAAGCTCGAGAAGATGCTGAACGCAATGGGCATCTGGCATTTCGCCCAGATTGCCGGCTGGAGCCGGGCCGAGCTCAAATGGGTCGACGAGCGTCTCGAGGGCTTCAAGGGCCGGGCCGAGCGCGACGAATGGATCAAGCAGGCCAAGAAACTGGCCAAGGGCTGGCGGCCCGGAAGTGCCGTCGGCGAGAAGCCGAAGTGAGGCTGATCGATGCTCGCTGACAAGGATCGCATCTTCACCAATCTCTACGGGTTCCACGACTGGGGACTCGAGGGGGCCAAGAAGCGCGGCTGCTGGGTCGACACCAAATCGTTCATCGACAAGGGCCGCGACTGGATGGTGAACGAGATCAAGAACTCGGGCCTGCGCGGGCGCGGAGGCGCCGGATTCCCGACCGGTCTCAAATGGTCGTTCATGCCCAAGCAGGTCGGCGAGCGGCCGCACTACCTCGTGGTCAATGCCGATGAGTCGGAACCGGGCACCTGCAAGGACCGCGAGATCATGCGGCACGACCCGCATCTCCTGATCGAAGGTTGCCTGCTGGCGGGGGCCGCCATGGCAGCCAATGTCGGATACATCTATGTGCGCGGTGAGTTCGTCCGCGAGCGCGAGCGCCTGCAGGCGGCGATCGACCAGGCCTATGAGGCGAAACTCATCGGCAAGAACAATGTCCACGGCTGGGACTTCGATCTCTATGTCCATCACGGCGCTGGTGCCTACATCTGCGGCGAGGAAACAGCGCTGCTCGAAAGCCTTGAAGGCAAGAAGGGCCAGCCCCGCATGAAGCCGCCATTTCCTGCCAATGTCGGGCTTTACGGCGCGCCGACCACCATCAACAATGTTGAATCGATTGCCGTCGTCGGCACGATCATGCGCCGCGGGGCCGCCTGGTTCGCCGCAATCGGACGGCCCAACAATGTGGGAACGAAGCTCTTTTGCATTTCCGGCCATGTGAACAAACCGTGCAACGTCGAGGAGGAGATGGGGATATCCTTCCGCGAGCTGATCGACCGGCACTGTGGCGGCATCAGAGGCGGCTGGGATAATCTCTTGGCTGTCATCCCCGGTGGCTCGTCGGTGCCCTGCGTTCCGGCCGACCAGATCTGCGACTCGCCAATGGATTTCGATTCGCTTCGGGCCTTGAAATCGGGCCTCGGAACGGCCGCCGTCATCGTCATGGACAAGTCGACCGACATCATCCGGGCGATCGCCAGGCTTGCTTACTTCTACAAACATGAGTCCTGCGGTCAGTGCACCCCCTGCCGGGAAGGAACCGGCTGGATGTGGCGCGTGCTGACGCGCATGGCCGAGGGTCGCGCCGAAAAGCGCGAGATCGACATGCTGCTCGATGTCTCCTACCAGATCGAAGGCCACACCATCTGCGCGCTGGGCGACGCAGCGGCCTGGCCGGTGCAGGGCCTGATCCGGCATTTCCGGCATGTGATCGAGGCGCGAATCGACAGTTACGCGGCCAACCCCGATCCCGACGGCGCGGTGCGCCGGATCGCGGCGGAGTGAAGCCGATGCACCTTGCTGAACTCAATGTGGGCCGGTTCAGATATCCGACCAGCGATCCCCGCATGGCGGATTTCATGAACAATCTCGACCGCGTGAATGCACTCGCCGAGCGGTCTCCCGGATTCGTGTGGCGTCTGAAGGGTGACAACAACAATGCCACCGATTTCCGGATCGGCGACGACATGGCGGTCAACCTGTCGGTATGGGAGTCCGCCAAGGCGCTGGAGGATTTCGTCTTCAAGACCGTGCATGTCCAGTTCTACCGGCGGCGGGCCGAATGGTTCGCGCTGGTGGACAAGCCGCACATGGTCTTCTGGTGGGTCGGGGACGGTCACCGTCCGAGCCTTGATGAGGCCTGGGAGCGGCTGCAGCATTACACCGCGCAGGGCGCCAGCGACTACGCCTTTGGCTGGGCGGAAGTCATGGACAGCGGGCGGCTCAAGCAGCAGCGTTGCGCATAGGAAGCAGGATCAGCGATGCCCAGAATCAGCATTGACGGCACCGAGATCGAGGTCGAGAACGGCACGACCCTGCTGCAGGCCTGCGAGATGGCCGGCGCCGAGGTACCGCGCTTCTGTTATCATGAGCGTTTGTCGATTGCCGGCAACTGCCGCATGTGCCTGGTCGAGGTGAAGGGCTTGCCAAAGCCGCAGGCCTCATGCGCGATGTCGGTCAACGATCTGCGGCCGGGACCCAATGGCGAACCGCCGGAGGTTTTCACCCGCACCAAGTCGGTCAAGAAGGCCCGAGAGGGCGTGATGGAATTCCTGCTGGTCAACCATCCGCTCGACTGCCCGATCTGCGACCAGGGTGGCGAGTGCGATCTGCAGGACCAGGCGATGGCCTACGGTATCGACAGGAATCGTTTCCACGAGAACAAGCGTGCGGTCGAAGACAAGTATATCGGTCCGCTGGTCAAGACCGAGATGACCCGCTGCATCCAGTGCACGCGCTGCGTGCGCTTCACCACCGAGGTGGCCGGTGTTGAGGAACTGGGCGCCGCCGGGCGCGGCGAGGATATGGAGATCACCACCTATCTCGACCGGGCAATCAGCTCGGAACTGCAGGGCAATATCATCGACCTGTGCCCGGTAGGGGCGCTGACTTCGCGGCCCTATGAGTTCAAGGCCCGGCCATGGGAGCTGCGCAAGACCGAAACCATCGACGTCATGGATGCGGTGGGTTCGAACATCAGGGTGGACTCCCGCGGCCGCGAGGTCATGCGCATCCTGCCTCGTACCCATGATGATGTGAACGAGGAATGGATCTCGGACAAGACCCGTTTCGTCTGGGATGGTCTCAAGACGCAGCGCCTCGACCGGCCTTACATCCGCGAGTTCGGGAAACTCCGGCCTGCCTCTTGGGCCGAAGCCTTCCAGCGCGTGGCGCAGAAGACCAGGGCGGCCCCGCCGGAGCGGATGGCAATCCTGCTTGGCGACCTCGTCAGCGCGGAGGAGGCTTTCTCGGCCAAGAGCCTGGCAGTGGCTCTCGGCATCCAGAACATCGATTGTCGCCAGGATGGCACGCCGCTTGGCGAACGCGGCGGCCGCGCCGGCTATCTGTTCAACACGGGAATCGCCGGAATCGAGCAGGCAGACGGCGCAATACTGATCGGGACCAATCCGCGGCTCGAAGCGCCGGTACTCAATGCGCGGCTCCGCAAACGGTGGTTGCGCGGCAATTTCATGGTAACAGTCATCGGCGAGAAGGCCGATCTCACCTATGATTATACCTATCTCGGGGCGGGGCCCGATAGCCTGGCGAAGTTCATGGAACATGCATCCGTCAAGCTGGAACGCCCCGCCATGATCATTGGGCAGGGGGCGCTGGCGCGCGCCGATGGCGCAGCCATCCTGGCGATGGCCATGCGGGCAGCCCAAATCACCGGTGCCGTAAAGGAAGGATGGAACGGCTTCAACATCCTGCACACGGCTGCCGGAAGGGTAGGCGCGCTTGACGTTTGTGCCCTGCCAGGTGCGGAGGGCGGCAAGTCAACCCGTGAAATCATTGCCGCGGCTGGCGGCGGCGGCCTCGATGCGCTGTGGCTCGTGGGCGCCGACGAGATCGACATGCAGGCACTCGGCGAAGCATTTGTCGTCTATTTCGGCACGCACGGCGACGCTGGCGCACATCGTGCCGACGTCATTCTCCCCTGTGCCGCCTACACCGAGAAATCCGCAACCTATGTCAATACCGAGGGGCGCCCGCAATTGACCCGAAGGGCGATCTTCCCGCCCGGCGAAGCGCGTGAAGACTGGGCCGTGCTTCGCGCCCTTTCCGAGCACCTCGGATCGACGCTGCCGTGGAACTCGCTCGATGAGTTACGCGCCGCGATGTATCGGACTGCACTGCATCTGGCGCATCTCGACCAGGTCGAAGCCGGCGATGCCGGACAGCTTGCCGAGTTGTTGCAGGGAGGCGGGCGCTACGAACACGCGCCGCTGCAATCGCCCATCCGCGACTTCTATCTCACCAACGCGATCGCCCGCGCATCGCGCACGATGGGTGAATGTTCTGCGTTGCGGCAACAACGGCATCTTGCGGCGGCGGAGTAGGGCATGGCTGAAGCGATCCTGACGGTTGGACTCATCGTCCTGCAGAGCTTGGCGTTGCTCGTCTCGCTGCTGCTGATTATCGCCTATCTGCTGCTCGCCGACCGCAAGGTCTGGGCAGCGGTGCAGATGCGGCGCGGTCCCAATGTGGTGGGTCCCTGGGGCCTGTTTCAGTCCTTTGCTGATCTCCTGAAATTCGTCTTCAAGGAGGTCATCATTCCCGATGGCGCCAACAAGGGCGTCTTCCTCATTGCGCCTCTGGTGACCTGCGTGCTGGCACTCTCGGCCTGGGCAGTGATCCCGGTGGCGGACGGCTGGTCGATCGCCGACATCAATGTCGGCATCCTGTTCCTGTTCGCCATCTCCTCCCTTGGCGTCTATGGCATCATCATGGGCGGCTGGGCGTCGAATTCCAAGTATCCGTTCCTTTCGGCTTTGCGTTCGGCGGCACAAATGGTGTCTTACGAGGTCTCGATCGGCTTCGTGATCATCACCGTGCTGCTATGTGCCGGCTCGCTCAATCTCAGCGAGATTGTGCGCAGCCAGGGGACCGGCCTCGGCACCATGCTGGGCCTGCCCAACTCGTTCCTCGACTGGTACTGGCTGCCGTTGCTGCCGATGTTCATCGTTTTCTTCGTATCGGCGCTGGCCGAGACCAACCGCCCGCCCTTTGATCTGGTCGAGGCGGAATCGGAACTCGTGGCAGGCTTCATGGTCGAATACTCATCGACCCCTTACCTGCTGTTCATGCTCGGCGAATACGTGGCCATCACCACCATGTGCGCCATGACCACCATCCTGTTCCTGGGTGGCTGGCTGCCAATCATCGATATTCCACCCTTCAGCTGGATTCCCGGCGTGGTGTGGTTCCTGATCAAGGTCTGTCTGGTGTTCTTCATGTTCGCGATGGTCAAGGCCATTGTGCCACGCTACCGTTATGATCAACTGATGCGCCTGGGCTGGAAAGTATTTCTGCCGCTGTCGCTGGCTTGGGTCGCAGTCACGGCAGGGGTGCTGGTCGCGTTCGGATGGGCACCATGACCGGAGTCTGCAATGACGTTCTCGATCTGGAGTCTTGCAGGTCTCATTGCCGGAGCGGCGCTCGGCGTGGGATTGCTGGCGGCGTTCAACCGATTCGTCTACATGACAGTCAGCCGGCGCTACGAAGCCGCCAAGGTGACAGGATCGACGGCTCTCAATCCGCGCCTGTTGCTGCTCGCCGCAAAACTGGTCGCGCTCGTCATTCTGCCGGTGGTCGGATTCATCTCCGGCCATGGCCTGTTCTCATAGCGGCGGAAGGATGAAAGAATGAAACTCCAGGCGACAGCACGCGCGCTATTCCTGCAGGAGTTCCTGGCCGCGACTTGGCTTGCGCTCCGCTATTTCTTTGCGCCGAAGGCAACCATCAATTATCCCTTCGAGAAGGGTCCGCTGTCGCCGCGCTTCCGGGGCGAACATGCCCTTCGCCGCTATCCCAATGGCGAGGAACGCTGCATTGCCTGCAAGCTGTGCGAGGCAATCTGTCCGGCCCAGGCCATCACCATCGAGGCGGGGCCGCGCCGCAACGACGGCACGCGTCGCACGACGCGCTATGACATCGATATGGTGAAGTGCATCTACTGCGGTTTCTGCCAGGAAGCCTGTCCGGTGGATGCCATCGTGGAAGGTCCCAATTTCGAGTTTGCCACCGAAACACGTGAGGAACTCCTGTTCAACAAGGAGAAACTGCTTGCCAACGGCGACCGCTGGGAGAGAGAGATTGCCCGCAACATTGCGCTTGATGCGCCGTATCGGTAGGGATCGGGGATGACGATCGCAGCGTTGTTCTTCTATTTGTTCTCGGCAGTCGCGGTAGCCGCGGCGGTGATGGTCATTTCCTCCCGCAATCCGGTTCACTCCGTGTTGTACCTGATCCTCTGCTTCTTCAACGCGGCGGGCCTCTTCATTCTCTTGGGGGCCGAGTTCCTCGCAATGATCCTGGTCGTCGTTTATGTCGGAGCGGTGGCCGTCTTGTTCCTCTTCGTGGTCATGATGCTCGATGTCGATTTCGTCGAGCTGCGCCAGGGCATGCTCGGCTACTTGCCGATCGGCGGTACGATCGGCCTGATCCTGCTCGTGGAACTCGCCCTCGTCCTGGGATCATGGGGATTCGCCAGTGAGGGGATCAGCGTCAGCGCGCCGGTTGCGGGGGACATTTCCAACACCGAGGCCATCGGCCGACTGCTCTATACCGAATACATCTACTACTTCCAGGCGGCTGGCCTCGTGCTCCTGGTGGCAATGATCGGCGCCATCGTGCTAACGCTGCGACATAAGGCTGGCGTCAAGCGGCAGAACATCGCCGACCAGGTTCGACGCACGCCGGCTACAGCAATTGAGGTCCGGCAGGTCAAGCCGGGGCAGGGGATCTGAGGCATGGTCATCGGTTTGCCGCACTATCTCACAGTCGCCGCCATCCTGTTCACCGTCGGCATCTTCGGCATCTTCCTCAACCGCAAGAATGTCATCGTCATTCTCATGTCCATCGAACTGATGTTGCTGGCGGTCAACATCAACCTGGTGGCCTTCTCGGCGTTTCTTGGCGATCTGGTTGGGCAGATCTTCGCGATGTTGGTACTGACGGTGGCAGCTGGAGAGGCGGCAATCGGGCTTGCCATCCTTGTCACGTATTTCCGCAATCGCGGTTCGATCGCCGTCGAAGATATCAATCTGATGAAGGGCTGAGAGACCACCATGTATCAGGCGATCGTCTTTCTGCCGCTGCTCGGCGCCCTGATCGCGGGGCTTGCCGGCACCAGAGCGTTCAAGCAATTGGGATCTGACAAGGATGTCTATGGCGGACATCACGAACATGCCGCTCCCGCGGCGGCACAGCACGGGCATGAGCACGGCGGGCACCACGGCCACTACGACGGGCCCGCATGGCCCATGTATGTCACGACCGGTCTGCTTGTCGTCTGCGCGATACTGTCCTGGATTGCCTTCCTCGGCTACCTGCACGAGGGCGGGGTCGAGAAAGTCGAAATTCTGCGTTGGGTGAATTCCGGCGCGTTGAACGCGAACTGGGTCCTGCGCATCGACACGTTGACGGCCGTCATGCTGGTGGTCGTCAACACTGTTTCCGCGCTGGTCCACATCTACTCGCTCGGCTACATGAGTCATGACGAGCACCAGCCACGCTTTTTCTCGTTCCTGTCTCTTTTCACCTTCGCGATGCTGATGCTGGTGACCTCCGACAACCTCTTGCAGTTGTTCTTCGGCTGGGAGGGCGTTGGCCTCGCATCCTACCTTCTGATCGGCTTCTGGTACACGCGGCCATCTGCCAATGCTGCAGCCATCAAGGCATTCATCGTCAACCGGGTCGGCGATTTCGGCTTTGCGCTCGGAATTTTTGGGACCTTCGTGGTTTTTGGGTCGATCGAGTTCGACACGATCTTCGCCGGCGCGGCGGGCGAGTCCGGCAAGACCATGCATTTTCTGGGTTGGGACATCGACACACTGACGCTGCTGTGCCTGTTGCTGTTCATGGGGGCAATGGGCAAGTCAGCGCAATTCTTGTTGCATACGTGGTTGCCGGACGCCATGGAGGGACCGACGCCGGTGTCGGCACTTATCCACGCCGCGACCATGGTGACGGCCGGCGTGTTCCTGGTTGCACGCCTCTCCCCACTCTACGAACTGGCGCCCGCGGCTAGGGATGTGGTCGTTATCGTCGGTGCCGTGACGGCGTTCTTTGCGGCGACGGTCGGCCTTGTCCAGAACGACATCAAGCGGATCATCGCCTATTCGACCTGCTCGCAGCTCGGCTACATGTTCGTGGCATTGGGGGTGGGCGCATATGGAGTGGGTATTTTTCACCTGTTTACTCATGCATTTTTCAAGGCCCTGTTGTTCCTCGGTTCAGGCTCGGTCATTCACGCCCTGTCGGGTGAACAGGATATCCGCAAGATGGGCGGACTTGCGCCGCACACCCGGATCACCTGGCTCATGATGCTGGTCGGAACCCTGGCGCTCACCGGCTTTCCATTGACGGCCGGCTATTTCTCCAAAGATGCTGTCATCGAGAGCGCCTTTGCATACCATGCCGGACCCGGTCAGCTGGCCTTCTGGCTGCTTGTCGCCGCTGCCTTCTGCACCTCGTTCTATTCCTGGCGGCTGATGTTCCTGACGTTCCACGGCACCAGCCGGGCATCCAGGGAAGTGCTGGACCACGCCCATGAATCACCCCAGGTCATGCTCGTTCCGCTCTATGGATTGGCCCTGGGTGCGCTGCTTGCCGGTTACGTGTTCAAGGAGTTCTTCATCGGTCATGAATACACCGCGTTCTGGCGGGGCTCGGTCGCCAACAATGAGATCATTGAGGAGATGCACCATGTACCTGGCTGGGTGGTATGGTCGCCATTCGTTGTGATGGTATCGGGATTCCTGCTGTCTTACCTGTTCTATATCCGCAGGACCGATCTTCCGGCGAAACTCGCAGCACAACACGAACCACTCTACAAGTTCCTCCTCAACAAGTGGTACTTTGACGAGTTCTATGACCTCGTGTTTGTCCGCCCGGCAATGTGGCTTGGCCGGCTGTTCTGGAAGAAGGGCGACGGTTATCTTATCGACGGCTTTGGTCCGGACGGTGTTTCAGCGCGCGTCGCGGATATCACGGGGCAGGTTGTCCGGCTGCAGACCGGTTATGTCTATCATTACGCCTTCGCTATGTTGATCGGCGTTGCGGCGCTTGTCACCTGGTTCATGTTCGGGGGCGCACATTGATGTCCGAGTGGCCCATTCTTTCGGTCGTCACCTTCCTGCCCCTGGCTGGTGTACTGTTCATTCTGGCAGTCCGCGGCGAGGACGCCTATGCATTGCGCAATATCCGCTGGGCCGCACTTTGGACGACGGTTGTCACGTTCCTGGTGTCGTTGCTGATCTGGGCGAACTTCGATACCACGACAGCCGACTTCCAGTTCGTCGAAAAGTACGGCTGGCTGGGCGGGACAGCCTCATATCATATGGGTGTGGACGGCATTTCCATGCTGTTTGTCATCCTGACCACCTTCCTGATGCCTCTCTGTATTCTTGCAAGCTGGTACGTGGATCGGCGTGTGCGCGAGTACATGATCGCCTTTCTGGTGCTCGAGACGCTGATGATCGGCGTGTTCTGTGCCCTCGATCTCGTGCTGTTCTACCTGTTCTTTGAGGCCGGCCTCATTCCGATGTTTCTCATCATCGGTGTATGGGGCGGTCCGCGTCGGGTCTATGCGAGCTTCAAGTTCTTCCTGTACACGCTGCTCGGGTCGGTGCTGATGCTGCTCGCGATGATGGCCATGTACTGGCACGCCGGCACGACCGATATCGTGGAACTCCTCAGAAACCCGAATTTTCCGGCGACGATGCAGACCTGGCTGTGGCTTGCCTTCTTCGCGTCCTTTGCTGTCAAGTTGCCGATGTGGCCGGTGCACACCTGGTTGCCCGATGCCCACGTCGAGGCCCCGACGGCGGGTTCCGTCATCCTTGCAGCGATTTTGCTGAAGATGGGCGGCTACGGGTTCCTGCGCTTTTCGATCCCGATGTTCCCGGTTGCTTCCGAGGCATTTGCGCCGCTGGTGTTCGTCCTGTCGGTGGTGGCCATCATCTATACGTCGCTGGTCGCCCTCATGCAGGAGGATATGAAGAAGCTCATTGCCTACTCGTCGGTGGCCCATATGGGATTTGTCACGATCGGCATTTTCACCATGACGCGGCAGGGCATCGACGGCGCCTTGTTCCAGATGATCTCGCATGGCCTGGTATCGGGCGCGCTGTTCCTGTGCGTGGGCGTCGTCTATGACCGCATGCACACGCGTGAAATCGCTGCCTATGGCGGCCTGGTGAACCGCATGCCACTCTATGCCTTTGTTTTCATGGTGTTCACGATGGCGAATGTCGGCCTGCCCGGCACCAGCGGCTTCATCGGCGAGTTCCTGTCGCTGCTCGGCGCATTTGCACACAACACCTGGCTGGCGGTTCTCGCGACGACCGGTGTCATCCTCTCGGCTGCCTATGCACTGTGGCTTTATCGCAAGGTGATCTTTGGAAAGCTCGAGAAACCGGCACTGGCCCATATTCCGGATATGACGCCCCGCGAACTGATGACCTTGGGACCGCTGGTTGTGCTCACAGTGCTGTTCGGGGTGTATCCGGCGCCCATTCTGGACGTTTTCGCAGCCTCGGTTGAAAACCTGCTCGGCAGCGTGGCTGCGGTGCAGGCGGCCAGCCTGCCTTGATGCAAGGACGGTAACACCGATGACATGGCTCTTTGATCCTTCTGGTGCGGGTCCGGCTCTGCCCGAGATCTTTCTGGCCGTTGCGGCGATGGTGCTGCTGATGGTTGGGGTGTTCCGCGGCCGCGCGCACAACACGGTGACATTGCTTGCCCTGCTGTCGATCGCCCTTGCCGGCTTGCTGGTCATGTCGGGAGGCGGCCGCGAGACCAGTTTTGGCGGCGCCTTCATCGTCGACGACTTTGCGCGCATCCTGAAGATGTTGACGCTGTTCGGTTCGGCGGTGACGCTCATCCTCTCGGTCGGATTCATGAAGGCCGAAGCCTTGGAGCGTTTCGAGTATCCGGTGCTCGTTCTGCTGGCCACCGTCGGCATGATGATGATGATTTCGGCCAACGGCCTGATTGCGCTTTACATGGGGCTCGAACTTCAGGCGCTAGCCCTCTATGTGGTGGCGGCAATCGATCGCGATTCAGCCAAGTCTTCGGAGGCGGGGCTAAAGTACTTCGTTCTCGGCGCGCTGTCTTCCGGCATGTTGCTTTATGGCGCATCGCTGATCTACGGCTTCACGGGCTCGACGCTCTTTCCCGACATAGCCAGAACTCTGGCGGCAAGCGGGGCGTCGATTGGCCTGATTTTCGGATTGGTGTTCTTGATTGCCGGGCTTGCCTTCAAGATTTCGGCGGTACCGTTTCACATGTGGACGCCGGATGTCTACGAAGGCTCCCCCACGCCGGTAACCGCCTTCTTTGCCGCGGCGCCCAAGGTCGCGGCCATGGCGTTGTTCGTGCGCGCCATGGTGGCACCGTTCCCATCGATTATTCCCGATTGGCAGCAGATTCTGGTGTTTATCAGCATCGCCTCCATGGTGTTGGGCGCATTTGCGGCGATCGGCCAGAGCAATATCAAGCGGCTGCTTGCCTATTCGTCGATTGGGCATATGGGTTTTGCTCTGGTTGGCCTCGCGGCCGGAAGCCCGGAGGGCGTCAGGGGTGTCGTCGTATACTTGATGACTTATCTCATCATGACGCTTGGTGCGTTCGCTTGCGTCATTGCCATGAAACGGCAGGGCCGCCAGGTGGAACAGATAGGCGATCTCGCCGGACTGGCCCGCAATGACCGGCTGTTGGCATTGGTGCTGGCAATCCTGATGTTTTCGCTTGCCGGTATTCCGCCACTGGCGGGATTTTTCGGCAAGTACTTCGTATTCGTGGCCGCCATCAAGGCGGACCTCACGACGCTTGCGGTGATCGGCGTCCTGGCGAGTGTTGTTGGCGCCTACTATTACATCCGCATTGTCAAGATCATGTACTTCGACGAACCGGCACCGGTGTTCGAGCCTGCGAGCAGCGAGGTGAGAGCCATCGCACTGCTGTCCGGCGCATTTACACTGGTCTTCGCGGTCGTTGCCTGGCCGCTCCTGGAACTGGCGTCAGCGGCGGCGAACTCGCTGTTTTGAGCACAGTGCAGCTGCCAAGGGGCCATCGGCTGATCCATTTGCCCATGGTTGATTCGACCAATGCCGAAGCGCAACGCCGCGCCGTGGCTGGTGAGGCCGGGCCGCTATGGATCTGGGCCGACCAGCAGACACAGGGCCGCGGCCGATTGGGGCGCCGGTGGGTCTCTGAGGCGGGTAATCTCTTCATCACGCTGCTACTGTCGCCAGGCGCAGTGCCCGCGATTCTCACTGAACTCAGCTTTGTCGCGGCCCTCGCCGTTCACGCCACCAGTGCGAGCTACCGCGACGGGCTCCGGCTTGCCATTAAGTGGCCGAATGATGTTCTCCTCGATGGTCACAAATTCTGTGGCATACTGGTCGAGTCCCCGAAACCGGGCTGTGCAGCGATTGGCATTGGCGTCAATCTTGCGCATGCACCGCAGCTCGGCACCTACCCCGTCACAGCCCTTGGGGTAGCGGACCGTGAGGATTTCGTAAGCCGCCTGGCGCAGGCAATGTGCAAATATCTCGATATCTGGAACAAAGGTGCTGGGTTTGACGCAATCCGGCGCGCGTGGCTCTCGCATGCTCATGGCCTCGGTCAACGCGTCAGGGTCGGCGAACTATCGGGCACATTCGAAGGGCTGGGACCCGATGGCGCTCTGATTTTGACTGACGAGTCTGGCACGACCCATAGCATCCACGCTGGCGACGTGGATTTTGCCGGCAGCTCGACAACCGGCGCGGTCGTGCCGTGAGCGCGCGCCGCCGCAAACCCGACGAACTCGTTCTTTTGCCGATGGGCGGTGTGGGCGAGATCGGCATGAACTGCTATGCCTACGGTCTTGGTCCCCCCGAAGATCGGAAATGGTTGATCGTCGATCTCGGCGTCAAGTTCGGCGAAGAGCGGGAACCGGGCATCGAGTTGGTATTGCCTGACCTGCGGTTCCTGGAGGCGGAGCGCACCAACATTCTGGGCATCGTGCTGACCCATGGCCATGAAGATCATCTGGGTGCTGTCTGCTGGTTATGGCCGCGCCTTCAGGTGCCGGTCTATTGCACGGCATTCGCGGCTGCCCTGCTTGCCGGTAAACTCAAGGAACATGGCCTGGACCAGCAGGTTCCGGTCACGGTCGTGGTGCCGGGGCGTCAGTACCGGATCGGCGATTTCAGCATCGAGTACATTCGGGTCACACACTCGATACCGGAAGCCTGCGCACTCCTGCTGGCTACACCCGTCGCCCGGGTGCTGCATTCCGGGGACTGGAAGATCGATCGGCAACCGGAATTGGGCTGGGACATGGACGAGCAGCGCCTCAGGGAGTTGGGTCAAGAGGGCGTGGACGTTCTGGTTTGCGATTCGACCAATGCGTTGCGGGAAGGTTTCTCGCCATCCGAAGGCGAGATTGCTGCAACGCTGGCTAGGATTGTGGCACAAGCCAGTCGCCGCGTGGCGGTGACCACCTTTGCATCGCATGTCGGGCGCATCGCATCGGCTGTTGCGGCGGCGCGGCGCAGCGGCCGCGAAGTGGTCGTCGTTGGCCGGGCCATGCGCAACACCATCGAAGCGGCCCGGGCCTGTGGTTATCTCAAAGACGCCGGCACATTCCTCGAGGAGGAAGCATTTGGCCTTTTGCCGCCACGTCACGCAATGTTGCTCTGCACCGGCAGTCAGGGTGAGCCACGCGCGGCCATGGCGCGGATCGCCGAAGACCAGCACCCCAACGTCACGCTCGAAGAGGGCGATGTGGTGGTGTTCTCCTCGCGGACCATCCCGGGAAACGAAAAGGCAGTCACCGCCGTCTTGAACAACCTGGCGCATCTGGGAGTCGACATCATCACTGCCGACGATGCCATGGTGCACACATCTGGTCATCCGCGAAAGGAGGAGTTGCGGGCATTCTACGATTGGCTTCGACCCGGAACGTTGATTCCCGTACATGGCGAAGCCCGGCATCTTCGGGAACACGCGAAATTCGCACATGACTGCGGCATACCGCATGTGGTGATTTGCGATAATGGTCATGTCGTGCGCCTGGGCCCGGGCCCCGCCGACATCATCGACGAGGCACCGGCAGGGCGCCTCCATGTCGACGGCAGGATCATCGTCCCTTCGGAGGAGGGGCCGGCCAGGCAGCGGCGCAAGCTGGCATTTGTC
The DNA here is from genome assembly GCA_964543235.1 of uncultured Rhizobiaceae bacterium. GTDB lineage: Bacteria > Pseudomonadota > Alphaproteobacteria > Rhizobiales > Aestuariivirgaceae > JANMMJ01. The sequence continues at coordinate 61,178 of CAZIXE010000011.1, read as the reverse complement.
GGGCTGGTCGCGGTTTCGTTGATTCTCGACTCACGCCAGCAGCTGGCCGGCGATCCCCAGCTCGTGTTGGATGGCGTGCCTGCGGAGGATGGTGATGGCCAGTCAATGGCGGATATCCTGATGACGGCTGCGCTTCAGGCCCTGGACAGCGTCCCGCGCGCCCGCCGCAAGGATGACGGCAGCGTAATCGAAGCCATTCGCACCGGCGTGCGCCGCGCCGCCGACCAGGTGTGGGGCAAGAAGCCGGTCTGCAAGGTATTGCTGCACCGGCTGTGAGCCGGGCGCATGCTATAATTCCCGAATCATGTCCAAGCATGTTCCGCCACCGCAGCCGCCCAGGGACGCTGAGGCCATCAATCTCAAGGATGCCCTTGAGGAGCGCTATCTCGCCTATGCCCTGTCGACAATTATGCACCGGGCACTGCCCGACGTGCGCGACGGGCTGAAACCGGTCCACCGGCGCCTGCTTTACGTAATGAGGCAATTGCGGCTCGATCCCAACACGGCGTTCAAGAAGTCCGCAAAGATAGTGGGCGACGTCATGGGATCGTTTCATCCTCATGGCGACCAAGCGATCTATGATGCGCTGGTGAGGCTGGCGCAGGACTTTGCATCGCGTTACCCGTTGGTCGACGGTCAGGGCAATTTCGGCAACATCGATGGCGATGCCGCGGCAGCCTACCGTTACACCGAGGCCCGCATGACCGACGTGGCCCGGCTGCTGCTAGACGGTCTGGACGAAGACACTGTCGACTTCCGGCCCAACTACGATGGCAGTCTCGAGGAGCCGGTGGTCCTTCCCGGGGCGTTTCCGAATCTCTTGGCCAATGGCGCATCGGGCATCGCGGTCGGCATGGCCACCTCGATCCCGCCGCACAATGCAGCAGAGTTGTGCGAAGCGGCACTGCACCTCATCAAGTACCCCAACGCCACGGTCGACAAGCTGGTCCAGTTGGTTCCCGGTCCCGATTTCCCGACCGGCGGCATCATCGTAGACGACCGGGAGTCGATTCTCGAGGCCTACCGGACAGGACGCGGGGCCTTCCGCGTCCGGTCGCGCTGGCAGCAGGAGGATCTGGGTCGCGGCGCCTGGCAGATTGTGGTCACCGAGATCCCCTATCAGGTGCAGAAGGGGCGGCTGATCGAACGCATTGCCGAGCTGTTGGCGGAAAGGAAACTGCCATTGCTCGCAGACATGCGCGACGAGTCTGCCGAAGATGTGCGGATCGTGTTCGAGCCGCGTTCGCGGACGGTCGACCCCGCCCTGCTCATGGAGTCGCTGTTCCGCAACAGCGAGCTCGAGATGCGGTTTCCGCTCAACATGAACGTCCTTTCGCAGGGCAGGGTGCCCAAGGTCATGTCGCTGCGCGACGTGCTGCGCGAGTGGCTCGACCACCGCAAAGATGTGCTGGTTCGGCGGAGCCGGTATCGCCTGGCGGAGATTGCCCGGCGTCTCGAAATTCTTGACGGTTATCTGATCGCGTATCTCAATCTTGATGAAGTCATCCGGATCATCCGTGAGGAAGACGAAGCGAAGCCTGCACTGATGCAGCGCTTCACGTTGTCGGAAGCCCAGGCGGAGGCGATCCTCAATATGCGGTTGCGTGCATTGCGCAGGCTTGAGGAGCTCGAAATCCGCAAGGAGCATTCGACACTCAGGAAGGAGCAGGCCGAGCTTGAGACACTGCTTGGTTCCGACGAGGCGCAATGGGAACGGATCGCTACGGAAATCAAGGATGTGAAGGACAGGTACGGCAAGAAGACGGAACTTGGGCGGCGCCGTACCGATTTTGCTCAGGCCCCGGCGATCGATGCCGATCTCGAACAGGCGATGATCGAGAAGGAGCCGATCACGGTTGTCTGTTCCGAGAAGGGCTGGATCAGGGCGCTCAAGGGACATCTCGACGATGTCTCGGGATTGAGCTTCAAGGAGGGCGATAGCGGGAAGTTCACTGTACACGCCTGGACGACTGACCAGATCATGCTGCTGTCGTCCTCGGGCCGCTTTTTCACGCTCGATGGCGCACGGCTCCCCGGCGGCCGGGGGCATGGCGAGCCGGTTCGGCTGATGGCCGATCTCGACGCTACGGATGCCATTGTATCGTTGTTCGTCCACGTTGCAGGCCGCCGCCTCCTCTTGGCATCGAGCGACGGCAACGGTTTCGTTGTCTCCGAGGATGACTGTGTCGCCGCGAGCCGGAAAGGCAAACAGGTACTGACCGTCAGGCCGCCAGTTGAGGCACAGGTTTGCACGCCGGTGTCGGATGACGCAGATCATGTGGCAACGGTCGGCGAGAACCGTAAACTGCTGATCTTCAGACTTTCGGAGCTCCCGGAAATGAGCAAGGGCAAGGGCGTCCGGCTGCAAAAGTTCAAGGACGGCGGATTGGCGGATGCCAGGGCTTTCAAGCTCGCGGATGGATTGAGCTGGACGGACAGTTCCGGGAGGAACTTCACGGTCACTGATCTCAAGGATTGGATCGGCGAAAGGGCACAGTCCGGACGGCTGCCGCCAAAGGGTTTCCCGCGAACCAATCGGTTTGGTTAACGGTTCGGCCCGCAGTCGTTGCTGCCCATGCTCCAGCTACAATTTTCAGCAGTGATCATTAACTGATTGTTGAACACGGGCCTGACATTTCTTGGACAATATCGGTCAAAGCTGTGATTTTGCTGCAGTAAGTGAGTTGTGGGTAGTCTTGAGGTGAGTGCTCAAGAATTCTGGATTCATAGGGGAGGCCTGGTTCCCCGACCGGACGAGTTTGCAGGCCAGCCCGTTACCGACAAGGACCTGCTGTCCCTGTGCGGTTTCGTGCGCGTGATGCGCGATGATTCCGGCACGCAAGTTTCCTGGTACACGAATTCCGCAAACTTCGCATCGCTGTACTTCGCAAAGGAGTGGATTGGCACGTTTCCCGGCCCGTACCGGCTGACCTATTTTCTCAGTGGGTGGTTCACCGAGGAATATGACGATCCGGAGCTGGCGCGCGTCCGGATCGACCAGCTCATCGCCAAGAGCGACACCTTGCTGACGTCGCGTGTGTATGTGAAGGACATCAAGCCCAAGCTGTCGCAGCTTCCGGACCTGCTGCGGCAAGCCTATGAAGAACGCAAGGTGCCGGCCCGCCAGTCGGTCGAGTGCTTCCAGGATCCGCGGACATCTCGGTTCAAGGTTTCTCGCATAGGTGAAGAATCGGCTATCGCGCAGTACTGGGGATTGTCACCCGTCTCCTTTCCCTGCCTCAATGGCAATTCCTATGATGACATCGTGAGCGCCGCCTATGAGCGGGTTATCGCGCAGAAACAGCCGAACTACAGCCATGTGTACGCGGCAATGGTACGCCCGGACGGGGAAGTGGGTTGGATCCCGTATCAGCGGGTGATACTCCCGGGTCCGAACGGCGCCCGCATTCCGACCGTAACCATCGTCAGCCAGTTTACGCCTGTAGAGATTGTTGTGGTGTAGTCAGGATCTCGTTGACAAGCTGCTCAAGAGCGGCGCGGTCGGCAGTCGCTATCCATTCCACCGGGTCAATTCCCTCTGACGCCCACTGCCATCTGAAAAAACCCCGCTCGAGATGCGAGTAGCCGAGACGCAGCATGCCGCCGTTCATCGCCATTGATTGGGCGGCCAGCGCCCATATCGCGTCCGGCTGCCATTTGATCAGACACAGAAGTAGACCCAGCCTTCCAAACCACAGCGAGAGCCGGCGCTTGCGGTAGGCATCGTCGACCCACAATTCCCCATGATAGACCAGACGGCCGCGGAGTCGTTCTGCAATGCTGTTGCGTGGCGGTTGGGCGTGCATCGGCACGAGGATTTCCTGGCGCCGCATGTAGAGTCCGATTGTGTAGGCGGGCGCCCATTCCGCAAGATTCGACATGACCACATCGAGCCGGAAAGCCTGCAACCCGATAGGCTTGCCGCCATTCTCTGACAAGCTCATCCACAAGACCCTGTCCGGCGGCAATTCAGCTATCTCCGGGTCGAAGAAGGGGCTTGGCTGCTGGTCTCGGCACGATCTGACCAGAGCGCTGAACTCAACAAGGCTGCCGCCGGAGCGGGCCGCAAAGCCCATCGATTTCAGTTCATTTTCGAGCTGGACGACAACCCTTGCCGTGCCCAATGGATCAAACAGGCCAAGTTGCGGAACCACGCGCATCCCCTCACGCGCCAAGGAGACCATGGGCAGGCCGACAAATCAATTGGGTTCTGAAGCAAGACGGGGGACGACACCGCCTCCCGATCCGAGGCTCCGGCTAAGCCGCCAACCACTGTGGAGGAGCAGCGTGAGAATGACGATGGTCCCGCCAAGCATCGCAAGGGCCGTAGGCTTCTCGCCGAAAATCAGCCAAACCCAGATGGGTGTCAGGGTGGTTTCAAGGAGAAAGAACATGCTGACGTCGGCCGATGGCACGAAACGCGTACCGTTGGCGACCAGCGAAGACGCAAGCGGCATGACTATCAGCCCGCTCAGCGCAACCCAGAACACGACGCTGGGCTCGACGGCCGTCGAAGGCACGAAAGGCCACGCGATCAGGGCCGACGCAAGACTGCCGACAGCAAAGCTGGTCGCGACATTTTTGCCGCTGGCCCGGATGATTGTCAGCGATCCGGCAGTGGCCACCATGGAGGCAAGAGCCAGCAGATCTCCAATCCATCCCCCTCTGGAAATCGAATCGATCACGATGATCGCGACACCGCTGAAGGCGATAACCGTCGCCAGCCACGTGTACAGGTGCACGCGTTCCCTGAGGAAAATCCAGGCCATAACGGCAGTAATGATGGGAATGAGCGCGGTAATGAAGACGATATTGGCCGCGGTAGTGTTGTTGACGGCGCCGATATAGGTAAGATTGGCGACCGTGCTCGTTACGCCCACGGCCACGCCGGCTCCGCCGGCAAGGTAGGATTCGTTACGCCCCGTAGCGACCCTGAGGATCAGCCACATAACGGTCAGCGAAAGCGCCTGGAAAATGCCGCGCAGGAAGATCAGTGTCCAGGAATCAGCTCCGGCCAATCTGAGAAGGGGCAGGTCAAGCGTGAACAACAGGCCGCCGACCGTGGTGATCGCAAGGCCAACACGCAGGGCTTTGGATTGCGAAGCCGGCGGTCTCAACATTCAAACAGTATCCGGCACTACGAGTGAGATCCTTTTTTCTCCGCCAAGAAATCGCACACGATCGCGTCCTAGCGTTGCTACGATAGATTGCGGAATCTTTCGAATGCCTTAACGTAATGGCAGCCGAACAGTCAAGTAGCCGGCGCCCATCCGTCTGCTGTGAGGCGCTCTTGCGGCCGGAAATTCGCCTTGTAGCTCATCTTGCGCGACCCCCGGATCCAGTAGCCCAGATAGAGGTAGGGGAGTCTCATTTTTCTGGCCCGCTGAATCTGGTCCAGGATCATGAATGTCCCCAGGCTGCGGCCGGCCAGATCGGGATCATAGAAGCTGTAAATCATGGAAATCCCGTCATCGAGCACATCAACCAGCACCGCCGCGACCAGTTGCCCACCATTCTCCTTATAGTTGAGCCGATATTCAATCAGCCTGCTGTCGACAAACGTGTCGTCGACCATCGCCGCAAAATCCAGAACCGTCATATCCGCCATGCCGCCGTCGCCGTGGCGCGCGTCGATATATGCCCGGAACAGCGAGTACTGTTCGCTCGTTGCTTTTGATCTTACGTCAACTGCAGTAACATCGCGATTGCGTCGAAGCGTGCGCTGGTGCGAGCGCGTCGGGGTGAACCGGTCCGCACACACCCGCACGGATACACAGGCCGCACAGCCGTCACAGGCCGGGCGATACGCGATGTTCTGGCTTCGGCGGAAACCGCCGAGCGACAGTTGACTGTTAAGACGGCGCGCATCGGCCCCGATCAGATGGGTGAAGACCTTGCGTTCAAACCTTCCCGGGAGATAGGGGCAGGGGGCAGCGGCAGTTATGAAAAACTGAGGAAAGTTTCGTCTTTCGATCGTCACTTTCGAGCGACTCCAGCCCGTGCAATGGCGCTCATTATTTGCCGCAACTCGTAAGCTGCGCAACCAGTTTTTATCCGGGCCGGGCGGCCTCGCGGCCGCCAGGCGCGTCGAGTATCCGGGTCACGAAACCCTGACTTTCGATGCTGGCCATGATCTCGCGGACATGCGCTGCGTCACGGGCCTCAATCATCATCTCGAGTTCCGCCCCCTTGGCAGGGATATCGAGGAACATGCGCTGGTGCGAGACCTCCAGAATATTGGCCCCGAGCTTGCCCAGCAGCGTTGCGATACGGCCGAGCACGCCCGGCCGGTCGTCGATCTGGATACGCAGATTGACGATTCGCTGTTCGCGCTGCAGCTCGCGAGTAATCACCGACGCGAGAATGCGGGGATCGATATTGCCGCCGCAGAGCACCAGTCCCACCTTGCGCCCCTTGAAAGATGCCGGATCAGCGAGAATCGCAGCGAGGCCGGCGGCCCCCGCACCTTCAGCGACAGTCTTCTGGTCGGTGAGAAATGCCACGACCGCGGCTTCGATCTCGGGCTCACCCACCAGCCGAATGTCATCGACATGAGCCCGGCATAGGGCAATGGTTCGCTCCGTCACGTTCTTTACTGCGATGCCCTCCGCCAGCGTGGAGCCGCCACACTTCGCCGGCTCGCCGCGCAGGGCGTGGTACATTGAAGGATAGAGCTTGGCTTCCACCCCAAAGACGCTGATGGCCGGGCGCAGATGCTTGGCAGCCAGGCCAATGCCGGAAATCAGGCCGCCGCCGCCGATCGGGACCACCAGCATATCGAGAGCCGGTTCCGCGGCCAGCATTTCGAGGGCAATCGTGCCCTGGCCGGCAATGATGCGGTCGTCATCGTAGGGATGTACCAGCACGAAGTTCTTTTCGCGCACCAGCGACTCGGCGGTAATCTGGCTGTCGGCCAGGGTCTCGCCGGAGAGGATGATCTCGGCACCATAGGCACGCGTGCGCTCCACCTTGTTGGATGGAGTGGTTTCCGGCATCACGATGGTCGCGGGGATTCCCAGGCGTTTGGCATGGTAGGCGACTGCCTGGGCATGGTTGCCGGCTGACATCGCAATGACGCCGCGGGCGCGTTCGGCTTCGGAGAGCCCGGCCATTTTGACGAAGGCGCCGCGGTCCTTGAAGGAGTTGGTGACCTGGAAGTTCTCGAATTTCACAAAGATCTCGGCACCGGTCATCTCTGACAGTTTGCGCGCATGCAGCATCGGCGTGCGCACGATCTGCCCTTCCAGGAGCGTGGCGGCTTCTTCGATATCGCGGAAAGTGACTGGCACCGTGCACCTGCGGGGTTTGTCAGGCTGAAACTTATGCAATAGTTATCTCACGCTGGCTGCAACGCAAATCGGCATTTGCGCGGCTGCCGGCCACAGGACTTAACTGGGGGACGTCCAGATGACCAAGAGGGTGGCGTGGATCGGGCTGGGAGTGATGGGCTATCCCATGGCCGGGCACTTGGTGAACCGCGGCGGATTTGACGTGACGGTCTTCAACCGTACGGCGGCCAAGGCCGACGCCTGGGTGGCACAATACTCGGGCAGGACGGCCTCGACGCCTGCCGAAGCCGCTCGCGATGCCGAGGTCGTGCTCGCCTGTGTCGGCAATGACGACGATCTTCGCCAGGTGACGCTCGGCCATGAGGGCGCCTTCCATGCCATGCGGTCCGGAACACTCTTCATCGACCATACAACGGCATCCGCAAATGTGGCCCGTGAGCTGTACAACGAAGCGCGTTCGCGCGGTTTTGCATTCGTGGACGCACCGGTTTCCGGCGGCCAGGCGGGTGCCGAGAATGGTGTTCTGTCAGTAATGTGCGGCGGGGATCCCGAGGCCTACGCCAAAGCCGAGCCGGTCATCGCCCATTATGCGAGAATATGCCGGCTGATCGGTCCGTCGGGCTCCGGGCAGCTTGCCAAGATGTGCAACCAGATTGCCATTGCCGGTCTGGTTCAGGGCCTGTCGGAGGCCGTGCACTTCGGCATGAAGGCCGGTCTCGACATGGAACTGGTGGTCGAAGTGATTGCCAAGGGCGCGGCTGGTTCCTGGCAGATGGAGAACCGGCACAAGACGATGATCCGCAACGAGTTCAACTTCGGCTTCGCAGTTGATTGGATGCGCAAGGATCTGGCCATCTGCCTCGGTGAAGCGCGGCGGTCCGGCACGGTGCTGCCCGTCACCGCACTGGTGGACCAGTTCTACGGACAGGTGCAAAGGCTCGGCGGCGGACGCTGGGACACCTCGAGCCTTATCGCCCTGCTGCAACGTTAGACTCGGATCGGTGGCCGCGACAGTTCTGCGGAACACAATGAGGCCCCATTCTGCGGCCATTTTCCGCCCTCGCGCATGTCTGCCGGGGGCACAATGCGGCACCGAGATCGGTAGGCCGATTGTCCGGAAGATTGTGGAGAGAGATGGCGCTGCAGCCGGAACTTATCTGGCAGGCAGGTCGTTTCTGCGAGAGAGAGTGCGCCGGCCACCTGTTTGGCCTGTTCAGTCGCAACGATCTGATTGGAGATGACCATGTTCAACAAGTTACACGCGCTCGCGTTTGCAGCGGCGATGGGCACAGGCGTCCTTGCCTGCCCGCCCTCCGGAGCCGGTGCTGCCAGCCTTCCAGCCCCGGGACTTGGCGACAATGCGGCGGCGCAGATCGCGGACCAGTCTTACCAGGAGGCCGCAACCAAGAGTGAGCGGCGGCGCCAATGGTATTACGATCGCCGCTATCACGGATATCGCTACCGTTATCCGTATCTCGGCTACCGCTACTATTATGGCGGCTACTGGTACGACCAGCCCTATTGGAACCTGACGATCCCGTTCTACTTTGTGCCGCCGCCGCGCTATGTGTACCGGCCCGCTTACCGGCTCAGCGCCCGCCATATCGACTGGTGCTATGCCCGCTACCGGTCATATAACGTGCGGACCAACACCTGGGTGAGCTACAGCGGCCAGGTGCGCCAATGCATTAGCCCGTGGGGTCCGTGACAAGGCCCGGACACTCGAAGGAGCCGGCGTAGAGCAAAATCCGGCGCCGGCCCTGTTGCAGCCCCGTCTTAGAAGTCGATGGGCATCACATCCACAACCGCACCGGCAGCCAGTGCAGGCGCGTGGGGCTTGCGCACGATGAAGGCACCCGCTTCCGCCAGGGTGCGCTGCATGGAGGAATCCTGGACCTCATAGGGCGTGGCAACGAGGACGCCATCGCTCGTCCGCGCGAGTTTCGCCCGCACATAGTCCTGGCGGCTGTCATTCTGCTTCAGCGGCGTGCCGAGCCTTGCCGGGATGAGCGGGTCTTCGGCGGCCAGGCCCAGGCAGGCATCGAGCAGTGGTTTAAGGAACAGCCTTGCGCAAACCAGGGCGGAAACCGGATTGCCTGGCAGACCCAGGATTCGCTGGCGGCCGCGCGTGCCGAACACGAGTGGCTTGCCCGGCCGCATGGCAACCTTCCAGAATCCGAGCCTCACGCCCGCCTTCTGGAAGGCCTGGTATACGAAGTCATGATCTCCGACCGAAGCACCCCCCGTGCTGAGCACAATGTCAAACCCGCGCGCGCGTTCCATTGTCCGCAGGGTGGCAGCGAGCGAGTCGCGCACAATCCCCAGATCCTGCGCAACGCCGCCAAACTGCTCGACGAGAGCGGCAATGGCCGCTGTGTTCGAAGAAATGATCTGACTTGGTCCTGGGACCGCACCGGGCCGCACCAGTTCGTCACCCGTTGCGAAAACAGCGACCCGCGGCCGCCGGCGCACCGGCAATGCCGCCACGTTCGTCGCTGCGGCAATGCCCAGGTCGCGGGCGTTCAGCCGCTTGCCGGCGCGGAGCAGCACGTCGCCGCGCCGGAAATCCAGGCCGCGGGCACGAATGTGCTGTCCCTGGCGTGGTGCCGACAGGATGATGACCTGGCGGGCGTCGATCTCGGTATTCTCCTGCACCACGATCGCATCGGCGCCCTTGGGCACCGGCGCTCCTGTGAGAATGCGCACCGCTTCGCCTCTTTGGACGGTGCTGGCAAAGCCATGGCCCGCCGCCGAAATGCCTTTCAGGGTAAGACGCACCGGCAAATCGGCGAGATCGTCGGCGCGCACGGCATAGCCGTCCATCGCCGAGGCGGGGAAGGGCGGCTGGTCGCGGCGCGCGCGCAGGTCGCGGGCCAGCACCCGGCCATGTGCATCGCTGAGCTTCACCAGTTCGATCGCAGTCGGCTTCACCCCCGTCACGATCTTGCTCAGCGCTTCTTCGACAGGCATAAGGCTCATGGGCTACTCGGACTCGAAGCGTCCGGATTTGCCGCCGGACTTGTGGACAAGCCTCACGTCGGTAATGCGCATGCTGCGGTCGACAGCCTTGCACATGTCATAGAGCGTGAGACAGGCAACTGTCACTGCGGTGAGCGCTTCCATTTCAACGCCGGTCTTCGCCTCGACCTTGACCTCGGCGGTGACGTCAATTGCAGCCTGCGCTTCGTCGGCGGCGAACTCAACCGAGACCTTGGTAATAGCCAGCGGATGGCAGAGCGGTATCAGTTCATGTGTCCGTTTCGCTGCCATGATGCCGGCAATGCGTGCCGTGGCCAGCACATCGCCCTTGGCCGCCTTCCCCGAAAGGATCAGCCGTAGCGTTTCGGGCTGCATGATGACCCGGCCCTTGGCAGTAGCCGATCTGGCGGTCACGGCCTTTCCCGAGACATCCACCATGTGGGCCTCGCCCTTGTCACCGATATGGGTCAGCCGGGTCATGGTCTCGCCAGGATATCACGTGTGGCCTTTGCGACATCGTTCTGGCGCATCAGGCTCTCGCCGATGAGAAAAGCATTCACGCCAACCCTGGACAGCCGGGCAAGATCTGCGGCAGCGAACAAGCCGCTCTCGCTGATCACCAGTCGGTCGCGGGGCACGCGTGGCGCCAGCCGCTCGGTGGTCTCAAGCGACGTTTCGAAGGAATGGAGATTGCGGTTGTTGATGCCGATCAGGCGGGTGGTAAGCCTCAGCGCGCGCTCCAGTTCGGCCTCGTCGTGTACCTCGGCCAGCACATCGAGTCCCCAATCGCGGGCCGCCGCTTCAAGCTCCGCCGCCAGTTCATCATCGATCATGGCCATGATCAGAAGGATGCAGTCAGCTCCCCAGGCGCGCGCCTCGGCGACCTGGTAGGTATCGAGCATGAAGTCCTTGCGAAGGGTCGGGAGCTGCGTGACGGCGCGGGCCGCTCCAAGGTATTCTGGAGCGCCTTGGAATGAGGGCGCATCCGTCAGCACGGAAAGACAGGCCGCACCACCCGCCTCGTAGGCCATGGCCAACTGTGGCGGGTTGAAATCGCCGCGGATCAGCCCCTTGGACGGGCTCGCTTTCTTGATTTCGGCGATCAACGCCCATTGCCCGGCATCAATGCGCTGTTGCAGTGCGCCGGAGAAGCTTCTGACCGGCGGCGCATCGAGCGCCATCACCTCGAGCGCGCGTTCCGGGATCTCCGCTTTGGCACGGGCCACCTCTTCCCGCTTGTAGGCTGCGATCTTGTCCAGAATCGTTGTCATCAGACGCTGGCGACCGCGATCAGGCGTTCAAGCGCGGCATGGGCCATTCCGCCGGAGATGGATTGCTCGGCAAGTTCCATGCCATTGCGGAGATCCGCAGCCTTGCCCGCGACCAGGAGCGCTGCTGCAGCCGTCATGACTGCTGCGTCACGGAATGCCCCCTTCTGATCGGCAAGCACGCCACGCAAAGCATCGGCGTTGTGGGCCGCGTCGCCGCCCTTGAGATCGGCAATGGCGGCCCGGCTCACGCCGACGGATTCAGGAGTCACCTCGTGGGTGGTGACTTTGCCATCCGCAAGCTCGGCAATCCAAGTCACGCCTGTCGGCACGATTTCGTCGAAGCCGCCTTCACCATGGCAGATCCAGGCCCGCTCGCAGCCGAGATTGCCAAGCACCTTGGCGAGGGGTTCGACCCAGCTCCTGGCAAAGACGCCGGTCACTTGCCGCCTGACGCCCGCCGGGTTGGACAACGGGCCCAGAAGATTGAAGATGGTTCGGGTGCCGAGTTCAACCCGCGACGGGCCCACATGTTTCATGGAGGAATGGTGGGCAGGCGCGAACATGAAACCGATACCCGCTTCATCGATGCACTGGGCTATGCGCTCTGGCGGCAGGTCGACCTTGACCCCGAGAGCCATCAGCACATCGGCCGCGCCGGACTTGGAGGAGAGCGCACGATTGCCGTGTTTGGCAACCTTGAGACCTGCCCCCGCCGCGATGAACGCCGCACACGTCGATATGTTGTAGGATCCCGAGGCATCACCCCCCGTTCCCACAATGTCGATGGCGTCGGCCGGCGCGTTCACCCGCGTCATCTTCTCGCGCATGACCTCGACGGCCCCGGTGATCTCATCCACGGTCTCTCCGCGTACCCGCAGCGCCATCAGAAAGCCGCCGATTTGCGCCGGCGTTGCCTCGCCGGACATCAGGATATTGAAGGCCTCGCGGGACTCGGCCCGTGTCAACGGCTGGCCATTCGCGGCCTTGGCGATCAGCGGTTTCAGGTCACTCATGGCAATGCCCCGGCTAGCTCCAGGAAGTTCCTCAATATCCCGTGCCCGTGCTGCGAGGCAATGCTTTCGGGATGAAACTGCACCCCATGCACATTCAGGGTCTTGTGCTGGAGACCCATGATCAGCCCGTCGGTTTCGGCGGTAATCTCCAAACAGTCGGGCAGTGTCGCCCGCTCGACAATCAGCGAATGATAGCGGGTTCCTTCGAAATCCGGCGGGACATCGCGGAAAACCCCCTTGCCGCCATGGTGAATGGTCGACAGCTTGCCATGCATGAGATGTGGGGCCCGGATGACCTTGCCGCCGAAGGCTTGGCCGATAGCCTGGTGGCCCAGGCAGACGCCGAAGATGGGGATCGCAGGCGCGGCCTTGGCAATCAGCTCGAGGCAGATCCCCGCCTCGTTTGGCGTGCATGGGCCCGGCGAGAGGACGATGGCCTGGGGGTTGGCAGAGATGACCTGGCCAACGCTGATCCTGTCATTGCGGTGAACCACGGTTTCCGCGCCCAGATCGCCGAGGAAGTGGTAGAGGTTCCAGGTGAAGCTGTCGTAATTGTCGATGAGGATGATCATTGTCCCCTCCCGGCGCGGCCGGCGAAGCGCACGGCTTCCTCCGCGGCCCGAAACAGTGCCTTGGCCTTGTTCACGCACTCCTGGTGTTCGCTGGCGGGGACGGAGTCGGCCACGACACCTGCGCCCGCCTGCACATACATCTTGCCGTCCTTGATGATGGCGGTGCGGAGCACGATGCACGTGTCCATTTCGCCATCTGCCGAAAAGTAACCGACACACCCGGCGTAAACTCCACGCTTCTCGGGCTCAAGCTCGTCAATGATCTGCATGGCCCGCACCTTGGGAGCGCCGGAAACGGTACCCGCAGGAAAGCCGGCGACCAGTGCGTCAATGGCATCAAACTCGGGGCGCAGCTTGCCTTCGACATTGGAGACAATATGCATCACCTGGCTGTAATACTCGAGAATGAACTGATCGGTAACGCGGATGGAGCCGATTTCCGAGACGCGGCCGACATCATTGCGGCCGAGATCGAGCAGCATCAGGTGTTCGGCGCGTTCCTTGGGGTCCGCAAGAAGCTCCTCCGCCAGGGCCCGGTCCTCGGCCGGCGTTTCGCCGCGGCGGCGGGTTCCGGCGATGGGGCGGATTGTTACCTTGCCATCCCTGACCCGGACCAGGATCTCGGGGCTTGAGCCGATCACCGAGAAGCGATCGAAGTCGAGATAGTACAGGAAGGGCGAGGGGTTGACCCGCCGAAGCGAGCGGTAAAGCGCGAAGGGCGGCAAGGTGAAGTCGGTTTCGAAACGCTGTGACAGGACCACCTGGAAGATATCGCCCGCCGCGATGTATTCCTTGGCGGCGAGGACCATCTGCTCATAGCCTTCAGGTGTGGTGTTCGATCGCGGGCTCCGGAGGGGTGGCGTGTCAGCACGCCCGGCAAAACCGTGGTCGAGCGGGCGGTCGAGTGCCTCCACGACCGTGGACAGCCGCTCCATGGCACGGGCATAGGCAGCTTTGGCGCTGATGCCCTCTTCCGGATAAACCGGCGTCACCACCGTGACATCGTCCTTGACCGCATCGAAGATCGCCATGATGGTCGGGCGGATCATCATGCCATCCGGGAGTCCCAGGGTATCCTGGTTTGGTGGTGGCAGATCCTCCATCAACCGCACCATGTCGTAACCCATATAGCCGAAGACACCGGCTGCCATGGGCGGAGCGCCTTGGGGCAGTGCGATGTGGCTCTCCTTGAGGAGCTGGCGCAGGCTCTCCAGGGGTGCCTGGGGCAGGGCGGTAAAGTCGCCGTCGGGATCGAACAGTGCCCGGCGATTGACGAAGGCCTTGCCGTCCGTGACCTTCCAGATCAGATCGGGCCGCATGCCGATGATCGAGTAGCGGCCGCGCACCGCCCCGCCCTCGACCGATTCCAGCAGGAACGAATAGCGGCTGTTGCGGGCCAGCTTGAGCATGGCCGAGACCGGCGTTTCCAGGTCGGCAACAAGACGGGTTGACACGATTTGGGCATCGCCCGCGTCATAAAGCCGGGCGAAAGCGTCGAATTCCGGTGAAACAAGCATGCTTGGCGCTCTGGTCAGAAAAGGAGATCACGGAGTTACTGCTGCGGACTACCGGTGATGTTTCGCCAGAGGTTTTCGTTGACGGTGATGTCGACCTGAGTCTGCAGGCTCGACAAATAGCTACCCAGAAGATCGGCGCCGGCCGCCTGGGCAAGCGAGCGGCCGAGGCCGGCTGCCTCCGCAGAATTGCTGTCGAAGGGCGGGGCAAGCACCGCCTGCGATTGGATGACTTTGGCGCTTTGCCCATCAGCCTCGGGCGCGAAGGAAAAACCATTCTCAGGCACGCTGAACAGGGCCGTCACGGCTGCCGCATCGAAGTCCTGTGAGGTCTCGCTGCGCCTGAGGCCCTGCACTGTCTTGATGTCAGCGCCGGCTTCCCTTGCGAGATCCTCGAGGCTGCTGCCCGAATTGCCCTTGTCTGCAAGCGTCTTGGCCTTGCCGATCGCGATTTCGCGGACTTTGTCGGCTAGATGATCGCCCCGGACCTTGTCCTTCACGTCTTCGAAGGGTCTCACCTGCGAAGGTACGACTTCGCGCACCTCGTACCAGACATAACCGTCATCGTCTGTCTGGATGGCATCATTCTCGACACCGACATCCGTCCGAAAGGCGAGGCGCACCAGATCGTCCGCATGTCGCAACGATACGGCCTTGCCATCCTTGTCCTTGCCGGCGGAGTCGATGGCAGGAACCAGCACGAAGCCGATATTGGCGGTCTTGGCGATCTCTTCAAATGATGTCTGGGCAGCACGCGCGTCCTCGACACTGTCATAGATGCCGCGCAGTTCCTCCCTGGCTCTGTCCAGTTGCAGGCGCTTGGCAATCGCCGCACGCGCCTCATCGAGGCTTTGCTGGTGTTCGGGCGTCACTTTGATGACCTTAAGCAGCATCACGGCCAATCTGCCTTCGACCGGCTGGCTGAGTTCGCCTTCATTGAGCGAAAATGCGGCCGCCGCAATCGCCGGATCGAGGATATCGGATGCCGTCCGGTCCGCCCATGTCGCATCCTGTTCGCTGAAGCCGCGCTCCTTGGCGATGGCCAGGAAATCCTCGCCGTTGGCAATTCTCGTGCGCGCTTTGGCCGCTTTTTCGACCGACGCAAACGTGGTCTGCAGGAGGGTGCGCCGCTCCGGAGTGAAAAACTCGGCCTTGTACTTCTCGTACCCGGCCTTGATGTCGTCTTCGCTCACATGGATTCCCGGCGCAACATCGGAGGGTTCGGCATAGAGGACTGCCAGGCTGCGGTATTCCGGGGCCGTATATTTCACAGGATTCGCCTCGTAATACTTCTTGATCTCCTCTTCGCTGGGCTGGGCCACCTCGGCGCTTGCGGCTTTCACAACAAAGTAGCGGGCGTCGCGCTGCTCGTTGGCATGGAGTGAGGCAGCCTCGATCATGGCCTTCGGCAGCGCCACGTCCGCCTGGGCTGTATCGCCGATTGCTGAACGCAAGAGTTGCTCACGCTCTCCGGCCAGGAACGACGCCTCCGACTGGCCGGACCGGCGCAGGAAACTCTTGACCAGCTCGGGATCGAACTTGCCCTGAGAGTCAATGAAATTGGGATTGCGGGCGATATCGGCGGCAATCTGGGCATCGCCAATGGCCAGCTTGAGGCTGTTCGCCTGCGACAGAACGGCCGCGCCACGGATCATTTCGCGTAATACCTGCTGATCCAGGCCCATTTCCCTGGCTCTCTCCGGCGTTATTGTCTCGCCGACCTGGCGCGAATAGTTCTGCAGTGTCTGCCGGAACACTTCGGCAAACTGCTGCGTGGAAATCTCCTGCGAACCGACATTGGCAAGCGTGCCGCCACTGAAGCCCCGGAACACATCCGCGATGCCCCAGACCGCGAAACTGATCACGAGCAGGGCGATCAGAATCTTTGCGGTCCAGCCCTGGGCCGCACGGCGCAATGCATCCATCATCTGCTCGTCTTCCTTTCCCTCAGTCCTGCGCGGCGGCGCGCATCATAGGTAGGCGCCTTGGGCCTCGCAAGCCAACCATTGCTCTGCTATGAGGCCGGAACAGCGTCAGGACAAGAGGACAAGATGGCAGGTGGCGGCATCAGGGCCCTGGTGGTTGGGAACTGGAAGATGAATGGCACGGCTGCCTCGCTGGTCGAAATGCGGTCATTGGCCGAAATGCTCGCCGTCGCAAGGCCCGCTTGTGATGTCATTGTTTGCCCCCCGGCGACCCTTGCCGCACGCGCCGTCGCCGCGCTCGATGGCGACCTGATAGCCATTGGCGGCCAGGATTGTCACTGGAACCCCAGCGGTGCCCATACCGGCGATATCTCCGCGGAAATGCTGGTAGATTGCGGCTGCCGCGCCGTGATTGTCGGACATTCGGAACGGCGAACCGACCACGGCGAGGACGACCGGATGGTGCGCCGCAAGGCAGAAGCGGCGCACCGGGCTGGCCTGGTGAGCATCATCTGCATCGGCGAGACCCTGCAACAAAGGAAAGCAGGCGAGACTCTGGATATCGTTTCAAAACAAATCGTTGAATCGGTTCCCTCCAGTTCTTCAGCAGGCAACACCGTGCTGGCCTATGAGCCTGTTTGGGCGATCGGAACGGGTTTGACCCCCACCGCCGCAGAGGTTGCCGAAGTGCACGCCCATATCCGTAGTGAGCTTGGCAAGCTCTTGAAAACAGAGGGGAATGCCCTGCGCATTCTCTACGGAGGATCGGTCAAGCCGGCCAATGCCGCCGAACTCATGGCTGTCGTGAACGTCAATGGGGCACTGGTGGGCGGCGCCAGCCTCAAGGCACAAGACTTCATGGGAATAATCAGGGCCTATGCGTAAATGGCTGAGATAAAAGAGCTTCCGACCCTCCTCAAGCGGCAGATACAGGCCCAGGTGATCGGTCCGATCTATCGCGAGATGGCGGCGCGCCTCGGTGAGGAAACGGCCCGCGACATCCTTGATGCGGCTGTCAGGAAGGCGGCGATTGCCGAAGGCAAGGCCTTTGCCGCTAAGGCACCGGGCGGCGTGACATCGATGGCCGACTTCATCAGACTTTACGACTTCTGGACGCATGACGGCGCCCTTGAAATCGAGGTTTTGGAGGCCAATGACACACAATTCGACTTCGATGTTTTGCGTTGTCGTTACGCCGAGACGTACCGGGAGATGGGACTGGGCGACATAGGCCATCTGCTGTCATGCAACCGGGACGGGACGTTCTGCGAGGGTTACGACCCCAGGATCAAGCTAGAACGGCAGCACACGATCATGGCCGGGGCGCCGCGCTGTACCTTCCGCTACCGCATGGAACCGATAGCCAAACCCGGTTGACGGTGGTTGCGCGGCACCCATATTGCGGTTAAACGCTCCCCAGTTCTCAGCTCGCCAGGGCCGCCCATGGAAACTGTCATTTTGGTCGTTCACCTCATCATTGCCATCGCGCTCATCGGCGTCGTTCTGCTGCAGCGCTCGGAGGGCGGGGCCCTCGGTATTGGCGGCGGCGGTGGCGGTTCGTTGTTTACCGCGCGCGGAGTCGGCAATGCGCTGACGCGGGCGACGGCCTATCTGGCGGTGGCCTTCTTCGCCACCTCGATAGCGCTGACCTATATCTCGACCCACCGCGACAGTGGCTCGGTGTTTGACCGCGCTTCGGCACCGGCAGGTGACAGCCAGCCGGCTGCGCCGACAGGCGGCACCACCGGCGAAGGCAGCGCCTTGCCGCAACTTGCCCCACAGGCACCGGCGGGCCCGCAAGTCCCGGTTTCACAGTAAGTGCTTCACAGCTTTCCACAGCACCCGGGAACTTCCGTTTCCGGGCTACGAATCGTTTGGGCAAACGGGTAGGGTGAAGTCCCATGGCGCGGTACATCTTCATCACCGGCGGCGTGGTGTCTTCCCTCGGCAAGGGGCTGGCTTCGGCAGCGCTTGGAGCGCTGTTGCAGGCGCGGGGCTTCTCCGTTCGCCTGCGCAAGCTCGACCCCTATCTCAATGTCGATCCGGGCACGATGAGCCCCTATCAGCACGGTGAAGTCTTTGTCACCGATGACGGGGCCGAGACCGACCTCGACCTGGGACATTACGAGCGCTTCACCGGGCGGTCCTGCAACCGGCACGACAACATCACGACCGGCCGCATCTATCAGGATATCATCACCCGGGAGCGGCGCGGCGACTATCTGGGCGGCACCGTCCAGGTCATCCCGCATGTCACCGATGCTATCAAGGACTTCATCGGTTCCGGCAACGAAGGTTTCGATTTCGTCCTCGTCGAAATCGGTGGCACCGTCGGCGACATCGAGGGCCTGCCGTTCTTCGAGGCCATCCGGCAGTTCGGCCAGGAACGGCCGCGCGGCGCCTGCATCTACATCCACCTGACACTACTGCCCTACATCCCGACCGCCGGGGAACTCAAGACCAAGCCGACCCAGCATTCGGTGAAGGAGCTGCGCTCCATCGGCATCCAGCCCGATATCCTGCTGTGCCGGGCCGACCGCGAAATCCCGCTCAGCGAACGCAAGAAGATCGCGCTGTTCTGCAACGTCCGGCCCTCAGCCGTCATTCAGGCGCTTGATGTCGGCAATATCTATGACGTCCCCCGCGCCTACCATGCCGAGGGACTCGACCGCGAGGTTCTTGACGCCTTCGCAATCCCGCAGGCCAGGGAGCCCGACCTGTCGCGCTGGACTGAGATCATGCAGCGCATCACCCATCCCGAGGGTGAGGTCAACATCGCTATCGTCGGCAAGTACACCGGGCTGCTTGACGCCTACAAATCGCTCAAGGAGGCGTTGATTCATGGCGGAATCGCCAACAAGGTGAAGGTCAACCTCGACTGGATCGCGAGCGAGGTGTTCGAGAAGGAAGACCCTGCGCCCTATTTGGAAGCCTATCATGGAATTCTGGTGCCTGGCGGATTCGGCGAGCGCGGCGCGGAGGGCAAGATCCGGGCGGCAGCCTTCGCGCGGACCCGAAAGGTGCCATATTTTGGCATTTGCTTCGGCATGCAGATGGCCTGCATCGAAGCCGCGCGCAATCTCTGCGGCATCACCAATGCAAGTTCGACCGAATTCGGCGAGACGACCGAACCTGTGGTTGGAACCATGACCGAATGGATGAAGGGCAACGAACTCGAGATCCGCAAGGACGGGGGCGATCTTGGCGGCACCATGCGGCTTGGCGCCTACGAGGCGGTATTGGCGCGCGGCAGCAAGATTGCCGCGATCTATGATGCAACCCGCATTTCCGAACGCCATCGCCATCGCTACGAGGTCAACACCGATTACCGTCAGCGCCTGGAACAGGCGGGGATGCGGTTTGCCGGAATGTCTCCCGATGGCCTGCTGCCGGAAACGATCGAATACCCTGACCACCCCTGGTTTATCGGCGTGCAATATCACCCGGAACTCAAATCGCGCCCCTTTGAGCCGCACCCGCTGTTCGCGTCCTTCATTGCAGCGGCCGTCGAGCAAAGCCGGCTGGTGTAGGCATTGGCGGAACGGATCGCCCATAGCCTTCGCCTGATTTGCCTGCTCCTGCTGTTGCCCCTATTGCTGCCCGGCGAGGTCCGGGCGCAGGACTTCGCCGGCGCTTCCGAACGCTTGATCCAGTCTCTGCGCGCCGACCTGCAGCGCATCGACAATGACCTGCGCAATCCGGCTGTGACCGACCAGCAGCTGACCGACGACCGGAGGCTCCTCGAGGACGCACGGGCCCGAGCCCTGCAGGAGGCATTGCGGCTTGCCGATCCCATCAGCAACATCACCCAGCAGATTGACCGGCTTGGCGCACCCCCCGACCAATCGGAGGCGGAGGCGCCGGCCATCGCCGAACAGCGTGCCGCACTGCATACGGCGCTGGGGCGGCTCCAGGCGGCCAGGAAACAGCTGGAAGTGATTGCAGTCGAGGCCGAGCAGGCGTCCGGCCGTGCCGCTTCGCTGCAGCGCGATCTGTTCTTTGCGCGAATCTTCACCGGCAGCCGGTCCATTCTCAATCCGACGCTTTGGTACGACACGGCGGTTGGCGCCGGTCAGCTCTGGCAGCGTCTCGGCACGCTGTTCGCCAACTGGTGGAGTGAAGTCGCCGCCGAAGGCAGTTTTGGCGGGCTGATCATCATCCCCACGGGATTCGGCGCACTTTATGGAGTCTATCTCCTGTTGAATCGCCGCCTGCAGCGATGGGACGACCCGGAGCTGTTTGCCGGCCGGCCACCGCACGAGATCGACCGCCTGTGGCGCGTCGTCCGGGCAGTGCTGCTGGTGGCCGTGTTCGTCCTGGCGAGCGAGTTTCTCGTTCTGCTCGCACTCGATGTCAGCAATCTCGTCACGGCTCGGCTGCATCTCGTATTTGCAGTGCTGGGCGGGGTGATCGTCAAGATCGTCGTGCTGGCGGTCCTGGTGAGGCGGCTGTGTGCGCCGCGCGACCCCACTTGGCGCCTCATTGACATCGATGATGCCGCCGCCGCGCGCTTCCCGCTTCTGTTCACGGCGGCGGCCACCGTGTCGGCACTGACCAGCGGCCTTCTGACGCTTACCGACAGGCTTTACCTGCCGGTCTCGAACACCATCGGACAATCGGCCATTTCGGCCGCAGCAATGCTTGTGTTGCAGGCCCTCATGCTCGTTTCTTTGCGCGGCCGGGAAGAGCGGCCGGCCGGCGAGGCGAGAGTGTCCTATTTCGGCTGGATGGCAGCGCTCAAGCCCTTCGCGTGGCTGCTGCTGGCGGTGTCGGCGCTGGCATTGCTGCTGGGATATGTCGCATTCGCAAGCTATGTCGTACACCAGCTGTTCGACACGTCAGTGCTGGTCCTGTTGCTGCTCCTGCTGCGCCATCTCTCCGATGCAGCTGTTGCCGCCAGCGTCGACCCGGCGACGCCGTTCGGGCGCTTCCTGCGCCGGGTCGGCGGTTTCAGCGAACGCGGCATTGCCCGGCTCGGCCTGTTCTTCAGAACGCTGGTCGACCTGCTGCTGGTGATTGTCGGCCTGCCGCTCCTGTTCCTGCAGTGGACCGTGACCTGGGTGGACTTCCGCTCACTGTTCAACACGGCCGTATTCGGCTTCAGCGTTGGCAATGTGACCGTATCCCTATGGTCGGTCATTCTGGTCGTGCTGATCGCCGCGGGCGGCATCGCCCTGACGCGGTTCCTGATCCGCTGGCTCGATTCCCGGGTGCTCGCCAACACACAGCTCGACAAGGGTGTGCGCGACTCGATCTCCACAGGTGCGAGCTATGCCGGCTACATCCTGGCCGGGGCCTTCGCGCTGACCGCAGCAGGGCTCGACTTCTCCAACCTCGCCATCATTGCCGGCGCCCTGGGCGTCGGCATCGGTTTCGGTTTGCAATCGATCGTCAACAACTTCGTGTCCGGCCTTATCCTCCTGGCCGAGCGGCCGATCCGGGCGGGCGACTGGATCTCGCTTTCGGCGGGCGATGGCATCGTCAAGCGCATCAATGTCCGCTCGACAACTATTGAAGCCTTTGACCGCAGCACCATCATCATTCCCAATTCCCTGCTGATCACCGAACCGGTGCGCAACTGGACCTATGGCGACGCGGCCGGACGGTTCTCGGTTATGGTGACCGTTGAGTATGGGAACGACCCGGCCGAAATCTGCAGGCTCCTGACCGAAATCGCCAATGCCCATCGCGCCGTGCTGAGCCATCCCCCGGCCACCGCCCTGTTCATCGGTTTCGGCGAACTCGGCATGAACTTCGATCTGAAGGCCCATGTCGGCGATGTGTTTGAGGCCGTTTTCGTCGCCAGCGAGATCCGCATCGCCGTCGACAAGGCCTTTAAGGAGAAGGGCATCCGCATACCGGTCGTGGAGTTAGAAGGCCGGAGAAGACGGCACAAGGGGTGATATAAGTCACAGACTTTCGTCTAGCCGGCTGATATGGCACCGATAAGTTCAACGCTGACTTTCGCCACTAACTGCAACCGAAGGAACTGGCCCGGCCTGAATGGGCCGTTGCATTCATTTTGCCGACGGCCCATTAAGCGCGCTATGGACGCAGCATTGAATGATTTGCGAGACGTTCTGCCAGACCTTCCGGCGCAGCGGCGGCCGGTCATGGATGGCGGAACGCGTATGGTGCTTGGTGATGAAGATCAATCCAACCGTTGACGTGAATGGCGTGAGGTTCGGCAATCGTCTGCCGCTGGCTTTCATCGCCGGGCCGTGCCAGCTTGAGTCGCGCGAGCACGCGTTCATGATGGCCGTGGCCCTCAAGGACATCTGCAACCGGCTGGGCGTCGGATTTGTTTACAAGACCTCATTCGACAAGGCGAACCGCACCAGCCTGAGCGGCCGTCGCGGACTTGGCCTCGACGCCGCTCTGCCGGTCTTTGCCGGCCTGCGCAGGGAACTCGGCATACCGATCCTCACCGACGTGCACGAGGCGCAGCAATGCACGATGCTGGCGGACGTCGTCGACATCCTGCAAATCCCGGCCTTCCTGTGCCGCCAGACCGACCTGCTGATCGCGGCGGCGCGGACCGGCAAGACCGTCAACGTGAAGAAGGGCCAGTTCCTGGCGCCCTGGGACATGCCGAACGTCGCGGCCAAGATCGCCGACAGCGGCAATCCCAACATCCTGCTGACCGAACGCGGCGCAAGTTTCGGCTACAACACGCTGGTGTCCGACATGCGGTCATTGCCGATCATGGCCGAAACCGGCTGTCCGGTCATCTTCGATGCCACCCATTCGGTGCAGCAGCCGGGTGGCCAGGGCACCGCCTCGGGCGGCGACCGGCGGATGGTGCCGGTGCTGGCCCGGGCCGCCGTGGCCGTTGGCGTCGCCGGCGTCTTCATCGAGACCCACCAGGATCCGGACAATGCCCCATCCGACGGCCCGAATATGGTGCCGCTGGCCCGCTTTGAGGCGCTGGCGCGACAGCTTGTCGACCTCGACCGGCTGACCAAGGCGCAATTGGCTGAGGCCGCCTGAGACCGGGCGGGGACTCTCGCGGCTGGCAATATTTGGGGATAAATTGCGCAAGCAGCGCGACGAATCACGCCGCAATCCGGACAAAGGGCGGGCGTAGCGAGGAGACAGTTTGACCCACGACAACACCAGCGCGGAAGCGACCTGGCCGGATGGCCAGGGCCCGGTGCGCACCGCTCCCGGCGCGGATGCGGCTGCCGAGACGCTTATCGTCGATGTGCAGGGCTTCGAGGGACCGCTCGATCTGCTGCTGGAACTGGCGCGCGCGCAAAAAGTTGACCTCGCACAGATTTCGATCTTGGCGCTGGCCGAGCAGTATCTGACCTTCATCGAGGCAGCGCGCATCCGCCGCCTCGAACTGGCCGCCGATTATCTGGTGATGGCTGCCTGGCTTGCCTATCTCAAGTCGCGCCTGCTGCTCCCGGCCCTGCCAGGCAGCGAGGAAACCCCGGCCGAGGACATGGCGCAGCTTCTCGCCTTCCGCCTGCAGCGGCTGCAGGCAATGCGCGAGGCGGCCGCCCAGCTCATGGCGCGCAACCGGCTGGGGCGCGATGTCTTCGCCCGTGGTGCGCCGGAGCCGCTGGTGGTCGAAACGACCCGCATCCACGGCGACACGCTGGTTGACCTTTTGAAAGCCTATGCGGAGCGGCGGCAGAAGCGGGTGCGCCACCAGAGCTACACGGTCAGGCGCCAGCCGGTGTGGTCGATCAAGGAGGCACGCGCCGCGCTGGAGCGGCTCATCGGCCGGATGGATGAGTGGGACGCGCTCGACCGCTGGCTCGTACACTACCTGCAGGAACCACGGCTCCGGCCGTCGGTACTTGCGTCGAGTTTCACCGCCACGCTGGAACTGGCGCGTGAGGGGACGGTTGAAATCCGCCAGGCGGCGGCGTTTGAACCGATTTACATGCGCCGCAAGCCGGCCGCCTAAGCACACGGTGATAGAATGGGAAATGTTGCACTGGAAATGCCGGACGGGGGCCCCGAAGAGAGCGTGGCCGATGTGGCGGCCAACGTGACACCGCACCCGCGCGCCAACCGCGATCAGAGCCTGCGGATCATGGAGGCGATCCTGTTCGCTGCCGACGGGCCGCTGGCGCTCGCCGACATCGCCCGGCATCTCCCGGAAGGCGCCGATGCGGCTGCTCTGCTGCGCGACCTCCAGGCCAACTATGCCCACCGCGGTGTCAACATCGTCGAAGTGGCGGGCAAGTGGATGCTGCGGACTGCCGAGGACCTGAGCTTCCTGCTGCGCCGCGAGCACCAGGAACAGCGAAAGTTGTCTCGCGCCGCCTTGGAGACATTGGCGATCGTTGCTTACCACCAGCCGGTGACCCGGGCCGAGATCGAGGACATCCGTGGCGTAGCCATCTCCCGGGGAACGCTCGACCAGCTGGTGGACATCGGCTGGGTAAGGATGCGCGGCCGGCGCAAGACGCCGGGCCGGCCGGTCACTTACGGGACGACCGAGGCATTCCTGGTGCATTTCGGCCTCGCCAGTCCTGCCGATCTCCCCGGCGTTGCCGAACTCAAGGCAGCCGGCCTGCTGGACAGCAGCGTGCCGGCTGATTTCGTCATACCCATGCCGAAATCCGACGATCTGCTCCGCGACGACGAAGACCCGCTCGACGGCACCGAGACGCAGATGCCGCTCGACATGGACCTTCCCGAAGAGCCGGCTGAGGCCCCGTCCGAAGAACCGTCTGAAACGAAGCCTTAAACGACATCGGCTATTGTCGAAGCAAATGCGGCCAGCTATAAGCCCGCTCCACAAGAGAAGGGGTTTTGCTCCTTTCACTTTAGGGAAGGTCTTTCATGGCGATTGAAGTCGAAGAAGACTACACACCCAGCGAAGACGAGCCGTTCATGAATGAACGGCAGCGTGAGTACTTCCGGCAGAAGTTGCTGGCCTGGAAGGAGGATATCCTGCGGGAGAGCCGGGAAACCCTCAATCACCTGCAGGACGAGAACAATATACTTCCCGATATTGCCGACCGGGCCTCGACCGAGACCGATCGCTCGCTGGAACTGCGCACCCGCGACCGGCAGCGGAAGCTGATCGCCAAGATCGACGCCGCCCTGAAGCGGATCGACGATGGCTCCTACGGTTTCTGCGAGGAGACCGGTGAGCCGATCTCGCTGCGCCGGCTCGATGCCCGGCCCATCGCCACGCTTTCCATCGAGGCGCAGGAGCGGCACGAGCGCCGCGAGCGCGTCTACCGCGACGACTAGCACCCGCCCCAGCGCCGAAGGGCTGCCGCACCCATGAGCTGGAAGGACCCGCGGCACCATCAGCATTTCCGCCGCCCGGGCTATCATCATGGCAACCTCAAAGAGGCCCTAATTGCTGCCGCCCGCAAACTCATCGCCGAGCACGGCCCCCTGGGATTCACTCTCAATGAGGCCTCCCGGGAGGCCGGCGTCAGCGCCAGCGCACCCTACCGGCATTTCCGTGACCGCAATGCCCTCATAGAGGCCACCGCCGAGGAGGGCTTCCGGCTGCTGCGCGAGCGCCTGGAGACCAGCGTTGCCGGTGTCGCCGACCCCTATGAGGCGCTGTGCCGGATGGGCCCCGCCTATTACGGCTTCGCCCTCGACGAGCCGGGCCTCTATCAGGCCATGTTTTCCTCAGGCCTGCCGCAGGTTGGCGCACCGGTGGCCGAAGCCGGGGCGCGGGCCTTCGGGGCACTGCAGGGAGCCGTGCGCCGGCTGGGGGCCGGCGAGGGCGAGAGCCGGGCCCTGGCGCTCAAGATCTGGGCCTTCAGCCACGGCATGGCCGGCCTGATCGCCGCGGGGGCCGTCAGCGTCATGGATGCCGGGGAACTGTCGCGGACCGCCGTTGATGCCTTCCTGAAGGATGCCGGTCTGCATCCGCGGGAAAATCGGTCGAAGGGGTCTTGAAGAGCGCCGCCGCTCCAACCATGTGAATGTTCGTCACATTAACATGGAGGTGCGTGATGCAAAGTGCAGCTGGTGCATGGGAAGGGGGCGCTCCTGGCGAGCATGGCACCCGCAAGTCATGCGCATGGGGCAAGGACAAGTGGTCGGGCTGGGAGATCGGCGCGATCGTGGTTGGCTTTGCCGCATTCTGGCCGATCGGCCTGGTCGCCCTCTTCTGGAAGCTGAAGAAGGGCGAGTTGTGGAAAGGTTCGGCCGACGGCGAGGTACCGTGGGCCGCTTGGAAGGGAAAAGGCAAAACCATGTCAGAACATTTCAAAGCCTGGAGCCACGCGGGTGACGTGCTTCGCGCCAACAGCGGCAACCATGCCTTCGAGGAATACAAGGCTGCCGAACTCGCCAAGCTCGATGAAATGCGGCGCAAGCTCGAAGAAGACCAGAAGGCCTTTGCCGAGTTCATGGAGCGGGTCCGCCGCGCCAAGGACAAGGAAGAATTCGAGCGGTTCATGGCCGAGCGCAACATGCCGGCTGCCCCGACCGGCGCCTGAGCAGGGACTCCCTGACGCACTGCCGTGGCCGTCCCAAAGGGCGGCCACTTATGCTTAATGGAGCATTAACCGCTTCTGCCACAGTTTACGCAAATTCGCGACGCACAAGCGCGGTTCACATTTCAATCGGGGACTACTCATGCGTAAACTTCTGGTGATCGCCGCTACCGGCGTGTTCCTGTCCGCCTGTTCAACCGATCCATTCACCGGAGAGCAGAAGGTCTCGAACACGGCTGTCGGGGCAGGCGCGGGTGCGCTGATCGGCGCCGGAGCCGGGGCAATCGTTGGCTCCACCACCAAGGCCAAGACCGGAACCGCGGCCCTGATCGGTGCCGGCGTCGGAGCCCTCGCCGGCGGCGGTATTGGCGCCTACATGGACAATCAGGAAGCCAAGCTGAGGCAGCGCCTGGCAAGCAGCGGCGTATCGGTAACCCGCCAGGGCGACAACATCATCCTCAACATGCCGAGCAATATCACGTTCGATACCGACCGCTCAGAGATCAAGCCGCAGTTCTACGACACGCTCAACTCGGTAGCGATCGTTCTCAACGAATTCGACCGCACCCGAGTCGATGTCTACGGCCACACCGACAGCGATGGCTCCGACAGCTACAACTATGACCTGTCGCAGCGCCGGGCCGGGTCTGTCGCCCAGTACCTGACGTCGCAGCAGGTCAACCCCGGGCGCCTCGGCGTTCAGGGACTAGGTGAGAGCCGGCCGATTGCCAGCAATGCGACTCCGGATGGCAAGGCGCTCAACCGGCGTGTCGAGATCGTCATCGTTCCCGTGGGCTAGAACTACTCAGCGTAGCTCGGGTCCTCAGCATCGAGGACATGCTTCATCTCCTCGAAGTGGGCGATGTCCTGGCCGCCATACTCCTCCCATTCGCGGGCGGTCCGTTCGGCCACGTCATGCGACATGACATGAAGCGGTTGCCCAGTCGCGTAGGCGAGCACCAGCGTTTGGCAGGCGCGCTCGAGGTAGTAGAGCCGGTCATAGGCCTCGGCCACGGTGAGGCCGGTCACCAGGACGCCGTGATTGCCCATCATCATGATGCTCTTGTTACCGAGCAGGCGGGCCAGCCGGTCACCCTCGTCCTCGGAGTTGGCCATTCCCGAGAATCCCAGATCATAGGCGACCCGATTGTAGTACCGCGCCGTCGTCTGGTCGATCGGCTTGATCTCGGGGTCCTGCAGACAGGCGATGGCCGTGGCGTATTTCGGATGGACATGCAGAATGCAGCGGGCCTGCGGCAGGTTCTTGTGCAGGCGGCCATGCAGGCACCAAGCCGTGATATCCGGCGCGTCGCTGCGGCTCATGGTCGATCTGTCATCGGCGTCGAGGTGCAGCAGGTTCGAAGCCCGGATGCGGGTGAAGTGCTTCCACCGGGGGTTCATAAGGAACGTCGTCCCCTCCGGATTGGTTGCCAGACTGAAGTGGTTGGCCACCGCCTCGTGCCAATCGTGCCGGACCGCCAATCGAAATGCCGCCGCAAGGTCGACACGCAATTGCCATTCGTCCGTGTCAAACGTTGCTCCAGTTCTGAGTGGCGCGACTCTGTTCATTGGCTTACTCCGGGGTCGAGGTTTGGAGCAGAATCTAGACCAACTTCTCCGTACCGGCAACGCAACCGGAGAACGCCTTGGGTATGGAGGGAAGATCGGGCATGTTGAGAACGCCTGTAGTGTTTGCGGTACTGCTGACCGCCGCCCTGCCGGCCCAGGCGGGCGATCCCAGCGGTCTCTGGCGGCTTTCGGACGGCAAGGTGACGGTCAAGGTTAGCAACTGCGGCAAGGGGCTTTGCGGCAGGATTGTCGCGCTCAAGAAGCCGCTCGACAAGCACGGCAACCCCAAGCTTGACAAGGAGAACCCCAATCCCGCCCTACGCTCGCGGCCCGTGATCGGCCTGTCGCTGCTGCAGGATATGCAGCCGTCAGGGGAGGGGCACTGGGAAGGCGCCATCTATAATCCTGATGACGGGCGAACCTATGCTGCGAAGATGACGGTCAACGGTGACGTCATGAAGGTGAAGGGCTGCATCGTTGTCTTCTGCAAGACCAAGGAATTCCAGCGTCTGCAATGAAGAGCGACGGAGGCCAGGATTGTGTCGCCTTTGCTGGTTTAGCAGGGCTTTCGAAGGTGGAGTATCGATCTATGCGTTTCTTGCCGCCCCTGTTGCTTGCCGCCGGCATCGGCATTGCCGGCCTGTCGCCCACCATGGGCCAGACGCTGGACACGCTCTCCTTCGAGAAGAAGCTGAAACTGGCCAAGGTCGGCGACGAGGAGGCCATGATGGCCGTAGCGCTGGCCTATGAGACTGGCACCGGCGCCGAAAGCAATCCCGTCGAAGCATCCAAATGGTACAAGAAGGCCGGTGAGCTTGGTAACCTCGAGGCCCAGTTCAGGCTGGGACGGCTCCTCCACGAAGGGCCGCCGGGGCTCAAGAAGAGTCCGGAGAGCGCGTTCCGTCTCTATGAGGGTGCGGCCAGGCAGGGGCATGCCGAAGCACAGAACTGGCTCGGTTACTGTTACCAGAACGGCGTCGGTGTGCAGAAGGACCTCGAAAACGCAAAGCTCTGGTACACGCGTGCCAGCGAGGCGGGGCTGGCTGCCGCCGATAACAATCTCGGCATGCTCTATCTCAACGCCAAGGACGGCGAGCGCGATCTGGCGAAGGCCTTCACGCTGTTCGAGCGCGCCGCCAGGCAGGGCGATCACTG
Source organism: uncultured Rhizobiaceae bacterium (assembly GCA_964543235.1). Classification (GTDB taxonomy): domain Bacteria; phylum Pseudomonadota; class Alphaproteobacteria; order Rhizobiales; family Aestuariivirgaceae; genus JANMMJ01. The sequence goes on along the minus strand of CAZIXE010000011.1, from coordinate 31,461 downwards.
GGGCCTCAATAATCTCGGCGGCATGTACGAGATGGGCTGGGGCGTTGCCCAGGACAAGCAAAAGGCACTGGACCTCTATCGCCAGTCGATCGACAAAGGCAACGAACGGGCGCGCGAGAACTTCGACCGCTTGAGCGCACTTCTCGCCAAGGCGCCAGGGGATGCCGGAACGGACAAGGCGGCTGCCGCATCCGCCGACGCTCAGGCCGCTCCACCGGCGGCTGGCGAGGCGCAGCGGCCGGCCGAGGCGGTCACCAACGCCGGCGCCAAGACCGACGGCTCCGATGTCGCGGCGGAGGCTCCCGCACCGTCAGGCACCGTGAAGTCCGACTCGTCGGCGAACTGAGCGGCACAAGCATCCGTTAACCATGGTTCTGAACGCGGTATTTACCGTGGCGCGGCGACAACACCCGATATGGGTCGGGGGGCCCAAAGGTCGGGTGAGTGGGGATGCGCCGTTCGTTTGCTGTTGCCGTTGTTGCCATCTTGTCGGGCCTGCTGCTGGCGGGCTGTTCCAGTTCAAAGAAATCGGCCTCCCTCGATCCCTTCGCGGGCAAGGGTAGCCCTTACTACAAGGGCACGGGACCATTGCCAAAAGGCGGGGGCCGTTACCATGTCGGCAAACCCTATCAGGTGGCCGGGCGGTGGTTCACGCCGAAGGAGGACTCGGACTATGACAAGACCGGCATTGCCTCCTGGTACGGGCCGCAGTTTCATCGCCGCCAGACATCGAACGGCGAGTGGTTCGACATGAATGAACTGACCGCAGCGCATGCAACGCTGCCGCTGCCGAGCTATGCCAAGGTTACCAATCTGGAGAACGGCCGGCAAGTCATCGTGCGAATCAACGACCGCGGCCCATTCGTCGGTACACGGATCATCGATCTTTCCAGGCGCTCCGCCGATGCGCTTGGCTTCAAGAATCAGGGCAAGGCAAAAGTCCGGGTGCAGTATATCGGGCCGGCGCCCCTCGACGATGACGGCCGGCACCTGGTGGCAATGAACCGCGAACTCGTGCGCGGCACGCCCTTGCGCAGCATGATTGCCAGGGCCGATGGACGAAGCGGCAGTCCGACACTCATCGCTGCGGCGCCTCCACCGAAGTCAGCTCTGCCCGTTGCGCCACCGGTCGCCGCTGCGCCGATCATCCTGGCGCAATCGAAGCCTGCGCCGCCATCCAATGTCCCGTTCCGGATCGCCGCCGTCGACGGCGGATATTTCGTCCAGGTGGGGACCTTCGCCAGTGCCGCCAATGCCGAACGCATGCGCGCCGAACTGGCGGCCGTCGGGCCGGTCCAGATCATGCCGCTCGAGGGCTCGCAAGGCATGGTCTACCGGGTACGCCTGGGACCGATCGCCAGTGCCGAGCAGGCGGGCGCGGCGCTCCAGCATGTCGTGCATTCGGGCCACAGCGATGCACGCGTGATCGTTGCCCAGAGCTATCTCTGACACCTGTCCGGCCGCTTCGCCACGAGTTGATTTCGCCATTGCCCGTCATTACTCTGCCGGGCATGCGCGGCGCTGCTTCATTCCTTTTCGCACTCGTTCTCCTCACAATGGGCCTGCCCGCGGCAGCCCAGCAGACGAGTTTCGAAACCCTCGCCCGAAACGCGATTCTGATCGATGCGAGATCCGGCAAGCTGTTCTTCGAGAAAAACGCCGACGAGCCGGTCCCGCCGGCGAGCATGAGCAAGCTCATGACGATGATCATGGTCTTCGAGGGCCTCAAATCCGGTTCATTGACGCTCGACCAGGAGTTCCTGATCACCGAAAACGCCTGGCGCCGGGGAGGCGCCGCGTCGGGAGGTTCGACCATGTACGCCGAGCTCAATTCGCGCGTAAAGTTGAGGGACCTGATTCAGGGAGTTGTCATCCAGTCAGCGAATGACGCCTGTATTGCCATTGCCGAGGGAATGGCAGGATCGGAAGAGGCCTTCGCCCAGCGCATGACGGCCCGCGCCCGTGAGCTTGGGTTGAAGAGTGCCGTGTTCCGCAACGCTACTGGCCTGCCCGATCCCGAACACAAGATGAGCGTGCGCGAACTGGCGACGCTCGCCAAATACATTATCGAGAATTTCCCGGAGTACTATGTTTATTACAGCCAGCCGGAGTTCACCTGGAACAAGATCAGGCAGCAGAACCGCAACCCGCTGCTGGCCGACTATCCTGGGGCCGACGGTATGAAAACCGGCTACACGAAGGAGGCCGGTTACGGACTCGTGGGCTCGGCCGTGCGTGAGGGCCGCCGGCTGATCATGGTGATCGCGGGCCTGAGCTCGCTCAAGGACCGCCGCCAGGAGGCGCAGAAGCTGCTCGACTGGGGGTTCCGGCAATTCAAGCTGGTCAATGCCTATGCGGCCGGTGATCGGGTGGGGCGGGCCCGGGTATGGGGCGGCACCGCGAACTGGGTTGATCTCGTGACCCAGGAGGACGTGCGGCTGATGCTGTCACCTGACGAACAGGCAAGGCTGGAAATCCAGCTGCACTATACCGGGCCGCTGATGGCGCCGGTGAGATCCGGCGAGAAGGTGGGCTATGTTCGCTTTGCCGCCGACGGGCAGGTAATCTCCGAGATTCCGGTGCTGACTTCTGGACAGGTTGAGGCCACCGGCAACATGTGGCGCAAGGCGTTCGACAGCATTCTGATCATGGCCTTTGGCGGCTGAAGTGACAGGCATTTTCGTGACATTCGAAGGCGGCGAGGGCGGCGGCAAGTCAACCCAGGTCAAGCTGCTGGCCGATCGGTTGCTGGCCGAGGGCCGCGACGTGGTCACCACCCGTGAGCCGGGTGGCTCGCCCGGTGCCGAATCGCTCCGCGCCCTGCTGGTGTCCGGCGAGACCGGGCGGTGGACGGCGGAAGCCGAGGCGCTGCTCAACTATGCCGCACGTGACAATCACCTGCACGAAACCATCAGGCCGGCCCTGGCCCGCGGTGCCATCGTGCTGTGCGACCGCTTCATGGACTCGACCCGCGCCTACCAGGGCTATGCCGGCGGCTGTCCGATGGCACTGATCGATGCCCTCGAGCGTTGCATTGTCGGCACGACGCGGCCGCGCCTGACACTGATCCTCGACCTCGACCCACGCGTCGGGCTGCGCCGGACCGATGGCCGCGCCGGTGAAGCGGAGGACCGCTTTGAACGCAAGGGGCTTGCCTTTCACAAGCGGCTGCGCGAGGGCTTCCTGCTGATTGCCCAATCCGAACCTGCCCGCTGCCGGCAGATCGATGCCGGAGGCTCCATTGAGGATGTGGCACAGCAGATCGAACGGCATGTGCGGGCCGTGTTGTGACCATGGCCGAGTCCCTTACCGAGGTCCGCGACGGGTCCGCCGGCCCACGTCGCCGGTATTCGCTGCGCGGCCATGCCACGGCTGAAGCGCGGCTGCTCAAGGCCATGGCTTCGGGCAAGATGCATCACGCCTGGCTCCTTGCCGGACCGCGCGGCATCGGCAAGGCGACATTGGCTTTCCGGTTGGCGCGCTACATGTTGAGCCATCCCGAATCCGCGGTGCCTGGCGCGGCAACGACGCTCGCCGTAGATCCTGAAGCACCGGTGTCGCGGCGTGTGGCAGCGGGCGGCCATCCCGATCTCCTGGTGATCGAACGGCAATGGGACGACAGGAACAAGCGGCTCAAGACGGAAATCAGCGCAGCTGGCGCCCGCGAGGTGGCCGGTTTCTTCGCCAGGACAGCGGGCGAGGGGGGCTGGCGGGTCTGCATCGTCGATACTGCCGACGATCTCAACAGCGAATCGGCCAATGCCCTGCTCAAGACGCTTGAGGAGCCGCCCGCCCGAAGCCTGTTTATTCTGGTGAGCCACCAGCCGGGGCGGCTGTTGCCCACCATCAGGTCGCGCTGCATCCGGCTCGACCTGCAGCCCCTGTCGGTGGAGGATACTGAGGCGGTGGTGCGGGAAATCGCACCGGAGAGCGACGGCATGGCGCTGGCCCAGGCCGTGAAACTGTCAGGCGGAAGCCCGGGCCGGGCCCTTGAACTGCTCGACTCGGCGGGGGCGGCGGCTTTCGCTCAAATCCTGGAAAATCTCGGGCGCGGGCGGCTGGAAATCGCCCAGCGGATCAGGATTGCCGACCGGTTCGGCGGCCGCGCCAGCCGCGAGGACTTCGACATCTTCTGCGAATTGCTGCAGGATTGGACCGCGCGGCAGGCAAGGCTGCGCGCCATCACCGGCACGGGCGGCGCGCTTGCACAAACCTTCATCGAAACCGGGCATTCCATTCGGCTGACAAATGCCCTAAACCTCGACCGCCGCCAGGCGGTCCTCGAGGCGCTCAGCGCCCTCGATCAGGCCCTGAAAGCGGCGTAGTTCTCCGCAAGCAGCCGGTGCATGGACGACAAGCGATTCTATATCACGACCGCCATCTCCTATCCGAATGGCGCGCCCCATATCGGCCACGCCTACGAGGCGCTGGCCACTGATGCACTGGCCCGCTTCAAGCGGCTTGACGGCTTTGATGTCTTCTTCCTGACGGGAACGGACGAACACGGCCAGAAAATCCAGCAGACCGCAGCCAGGCAGGGCAAGACGGCAGCCCAGTTCGTTGAAGAGATGACGCCGCTGTTCCGCCGGATGGTCGTGGATGTCGGCTGCTCGAATGACGATTTCATCCGTACCACGGAAGCCCGGCACAAGCAGACGGTCGTGGACCTGTGGCAGAAGATGGTGGCGGCGGGCGACATCTATCTGTCCAAGTATGCCGGCTGGTATTCGGTCCGGGACGAGGCCTATTACGGCGAAGATGAGATCGAGGACCGCGACGGCGGCAAGTACTCGAGCAAGACCGGCACACCGGTCGAATGGGTCGAGGAGGAAAGCTATTTTTTCCGGCTGTCCGCCTACCAGGACCGGCTGCTCAAGCATTATGCCGACCACCCCGACTTTATCGGTCCGCCGGAACGGCGCAACGAGGTGCTGAGCTTCGTGAAGGGCGGATTGCAGGACCTGTCGGTTTCGCGCACCACGTTCGACTGGGGAATCCCGGTACCGGAGGCACCGGGCCATATCATGTATGTCTGGGTTGACGCCCTGACCAACTACTATTCAGCCACCCGCACGCCGGGGCGCGAGAAGTATTGGCCCGCCGATGTCCACATCATCGGCAAGGACATCGTCCGCTTCCACGCCGTCTATTGGCCGGCATTCCTGATGAGCGCCGGACTCCCTCTGCCCAAGCGGGTCTACGGCCATGGCTTTCTGTTCAATCGCGGCGAGAAGATGTCAAAGTCTGTCGGCAATGTGGTGTCGCCGGCCGAACTCGTGCACGAATATGGCGTTGACCAGGTCCGCTATTTCTTTTTGCGTGAGGTGCCCTTCGGCCAGGACGGCAATTACAGTCACGAGGCCATCGTGGCACGCATCAATGCCGACCTCGCGAACGATCTCGGCAACCTGGCGCAGCGCTCCTTGTCCATGATTGCCAGGAACTGCGACGGCAAAATTCCCGTCTGCGGACCGCTGAGCGCCGAAGATGCCGCCATCCTTGCGGCTGCCAAGGCGCTGTTGCCGGAAATGCGGGCGCATCATGATGTCCAGGCGATCAACCGGGCGCTTGATGCCGTCTGGAAGGTGGTTGCCGACGCGAATCGCTATTTCGCGGCCCAGGAGCCCTGGGCGCTCAGGAAGACCGACCCGGCGCGGATGGCCACCGTGCTCTATGTCACGGCCGAGCTGCTGCGGCGGATTGGAATCCTCGTCCAGCCCTACGTGCCGGGCGCGGCTGCGCGCCTCCTCGACCTGCTTGCCGTCGCGCCGGGATCGCGGCGATTTGCCGACCTCGACGCCGGTCTCGCCAGCGGGACAGTCCTGCCGCCACCGGCGCCGGTCTTTCCACGCTACGTGGCCGCGGAGGCAGGGGCGTCGTGATGTTTGTCATCGATAGCCACTGCCATCTCGACTATGACGGTCTCGCCCATGATATCGATGGCGTCCTGTCACGGGCGCGGGAGAATGACGTCCGGCTCGTGGTATCGATCGGCACCCGGGTGCGCAGGTTCGAACGAATCCTGCGCCTCGCCGAGCAATATCAAGAGGTGTGGTGCACGGTCGGCACGCACCCGCATAATGCTCATGAGGAACTCGATGTGACAGCGGCGGATCTGGTTGCCCTGGCCCAGCATCCAAGGGTGGTCGGCATCGGCGAGGCCGGGCTCGACTATCATTATGATCTGAGCCCGCGCGCGGCGCAGGAGCAGGGGTTCCGGATCCATATTGCCGCGGCCCGCGAGACGGGCCTGCCGCTGGTGATCCACAGCCGCGAAGCCGAGGCCGACACCGCTCGTATCCTCGAAGAGGAAATGGCCGAGGGGCCATTCCGGCCCCTTCTTCATTGTTTCACATCCCGTGCCGAACTGGCGCACCGCGGCCTCGCGCTCGGGGCCTATGTATCATTTTCGGGAATCCTCACCTACAAAAACGCCCCTGAACTGCGGGAAACGGCGGCCAGTATCCCGCTCGAACGGCTGCTGGTGGAGACCGATGCACCCTATCTCGCCCCGGTACCGTTTCGCGGCAAGGTCAATGAACCGGCCTACGTGGTGAAGACGCTCGAACAACTGGCGGCAGTCAAGGGTATCCCGATAGCCGAGATGGCCCGGCAGACGACCGAGAACTTCTTCCGGCTGTTCAGCAAGGCCACACGCCCCGCCGAGGTTTCCCAGGCCGCATGACCTCCCGGACCCTGACCATCCTCGGCTGCGGCTCGTCAGGAGGCGTGCCGCGGATCGGCAATCACTGGGGACATTGCGATCCCAGGAATCCGAAGAACTACCGGCGACGCTGTTCCGTGCTGCTCCGCCAGACAGGACCGGAAGGCGAGACGCGCATGCTGGTGGATACGTCCCCCGACATGCGCGAGCAGATGCTGGACGCCGAGGTCGGCTGGGTCAACGGTGTTCTCTATACCCACGAGCATGCTGATCACACCCATGGCATCGATGAGCTTCGCTCGTTCTTCCTCAACCAGCGCAAGCGCGTCCACGTCTGGGCCAACGACCGCACCGGCACGATGCTGCTTGGCCGCTTTGGCTACTGCTTCTATTCGCCCCCCGGCAGCGACTATCCGCCAATCCTCAACCTGTCGCGGATCGTTCCGGAAGATCCGGTCGAGATCGCCGGGGCAGGGGGAATCATCAGCGCCCTGCCCTTTGAAGTGGAGCATGGCAACATCCGGGCCCTCGGCTTCAAGTTCGGCAGCTGCGTCTATACGCCTGATCTCAATGGCATCCCTGAGGAAAGCCGCAAACACTTCGAAGACCTCGACCTGTGGATTGTCGACGCGTTGCGCCGCGATCCGCACCCGAGCCATTTCAGTCTGCCCGAGACGCTTGCAGCCATCGAACAGTTCCGGCCCCGAAGAGCCGTATTGACCAATCTTCACATTGATCTGGACTATGCCGTGCTCAGGCGCGAATTACCACCGCATGTCGAGCCGGCCTATGACGGGATGCTGCTGGAGATCTGATGACGCCTCACGCAAGCCTTTGATGGGGCTCGCGGAAACTGGCGACAGGACCGGTCAGCGGCACAGCCCTGCCGGAGACAAAAATATTCCATAATATATATTATGCGAATCGGCTGTTGTCAGATCCCTGGGCCCCGCACGGGATTTCCCGCCCGTGTCCCGGCCGCAGTGATATTCTGGCCTGTAGCCGACCGACCGGAGACGAATCTGTGACCAATCCAGCCGAAATGGACCCCCGCAAGATCGAAACGCTGCGCGCTATCATGAAGGCGCTCCGGGCGCCAGGCAGCGGCTGCCCCTGGGATCTGGAACAGAACTTCGAAACGATCGCGCCTTACACGATTGAAGAGGCCTATGAGGTGGCAGACGCCATCGCCCGCGGCGACCGGGCGGACCTGTGCGCGGAACTAGGCGACCTCCTGCTGCAGGCCGTCTACCATGCTCAGATGGCCGAAGAGGAAGGCAGCTTCGGCTTCGACGATGTCGTAGAGGCCATCTGCCGCAAGATGGTGCGACGGCATCCGCATGTGTTTGGCGACGAGCGGGCGCGTTCGGCCAAACTCGCCAAGGGATTCTGGGAGGATATGAAATCGCGCGAGCAAGATGCATCGGAAGCCGGTCTGCTGGCCGGCGTGCCGGTGGCCTTGCCCGGCCTCACCCGCGCCATCAAACTGCAGGCAAAGGCGGCCAAGGTGGGCTTCGACTGGCCGCACGTCGATCAGGTCTATGACAAGATCGAGGAAGAACTGTCGGAACTGCAAACCGCGGCCGAAGAGCATCGCTTCGAAGAGTTCGGCGACCTCTTGTTTGTCATGGCAAATCTGGCCCGCCACATGGGAATCGATCCGGAAGCGGCCCTCCGCCGGGCCAATGAGAAGTTCCAGCGGCGCTTCGGCTACATCGAACAAGAGCTTGAAAAGCAAGGAAAAAGCCCATTGGACTCCAATCTCGCCGAGATGGACGCGCTGTGGAACGAAGCCAAGGGCAAGGTGTGACCGGAGTTACTCGGCCGCCTGTTTGAGCTTCTCGGCGGGCCGCAGGGCACGGCCGAAGCGGGCAATGGCCTGCCCGGCCCTGTCACCGCTCAGCCGCACGACATAGTGCATCCGGCCATCGGGGTAGGCCTCGCGCTTGAGAACTTCGCCCCGGTCATGCAGCCAGGCTTGGCCTTCACCGTCCTTAGGGTCGACAAAAACGTCGAAAACAGAATGCTTTGCAACAAGTCGTTGCTCGATCATGGCAAGCAGTCGACCGAACCCCTCGGAATTCAAGGCCGATACGAGGACGCACCCCTGCTGGCGCTGCGCCTGCGCCTCGCGCATGGCGCGCTGGTCTGCGGCCAGCAGGTCAGCCTTGTTCCAAACTTCGATGATCCGCTCATGCGTCGGATCTTCGATGCCCAGGCTGGCCAGGACGGCGTTCACATCCGCCGCCTGCGCGCCGGATTCGGGATGGCTCACGTCACGGACATGCAGGATGATATCCGCTTCGATCACCTCTTCAAGGGTCGCCCGGAAGGCGGCGATGAGGGATGTCGGCAGGTCGGAAATGAAGCCCACGGTATCTGACAGGATCACCTTGCGGCCATGCGGCAGGACCAGTGTCCGCATGGTCGGATCGAGGGTCGCGAACAGCAGATCCTTGGCAACGACGCCGGCAGCTGTCAGGGCATTGAACAGCGTCGATTTGCCGGCGTTGGTGTAGCCGACCAGCGCAACCACCGGATAGGGCACGCGCGCCCTCCCCTTGCGATGCAGGGCCCGCGTTTTGACCACCGCTTGCAGCTGCCGCTCGATCCGCGTGATCCGTTCTTGAATGAGCCGCCGGTCGGCCTCCAATTGGCGTTCGCCGGGACCGCCGAGGAACCCGAAGCCGCCCCGTTGGCGTTCAAGATGCGTCCATGAGCGCACGAGCCGGCTCTTCTGATACTGCAGATGCGCCAACTCGACCTGGAGCTTGCCTTCCCTCGTATGGGCACGGCGTCCAAAGATTTCGAGTATCAGGCCGGTACGGTCAAGCACCTTGGCATGCCACGCCCGTTCCAGATTGCGCTGCTGGATCGGCGAGAGTTGGGCGTTGACGATAACCAGTTCGGCGCCGGCGGATTCGACCTCTGCGGCAATTTCCTCGACCTTGCCCTGGCCGATGAGCGTTGCCGGCCGCGGATCGCCGACCATGGCAACGAGGCGGCCAGCAACATCGAGGTCAATGGCCTCGGCCAGGCCCACGGCCTCGGCCAGGCGGGACGCGGCGTCGCGTTCGGCGGCGTTGGCGGGCTCCCGCGTCTTGCGCTCGACATGCAGGACAATGGCGCGGGTGGCGGCCGGTCCTTCTTTTTGGAAGTCGACTCCCTGCCCGTGCCGCTTAGCTTTCACCCGTTCCCTCTTCCTCGAACAGGCTGATCGGCCCGCCGGGCATGATTGTGGAGATCGCGTGCTTGTAGACGAGTTGCGACATGCCGTCCCGCCGCAGCAGAACGCAGAAATTGTCGAACCAGGTGATGACCCCCTGCAATTTGACACCATTGACGAGGAACACGGTGACGGGAACCTTGTGCTTGCGGACGTGGTTCAGAAATGTGTCCTGCAGGTTCTGCGGCTTATCCTGTGGCATTGGCTTCTCGTTGGTTTTTGGTATTTCGGCCGGTTACGCTTGAACTCGCGGGCTGGAGATTACCACACTTGCCCTTGCGCGCAAATCAGCCCATGTGACTCTATCTAGAATTGCATGCATTGCATCGTTTTCTGCCAGGCCCGCGCATTGTTTCGGGCGCCCGCCTCCGCTAGAAGCCCGCCATGACCAAACCCGCACCGACCGTCGGTCTCGTCAGCCTTGGCTGCCCCAAGGCGCTGGTGGACAGCGAGCGCATTCTCACCCAGTTGCGCGCCGAGGGCTATGTGATCGCAGCAGGCTATGACAAGGCAGATGTCGTCCTGGTCAATACCTGCGGTTTCCTCGATTCTGCCAAGCAGGAATCACTGGCGGCGATCGGCGAGGCCATCCAGGAGAATGGCCGGGTCATTGTTACGGGCTGCATGGGCGTTGAGCCGGAGGCAATCAGGTCAGTGCATCCCGCCGTGCTCGCCGTCACCGGGCCGCAGCAGTATGAGGCCGTGGTTTCGGCCGTGCACGACGCGCTGCCGCCGGTCCACGACCCCAAATTCGATCTGGTACCGCCCCAGGGGCTGCGCCTGACGCCGCGCCACTATGCCTATCTGAAGATCTCGGAAGGCTGCAACAACCGTTGCACCTTTTGCATCATTCCGGCATTGCGCGGCAATCTTGTCTCGCGGCCGGCAGCCTCCGTGCTCTATGAGGCCGAGCGGCTGGTGAAGGCCGGAGTCAAGGAACTGCTGGTGATCAGCCAGGACACCAGTGCCTACGGCCTCGACATCAAATATGCCGAAAGCAAGTATCGCGGACGGGAAGTGCGCGCCCGGTTCACCGAACTGGCCCGGGAACTCGGCGGGATGGGCGTGTGGATCAGGCTGCACTATGTCTACCCCTACCCCCATGTCGACGAGGTCATTCCGCTCATGGCCGAGGGCAAGATCCTGCCCTATCTCGATATTCCCTTCCAGCATGCTGCCCCTCGGGTATTGAAGGCCATGCGCCGGCCTGCCAACCAGGAGAAGGTGCTGGAGCGGCTGGCGGCCTGGCGCAAAATCTGCCCTGACCTGGCCGTTCGCTCGACCTTCATCGTGGGATTTCCGGGCGAGACCGAAGAGGATTTCGCCTTCCTCCTCGACTGGCTGCGCGAGGCGCGCATCGATCGCGCCGGCTGCTTCAGATACGAGGCCGTGGCCGGGGCCAAGGCCAATGAGATCGCCCGGTTCGTGCCTGAGGACGTCAAGGAGGAACGCTGGCACCGCTTCATGCAGACACAGCAGCAAATCAGCGCGCAATTGCTGGCAGCGAAAGTGGGCCGGACGGCCGAAGTCCTGGTTGACGACATTGACGCCGACAGTGACGAGGCCGTGGCCCGGGCACCATGGGATGCGCCTGAAATTGACGGTAACGTCTTCATCACCGGCAGGAATGGACTGCGCCCCGGCGACATGGTGAAGGTCAGGATCGTTGGGGCCGAAGAGTACGATCTCGTGGCAGAACCTGTTTGAATTCCATTAAACCGTTGCTAACACTCAGAAACTGCCGTTACCGGCAGGCCTCGACAATCTGCTATACTGACAAGATGAACGCTTCACCCTCACGCTTCCGCTACAAGTGCTCGAGTTGCAATGAAATGCATCAGGGTCTGCCTGATGTGACTTTCGGCCGCCCCGATCTCTATGAAAGGATGAGCGAGGAGGATCGACTCGAACGGGCGCTGCTCAGCGACGACTTCTGCATCATTGATGGCGACAAATACTATGTCAGATGCATCGCCGAGGCGCCAATTGAGGGCTATGAGGAGCGTTTCGGCTGGGGTCTCTGGTGCGAGCTGCCCTGGAAAGGTTTCAAGAAAGTCTGGGAAGCCTATTCTGACGAAGACGCACCCCAGGAGTTTGAACTCGAAGGCCGGATTGCCAACCGGCTGGCCAACTATCCGGACACGCTGGGTCTCACCTGCCAGGTCCGCATGACCGACGACGGCATGCGGCCCCACGCGGTTGTCGCCGACCGCGATCATCCGCTGGGCAGGCACCAGGCGGAAGGCATGAGCCTCGACGAAGCGATCCGGCAGGCCCGCACCGTCGGTGCGATGCTCGTCGTAGGATAGTCCCTGCCACTTCAGGCCTGAAAGGCGAAATAGGCTGAGGCGCCTGCCGCAATTGAGGCGAGCCCGCCCAGCAGCACCCTCGCCCCCAGTGCCCTCCCGCCGGCCCACCACGCATAGACGGCCTTGGCCACGGTATTGACGAGGAGCGCGAGCAGCAGCGCCTGTACGCCCTCCCCTGTCACCTCACGCAGCCGGGCGATCGACAGCGTGATCGCATCGACATCCATGAGACCGGAGAGAGCACCGATGGCGAGCAGCGCTGAGCCGTGGAAATACTGCCTGACGATCGCGACCAGCAGCATGATCACCGCCAGCATGAGCCCGAACTTCAGGGCGACACTCAACTCGAACGGATTCTCGAGATCGAAGGCCACGCCGCCTTCCGGTGCCGGTCGCTCTCCCCGGATCATCAGGGCGGCGGCAACGCCGAGCGCCGCAATCGCCGCCACTACGGCCGGTGACAGTGCCAGGGCGAGATCGGCATTCATGACGCCGGCGATGACTAGGACACGGACAAGCATGATGATGCCGGCAACCAGGATACTGCCGGCCAGCAGCCCGGCCCGGCGCGGATTGTCGACCGCCATGCGCGCCAGCGACAGGGTGACGGCCGTCGATGAGACGAGGCCGCCCGCCGCCGCTGCCAGGACCGTACCCCGTTGCGGGCCGGTTATCTTGATCGCCGCATAGCCGGCAAAGGAGAGTGCGGCGATCAGCACCGTCATGAGCCAGAGCTCATAAGGATTCAGGGCACTCCAGGGGTCGAGCGGCCGGTTGGGGAGCAGCGGCAGGAGAATGAACGTCATAGCCGCCAGGACCAGTCCTGCCCGCAGTTCGGCCCATGCCAGGCGTTTCAGCCAGCCGTGCAGGATGTGCTTGTAGGCGAGGAAGAATACGGCAGCCACGGCCGCGCCGGCCGCTGCCGCGGGTGCTCCGACAACGGCATAGGCACCGAGCGCCAGGGCAAGCATTGCCGCCACCAGGCTGGTGGCGCTGTAGTCCTTCTCGTGGATGCCTTCGCGCATCATGAAGGCGGCCAGCGCCAGCGCCGTGGCCGCGTAGCCAATGCCGAACACGATTCCTCCTGCGGCTTGCGAGAGGGCGCCCAGGATCCCCCCGAGGAGGCCGATCAGCGTGAAGGTCCGGAGGCCGGCGGTGCGCTGGCCCTCTTCCTCGTCGCGACCCTGCCAGCCGCGCTCGAGGCCGAAGGCGAAGCCGATGGCGAGCGCCAGGCCCAGCCGCAGAAAGGCGTCATACTCGCTCATTGGCGCGTCCCGGTCCGGGTTCCCGCCCCCGGCTTACAACGGGATATTGTCGTGCTTCTTCCAGGGGTTTTCGAGGCGCTTGTTGCGCAGCATGTTGAGGGCGCGCGCGATGCGCTTGCGGGTCGAATGCGGCATGATGACTTCATCGAGAAATCCGCGTTCGGCGGCCACGAAGGGGTTGGCGAACCGCTCCTCATAGTCCTTGATGCGCTTGCCGATCTTCTCCCGGTCGGAGAGTTCGTTGCGATAGATGATCTCGGCAGCGCCCTTTGAACCCATGACGGCGATCTCGGCAGTCGGCCAGGCATAGTTGACATCGCCCCTGATATGCTTCGAGGACATGACAACATAGGCGCCGCCATAGGCCTTGCGCGTGATCAACGTGACTTTCGGAACCGTTGCCTCGGCGAAGGCAAAAAGCAGCTTGGCGCCATGCTTGATGAGGCCGCCATATTCCTGTGCGGTCCCGGGCAGGAATCCCGGCACATCGACGAAAGTGACAATCGGAATGTTGAAGCAGTCGCAGAAGCGCACGAAACGCGCCGCCTTGCGCCCGGCATCGGAATCGAGCACGCCGGCAAGCACCATCGGCTGGTTGGCAACGATGCCGATGGTCCGGCCCTCGATCCGTGCAAACCCGGTGATGATGTTCCGCGCAAACGCCTCCTGGATCTCGAAGAAGTCGCCCTCGTCGACGACCTTGAGGATAAGTTCCTTCATGTCATAGGGCTGATTGGGATTGGCCGGAATCAGCGTGTCGAGCGACATGTCGGTTCGTTCGCTGTCGTCGAAACTCGGGATATGCGGCACGCCGGTGAGATTCGATGATGGCAGGAAATCCATCAGCCTGCGGATCTGCAGGAGCGCTTCGACATCATTGTCGAAGGCGCGATCGGCAATCGACGAGCGTGTCGTATGCACATGCGCTCCGCCCAGTTCTTCGGCCGTCACGGTCTCGTTGGTGACCGTTTTGACAACGTCCGGGCCGGTAACGAACATGTAGCTGGTATCGCGCACCATGAAGATGAAATCCGTCATGGCGGGCGAATAGACGTCGCCGCCGGCGCAGGGTCCCATGATCACCGAAATCTGCGGGATGACGCCGGAAGCCAGCACATTGCGCTGGAACACATCCCCATAGCCGCCCAGCGCATTGACACCTTCCTGGATGCGCGCCCCGCCGGCGTCGAACACACCGATGATCGGGCAGCGGTTCTGGATGGCAAGATCCTGGATCTTGGTCATCTTGCGGGCATGCGCTTCCGACAACGACCCGCCGAACACCGTGAAGTCCTTGGCAAACACATAGACGACCCGGCCATTGATCGTACCCCAGCCGGTCACCACGCCATCGCCCGGAATCTTCGTCGCCTCCATGCCGAAATCGGTACAGCGGTGTTCGACAAACATGTCGAATTCTTCAAAGGAGCCTTCGTCGAGCAGGATTTCGATCCGCTCACGCGCCGTCAGCCGGCCGCGGCTGTGCTGGGCATCGATGCGCTTCTGGCCGCCGCCGAGCCGCGCTTCGGCCCGTTTGCGTTCCAGCTTTTCGAGAATTTCCTGCATGCCGGTATCCCTTTCTGGCGAATTCGTCATAGGAGGGGCCGTGGCCGAGGTCAAATGCGCCAATCGGCCTAGGATTTCACAGGACGTTCCTCAAGCAGTGCCAGAAATCGGCAGCAGGCGTCAAATTCGGCCCGGCGATGGGCGCGCCGTTCCGCCGCCTCGGAATCCTGGCCCCAGTGCTCGATCTGCCAGTCTTCGTCGACATGAGCCGCCTGCCAGGCCGCTTCGGCGCCCAGGTCACCGGCGGCCAGCATGGCGGCCATCAGTGCCGAACCGGTGAACGTTGTCAGATTGTGAAGGGCGGCGATCTCGAAGTCTGACTTGCCGGCGAGGTGGGCGGCGTAAGCCGCGCGTGCGGCCGCGGGCTGTTCGACATGCATGACGCCGGCGGTGATCACAAAGGGGGCATCAAGCTGCCGCACGGCCCAGTCGACCACCGGATCCCAGGAGGCGGCCTGCCGCATCTCCAGGCCCGGTGGGCTTTCAGCCCGGTAGCAAACGAGATCCGACCCGGCGAAGGCTAAGAGCTCTTCCAGGATCTTGCCGCGCTCCGGACCGATCCGGTCGATTGCCGTATTGGCCAGCCGCGTCAAGGGCATCGCAAACGGATCGATCGTCGCCGGCTGTGCTTGCCATTCGGCGGCGACCGCCGTGGCCAGCCCCGGCGTTGGCAGGCGGAGCACTGCCTTGCGTGGTGTGCGGACCGGCCGGCCGTCGAGCAGGATCGTATTGTCGGCGGCCGCAACCGCGGTCTTGTAGAAACGGCGCATCAGCCCGCCTGATCCTGCCAAATGAATTCAAGACAATGCTCCAATTCATTGAAATGATTGATGATGAAATGTGCACCTGCACGTTCCAGCTCAACCCGCGGATGATTGCCCCAGGTCACGCCCAGGGCCTGCATGCCGGCGGCCCGGGCCATCGCGATGTCAAAACTGGTGTCGCCGATCATCACCGCCTGCCGGGCCTCAATCCCGGTGTCCGCGAGGGCCTGCCGCAGCATTGCGGGATGTGGCTTCGATGGGTGATTGTCGGATGTCTGAATAGTCGCAAACCAGTCTTCGAGGCCATGCCGTTGCAGGAAGTGGCGGATGCCGCGTTCGGATTTGCCGGTGGCAATGCCCAGCAGCACGTCTTCGCGGGCGCGCAGCCGCTGCAGCAGGGCCAGCGCGCCGTCGAACAGCTGCTCCGCATGTGCGTTGCTGGCGCGATAGGTCCAGAATGCTTCCTTGTAGGCGGCAGCCAGACGGTGATGCCGTTCCTCAGTCTCCTCCGGCAGCAGTTGCCGCATGGCCTCGGCGAGCGACAGTCCGACGATGGACAGCATCCGGTCTTCCGGCGGCGCGGCAATTTTCTCTGAAGCAAAGGCTGCCGCCAGCGAAGCGGTGATCATGGCCCTGCTGTTTACCAGCGTCCCGTCGACATCAAATACGGCCAGTCTCATACCGGGCCCTCGTCATAGCGGTCGGGATCGAAACCGAAGAATTTCCAGGTTTCCCGCATATGGGGCGGCAGTGGCGCGGTGACATCCACCTTGCCGCCGCGGGGGTGCGGAAAGATGATGCGGCGGGCATGCAGGTGCAGCCTGGTCTGCAGCGCGGCCGGCAGCATTTCCGAATGACCGCCATACTTGCCGTCGCCGACGATCGGATGGCCGATATAGGCCATATGAGCCCGGAGCTGGTGCTGGCGCCCGGTCGCCGGCTTGAGTGAAACCCAGGCAATGGCCGGCGCTGCCTTGTCAATGACGGCATAGTGCGTCAGGGCGCGCTGACCTTCATCCTCCTCCGGCCCTGCCGCACGCACCCGGTCCCCCTCCGGTCCCGAAGCCTTGAGCAAGGGCACGTCGATGCGGCCCTGCGGCGGCCGGGGGACGCCGATGACCCCGGCCCAGTAGATCTTCTGGACGTTGCGGGTAGCAAACAGGCGGCCGAGCGCAGAGGCCACAGCCCGCCGCTTGGCCACGACGATCACCCCCGAGGTGTCACGGTCGAGGCGGTGCACCAGGCGGGGACGCTCGCCCCGTTCCGCCGCCAGCCCCATGAGCAGGCCGTCGAGATGGGTGTGGGTGCGCGTGCCGCCCTGGACGGCCAGCCCTGCCGGCTTGTTGAGCACATACACGTCCTTGTCTTCGTGCAAGACCATGCCGCGGAACAATTCCCGCTCCGTCCTGGTCAACGGCCGGACTTCGGCAGAAGGTGCATCGGCGGGTCTGGCATCGAAGGCGAGCGGCGGTATGCGGAGCTCCTGGCCGCTCACAAGCCGGGTGCTGGCCTTGGCGCGCCCGGCCTCCACGCGCACCTGTCCGGTGCGGATCAGCTTGTTGAGATAGGCAAAGGTGACCTGCGGATAGTGCAGCTTGAACCAGCGGTCGAGGCGCATGCCCTCCTCATCAGCCGCCACGACGTGACGGCGAACCTCAGCCATGCGGCAACAGTTTGGGCCGGGCTTTCCGGGTCATGTCATCGGCACCAGAAAATAGGTCTTGCGCACCGTCTCGATGATCTCCCAGGTTCCGGTCGTATGGGCCGGAAAATACACGGCATCGCCGGCCCGGATGTCGAGCGTCTCGCCGCTATCGGCATGGAACCGGCAGCGGCCGGCGACGAAATGGGCGAATTCGGCATTTCTGATGGCGCGCCGCCAGGTACCGGGCGTGCATTCCCACACGCCGGCATCCGGCGCCTCGTGAAAGTCCCTGGACCGGATCATCGCGACCGGCGCGCCTTGTGGTTCATTGGCCGCAACCGCTTCACCGAGCTCCGGCGCGGGGATCAGGTGCGGGGCCTTGATTTGGGTGATCATTTCCGTCTCGTGTAGACCTCGTCAAACCAGCCGTTGGCGCCGCAATAATAGCGGCAGTCGAGGGAATCGATGCGCATCCCGCCCTGTACCGGCGTGAACAGGATGCGACAGGGTCCGGAGTCACCAAAGGTCTCGTCGGCCGGCCCCTCCCAAAGCCATGCATCACCGATCGGCCGCGCCTTGTCGAAGGCAATGCCGCAAATGTGGTAGGCTGGCCCCGAGACCGTCTCGATGTCGCCACTGAGAGCGCCGTCCGCTTCGCGGATGACGACGGCATCGCCGGTGCCCGCCCCCTCCTCCAGCTGATAGCCGTAGCTGCCGGTGACGCCGCGCTCATCGCCGGCCGCCCGTGCCAGTTCGCCCAGCCGTCGGTCATAGGCGCCAATCAGGCAGTCGCGATCGCCGCCACAGGCATCGCGCTGCGCCAGCCACGGCTTTTGCTTGGCCAGCAGCGCGTCGTGGCTGCCCTCGGCCTTCAGCGCCGCATAGAGCCGCGCCAGCGCGGCGTCGCGCAGGGCAATGTCGCCATTCTCGTCGGCGCAGATGGCCTTTTCGGCGGCATTGCCGGCCCTGGCACAGTCAAAGCCCGGCTCAGCCGGGGCGGCGGCCGGCAGGAGGGCCAGCACGGCCGGCAGCCACCTCACAGCCAGCCCTTTCGCTTGAAGTACATGTAGGGCAGAACGGCCGAGAGCAGCATCAGGCCGATGGCGAAGGGATAGCCATAGGTCCAGGCCAGTTCCGGCATGAATTCGAAATTCATGCCATAGATGCTGGCCACCAGCGTGGGCGGCAGGAACACGACGGCGGCCACCGAAAAGATCTTGATGATGGCATTCTGCTCGATCGAGATCATGCCGAGCACGGCGTCGAGAAGGAAGCTGATCTTGCCCGCCAGGAAGGTCGCATGGTCGGTCAGTGACTGGATGTCGCGCTGCAGCGTCTTGATCCGGCCGCGGTTCTCCTTGAGGTCCCGGGTCAGGCGCAACTGGTCGATGATGACCTGCATGAAGGCGCACATGCGCCCGATCGACACCAGGCTTTCCCGCATCTTCGACGTGAAATCGCCCTCCTCGCCGATGTTTTCGATCAGTTCCTGCAGGTTCGGCGCCTTCTTGCGGGTGTGCTGGCGATGGCCTTCCAGGGTGCGGGTGGCGCCGAAGGCCCGCTTGGATGTCTCATCGACGATCAGCCCCACGCGTTCGAGATGGTCGGCGGCCCGGTCGACCACCGCCTCGAGGAGGCTGACGAGGATGCCCCAGCCGGTCATCGACGTGGTCTGCGGCTTCATTGCCCGCTTCACATAGATCGGAAAGGCCTGGGGGTGGTGGTAGCGGACCGTGACCAGACGGTTGTCCTTGATGATGAAGGTAACGGGGGAGGATTCGGGCCGGTCGTTTTCGCCCCGGCGGATGAGGTTGGCGGTCATGAAAGCCGCCCCGTCCTCCAGGTAGAGCCGGCTTGAGACTTCGATCTCGGCAAGCTCTTCCCGCGGCGGAATGTCGATGCCGAGCGCCTCCTCGACCGTGCGCTCCTCCTCCTCCGTCGGCTCCACCAGGTCCAGCCAGACGGCATCTTCGGGGACGGCAGGGCCGGTTTTCCCCTGAAATTCGGTCAGGCAGCCATTGGCGGTTCCATACGCGGAGAGCATCGCAGTTCCCTTACAGGCGCCGGAGTACCAATGGCAAGCTGGGAATGGGGCCTGCGGACCGGACCGGTCAGCTGCTCCACTCGAGCACCACCTTGCCGCAGGAGCCCTGCTTCATCAGGGCGAAGCCCTGGGCAAAGTCCGCAGCCTTCATGCGGTGGGTAATGACCTTGCGGACATCGAGGCCCGACTGCAGCATGGCGATCATCTTGTACCAGGTTTCGAACATCTCACGCCCGTAGATGCCCTTGATGGTGAGCGACTTGAAGATGACGCGGTTCCAGTCGACGGTGGTGGGCCCCGAAGGAATGCCGAGCATGGCGATGCGGCCGCCCATGATGATGTGTTCGACCATCTGGTCGAAGGCCTTGGGTGCCCCCGACATCTCGAGCCCGATGTCGAAGCCTTCGCGCATGTGCAGCCGCCCCATCACCTCGCGCAGGTCTTCGCGCGAGACGTTGACAGTGACGGCATCGGTCACCTGGCCGCACAGCTCGAGGCGGTAGTCGTTGATATCCGTCACCACGATGTGGCGGGCCCCGACATGTCGGCAGACGGCGGCCGCCATGATACCGATCGGACCCGCCCCGGTGATCAGCACGTCCTCGCCGACGAGGTCGAAGGACAGCGCCGTGTGCACGGCATTGCCCAGCGGATCGAGGATGGCGCCGATCTCGTCGTCGACCTCGGGCGGCAGGTGGATGGCATTGAAGGCCGGCAGCTTCAGGTATTCGGCAAAGGCCCCCGGCACGTTCACGCCCACCCCCCTGGTCTCCGGATCGAGATGGAAGTGGCCGGCGCGGGCCATGCGGCTCTTCATGCCGATCAGATGGCCCTCGCCCGACACCCGGTCGCCCACTTTCACGGTGCGCACATGCGAGCCGGTCTCGACGACCACACCGGCGAACTCATGGCCCACCACCATGGGAACCGGGATGGTCTTCTGGGCCCACTGGTCCCATTTCCAGATGTGCAGGTCGGTGCCGCAGATGCCGGTCTTCGCGACCTTGATCAGCACGTCGTCGGGACCGATCTCCGGGACCGGTTCATCCCGCATCACCAGCCCTTCCCCGGGCTCGGCCTTTACCAGCGCGCGCATCGTCAGATCACTCCCATCTCCTTGCCGACCGCCGTGAAGGCCGCCACCGCTGCCGCAACATCGGCAGACGTATGCGCCGCCGACATCTGTGTTCTGATCCGGGCCTGGCCCTGCGGCACCACGGGATAGAAGAAGCCGGTCACATAGATGCCGCGTTCGTAGAGGCGGGCCGCCATGGTCTGGGCCAGTGCCGCCTCGCCCAGCATGACCGGAATGATCGGGTGCTCGCCGGGCAGCAGGCGGAAGCCAGCCGCCGTCATGCCCTCCCGGAACTGGCTGGCATTGGCGAAGAGCCGCCGGCGCAGATCCTCGCCCTTCTCGGCAAGATCGATCGCCTTGATGCCGGCGGCGACGATGGGCGGCGGCAACGCATTCGAGAAGAGATAGGGACGCGAGCGCTGGCGCATCATGTCGACGACCGGCCCGGCCGCGGCGATGAAACCGCCGGCGGAGCCGCCGAGCGCCTTGCCGAGCGTGCCGGTGATCATGTCGGCGCGAACCCCGGCGCGGGCCGGCGTGCCCCTGCCCTGCGGCCCGATGAAACCGGTGGCATGGCAGTCATCGACCATGACCAGGGCATCATGGGCATCGGCAAGGCGGCGGATGTCGGCGAGTTTCGCCAGATAGCCGTCCATCGAGAACACCCCGTCCGTGGCAATGATCACCCGGCGTGCGCCGGCTGTCCTTGCCGCCTTGAGCTGGCGTTCGAGATCGTCCATATCGCCGTTGGCGAAGCGGTAGCGTTTGGCCTTGGACAGTCTGATGCCGTCGATGATCGAGGCATGGTTGAGCGCATCGGAGACAATGGCGTCCTGCTCGCCGAACAGTGGCTCGAACAGGCCGCCATTGGCATCGAAGCAGGCGGCATAGAGGATCGCATCCTCCATTTCGAGGTAATCGGCAATCCGGCGCTCGAGCTCCTGGTGGAGGTCGCTGGTGCCGCAGATGAAGCGTACCGAGGCCATGCCCAGGCCGTGGCTGTCGAGCGCGTGCTTGGCGGCTGCGATCAGTTCGGGATGGTCGGCGAGGCCGAGATAGTTGTTGGCGCAGAAATTGAGCACATCGCGGCCGCCCGAAACCGCAATATGGGCGCCCTGATGGCCGAGGATCGGCCGCTCGTTCTTCCACAGCGACTGCGCCTTGATGGCGTCCAGTTCGGCTGCAAGCTCGGCATAGAAGGCTGTCATGTTGGGGCTCCCTGGCGCAACCTATCGCGTTGCCGGCGGAGGGGGAAGGGACTGGCCCCGGTCCACCTTCGGCACCTTTGGTCCCCGTGGCACTGCCGGCTTGTCGCGCGGCGACTTGGCCGCGCAATCGCCAGTGACTGGGGGCACCATGGAAATGCCCGAATTGAAGCCGATCGGCTTGCCGCGTCAGGTTCCGCTCGCCCGCGCGCCATGTTCACCGTTCTCGCCGCCATCGCTGCCCTTGTCTTCCTTACAGTGCTCATGCACATGGAAGGCTTGTGGCTCATCGAGAAGTGGACGGACGGGCTCCAGTTGTCAGCGCGGATCCGCCTGGCGTTGATCGTCGGCCAGACCTTCGTTCTGCATCTGCTCGAGATCGGCTGTTACGGCACGATGTTCCTGTTCGCCGATCGCTACATGTCGGTCGGCTCGCTCGAGAGCACCCATGCCATCGGCGCCATCGACTATCTCTTCTTCTCGGCCGAGACCTTCACGGCCGTCGGTTATGGCGACATGATCGTCACCGGCGACCTGCGGCTCCTGGCAAGCGTCGAGCCGCTCAACGGGCTGACCCTGATCAGTTGGTCCGGCGCTTTCACGTTCCTGGCCATGCAGCGCTACTGGAACGGCCGCACAGGCTGATGTGAGGAGGAGGCGGAGGCTCAGCACCTCCGCCCCGGATCGCGTTACTTGAGTATCTTTACGGTCACGGCGTCGTGCTGGTTGTTCTTCATTTCCCAGGCGATCGACACTTTCTCGCCGGCCTTGAGACCCGGGTCCTTGAATCCCTTCGGCAGGTAGAAGACGGTGCCGTCCTGCAGCGTCAGGGTCATGGCCTTTGTATCATAGGTCTTGATCGTTCCCACCGTATCCTGCGCCGCAAGGGCGAATGAGGACGATGCCATCAGCGCGGCGGCGATGGCCGGAACAACATACTTGTGCATTTCAGATTACTCCGGATTTGAGAGCACCACTCGGGCTTGCTCTCTTCGGGAAAGGCCGACAGGTGACGTCGGGTCGCGGGCACGCTTGGTGCCCGCCGGCGCATCCCGGCCTCGCCCCCGTTGCTTACACCATCTCGACAGCGAGCTTGAGTTAAGCCTTGGAAAGCTCAGTGAAATCCTGGTGGCGCTCGTGTCGGATTTGCGGCAGCTGTGTCTGCTTGATGGCCATCACTCACAGTCCTCGCCTGGAAGCTCGCCGATGGTGCCGACCCACGCCTGGGCGGACCTCATCCAATACTGCTTCCGCGGCACGAGCTGGTCGCGCTGTGCAAGCGTGCCGACGCGCAGGCCGAAAAAGCTGGAGGCGGCATCGGCAGGCGCCGAATAGATGCGCGTCCCGCATCGCGGACAGAAGGCCTGACGGCGCTTGTTGCCGCTGTCGGCGGTCTTGACATAGATCGACGGCTCCCCAGAGAGCAGCTTGAATGTGCCGGAAATCGCCGGAACGACGACGCTGAATGCCGACCCCGACAGGGTCTGGCAGTCGCGGCAATGGCAGATTTCGACGGTGTCCGGATCAACGTCTGCCTCGAAGGCGAGGTATCCGCAATGACAGTGGCCATCGACTTTCATCGCAGCATCTATACGCGGAGAAGCGGCCGCATTCTGACTTTTCCCGGTTCGATCACGGAAAAGGCTTCGATCCAATCGCTTCTGCCAGAGATCACTGAAGCGATTTCCGCTGCTTGGGTGCGCCCAGCTGGCGCAGGTAGACGCAATAGTATGACGCCTGGGATTGCTTGGTTGATTGCAGTGTTTGCGACAAGTTCCCCAAAATCCTTGTCAAAGGTGATACAAACACGATTTTCAGCGATGGACCACTGCAGCACTTTCCTGTCATCGATTCCCGGCCTTTCCTTGCGCCCCCATTTTACGTCATGACCGAGATCAGTCAGTGCCTCGACGAGGGCTCGAGGAACATTCTCATTGCAGAGAAACCTCATCAGGCTGCGGTGGGGAAGACCCGTTCGCCACTTAACAAATCCCGGGCATACGCCAGGCAGGCCACAACATCGTCATGCGTCAAACCGGGATAATTCGCGAGTATTTGCTCCTCGGTCCACCCATCCGCCAACAGGCCGATGATGAACTCAACGGACAGCCGGGTTCCTTCTATGATGGGTTTGCCGGCCAGGATTTTGGGATCGAGGATGATACGCCCTTTTGCCATTGTGTAATTCTCTTTGATCCATCTCCCACCGTCAAGAAGGTTCCGTGCGCGTTGCGGTTCATGCCTGCCGAAGTGACGGGTAACATGCATTTTTCTTCCACATTTCCTGTGTTATTGGGCGGCTTATGAACCCCATCCACATCATCGGTGCCGGCATGGCCGGCTCGGAAGCCGCCTGGCAGGCGGCGGAGGCTGGCGTGCCGGTCATCCTGCATGAGATGCGCCCCATCCGCGGCACCGAGGCGCATAAGACCGGCGCCTTTGCCGAGCTTGTGTGCTCGAACTCATTCCGCTCCGATGATCATGAGACCAATGCCGTGGGCCTGCTGCATGAGGAGATGCGCCGCGCCAACTCGTTGCTCATGGCGGTCGCGCAGCGCCACCAGGTTCCGGCCGGCGGCGCGCTGGCCGTCGATCGCGACAGCTTCTCGCAGGAGGTCACCGCGACGCTGACCGGCCATCCCCTGATCAGCATCGTCAGGGGCGAGCTCGCCGGCCTTCCGCCCCCGGAGTGGGACAATGTCATCATCGCCACCGGCCCCCTCACGTCACCGGCGCTTGCGGCAGCGATCCGTGGCCGCACCGGTGAGGACGATCTCGCCTTCTTCGATGCCATCGCGCCGATCGTCCACCGCGACTCGATCGACCTGGGCGTTGCCTGGTTCCAGTCGCGCTACGACAAGCCGGGCCCCGGCGGCACCGGCAAGGACTATATCAACTGCCCCCTTACCCGCGAGCAGTACGAGACTTTCGTCCGTGCTCTGATCGACGGGGAAAAGACTGAGTTCAAGGACTGGGAGAAAACGACACCCTATTTCGACGGCTGCCTGCCCATCGAGGTGATGGCCGAGCGCGGGCCCGAAACGCTCAGGCATGGCCCCATGAAGCCGCGCGGCCTGACCAACGCCCACCGGCCGGCGGAGAAGCCCTACGCGGTGGTGCAGCTGCGCCAGGACAACCGGCTCGGCACCCTCTACAACATGGTCGGCTTCCAGACGAAGCTCAAATACGCCGAGCAGGTCCGCATCTTCCGCACCATTCCCGGGCTGGAACGTGCCGAGTTCGCGCGGCTCGGCGGGCTGCATCGCAATACCTTCCTCAACAGCCCGAAGGTCCTCGATGAGCGCCTGCGGCTAAGGGCGGATCCGCGGCTCCGCTTTGCCGGCCAGATTACCGGTGTCGAGGGTTACGTCGAAAGCGCGGCCATCGGCCTCCTGGCCGGCCGCATGGCGGCAGCGGAGCGCAGGGGCGAGAGTTTTGCGCTGCCACCGGCGACGACGGCACATGGGGCGCTGCTCCATCACGTCACCGGCGGACACCTGCTGGCGCGCGATGGCGACCGGGCGTCGTTCCAGCCCATGAACGTCAACTTCGGCCTGTTTCCCCCGCTCGACGAGCCGCGGAAAGGGGGCGCCCGGCGCCCCGGACATGCCGCGCGGGCGCAAGGCCGCAAGCGCGCCTATACGGCTCGGGCGCTGGCCGATTTCGCAGCCTGGCTCAAGGCGGGCCGTCCGGCGGTGGCTGCAGAATGACCCACAGCCTGGCACTGTCGAGCTGCGGCTGGTCGCCCAGCCGGCCTCCCAGGCTGTCAAAGACGAGGCTCACCTCCGGGGCGAGCGCGAATGTGACGGGCGCCTGCAGTTGCGGGGGCGTGGAAAGCTCCTCCTTGACACGGACAAGCAGGGACTGGACCTCCGTCGCCCATTCGCGATCGCCGATCTTCACGACCAGCCGATCACCCTTCACCAGCGCCGATACCCCGGTAGCCTGCTGCGCCGTCGCATAACCGAAGACCTGCAGCGGGCCGATCAGCCGCGCCGGCGCGGGTACCTCGTGTATCGCCACGGTATTGGCCACGAAACTCACGTATTCGGCCGGCGGGATATCGGCGATGAGGCCGAGCCGCCGCGAGATCGCATCTGCCAGGGTCCAGCCGCGGCGATCCGCGAACCAGCCGCTGGTGTCCGCGAGGCTTGCGTCCTTGAACGGATCGTCCCGGGCCTCCGCAAACCACGGTCGCAGGCGGTCAAGTCCGCCGGCCTCCCGCAGCGCACTGAGCATCGAGTAGCCGGCCTGGCGGGACTCGTTGTCGAAGGCAGGCACGGGCTCCACCACGAGATTGTTGCGCAACAGGCCCTTGCGCTCCAGCAGTTCGGCCAATCGCCCATACTGGCTGGCGATGGTCACGCCATGCGCGCCCCATGGCCCGAACGAGCCTGCCAGCAGGAGCACGGCGAGCCCGCCGAGAATGGCCCGCATGTCGGCCTGGTTGCGGCGAAGGGCAAGATAGGCGGCAAGGCCGGCAAGCCAGATCGCCACAAGGATCAGGGCATAGCGGTCGGGTGTCACCCCGTAATCGTTAACCCGCCTTGCGATCGCGATGATCAGCAGCACGGCCGGCGTGATGGTGATCCAGAACCATCCCGCAAGGAACATCCGCAGCGCCCGTGTGCCGCTCGCGCGCCAGGGCCAGGCGGTGAGCCAGGCCGCCGTGCCGCCCAGGGCGAAGATCGTCACCATGGTTCCGATCTGGCCCTTGGGCAATTCCCACTGCAGGGCGATCTTCACCGCATAGGCATGCAGGATCAGCGCATAGACCAGAATCAGGGGCACCAGCACGTAGTTGACCAGCACCGAGACGCCGCGCTCCAGGAGACTGTTGCCGGTGGCGTCGAGCAGGACTTCCTCGTCGATCTCGCGGGGCATGAGCGACAGCCCGTAGACTGGCCCCACCAGGGCGAGCGCCGTCGCCCAGATCCGGTCATGGAGATTGCCCGGCAGGGGAACATCGAAGAGAAAGCGCAGCGCCTCGACAATGGCGGAGAGACCTGCACCGAACAGTACGCCCACGACGCTGGCAAGGAGCGCCGCAAGCCCGAAGCGCAGATTGAACAGCCACAGCGCCCCCTGGCTTGCATTGGGCCTCAGGAAGGCTGCAATCATGACGGCAAGAACCAGCCCGGGCAGCAGCAGGAGCAGAGACGTCTGGAAGCCGCCTGCCAGCAGGGCCAGACCGCCGGCAAGGACGGCAGCAGCCGTGGCGCCGGCCACGGCTGCCTTGCGGCCGCCGGCCCTGCCCTCGGCAAAGAGATGCACCGCGCCGCTGGCAAGGAAAGCCGCGGCCCCCGCGGCAATCACGTCATCGTCGAAGGAGACCCCGTTTCCGATAAGAACGAGCCACACGAGCACGGCCGTGAGCGCAGGCATGGGGAATCGCAGCAGGGCGGCGCTCAGGTCGGGAAGCAATCGTTCAATCCTGGCAGCAAACTCCATCGCGCCCTCCAGCAACCAGTTCCAGCCCAGGAATAGGACAAAATAATGGCAATCAGAAAATATTCTTGCGAGCCTTCCACCACAGGATGAACTGACGCCGGTACTGCGGGACTTCAGCGACCTGCCGCAATGCGCCTGTCCCCAGGCGCTCGAGCTGGGCCAGGTAGCCCTCCACCAGCGCCAGCGGCAGGAAGGCAGGCAGGGCTTCTCGCGGCAGCCGCGGCAATTCCGCCCGCGCCTCGGCGAGCCGGCGCGCCGCATGGTCGCGCAGCACTTTGAGAACGGCCGCCAATGCCGCGTCGTCGCGGCCGGCAATCACATGCGCCGGGCTGAGGCCGTGGCTTTCAAGGAGGTCGCGGGGCACATAGCACTGGCCGCGGGCGCGGTGCAGCGGCAGGCTGCGCAGCAATCCGGTGAGGCCATAGGCCACGCCCGCCAGCCCCGAGGCACTGGCACAGACGGAGGCGCCCTCCCCGGCGAGCAGCCGCGCGCCGAACTGGAACAGCATGGAGGCCGTCTCGCCGAGATAGCCTTCGAGATCGTTGAGCGACGGCATCGGATCGTCATAGAGATCGAACTCGCGTGCCGCGAGCATGCCTTCGAAGGCAGACCTCTCAAGTTTCCCGGCGGCGATGGCCCGGGCCAGGGCCTGGGCGACCGGGTGCGGCGGCGGCTCCCCCGCAATGATCGAGGCCATCGCGGCGCGCCACCACTGCAGCCTGATCGCCCCGATTCTCGGTTCGCTGACCACGTCACGGATGCGGGCGAGCTCAACGTTGAAGGCATAGATGGCAAGGAGGTGCGGCCGCACCGCTCCGGGGGCAAAAAGGCTGGCCAGGAACCGGTCCTTGTCACCGGCGCGCACCACCGCCAGGCACTCCGCATCTTGCGCGTCCATCACGCATTCTCGACGGCAATCAGCGCCGCGCCCACGCGCCGACGCTCGGCGAGGAGGACATTGTAGGTCCTGACCGCGGCACCTGTCGCCATGGCCTCGAGGCCGATGCCTCTTTCGGCAAAGGCGGCACGAATGGCAGGCGCGACGGGCAAGAGGGCCTGGCCGGTGCCGAGCAGGAGAAAGTCGATGGCGGCCGCCTCGGCGAAGACCCGGCCGAAATCGCCGCTGGCCAGGGGCTCGGACGGGCTCCAAGGCGCTATGCCGGACGGCAGCACCAGGAGCGAGCCGGTATGCGACATGCCGGCGAAGCGGAAGCCGCCATTGCCATAGGCTTCGATCGGTGCGAGGCCCGGATAGAAGGCGCTCAAGGCCTGGCGGCCTGGGCCGCCGCCTTGGCAGCGACCTGCGACCAGTCGCGCTTGGTGCCGAGAATGATCAGGACCGGCGCGGCGATGAAGATCGACGAATAGGTGCCCACCACGACGCCCCAGATCATGGCAAAGGTGAAACCGCGGATCACCTCGCCGCCGAACACATAGAGTGAGACCAAAGCCACCAGCGTGGCTACCGAAGTCATCAATGTGCGCGGAAGCACGCTGTTGATCGAGAAGTCGATCAGGTCGGCCAGGCCCATCTGCTTGTACTTGCGCAGGAACTCGCGGATGCGGTCGAATACGACCACGGTGTCGTTCAGCGAGTAGCCGATGATGGTCAGGATGGCGGCGATGATCGACAGGTTGAACTCGATGCCGAGCACGCAGAACAAGCCGATGGTGAGGATCACGTCGTGCAGCAGGGACGCGATAGCGCCTAGCGAAAACTGCCATTCGAACCGGAACCACACATAGATCAGCACACCGAACAGCGCCAGCACGACCGCAATGATGCTCTCCTCGGTCAGCTCGCTGGACACCTTGGGCCCGATGACCTCAACACTGCGGAATTCCACGCCGCTGCCGAGCGCCTCCTTGACCCGTGCAATCGCCGCCTGGTCGGCCTCGTCGCCGCCGGTTTGCGCTTGCAGCTTGATGAGGACGTCGTGGTCGCTGCCGAACTCCTGGATTTCCACGCCACCCAGCTTGAGGCCGCCGAGCGTGTTGCGCAGCGAGTCGATGTTGGCCGGCTGCTCGGTGCGGATGGTGAGCACCGTGCCGCCCTTGAAATCGATGCCGTAGCTCAGTCCGATGAAGACGAAGGCAAGGATCGACAGGCTGCACAGGATCCCCGAGAAGAAGAAGCCGAAGCGGCTCAGCCGCATGAACGGGAATTTGGTGTCGTCGGGGATGAGGCGGATGGGTTTGAACATGGATCTGAGCCGCCGGTCAGAGCGGCACCTCCTTGGGCCGGGTCTGCTTGACCCAGAAGGACACGATGAGCCGTGTGACGGTGAAGGCGGTGTACATGGTGGTGAAGATGCCGATGGCCAGGGTGACGGCGAAGCCCCGCACCGGGCCCGAGCCCACACCGAACAGCACGACCGCCGCGATCAGCGTCGTTACATTGGCATCGATCACCGTGGCCAGCGCCGCCTTGAACCCGGTTTCGATCGAGCTGAGCGCCGTGCGGCCATTGCGCCATTCCTCGCGGATGCGCTCATAGATCAGCACGTTCGAGTCAACGGCCATGCCCATGGTCAGCACGATGCCGGCGATGCCCGGCAGCGTCAGCGTGAAGCCGAAGGTCGACATGATGGCTACCAGCAGCACCAGGTTTACTACGAGCGCGATATCGGCAAAGATTCCAAAGATACCGTAGGCGATTACCATGAAGATCATGACGCCGATCAGGCCGATGATCGAAGCCTGTACGCCGGCGCGGATCGAATCGGAACCCAGCGACGGACCGACGGTGGTCTCCTGGATGATGGTGAGCTTGGCCGGAAGAGCGCCGGACCGCAGCACCACGGCCAGTGCATTGGTTTCCTCGATGGAGAAGTTGCCGGAGATCTGGCCGGTACCGCCGAGGATCGGCTCGTTGATGCGCGGATAACTCTGGACTTCCCCGTCGAGCACGATCGCGAAGGGCTTGCCGACATTGTCGGCGGTAAGCTTGCCGAAGCGCAGCGCGCCCTTCTGGTTAAAGCGGAAAGTGACGACCGGCTGGTTGTTCTGGTCGAAGGCCGGTTGCGCGTCGTTGAGATCGGCGCCATCGACGGTGGCGCTGCTGGCGGTCTGCACCCACAGTTTCTGGTTCGGATCTTCCTTGAGGGGCAGTGCGTCGCACTCGGGCGGCGGACTTGCGGTCTCGCTGGTCGGCTGCGCCTCGCACAACAGCTGGAAGGTCAGCTTGGCGGTCCGGCCGATCACATTCTTGACTTCGTCCGGATTCTGGATGCCGGGCAGCTGCACGACGATGCGGTCGCTGCCCTGGCGCTGGATCGTGGGTTCGGTCGTACCGAGCGCATTGACGCGGTTTTCGACGATCCGCAGCGACTGGTCGACGGCTCGCGAGATGTTGGCCTCGAGGCCTGAATCATTGATGCGGAAGGTGAAAGCCTCGGCGTCGCGGCTCAGATCGAAGAGCGGAACAGTTGTTCCGGCGTTGAGGCCGCCCTGGTCCACCGGCCGCGTCAATTCCTTGAGCGCCGTTTCCGCCTTGTCGGCGTCGGCCGGCTGCAGAATGCGCACCGTGATGCTGTCGGCGCCCGGCGCCAGGCGATAACCGATCCGTGCTTCCCGCAGGGCGCTGCGGATGTCGCCGGCCTGCTGCGTCAGCAACTGCTTGCGCATGTCGGCGCGATCGACCTCGAGCATGACGTTCGAGCCGCCCTGCAGGTCGAGACCCAGCGTCATCGGCCGGGCGATAGTGTTGGCCTTAAGCCAGTCCTGTGCATCCCTGGACAGCGAGTTGGGCAGCGCCAGCAGCGCCGCCAGAACGACGGACGCGGTGATCGCGATGATCTTCCAGCGTGCGAAATACAGCATGCGACCTACTTGCCGGCTTCAGGCTTGATCGGCTCGCCCTTGGCCCTGACATCGGCGATGCCGGAGCGGGCAATCCTCACCTTCACGCCCTCGGCGATCTCGACCTGGATTTCGCTGTCGTCAACGACCTTGGTGACCCGGCCGATCAGGCCGCCGGATGTGACCACGGTATCGCCGCGCGCCACCTTGCTCAGCATTGCCTGGTGTTCCTTCATCTTGCGCTGCTGCGGGCGGATCAGCAGGAAGTAGAACACCACCATGATCATCACCAGGGGCAGGAGCATGCCGATGAAGTCCCCGGCGCCGGGCGCACCTGCGGCCTGGGCAAAAGCTGGCGTTGCGAACATGAGACTCCCCTGGGGTGATTGCGGCGTGGGCGATATATAGCCACGGTGGCCGGCATTGCAACCTCGCTTGCGGCCCTT
>CAZIXE010000010.1:0-80113 GCA_964543235.1 uncultured Rhizobiaceae bacterium | reverse complement strand
AAAACCGCCAGTCAGAGTCCGAAATCAATGACTTGGGAATAGTTCACGGGCGACTACACCGGCCAGTTCCTCAAGGGGGTTCTCAAGCGCGGGAAACGGGAAGCGGCGGAGTGAGACCCGTCTTCCCTAGACGATCAGCAGGGCCAGGAAGAGGGCGATGGCCGCGGCCATGGCGGCGGCGGCGGTCGCATCCGGACCTTTCAGGGCGCTTCGCGAGGCGCCCACGCAGCAAAGGGCGTTATAGGGAACCGGCAGGAGATGAAAAGCGAGGAACAGTGCCGGCGACTTCGATGCCGCATAGGCCGTGAGGGCGAGGGCGCTGCAGGCCAGATTGAGCGGCAGGCCGAAGACGATGCCGTAGCCCAGAAAGGCCCGCAAGAACGGCAGTTCGCCGCGCCACAGGCGGCGCAGTTCGGCCATCATGGGCTAGCAATTCCGGGCAGAGATGACATGACAGCACGCTCCATATCTGCACCGGTGGCGTTTGCCCAGGTGCAAGTCATGGGTAACATGATTTCTCCAGCGGTCGCCGTGCGGCAGGCGCGGAGCTTGACCGGCCGGTTTCTCAGGGGGCTTCCAAAAGGAGCCGGCACGCCAGGAGCGGAGCGGTGGCGTGACAGTCCAGGACGGGCCACGACAATCGCTCGATCACCATAATGTCAGCGCACCGAGCGATGAGAGCGCCGGATCGGCCGTGACGATTGCGCAGTTCTCTGTGAGCGCCTGTGCCACGATCAGGCGATCAAAAGGATCGCGGTGCGGAGCTGCCAGCTGGCCCGCCAGGCGGGCATGGCGATGGCTGACAGGCAGCGGCGTGAAGTCATTGTCGGCCAAGACTTCATCAAACCGTTCAACCAGCTCTCTTGCGGCGTCGAACTTGCCGAGCCTCACCTTGTTCGAGAATTCGAAAGCGCTTGCCGCGCTGACAAAGCAGGCTCCCGCCTCCGCCGCGATCGCCTCGCGAGCGGCTGCGGAGAGTTCAGGGCTGTCCGTCACCCACCAGAACAGCACGTGCGTGTCGAGCAGAAGGCTCACCCGCCCTCCCACAATCTGAGTTCGTCTTCGGGCATGGGCTCAAACCAGATGTGGTCGGGAATTGCGCGGAGAAGGTGTTTCATCGATCCGGGCTGGCGGCGCTTCCTCGCCACCCTGCCGCCGGGAGCAGCCAGGGGAGCGAGCAAGACGAGCGGTTCGGATCCGCGCGCAATGATGATTTCTTCGCCCTCCACTGCGCGCTGCACAAGCTTCGACAGCTCGGTTTTGGCCTTGTGGATGGTGACTACGGTCATCTGGACAGGTTAGCTAACAGGTTAGCTAATGTCAAATGCGGCGGTCCATGCCGGGCCGCCGCATTTTGCGCCACGGATTCAGCTTACCATCATGCCGATCAGCAGGAAGGCGATGGCGCCGAGGATGAAGATCAGCGGCAGGGCCTCGACTTCGACATAGTCGGGTTCGCCGGTCCAGCGCCGCGAGTCAAACCTGTCGGTTGTGCGTTTCATGGCTGGTGCTCCTTCACATTGTGCGAACGGTGTCACCGCCCCGATGCCGCCAGCCGCGGCCGGTTACACTCCTCATATGGGTATTGCGAAACCCGGGGTCCAGACCGGGGCCACCGCAATCCGGCAGCCACGGCCCGGCTCTGCGGCTCAGCGGCACTCGGGATGTTCGATCACATCATCCGGATCGTCGCAGCCGCTGCCGCCTTTCACCCGCTCCTTGCGGCGCTTTTCGACGATCATTGCCGCCCCGTCATAGGCCGACAGCCCAGCGACGCTCGCGCTCACCGGCACGGCCGGCAGAATATCGAGCACGATCACAGCCGCGAGAGCTGCCAATGCGATTTTGATCATGGGGTCCTCCTCTTCCACAGCGTCCCAATCGGACCTGCGGAATGTGTAACAAGGGCTATGACCCTTACCTGATGGAGCCCGTCAGCGGCGTGTCAGCAAGGGCCGGGAACCGTCGTCAAATCGGGAATCGGGAATCCGGATCCCGGCTCACGCAACCGTGAAGTCTACCCGCAAACCGTGATCGTGTTTAATGGTGCCAAGACTTGTTACATATAGTGCAATGCAGTATAATTGACCCACACAACCACAAGGGAAAACTTACGATGACACCTGGCATCATTCCGGCCGCCTGGTCCGGCCCCCTGCTCTCGGTCCTGCGTATCATGACGGGACTGCTGTTCCTCGCCCATGGCACGGCCAAGCTCTTCCAGTGGCCGCTGGTCGAGTATTTCAAAGACGGCGTGGAGCTGTTCTCGCTGATGGGCCTCGCCGGTATCCTCGAAGTGGCCGGCGGGCTCCTCATCGTCGCCGGCCTGTTCACACGGATCACCGGCTTCGTGCTCTCGGGGATGATGGCAGTCGCCTATTTCATGGCGCATGCGCCGCAGGGTTTTTACCCGATCCTCAATGGCGGCGAGCTGGCGGCGCTCTACAGCTTCGTGTTCCTCTATCTTGCCGCCGCCGGCGCCGGCCCGTGGAGCCTCGACGCGCGGCTTTCCGGTGCGAAGGCACCGGTTCTCGCCAAGGCTTGACCTTCTGTCATGGCCCGCCCATCTGCGGGCCATGACTACTTCCGCACCGCTTGCCATCGTTACCGGGGGCTCGCGCGGTCTCGGCTTCGAGACCGCGCGTCAGCTCGGCCAGAAGGGCTACCGGCTCGTCATCGCCAGCAAGGACAGGGCCCGCCTCGCCGGGGCGGCGCGGCAGCTCGCAGCGCAAGGCTTTGACGTGACGGCCAGGCCTCTCGACATGGGCTCGACCCGGTCCATTGCGGCCTTCGGCAAATGGGCGGCCACGCTCGGTCCCATTGATGGCCTGGTCAATGCGGCGGGCATTCTGCCAGAGGACTCGGCGGTAATGGCCGATCCCGCCGCCCTCGACAGGGCGGTTGTGGCAACGCTCACGGTCAATGCGCTGGGGCCATGGCGGCTGACCCGGTTGCTCATTCCCCTCTTCGCCGCGCATGCGCGGATCGTCAATGTCTCGTCCGGCATGGGCGGGATGGCCGAGATGGGCGGCGGCCATTTCGGCTACCGCGCTTCCAAGGCCATGCTCAATGTGCTCACCCGCACGCTGGCGCGCGAGCTGGCGCCACGCGGCATCATGGTCAATTCGGTGTGCCCGGGCTGGGTCAAGACCGACATGGGCGGGCCCGGCGCCACCCGTGACGTGGCACATGGTGCATCCGGCATCGTGTGGGCGGCGACACTGCCGCCAGGCGGTCCCAGCAACGGCTTCTTCCGCGACGGCCAGCCCATCGCCTGGTAATGGCCCTTGCCATGGGCGGGCTCGCGCCCAACACTGGCGGCGGGAGTTCAGCTTGAGACTCAGTGATATCATCGACAGCAGCCGGATCGCGGCCGGCGGGATGAAGGACTTTGCCACGAGTCTCGCCCATCCCACCGTGCGGCTCGGGGTGACCGGGCTCGCCAGGGCGGGCAAGACGGTGTTCATTACCGCCCTCGTCCATGCGCTGCTCAACCGCTCGCGGCTGCCGCTTTTCGATGCGCAGGCGCAGGGACTGATCCAGCGCGCCTATCTCGAGCCGCAGCCCGATGACGAGCTGCCGCGCTTCGCCTATGAGGACCATGTCGCGGCGCTGACCGGCCCGGAGCGCCGGTGGCCCGAAAGCACAAGGCGCCTCAGCCAGCTCCGCCTCACGCTCGACTACGAGCCGCGCGGCCTCATTGCGCGCAATCTGGGATCCGGGCGGCTGCACATCGATATCATCGACTACCCCGGCGAATGGCTACTCGATCTGCCGCTGATGCGGCAGAGCTATGCGGAATGGTCGGCGGCGACCATTGCCGCGAGCCGCAAGCATCCGCGCGATGCGCTGGCCAAGGATTGGCACGGCTTCGTGCGCAGCCTCGACCCGGCAGCACCGGCGCAGGAATCCGATGCCGTGAAGGCGGCGGACCTGTTCACCGCCTATCTCGGCAAGTGCCGGCGCAACGACATTTCGCTGTCGACACTGCCACCGGGACGCTTCCTGATGCCCGGCGACCTTGCCGGGTCGCCGCTCCTCACTTTCGCGCCGCTCGACCTGGCATCCGGCGGGAGGATCGAATCCGGTTCACTCGCCGCCCTCATGCAGCGGCGCTACGATGCCTATGTGGCGCGGGTGGTCAAGCCGTTCTTCTTCGGGCATTTCGCAAGGCTGGACCGGCAGATCGTGCTGATCGACGTGCTGGCTGCACTGAATGCCGGTGCCGCCGCGGTCAACGACCTCAAGCTGGCGACCACGGGCGTGCTGTCGTGCTTCCGCCAGGGGGCCAATTCCTGGACCTCGGCGGTGTTCGGGCGGCGGATCAGCCGCATCGTGTTCGCGGCCACCAAGGCCGATCTCCTGCATCATGCGAGCCACGACCGCCTCGAAGCCATTCTCAAGGAGATCGTGGCCGAAGCTTCGACACGCGCCGAATTTGCCGGCGCTGCGATCGACGTGGTGGCCCTGGCGGCGATCCGGGCGACGCGCGAGGCGGTGGTGCGCCAGAAGGGCGAGGAACTCGCCTGCATCGCCGGCATTCCGGAGGCCGGCGAGACGATCGGCGGCGAGACTTTCGATGGCCATGCCGAGGCGGCGGTGTTTCCCGGCGATGTTCCAGCCGATGCGAAGCTAGCGCTGAATGGTGGCCTCGAAGGCAGCCTGAAGTTCGTGCGATTCCGACCGCCTCTGGTCAAGGGCCAGGGCTTTCCCCATATCCGCCTCGATCGCGCGCTTGATTTCCTGCTGGGAGACAGTTTCGCATGAACCTGGTTCGTGAACCCAGGGCGTTCCGTATCGCGCCGGAGGGCCATGCTGCCACAGAGAAGCCGCGGCGGCCGCGCGCCGTGCCGGCCGCCGACATCGCGTTCACGCCCGATGAGCCGGCGCGTGGGCCCGTGGTGGTGCCGCCACGGCCGCTGCCGGCAAACCGCCGCTGGCGCTTCGGTGCCGTTTTGCTCGGTGCACTTGCCGGTCTGGTCACGCTGTGGGCGGGGCTCGCCATCACCCAGCTCATCGAGGATTACTTCGCGCGCGCCCCGTGGCTCGGATGGATAGCGCTGGGCCTTGCCACGCTCGCCGGGCTCGCGGCGCTGGCCATAATCCTGCGCGAGATCGTGGCGCTGTGGCGGCTGCGGCGCATCGAACACATCCAGGTCGATGCCGCGCATGCGCTCAACCATGATGACGTTGCCGCTGCAGAGCGGGCCATTGAGGCACTGACGGCGCTGTACGCGGGACGTCACGACACCGCGCTGGGCCTCGCCGAGTTGGCGCGGCAACGATCCGAGATCATGGCAGCGGCGGACCGGATCCGGCTTGCCGACCGCGATCTGGTGGCGCCGCTCGATGACGATGCCCACCGCATCATCGCGCGTGCCGCCCGGCGCATCACGCTGCTCACCGCGGTGACGCCGGCGGCCGCCCTCGACATCGTGTTCGTTGCGGCCCAGAACATCCGCATGCTGCGCGAGATCGCCACGCTCTATGGCGGTCGGCCCTCGACGCTGGCAACCATCCGGCTGGCGCGCATGGTGATCGGCCATCTTGCGGTGACCGGGGGACTTGCGCTCTCCGACAGCCTGCTGCAACACATGGTGGGCAAGGGCCTCATCGGCCGGTTGTCGGCACGGTTCGGCGAAGGCGCGGTCAACGGCATTCTCACCTCACGCATCGGGCTTGCGGCGCGCCACGTTTGCCGACCCCTGCCGCAGGAACCGCAGGCCAGGGAAACGCTGGCAAGCCTGCTTGCGGAGCTGGTCAGCCTGAAGGACAATGACGGCGATGGCCCGGGCAAATCTCAATCCTGACGTCCAGCGCGCACACAATCTGCGCAACGCCCTCCACACCTGGCTCTTGATCATCGGTTCGGGCGTCCTGATGGCGTTGATCGCGCTGACCGTCTATGGGCCAGGCGGACTCATTTGGGCGGCGCTGTTTGGCGCCATCGGCCTGTGGACCATGGGCAGGGTGTCGCCGCAGGTGGTGCTCAAGCTCTACAAGGCGCAGCCGCTGTCGCCCGATGAACTGCCGGAGCTGCACCGCGTCATGCGCGAGCTGGCGCGGCGCGCCGATCTGCCTGCCGTGCCGCAGCTCTACTACGTTCCGAGCAAGATGATGAACGCATTCGCGGTCGGCAGGCCGGAGGATTCGGCGATCACCCTGACCGACGGGCTGATCCGCAACATGAATCTTCGGCAGCTGGCCGGCATCCTGGCGCATGAGACGGCGCATATCCGAAACGGCGATCTCAAGGTGATGGCGCTGGCCGACGTGTTGAGCCGCATCACCAGTTTCATGTCGACCATGGGACTGATCGGCATTCCCATCATGTTCGGCACCGGCCTGCAACTCAACCTCATCGGCCTGCTGCTGCTGATCTTCGCGCCGACCATCGGCGGGCTGCTGCAGCTCGGCCTGTCGCGGGCGCGCGAATATGACGCCGACCTCGACGGCGCAACCCTCACCGGCGATCCGGAAGGTCTGGCGCTGGCGTTGCAAACGCTGGAACGCAAGCAAGGCCGGATCCTGGAAGGCCTGCTGCTGCCCGGGAGCCGGCTGCCCGACCCGTCGCTGCTCAGGACGCATCCGCGCACCGAGGATCGGATCAGGCGCTTGCTGGCGCTGCGTCACGACCAGTCGCAGTCGATTGTCGCCGGCGACGGACGGGTCACGCCCGGCCCGTCGATCGTGCCGCCCATCGGCAATCCCCGCATCCGCTGGAGCCGGCTCGGCATCTGGTACTGAAAACCGTGCAATCATTAAAATTGCGGGCAGCGTATTGACCCGCCATATAAGGCTCATGGGCCAGACTGGCCGTTGTGTGCGAATTGATTGGCAGACAACACATGACGACCTTCAAACGGAAACAGATCGGCCGCGCCTCGCTTGGCATCGCCATCTTCTTCATCATCTGGACCGCAGCCTTCCTCAATCATTCGCCACTCGTGGCCCTCGCCACCATGAGCGTGACGGCGCTGGCCGGCTTCACCTTCTCGTCGATGACGGTCGAAGTCGATGCCCACGAAGTGCGGTGGTGGTTTGCGCCCAAGCTTCTCAAAGGCCGCATCGACCGCAGCGAGGTTGTCGCAGCCACGCCGGTGTCGAACCGGTGGTGGCGCGGCTGGGGCATCCGCTACGTCCGCGGCGGCTGGCTGTTCAACGTCTCAGGGCTCGAGGCTGTGGAACTCAGGCTGCGCAACGGCCGCCGGGTGCTGATCGGCACCGACCGGCCGGCCGAAATGGTGCGGGCTTTGGCCATCGCCTGAGCCGTGCTATGCCGCCGCACATGCAGGCGGCGCCATGTTTCTCAGCCTCTTCGCCGAACTGAAGGCGGCCGGCGTTCCGGTAACGCTGCGCGAGTATCTCACGCTGATGGCGGCGATGCGCGAGCGGCTGGCCGGAACCAGCACGGAGGATTTTTACTACCTCGCGCGCGCCGCGCTGGTGAAGGACGAGCGCCATCTCGACAAGTTCGACCTTGTGTTTGCCCAGGTGTTCAAGGGGATCGAGCAGGTGACGGCGGAGGTGCTGGCGGCCATCCCCGAGGAATGGCTGCGCCGGCTGAGCGAGAAATATCTCAGCGACGAGGAGAAGGCCCTGATCGAGGCGCTGGGCGGTTTCGACAGAATCATGGAGGAGCTGCGCAAGCGTCTCGCCGAACAGCGGGGACGCCACCAGGGCGGCTCGAAGTGGATCGGTACGGCCGGCACGTCGCCCTATGGCGCCTACGGCTACAATCCGGCGGGCGTGCGGATCGGTCAGGAGGAGAACCGCAACAACCGCGCCATCAAGATGTGGGACCGGCGCGAGTTCCGTGATCTCGACGATCGCGTCGAACTCGGCACCCGCGGCATCAAGCTGGCACTGCGGCGGCTGCGGCGGTTTGCGCGCGAGGGGGCCGCGGAAGAACTCGACCTCGACGGCACGATCAGGGCGACCGCGGAGAAGGCCTATCTCGATCTCAAGCTCGTCCCGGAACGGCGCAACGCCGTCAAGGTGCTGCTGTTCCTCGATGTCGGCGGATCGATGGATCCGCATGTCAGGGCCTGCGAGGAACTGTTCTCGGCGGCGCGCAGCGAATTCAAGCGGCTTGCCCATTTCTATTTCCACAACACCATCTACGAAAGCGTGTGGACGGAGAACCGGCGGCGGGCGGCGCGGATTGCCACCTTCCAGCTCCTGCATACCTATGCGTCCGACTACAAGGTGGTGATCGTCGGCGATGCCAGCATGAGTCCGTTCGAACTCACCCAGGCCGGGGGCTCGGTCGAGCACTACAACGAAGAGCCGGGCCTCGTGTGGCTTGAACGGCTCAGCGCGAGCTTTCCCCATCTCGTCTGGATCAACCCGATGCGCGAGGCCTATTGGGGGCACACGGCATCGGCGCAACTCATCTCCCGCACGCTCGGCGGGCGCATGTATCCCCTCACGCTCGACGGCCTCGATCGGGCCATGCGCGAACTGGCGCGATAGCGCCAGCGCTGTCAGGCAATTGTCATCGACCGGCGCCTAGGAATCGCCCCTGGGAGTCCCGGCTCCCGAATCCGCCGTTCGAACAGCCGGGAACGCAAGGGCCGGCGCCGATGCCCCTTGGTGCCGGCCCCACTCATTACAATGTCAGGCATTCTGGCAATGTCCCGTTGAGCATAGCGCCAGCGGCGCAACCACTTGTCAGATAATTTCTGGCAGTTTGGCCCGATGCAAACGGGTCGGAGGCCAGAGCGTGCGCCAGTACAGGGCGGCTGAAGGACAGCTGCCGGGCCTCGCCAGGCTCGGCGGCAATGTGGCGTTGCCGGCACCGCGCGCCGCTGCCCGGCCCCTGCCGCTGGGGGCCCAAGTCGCTCTGCTGACCACGCCCGCTGAACTGGCTGCAATCGAGTCCGACTGGCGGGCCATCGAAGCGGAAGCCGCCCAGTCGCACAATGTCTTCCAGAGCTTCGACTGGGTCACGGCCTGGGCGCGGACCTATGCGACGGCCGGAACCGGTGTGTCGCTTTGCGTGGTCGCCGGCCGGGTCGCCGGGCGCCTCGTCTTCCTCCTGCCCCTGATGCGCTGCCGGCGCGGGCCGGTCACCCTGCTGCAATGGCTGTCCGATCCGCTCGGACAATATGGTGACATCATCCTCGCAGCGGGCGAGGATGCCGCCCCGTGGATGCAGGCGGCGCTCCGGCTGCTGCGGACCGAAAGCGGCACCGACGTCATCCGGCTCAGGCATGTGCGTCAGGATGCGGCAGTGCTTCCGGCACTGGGCGGGCGGTTCCGCCCGGCCAGGGTTGCCGACGGCGCCCCCTACATGGACCTCCGGCAGTTCGCCGGCGATACGGCCTACGAACAACGCTACAGCAAGGAGCAGCGCAAGCGCCGCAAGCGGATCCGCAGGGAACTGGAAGCGCTGGGCCCCTTGTCCTTCACGCTGGTCACCGGCGCGGCCGGGGTGGCGGCGATTGCGCAGGCCGTCGCCCAGAAGCAGCTATGGCTGAAGGAGCGCCGGCTGGTGAGCCGGGCCATGTCCTGTCCCCGGATCGGGGCGTTCCTGCAGGAGCTCGCTGAGGCCGGCGGTGGCCTCACTCTCGTCACGTCGGTCCTGGCGGCCGGCGGCCGGCCGGTCGCCTGGGAGGTGGGTTTGCGTTTCAAGGACCGCCATCTGGGTTTCATCACCGCCCATGACGTGGCGCTCACCGACAAATCGCCGGCGCGGCTGCACATGGATCTGTCGCAGCGGCGGGCGCTGGCGGACGGCATGGCAGTCTTCGATCTCATGGTGCCGATCGACCCGCACAAGGAGTCCTGGGCCTCGGGCGTGGTGCCCGTCGAGGACTACTACCGGGCACTCACCTTCAGGGGCTGGCTCTACGGGCGGCTCTATCTCGAAACGCTGCGGCCGCTCCTGCGCCAGGCCTATTACAAGTCCTCCGCCCAGTTCCGCGGCCTCATCTGCCGGATCGGCCTGCTTTCGGCGCTCATCATGCACTGACTGCACGGGCGGCATGCCTTTCCGCGGTGTTCCGCCATGCTATAGAGTTCGCCGATGTTCGGGCGGGAAATCGCGATCGGGGAGGTGAAAGGCTGGCGTACGCCGTTTGCGGCGCTGGCACTGATGAGCATTGCCAATGCTTTCGCCTTTTCCTCGTGGAACGCGCTGCATACCAATTTCGCCATCGAGGTGGTGGGCTTCGGCGGTACCGAACAGGGCATTCTGCACACGGTGCGCGAGATCCCGGGCTTCCTCGCCTTCGCGGCGGTGCTGCTCCTGATCTTCATGCGCGAGCAGACGCTCGCCATCCTGTCGCTCCTGTTCATCGGCGTCGGCGTCGCCGTCACCGGCCTGTTCCCGGCAGCACTCGGCTTCTACATCACCACGGTCATCAAGTCGCTCGGCTTCCACTATTACGAGACCGTCAACCAGTCCCTGTCGCTGCAGTGGTTCGACAAAAAGGAGGCGCCGAAGAAGATCGGCATGCTCTATTCGGCGGCGGCCTTTGCCACGCTGGCGGCCTATGGCCTCATCTTCCTCACCTGGAAGTGGCTGCATCTCGACTTCGTGTGGGTGTTCATGGCGGGCGGCGGGGTCGCGGTGGTGATCGCGCTCGCCATTGCCTTCATGTTTCCGCATTTCCGCGAGGAAGTGAAACAGAACCGCCGGCTGGTGCTGAGGCAGCGCTACTGGCTCTATTACGTCATCACCTTCATCGGAGGTGCGAGGCGGCAGATCTTCATCGTCTTCGCCACCCTGCTCATGGTGCAGAAATTCGGCTATACGGTCGCCGACATGACCATGCTGCTGCTCGTCAACTCGCTGTTCAACATGGCACTGGCGCCGAAGCTTGGCGCCTTCATCGCCCGCTGGGGCGAACGCCGCTCGATCATGATCGAACATGCCGGGCTGGTCGGCGTCTTCCTGCTCTATGCGGTGGTGCACGACCCGCTGATCGCCGCCGTCCTCTACATGCTCGACAACGCCTTCTTCTCCATGTCGATCGCCCACAAGACGTACTTTCAGAAGATCGGCGATGCCGCCGACATGGCGCCCACCGCCGGGGTGGCCTTCTCGATCAACCATGTGGCGGCGGTCGGCCTGCCGATCCCGCTCGGCATCATCTGGGATGCAAGCTACACGGCGGTGTTCGCGATCGGCGCCGGAATCGCCTTCGTCGGCCTCGTGTTCTCGCTCCTGGTGCCGCGCGATCCCGCGGCGGGCCAGGAAACGCTCCTCGTCAAGACCCTCAAGCCCGTTCCTGCGGAGTAAGCGCATGACGGTTGTCCACCGCTCCAACGATCCCCTGCTGCAGCCCTATCAGCTCAAGCACCTGACGCTGAAGAACCGGATCATGTCGACGGCGCATGAGCCGAATTATCACGAGGACGGGATGCCGAAGGAGCAGTACCGGCTCTATCACGTCGAGAAGGCCAAGGGCGGCATCGCGCTCACCATGACGGCGGGCTCGGCCATCGTGTCGCCCGACTCGCCGCCCGCCTTCGGCAATCTCTTCGCCTACAAGGACGAGATCGTGCCGTGGCTGAAGCAGCTCACCGACGAGTGCCATGAGTACGGTACGGCGGTCATGATCCAGCTCACTCATCTCGGCCGGCGCACCAGCTGGAACAAGGCCGACTGGCTGCCCGTCCTGG
This sequence comes from uncultured Rhizobiaceae bacterium, assembly GCA_964543235.1. Taxonomy (GTDB): domain Bacteria; phylum Pseudomonadota; class Alphaproteobacteria; order Rhizobiales; family Aestuariivirgaceae; genus JANMMJ01. The sequence continues at coordinate 68,482 of CAZIXE010000010.1, read as the reverse complement.
CGCCCTCGCCGATCCGCGAGCCTGCCCATCGGTCGTTTCCCAAGGAGATGGAGGACTGGGACTTCGACCGCATCGCCCGCGACTATGCCAGCGCCGCCCAGCGCATGCAGGCGGCGGGACTCGATGGCATCGAGCTCGAATGCTACGGGCATCTGCTCGACGGGTTCTGGTCGCCTGCCACGAACAAGCGAAGCGACGATTACAACGGCTCGCTCGACAACCGGCTCCGCTTTACCTTCCGGGTACTCAAGGATATCCGCAAGGCAGTGGGGCCGGACTTCATCGTGGGATTGAGGCTGGTGGCGGATGAGGACTGGGACATCGGCCTCTCGAAGGCAGAGGGGCTCGCCATCTGCCACAAGCTCAAGGATTCGGGGCTGATCGACTTTCTCAACGTGATCAAGGGCCATATCGAGCACGATTCGCCGCTCGCCGACGTCATTCCGGTGCTCGGCATGAAGGCCTCGCCGCATCTCGACTTCGCCGGCGAGGTGCGCGCCGCTACCAGATTCCCGGTGTTCCACGCGGCCCGCATCAACGATGTCGCGACGGCCCGGCATGCGGTGGCAACCGGCAAGCTCGACATGGTGGGCATGACGCGCGCCCATATCGCCGATCCGCATATCGTGAAGAAGATCATTGAGGGCCGCGAGAACGAGATCCGCCCCTGTGTGGGCGCCACCTATTGCCTCGACCGCATCTATGAAGGCTACGGCGCGCTGTGCATCCACAACCCGGCCACGGGGCGCGAGGCCACGATCCCGCATGTCATCACGAAGAGCGAAGGTCCGGCCCGCAGCATCGTGGTGGTGGGCGCAGGGCCCGCCGGGCTCGAGGCGGCCAGGGTCAGTGCTGAACGCGGGCACCGGGTCGAGGTGATCGAGGCGGCGCCCCAGGCCGGCGGCCAGGTGGTGCTCGCCACCAAGGTGAAACGCCGCCAGGAACTGGTCGGCATCATCGACTGGCGGCTCGCCCAATGCGAGAAGCTGGGGGTTGCCTTCACCTACAACAGCCTCGCCGAGGCGGAGGACGTGCTGGCCCGGCAGCCCGACATCGTCATCGTGGCGACCGGCGGCCTGCCGCAGAATTCCAGCATGGCGGACCCGAACGAACTCGCAGTCTCGAGCTGGGACATTCTCTCAGGACTGGTCAAGCCCGCCGAGGATGTCATCGTCTTCGACGACAATGGCGCCCATCCCGGCATGGCGGCGGCGGAGTTCATCGCCGACCACGGCAGCCGGCTCGAGCTCATCACGCCGGAGCGCTTCTTCGCGCCCGAGATGGGCGGGCTCAATGTGGTGCCCTACATGCGGAACTTCGTGCCGAAGGGCGTTCAGATCACCACGATGACGCGCGTGAAGTCGCTGGCGCGGCAAGGCAACAAGATCCGGGCACAGTTGTGGAGCCCCTACACCATGGCCGATTGCGGCGAACGTCTCGTGGACATGGTGGTGATCGACAATGCCACCGCGGCCAATGCCGATCTCTACTTCGCGCTCAAGCCCCTGTCGTCGAACCATGGCGAGGTCGATTACGACGCACTGATCGCGGGTAGGCCGCAGACCATCAGCCGCAACAGGGAAGGCAAGTTCCAGCTGTTCCGCATCGGCGATGCCGTTTCATCGCGCAACATCCACGCGGCGATCTACGACGCGCTGCGATTGTGCATGGTGTTTTGAGGGGCAGCGCCGCAACGCCTTCCACATTCGTCATTCCGGACAAGCCGTGCGGCACGCACGGCGCGATCCGGAACCCATGGCATCGACGCGATGCTCTGTGCAGCGTGAGTTGCAGTGTCGCAGCCCAATTCAACGAACTCAATTGGCAGCAATCATGGTGGCACCATAGTTCTTGATCAGCCTACTGACCAATTCTCAGTTTCCGTCCGGCACCATCGCCCTGATCCGCTCGAGCAGGGGTTCGAGATCATAGGGCTTCTCCGGCACGCGGATCAGGCCGGGATCGCGGGGCGGCGACAGAAGGCCGGCGCGGGCGAGGCTTGCAGCCAGCCCGTGCTTCGCCTGCCAGTGCCAGGCCAGGGGCTGCCGCCTCAGGGGCAGGATGCGGACCGGTTTTCTCGTCGCCGCCGCCTCGGCGATCATCGAGGCGCTGTCGCCGGTCACCAGGAAGCGGTCGGCGAGCGCCAGGATCGCCTGGTGCGGGTTGGGACCGTCGGCCTGCCAGTCATGAACATGGCCCCGCCCGGCCAGGCGCTCCTTCAGTACGGCGGTGGCTGCGGGTCCGGTGCGCGGCGAGGTCGAGACCAGAACGGAGCCGATATCATTTTCGATATCACTGGCAAGCCTTGCGGCTTCTGAGCTGCCAAAGACAAACGGAAAGCGTGTGCCGCCGACGAGAACGCCAATCCAGGGTCGTGGCAGGGCGTCGAACCGCGTGCGCCACATGGCGGCGTCGGGCGTTGTCGCTGCCGGTATTTTGACGATCGGCAGCGGGATTTCGACGGTGTTTTCGCCGTCGGGGAGCGCATATTGCGGGGTGGTGACGACGAGGTCGAACCAGGCCAGCGGCGCGCGCGGCCGGCCGAGATGAACGAGCTTCGTGCGGCCTGCCGCCTGCGCCCTGATCCAGCGGGCGACCGGCACCGAGCGGCGGCCGACAGCGATCACCAGATCCGGCCAGGGTGGGTCGAGGCGATCCGATGCCTCGCGGTCGAGGCTGGCCAGCGAGGCGCCGAGCAGCAGGTTTGGGACCGCCCGCAAGAGCCCATAGCGAAGCCGCTTTTCGACCACCGGCCAGCCCAGAAGCCTTGCCAGTTCAAGAACTTGGGCATTGTCGCCGGCGCGGCTGCCGAGTAGTGCCCAGATGATCGGTGGACGGCCCATATGCATGCGCCGTCCTAGCTTACCCGGGCCTCGATTGGCAGGCCCTAAATTGCAGCTGTCAGGCGCGCTTGGCCGGGCAGGTGCTGATGCCCAGAAGGCTGTAGATGGGGCATGTCCCGAGAGCCGCGGTCAGCAGCGGAACGACGCCGATCCAGCCGATCCAGTTGAAGCCGGTCGGCGTGGCCAATGCCGCGTACCAGAGCAGCGCCAGACCAACCACCACCCGCAGCACGCGGTCAACTGTGCCCATATTCTTCACCATGGCCAAGTCCCTTTCCGTAACAACGTTCAATACATATACATTTGCACGGCGGGATTGTTCCGTCGGTGACGAACTCACAAAGCCTGGTCAGTCGGCGGCGCCATGGCGGCGCAGCAGCGCCAGCAGCCGGTCGTGGGGCAGCGCCACGGCGGTGTTGCCATCGCGGCCCACCATGGTTTCATTGACGATCATGGCATCGAGGATCGCCTCCTCGGTGGCCTCGACGGTGGCCGCAAAGAGCGGATCCATGGCGGCATTGGGCAGGAAGGTGAAGCGCCTCAGGGGATCTGGTTCCGAGGCAAAGGCCTCTTCGTTTGCCGTTGAAAAAGCGAGAAAAATATCACCCGAACCGTTATGCGCAATGGCCCCGGTGCGGGCCATGCCGAGCGGCACGCGGCGGGCGAGCCGCTTCAACTGGTGCGGCATCAGCGGCGCATCGGTGGCGACGATCGCAATGATCGAACCTTGCGGCCTGCCGCGCAATTCGCCGCCGGTGAGGTCGCGGCCGGCGGCCACGCCCAACACGGTGAGTTCGGGGCGCAGGCCGAAATTCGCCTGCACAAACACGCCCACCGTATAGGTTTCGTACGCGATCGCCACGCGGCGCGACGCCGAGCCGTTGCCGCCCTTGAAGTCGTAGCAGATCATGCCGGTGCCGCCGCCGACGCTGCCGAGTTCCAGTGGACCGGAACGGGCTCCGTCCAAGGCTTCCAGCACATGCTCAGCTTTCACATGGAAACCGTTGATATCGTTGAGTTCCCCATCATAGGTCTCAGCTGCAACGGGGAGACCCCAATCCTGGCCGGTACCGATGCCGCGGTGCACCAGCCATTGGATCGTCGCATCCCGGGCGATGCCGCAGGAATGGGTGTTGGTGAGCGTCACCGGGGTCTGCAATTCGCCCGATTCCTCGATCCATACCACGCCCGTCATCTCGCCATTGCCGTTAAGGCTGGAGAAGCCCGCAGTACAGGGAAGGTGGGCGTTGGCGCGGCCGCGCGGCAGAATGGCGGTGACGCCGGTGCGAACCGGGCCGGCGCCCGGCCGCAGCGGCCCATCACCGGCGATCAGGGTCGTCACGCCGACTTCGACGCCCGCCACATCGGTGATGGCGTTGAAGGGCCCGGGGGTTCCCGCAAGTCTCAGGCCGAGGCCGCGCGCCCGCATCTTTCCAGATGGCGTGTGTGTGTGCATGTGTTATCCGATGGTTGAAAAATGAGCGGTTCCCCTCCCCCGGCCGGACCGCATGCCAAGGGAGATTCACATGCATATCGTGCAGTTCGCCGACCCGGATGGCAAGCGCGCCGTGGGCGTGTTGCGCGGTGACCGGGTCACCACCCTTGCCGGCTATGAGCGCGTCACCGACCTCGCTGCTGCGGCGGCAAGGCATGGCAAGACCTTGTCCGATCTCGCGAATTCGGCTTCGGGGTCGTCGATCAGCTACGATTCGCTGGCCCGCGAGGGCCGGCTCCTGCCACCCGTCGATCATGCCGATCCGGCCCACTGCATCGTCACCGGCACCGGACTTACCCATCTCGGCTCGGCGGCGGCGCGCGATGAGATGCACAAAAAGGCCGCCGCCGCCACGGGCAACGAGACCGACTCCATCAAGATGTTCAACATGGGCCTCAAGGGCGGCAAGCCAACGGATGGCGGCCCTGGCGTGCAGCCCGAATGGTTCTACAAGGGTGATGGGTCCATGGTGGTGGCGCCCTACGGCGATCTGCCGTCGCCGGCCTTTGCCCTGGACGGGGGCGAAGAGCCGGAGATCGCCGGAATCTACTGGATCGGCCCCAATGGCGTGCCCTACCGGCTCGGCTATGCGCTCGGCAACGAATTCTCCGATCACGTCATGGAACGGCAGAACTACCTCTATCTGGCGCATTCCAAGCTCAGGGCCTGCGCCATCGGTCCGGCGCTGCGGCTGGGACCGCTGCCGGCCCATGTCGAAGGCATGAGCCGCATCATCCGCGACGGCAAGACACTCTGGGAGAAGCCGTTTGTCTCGGCCGAGGCCAACATGTCGCACACGCTCGACAATCTCGAATACCATCACTTCAAGTATGACGTGTTCCGCAAGCCGGGCGACATCCACATCCACTTTTTCGGCACGGCGACGCTGAGTGTCGCCGACAACGTCGTCACCCTCGCCGGTGATATTTTCGAGATCGAAAGCCCGACCTTCGGTCCGGCGCTGCGCAACCGCCTCATGCCGATGCCGGCCCACTTTGCCTATGGCGGCGTCAAGGCCCTGTGACTTCACGGATTTCTGATGCCGGTGCGGCGCTGTAGGGCAGCGCCGGGTTGGACGAAGCGGATAATATCGCCTAACGCTTTTCTACTGTTGATCGAGGTGCCTGTATGAGATTGAGTCGACGCCGTTTTCTTGCCGGGTCCGGCGCAGCCGCGCTTGGCGGGGCGGTGGCAGCGCCGGCGGAAACCGGCAGCTGGCCGGTCATCGAGGCGGCCGCCCGGGGCCAGACCGTCTATTTCAACGCATGGGCCGGGTCGGATACGATCAACGCCTACATTGCCTGGGCGGGCGAGGAACTGCGGCGGCGCTACGACGTCACGCTGCAGCATGTGAAGATCGCCGACACCGCCGAAGTCGTCCGGCGGGTGCGGGACGAGGTCAAGGCCGGCCAGACCCAGGGCTCGGTCGATCTGGTCTGGATCAATGGCGAGAACTTCCGTGCCATGAAGGCGGAAAGGCTGCTGTTCGGTCCCTTCGCCTTCGATCTGCCCAATTTCACCTATGTCGATACCGAGGGCAAACCGACCACACTGGTCGATTTCGCGGAGGCCACTGAGGGGCTGGAAAGCCCCTGGGGCATGGCGCAGCTGACCTTCTTCGGCGACGGCAGCAAGCTGGCAAATCCGCCCATGAGCATGGTCGAGCTGGTGAGTTTTGCCAATGCCAACAAGGGCCGCGTCACCTACCCGGCGCCGCCCGATTTTCACGGCACGACGTTCGTGAAGCAGGCGCTGATCGAGTCGGTCGAACAGCCCGACATCCTGCAGCTTGCCGTGTCGGCGGAGGAATTTGCGCGCATCAGCGTGCCGCTCTGGGACCTGCTCGATGCCATGCACCCGTGGCTGTGGCGGGAGGGCAAGCAGTTTCCGCCGTCGCAGGCGCAGGTGAAACAGATGCTGGCCGACGGCGAACTGGTGATGGCGCTGACCTTCAATCCCAACGAGCCGGCAAATCTGGTGGCCAATGGCGAGCTGCCCGCCACGACAATCGCCTGGCAGCACCAGCGCGGCACCATTGGCAATACGCATTTCCTCGCCATCCCGGTCAACGCCCGGGCCACAGAGGGCGCCCAGGTCGCGGCCAACTTCCTGCTGTCGCCGGAGGCTCAGGCGCGCAAAGCCGACCTCAAGATCTGGGGCGACCCCACCGTGCTTGCACTGGCCAAGCTGACGCCTGCCGAGCGGGCGATGTTCGGCAAGACCAAGGTGGCAGGTGGCGTCGTCATCGGCGGCCCGGCGTTACCGGAACCGCACGCCAGCTGGGTGCCGCTCATCGAGGCCGCCTGGCTGGAACGCTACGGCGGCTAGGGCGGCCTTGTTCAGAGGCCTAACCGCCGGCCTGATCGGTCTGACCTGGGGCCTGCCGCTGGCGTTCAGCCTCGCCTTCAGCCTGCCGCCGGCAGGCGATGCAGAGGCCTGGCGATCGCTGTTCGCCCATCCGCAGCTGGCCGGCGCCCTGACCCTGGCGCTTGGCACAGGCAGTGCGGCGCTTGTCCTGTCCCTGACCCTGGCGCTGGTGATCATAGCAGGCTCCTACGGCACGCGTAGCTGGATGCGCCTGGCACGGGCCAGCGCGGCGTTTCTCGCCGTTCCGCACCTGGCCTTCACCATCGGACTGGTGTTTCTGCTGTTGCCGAGCGGCGTCCTGGCGCGGCTCATGGCCCAGGCGATTACCGGCTGGCAGGTGCCGCCGGACTGGGTGCTGTCGCAGGATCCGCACGGCATCTCGCTGACCGCGGCGCTCGTCCTCAAGGAGACGCCGTTCCTGGTTTGGAGCATATGGGCCCAGCTGGCCCGCGGCGATACGGCCCAGGCCTTCGAACAGCAGTGGCGCATGGCACGCAGCCTCGGACACGGGCCATTGTCGGTGTGGTGCCGGGTGCTGGTGCCGCAGATCCTGCACCGGCTCCGATGGCCGCTGGCGGTCGTCTGGATCTATGGCGCGAGCGTCGTCGACATGGCGCTGGTCAATGGCCCCACGCAGCCGCCGACGCTTGCCGTCATCGCCTGGGCCGATCTCAACGATGCCGAGCTCGCCATCAATGCGCGCGGATCAGCGGCGGCGCTGCTGCTCGCCGGCGTGCTGTTGATGATCGCCATGGCGGTGCCGGCGCTGGTGCATCTATTGAGGCCCATCCTCGACAGATTCATGACATCGGGTCCGGCTCGTGGCGGCCGTGCCGTGCTTGCAGCGGCGGCGACAATCTGCCGGGCCGGCTTCGTCCTCATCTACGGGGCGGTCTTTGCGGTGCTGGTGCTGATGTCGTTCTCCGCACGCTGGCCGTTTCCCGATCTCGTACCCACGCTCTTCCATCTCAAAGCCTGGGGACAAATGCTGGCAGCGCCGGAGGTCCTGCTCAACAGCCTGTGGCTGGCACTGGCCAGTATGGCGGCGGCGATGCTGCTGGCACTCATGTGGCTCGAAGCCTTCCCACAGCGCTTCGACCGCTGGCTCGCCGGCGCGGCGATCCTCGCCGTCTTGGTGCCGCAGATCACCCTGGTTGGCGGCCAATATGCCTTGTTCCTGCAGCTTGGCCTCGCAGGTTCGATGGCCGGGGTCTATCTCGGCCATCTGGTACCGGTATTTGCCTATGTGCTGATCGTGCTGATCGGACCCTACCGCGCCTTCGACTCGCGGTTCCGATCGGTGAGTTTCGGCCTCAACTGCAGCGGCTGGCGATTCTGGCTCCAGGTCAAGCGGCCGCTCATGCAGCCGGCACTGGCCGCAGCGGCGGCGGTAGGCTTTGCGGTCAGTCTGGTACAATACCTGCCGAGCCAGCTGCTCGGCGCGGGCCGCGTCATGACACTGCCGGTGGCGGCAGTCACACTGGCGAGCGGCGGCAACCGGCCGCTGCTGGCGGCTTATGCGCTGGGCCTCACGCTCCCGGCAGCGCTGGGTTTCCTGCTGGCACAGCGCCTCAGCCATGTCAGGTGGACCGCCGCGTGAGCCTCGTCCTCGACCAGGTCAGCATCGGGCTGGGCGCCACATGGTTGGTCGAGCGCTTCAGCGTAACGATCGACCGGGGCGAGACGGTGACGCTGATGGGTGCGAGCGGCAGCGGCAAGTCGAGCCTCCTCGCCTTTATCGCCGGCGATCTGCCGCCGCCGCTCAGGGCCCAGGGCCGCGTGACGCTCGACGGCGCCGACATCCTGCATCTGCCGCCGGAAGCCCGGCACATCGGGCGGCTGTTCCAGGACGACCTGCTGTTTCCGCATCTCACGGTGCTGGGCAATCTGCTGTTCGGCATGGCACGCGGCGACCGCCAGGCGCGCGAAGCCAGGGCACGTGCGGCCCTCGAGGACGCGGAACTCGAAGCCTTTGCGGCGCGCCTGCCGCACACGCTGTCGGGCGGGCAGCGCGCGCGCATTGCCCTGTTGCGGGCGCTGCTCGCCGAGCCACGGGCCATCCTGCTCGATGAACCCTTCGCCAAGCTCGATGCGCCGCTGCGGGCCAGCATCCGCAAATACACCTTCGCGCGGATCGCGGCGCAGGGCATTCCCGCTCTCCTTGTCACCCATGATGCCGGCGATGCGCCGCCCAAGGGACGCGTGTTCCACATCGAGCGCGGTGGTAAGGTGAGACATGCTTGACCGGTTCGTCCTCAAGCTCTGTGCGCCGGCGATCGAGGCCGCGGCGCGGCTGCTGGTGCGCCGCGGCGTTACGGCGGATACGGTAACCTATGCGAGCTTCGGACTCGGCGTCGCCGCCGCCGCACTCGTCGCTGCGGGTGCGACGTGGCTTGCCCTGGCCCCACTGCTGGCGGGACGGGCGCTCGACGGCATTGACGGCGCGGTGGCGCGGCTCGGCACGCCGAGCGATCGCGGCGCCTTTCTCGACATCGGCCTCGACTTCGTCTTCTACGCGGCGATCCCCTTGAGCTTTGCGGTCCTCGATCCGGCTGCCAATGCGCTGGCGGCGGCCACGCTGCTTGCCGCCTTCGTGGCCACCGGCACGACCTTTCTCGCCTTTGCGGTGATGGCTGAAAAGCGCGGGCTGAGGAGCACCGCCTATCCCAACAAGTCCTTCTACTATCTGGGCGGTCTGACCGAGGGCACCGAAACCGTCCTGTGTTTTGCCGCCATGTGCCTGTGGCCGCAGCACTTCGCGGCCATCGCCTGTGTCTATGCAGCGATGTGCGCGATCACCACCGCGACCCGGCTCGTGCATGGCTGGTCCACTTTCGGCGCGCGCAAAGATTAACTGCCGTTAACGAAAAATTTTGCACAGCCCGCGATTTCGTCTTGATTGCGACACATGAATCACTCATATCACGCGCGCCCAAAGTCGCACGTGCCACAGGAGCGTCCCCCGGGAAATCCGGGACGGTACACCAGGCAACTGGAAGCGGTGGTCCAACCGGGACATCGTGGACGCCACCAAGCAACGACGGTGCGGGCCTTGTTGGTCTCAGCCGGTTCCTCCAAAGGCCGGCGTTACTGAAGAGGCTTCACTATCATTGCCGGAAGTGCGGTTGGGTCTCCCAATCAAGCCAAGGCAGAAGACAGGCCGGTTGTTGACGCGCCGCCATGGCTCCATCCCATGGCGCGCCAAGGCATCCGGCTCAACCAAACCGCTTGAAGACGGGAGTCTTGTCCATGGCCACGCCACGCATTCTCGAGTTCCTCCGCACCCGACGTCCCGAGGGGCCCTGCCTCGTCGTCGACCTCGATGTGGTGCGCGACAATTATCTCGCCTTCGCCCGCGCCATGCCGGCGACCCGCATCTTCTACGCGGTCAAGGCCAACCCGGCACCGGAGATCCTCTCCCTGCTGGCCGGGCTCGGCTCATGCTTCGATACCGCCTCGGTGCCGGAGATCGAGATGGCGCTCACTGCCGGCGCCACGCCCGAGCGCATCTCCTTCGGCAACACCATCAAGAAGGAGCGCGACATCGCGCGCGCCCATCAGCTCGGTGTCACGCTGTTTGCCGTCGACTCCGTGGAGGAGGTCGAGAAGGTCGCCCGCGCGGCACCGGGGGCACGGGTGTTCTGCCGCATCCTGACCGATGGCGAAGGGGCGGAATGGCCGCTGTCGCGCAAGTTCGGCTGCGATCCGGTGATGGCGATCGAGGTGCTCGAGCGCGCTCACGGCCTGGGCCTCAACGCCTATGGCATTTCCTTCCATGTCGGTTCGCAGCAGACCCGCCTCGAGGCCTGGGACGCGGCGCTGGCCCAGTCGGCGGCGATTTTCCGCACACTGGCCGCGCGCGGCATCAACCTGCAGATGGTCAATCTCGGCGGCGGCTTCCCGGCGCGCTATCTCAAGGACGTGCCGGCCACCGGCACCTATGCCAATGCCATCCACGGGGCGCTCGCCAGGCATTTCGGCAATGCCATCCCCGAGACCATCATCGAGCCGGGCCGCGGCATGGTCGGCAATGCCGGGGTGATCAAAGCGGAAGTCGTACTGGTCGCCAAGAAGCATGCCGGTGATACGCTGCGCTGGGTCTATCTCGATATCGGCAAGTTCGGCGGCCTCGCCGAGACCATGGAGGAAGCGATCCGCTATCCCCTGGTGACGGCGCGCGATCGCGAGGCCAGAGGCCCCTGCGTGGTGGCGGGGCCCACCTGCGATTCGGCGGATGTGCTGTACGAACGCACGCCCTATGACCTGCCACTCAGCCTGACGGTCGGCGATGAGGTGCTGATCGAGGCGGCCGGCGCCTACACGACGACCTATGCGTCGGTGGCCTTCAACGGCTTTGCGCCGCTCAAGGCCTACGTCATCTGAGCCTCGCGCGGCGATCCTGCGTTGCCATGGAGGCCCCGATGGTCACCATTCGCCCCGAATTGCCCGGCGACGCGATGGCGCGCGAAGCCCTGCTCGACCGCGCCTTCGGCAGGCGGCGCCGGCGCAAGACGTCGCAGCGGCTGCGTGATGGCCGGCTGCCATCTGCGGGGCTCGCCTTTGCCGCCACCGCTGAGGACGGCCAGCTGATCGGCACCATCCGGCTGTGGGATGTCGTCGCCGGCAATGCCGGGCGTGCGCTGCTGCTGGGGCCGGTGGCCGTCGCGCACAGCCACCGCAACCGCGGCATCGGCCGGGCGCTCATCGAACATGCCATTGCCGCCGCCCGTCGGCGCGGCCATGCGGCGATCATGCTGGTGGGCGATCTCGCCTATTACCGGCGCTTCGGCTTCGCGCCGGCGGCCGTCGCGGGACTGGCGCTGCCGGGACCGGTGGAGCGCCACCGCTTCCTCGGCCTCGAATTGCGGGCCGGTGCGCTGGCCGGCGCCACCGGGATGGTGGCAGCAGCGGGTAGCCTTGACACGGCGGCCTCCGAACAGCTCAGGGCCACGGCCTAGTCATGATGCGCCAAAGTGGACTCACTTTGGCGATGACATCATGCACCGGCATATGAGCGACGGTCGCGTTCATGACTTTTGACGGCTCCGTCAATGTCGTCGTGATCTAGCGAAAGCCTGCTGTCACAGATCGCTGTGGTAGCGGCGCACCGGGTTGAGGAAGGTCGCGGGGAGGCTGTCGCGGCTCAGGCCGATGTCGCGCAGCTGCCGGTCGGGAAGATGCTGCAGCAAGCGGCGGTTGCGGCGGCGGGCTGCGGCACGGCGCAGGGCGCTGCGCGTCTCGTCCAGGATCAGGCCAATGAAATCCGCCAGGGCTTCGCTGGTGGCCGGCGTGTTGGGCAGCTTCGACATGGATGGTTCCTCCGCATCTGCATCCGCCGCCTCCCTGACCGCAAATCGTTACGCCAGTTTCATTTCGCTACGCTTTCTTTCATGAGAGGAAAGTGTTTCAATTGTTGCTTGTGTTTCAGGAGAGCGATCATGTCGCCTGTACCGCTCAAGGCCGGACAATCCGTGAAGTTCAGCAAGACCGTGGCAGAGAGCGACGTCTATCTGTTTGCCGGGATCTCCGGGGATTTCGCCCCCAACCATGTGGACGCATCCTATATGGCGCGGACGCCCTACAAGCAGCGGATCGCCCATGGCGCGCTGCTCGTCGCCTATGCCTCGCGCTGTTCGACAATGATTCTCGAACAGTCGCCGCCGGCCGCGGACGGCGCGGTGCCCGTTTCGCTCGGCTATGACCGCATCCGGTTTCTGAAGCCGGTGTTCATCGGCGATACGGTGGCCCTCACCTACACGATCCGCTCGGTCGACGCAGCCCGACGGCGCACGGTCGCCGATGTGGCGATCACCAACCAGGCGGGCGAGACGGTGGCGGTCCTGGAACACATCATGAAGTGGGTGGCGTAGGGCACCATCACCGCCGCGGCCGCCGCACCGCCCGCACCTTGCCGCTGGGGCCGCCGCCACAATAGAAAATGTCACCGCCATCCGATTCAAGGCCCGAGACGCCGACACCCTGCGGCAGCGCCAGGCGTTCGCGTACCGCACCGGTTGCGGGATCGATGCGGCGCAACTCGCTCTCCTCGCCTTCCCAGGTGCCGTGCCAGAGTTCGCCGTCGACCCAGGTTACACCGGTGACGAAGCGGTTCGATTCGATGGTGCGCAGGATGGCACCGGTTTCGGGATCGATCTGGTGGATCTTGCGCTCCCGGTACTGGCCGACCCACAGCGTGCCCTCGGCCCAGGCCATGCCGGAGTCAGCGCCGCCGCCGGGTGCGGGGATCGAGGCCAGCACTGTGCCGGTGGCAGGATCGATCTTGTCGATCCGGTTCTCGGCGATCTGGAACAGGTGCTTGCCGTCGAAGGCGGTGCCGGCATGGCCTGCCACATGGAGCACGCGCACGATCTCGCCCGTTGCCGGGTCAAGCGCATTCAACCGGTCGCCGGAGGCAAACCACACCAGGTTTCCGTCATGGCTGACGCCCGCTACCGACTCGATGCCGGGAAAGGGACCGTATTCGCGGATGATTTCGGCTTCACTTGGCTGCATGGGCCGATCCTAGTCGCCGGGAAGCGGCGCGGGGAGTAACAAGGGTGTCGCGAATCCGGGAAGCGGCGGCATCATCCAGCGGCGGGCCCGGCCGCGGCCCAGGGCCTGCACCTTGCCGTGGCGGGCCAGCTCGTCAAGGGCGCGCTGCAGGCTGCGCTGGCTCAGCCCCATGGCCAGCGCCAGGCCCGAGCTCGACCAGGACTCGCCATCGCTCAGCAGGGCGAGCACGGCGGCATGGTGCTCCTCGACCGGGCGGGCCAGTACCAGGACGGGGCGGCCGGCGGCCGGCATCAGCGCGAAGCCCCGCCGCGTTGCGCCGACATGGGCCAGGCCACGCAGGGCGGAGCGCAGCCGGCCGATTTCGACACGCAGCCGCTGGCGGTGCGACTCATCGGCCTGGCGGGCCCGGAAGACGCGGGCCAGCAGCTTGTCGCGCGGCGCATCGCCCGGCCAGGCCTCGGCGAGGGCGCGGACGAGAGCGAACAGCACCGGCCGGCCGGCGAGCGGGACCACGGCGTGCCGCAGCCGCACGGTATGGCGGATGGCATCGACGATGAAGCCGTCCGCGGCCAGCAGTTCCTCCGCCTCGGCCAGGGTGAGCAGCCGCTCGCCGTCCGGGCCGATGCGGCGGGCGGCGGGCGCAGCAAGGAGGCGTTCGGCGGCGTCGACCTCGGCCAGCAGGGCAGCGATCCCGGCCGCGCCGGCGGCGGCGTGGGCGCGGGCCAGCGCGGCGCGGGCGGGCGCCATGGTGAGCCGTCGCATGGCAATTCCGGCCACCGCCAGTTCATAGGCGGCCCGCAGCGCCGGCGGCAGTGCTCCTGGATCAAGCATGGCAAGCTCGCGCGCGGCCGCGGCCAGGCGGCCCAAAAGCAGGAGGCGCCGCGCGGCGATGAGCCCGGCATGGGCGGCGTTGACGGCATCGCCCTGCGCGGCGAGGGTGGCGCGCGCCGCTTCCAGCGCCGCGCTGGCGAAGCCCAGATCGCGCGAGGCAAGGGCGATCTCGGCCGCGGCGACCGTGCAGCGGGCGCGGGCCACCACCTCCTTCGGGGCAAAACGCTGCGCGGCGCGCCTGAGCAGCGCGCGGGCCAGTGCCAGATCGCCAAGCTGCGCCATGGCAATGCCGCGCAGCGCCAGGGCGGGGGCATCCTCGCGCAGCGCCACGCGGTTGAGCGCGCCCAGCGGATCGCCGGCGGCCAGCGCGCGCGCCGCCGCGGTGATCAGCGAGTCCATGGCAATCGCGCCAGACTTGTCACTCTCACCTTCCTTTCCCGGCGCCTACCCTAACACATGTTCCCGGGCCGGCAGGCCGCTGCACTTCGCACGCGGGCCGCGCCGGTCGCCATGAAAGGAAGAATGCCATGTGTCCCTTCTGTTATTCCGCCGAAGCCATCTTCGCGGCTCAGGCCCATGCGGCGCCGCGGCCCGGCCGGCCGCCGGCAACGGCACAGCCACAGTCAACCAATTCGACGTCATCATCATCACAGGAGCCCTGAACATGACCGCCACACTGACCGCACCCAAAGTCGTCTCGCCAGCGGAATGGCTGGAAGCGCGCAAGGCGCTGCTCGCGAAGGAGCGGGCCGTCACCCATGAACTCGACCGGGTACGTGCCGCGCGGCGCGCGCTGCCCTGGGTTCTGGTCGACAAGCCTTATGTGTTCCAGGGCCCGCAGGGCGCCTGTACGCTTGCCGACCTGTTCCGCGGCCGCAGCCAGCTTGCCGTCTATCACTTCATGCTGGCGCCGGAGTCGGATCATATCTGCGCCGGCTGCTCGTTCATCGCCGATCACATCGACGCGGCGCGGCAGCATTTCGAGCAGGCCGACCTCGCCTTCGCCGCCATCTCGCGGGCACCGCTCGCGAGGATCGAGGAGGTCAGGCAGCGGCTCGGCTGGGGCTTCCCGTGGGTCTCTTCGCAGGCCAACGACTTCAACTATGATTTCGGCGTTTCCTTCCGCAAGGAGGACATCGCGGCCGGCCGGGCCATCTACAATTACGGCACGCCGATCAAGTCATCCGAAGACATGCACGGCACCTCGATCTTCGCGCGGGATGCGGCGGGCCACGTCTATCATACCTATTCGACCTATCATCGCGGCGACGAACTGCTGATCGGTGCCTTCAACTGGCTCGATCTCGCACCGAAAGGCCGCAACGAGAACGGCACCATGAGCTGGGTCAGGCTGCATGACGAGTACGCGCACGATGCGGCAGCGGACGCCTGCTGCTGACCGCATTCTCCCTTCTTCCGCCGGCGGATCATCCCTGTAGCGCCGCACACCGGGGCCGTACGTGAGCGGCCCCGGTGCTCAGCCGCTTGAATCCGGATTCCAACACGTTGTCCAGATACCAGGGGCGGCACGCGGCTGCGCGTGCGGGGAAGGGCGCCCCTCTCACCATTCCCCCCATCATCACCCGGGCCAGGTGCGGCTCAAGCCGCGCGGGTGAATGAGGCAGCCCGTTCCGGGACGGCGGCGCGGCGGCTATTTCCGGAGCCCGTTGATGCCAGCCAGCATGTCGATGAGGCGGGGCACGAAACGCTCGCCATAGCCTTGCGTCTCGGCCATGACATAGGTCTGGTGCACGGCCTCGGCCAGGAAGGAGGTCACCGGCAATTGCTCGGCGAGATTCGTATAATAGCGCAAGTCCTTGCGGCCATTGCGAATTGCGAAGCGGGCGGCGGTGTCGTCATCGGCCAGCGGCACCCGGATCAGGCGCTCGAACATCACCGAATTGGCGCCGCCCACCACGACGATGTCGCGCAGTGCTGTCATGTCGACGCCGGCCTTGGCTGCCACGGTGATCGCCTCGGCCACCAGCGCGGCATTACCGAGCGCCAGGAAGTTGTTGATAAGCTTGAGCTTATGGGCAGCGCCGACGGCTCCGGCATAGACAATGGTCTCGGCGAAGCAGCGCAGCACGGGATCGATCCGCGCCAGCACCGCGGGATCGCCGCCGGTCATCACACCGAGGCGGCCCTCCTCGGCCTCTTTGGGCGTGCGGGTCAGCGGAATGTCCACGAACCAGGCGCCCTTCTCCCTGAAATCGCTGGCGATTTTCATGGTGGACTGGGGTTCGGCGGTGGAGGCATCGGCAACCACCAGGCCGTCCCGCAGGGCCTGGATGATGCCGTCAGGACCATAGACGGCGGCTTCGACCTGGGGCGTCGCCGTCACGCAAAGGATAACCAGATCAGAGGCTTGGGCGATCTCGCGGGGCGATTTCGCCTCCTTCGCGCCGCGCTTCACAAGGTCCTCCACGGGGGCGCGGTTGCGATGCGCCATCACCGTCAGCGGATAGCCCTTCTCGACGATGTTCTTGCCGATGCCATGGCCCATCAGCCCGGCACCAATCAGGCCCACACGCATTCTGTCCGTCATGTCCGATCTCCCGTCTGCCTCAAATGTCACACGCCTTCAATGGCTTGAGAAGCACTAAGTTGGCGGCGTCCAGAGCACGTCGGCAATGTCGCCGGCGCCGGCCGCCAGCATCACGAGACGGTCGAGGCCGAGCGCCACGCCCGCCGCCTCCGGCATCAGGGCAAGGGCCTCGAGGAACGTCGCGTCGATCGGGTAGCGCTCACCATAGAGCTGCTGTCTCAGGGCCATGTCGGCTTCAAAACGGCGGCGCTGCTCGGCCGGATCGGTCAGTTCGCCGAAGCCGTTGGCCAGTTCCACACCACAGACATAGGCTTCGAAACGCTCGCAAACACGCGGATCATCCGGCGATACGCGGGCAAGTGCGGCTTCGCAGGCGGGGTACTCGGCAAGAATGGTGATCCGCCCCTGGCCCAGATGCGGTTCGACCTCGCGCACCAGGATGGCGCTGAAGATGTCGGACCAGCTGTCGTCGGCCCGGACCGGCAGCGGCGCGATGCGGGCCAGGGCAGCGCGGTCGGGCCGCCCCTGGCGATCGAGCGTGTCCAGAAGCCTGATGCCCGCATAGCGCTCGAATGCGGCGGCCACGGACAGGATTTCAACCGCCATCGCGGTATCGCATTGCCGGCCGCGATAGACCAGTTGCGGGCACCCTGCGGTCGCCGCCGCCAGACGGATGAGGGAAACGGTGTCATCCATCACGGCGCGATAGGCTTCGCCGGCACGATACCATTCGAGCATGGTGAATTCCGGAACGTGCAGGCGGGTCCGTTCCCGGTTGCGAAAGACGTGGCCCAGAGAAAAAATCCGGCGTTCGCCGGCCGCCAACAGTTTCTTGCAGGCAAACTCCGGCGAGGTGTGCAGATAGCGGCGGTGCGCCGTTCCCTCATTGTCGATGAGTTCGGTGGCGAAGGCATGGAGATGGACTTCGTTGCCGGGCGAGAGCTGCAATGCCCCGCAATCGACTTCGAGAAAATCCAGCGCGGTGAAGTGGGACCGGATGGCACTGACGATACGGTTGCGCGCCAGGAGGAAGGGCCGCCGTTCGGCGTGTCGCTCGGGCCGCCACCAGGGCAGCGGGGTTGTCGTCAAGGCTCGGTCCGTAGGGCTTGGCGAAGGGGAACCTTGCTGCTAATACCGCCGCCAACTCATTACAGCAATTCCAGAATAAGAGAGTTCACGTGGTCAAGATCATCGCGAGCGGCGTTCGCAAGGGCAATGTCATCGAACATGAGGATGGCAAGCTCTATGTCGTCCTCAAGGCCGAGAATTTCCATCCCGGCAAGGGCACGCCCACGACGACCATCGACATGCGCCGCATTTCCGACGGCGTGAAAACCGTGGTGCGCTACAAGACGACGGATTCGGTCGAGCGCGCCTTCGTGGAAACGATCCCGCACAACTACCTGTACCAGGACGGCGAGATGTTCGTGTTCATGAACCCGGAAAATTACGAGCAGATCAGCATCGCCGCCGACATGGTGGGTGACGGTGCGCCCTATCTCCAGGAAGGCATGGAGTGCCAGATCGCCCTGTTCAACGGCACGCCGATCTCGATCGAGCTGCCGCAGCGGGTGACGCTGGAAATCGTCGAGACAGAGCCGGTCATCAAGAACCAGACGGCCGCCTCGTCGTTCAAGCCTGCGGTGCTTTCCAATGGTGTTCGCACCATGGTGCCGCCGCACATCACCTCGGGCACGCGGGTCGTGATCTCGACGGAGGACGGATCCTATGTCGAGCGCGCCAAGGACTAGCGCCTGAACACGCCCACCATCTCCACATGCGGCGACCAGGCAAACTGGTCGAGGGGCGTCACCCGTTCGAGGCGATAACCGCCGGCGATGAGGATTGCCGCATCGCGTGCAAATGTCGCCGGATCGCAGGATACGGAGGCGATGGTGCGGACCCTGGACTTTGCCAGATTGCGCATCTGAGCCTCAGCGCCAGCCCGCGGAGGATCGAGGACGACCGCATCAAAGGCATTCCCTTCGGCGGCGGTCAGAGGTTCACGAAACAGGTCGCGGACCTCGGCCGTCACCGGCCGGATTCCCTGGGTCTTGCGCACTGCCTCGCGAATTGCGGCAATTGCGGCCGAATCGCTGTCAAAGGCATGAATCTTGGCACGTTCAGCCAAGCGCAGGGCAAAAGGGCCGACGCCGCAAAAGAGATCGGCAATGTGCCGCGCCGGACCCACGGCCTCGATCACCTGCTCGGCCAGCAGCTCCTCGCCGCGAGCTGTCGCCTGCAGGAAGCTGCCGGGCGGCAACACCACCCTGCTCCGTCCCAGTTGCAGCTCCGGCGCGTTGCGGGTCAGCAGCACTTCACCATTCAGCGCGATCCGGGCCAGACCAAAGTGCTCGGCCAGCGGCAACAGGCGTTCCGCCCTGGCGTGTTTCTGGGCCTTGACGGCACAATCGATGCCGCCATGCGTCATCGTAAACGTCACATCGCTGTCGCCAACAGCGCCATGGACGGTGCTGGCCACAGCAGGCGCATGGCCGAGGCCGGGCTCCAGGATCGGACAGCCATCCAGGGGGTGGACCTTGTGGCTGCGGGCGGCGTTGAAACCGGCGCCTTCGGCGCGGGCATGCAGCGTGGCGCGGCGGCGGCCGGCGCCCACGGCGTCAAGGAGTTCCCGGCACTCGACATCGATGCCGGCATGGCGCAATGCGCCGGTTACCAGGCCCTGCTTCCAGCGGCGATAGTCGGCCACAGCCAGATGCTGCACGGCACATCCACCGCAATGGCCGAAATGTCTGCAAAAGGGAGTGACGCGGCATTCGGAAGCCTGAAGGATCTTCTTCACGGTGCCGCGATCTGTCTGAAGGTCGGCCAGGACGACCTCCCCCGGCAAGGCGTGCGGAACATAGACGGTGCGTCCGTCGTGCGACGCGACACCTTCCCCCTGACGACCGAGACGCCTGATCGTCAGTTCAACGTCCATGTCATTCCTGCTGGAAGTACACCACGGCGACACCATAGCCCTTGTCGAGGCTCATGCGGACGGGACCCGTTGCCACATTGGACAGGGTCAGGCTGGAGCCCAGCGGCACGCGGCGATCAACGAGGGGCCATTTGACGCCCTCGATATGGAAGCCTTCGAGATCGGCAAAGGGAATCAGACTTACGACCGTCCCGGGCGGGACGTCGATCGCAAGCTTGCCCGGGATCAGCGGATGGCCCTCTTCATCGCCGCTGGTCAGCATGGTGCGGTAGCCGCGGCTGGCCAGCGACAGCGCCAGGCCGAAATGGCCCAGCGTGTGATCGGCCTGGCCGCCCATGCCGCCGGCCAGAACAAGTTCGGAAGCGCCCCGGTTGATGGCCTCGCGGATGGCGATCTCGCCGTCGGTCATGTCCTTTTCTGCCGGGTAGGCATGACGGCCGACATGCTGATAGGCGGCGGCCAGTTCCTCGTCGGTCGAATCGAAGTCGCCGACCCAAAGTTCCGGCGCAAGTCCCAGCGGCTTGGCGTGACCCATGCCGCTGTCGGCGGCAATGACGCGGGCGCCGCGCACCTGTCCCACCAATCGTGCGGTGGGGGAAAGCCGGCCGCCCAGCAGGATGACAAAGCGAGACATAGCGATCTCTTAACAGAAAAACCTAACAGAATGTTCTTGCCAGTGCCCAATTTGCATCATAGCTTCACGGCGCTCTCAACGGGGTGCCGTCATGGCTGAGAGGCGCGAAGACCGCCAACCCGCTGAACCTGATCCGGATCATGCCGGCGGAGGGATTGCGAGCGGGCGCAGGTCACGCCCCGGGTCCTCCCACCGGAAGTATAGGAGGACACAATGAAAAGACCAGCACTTGCCCTGATCGCGCTCGTCATGCTCGCATTGCCAGCGCGTGCGGCCGAAACGCTGACAGTCTATACGTATGAAAGTTTCGTCGCCGAATGGGGCCCGGGACCCAAGATCAAGCAGAAGTTCGAGGATATCTGCGCCTGTACGTTGCAGTGGGTGGCAATCGCCGACGGCGTTGCCATGCTCAACCGCCTGAAGCTCGAGGGCACAGCGACCCAGGCCGATGTGGTGCTTGGTCTCGACACCAACCTGACCGCGGAAGCGGCGGCCACCGGCCTGTTTGGCCAACACGGGCTGAGCAGCGCCGGCCTCACCATTCCGATCGCCTGGAACGATCCGCTGTTCCTGCCCTTCGATTATGGCCACTTTGCCGTCGTGTACGATAGCGAAGCGTTGCCGGCCCCGCCGCACTCGCTCGACGAGCTCGTCAATGGCGATCCGGCGCAGAAGATCATCCTCGAAGATCCGCGCTCCTCGACGCCGGGGTTGGGTTTCCTGCTGTGGATGAAGGCGGTCTATGGCGACAGGGCGGGCGAAGCCTGGGGCCGGCTCAAGGGGCGCATTCTGACCACCACGCCGGGCTGGTCGGAGGCCTACGGGCTGTTCACGAAGGGCGAGGCCCCGATGGTGCTGTCCTACACGACCTCGCCCGCCTATCACATGATTGCCGAGCAGACATCGCGCTACCAGGCAGCAGCCTTTGCGGAAGGCCACTACCTGCAGGTCGAAGTGGCCGGGCTCATCGCCGGATCGCCGGAACGGGCGCTGGCCGAGAAGTTCCTGGCCTTCATGGTGAGTCCCGGCTTTCAGGATGAAATACCAACCAGCAACTGGATGTTTCCGGCCGCGCCAACTTCCGGACCCCTGCCCGATGCCTTTGGCAAGCTGGTCGTTCCCGCCAAAACGCACCTCTTCCCGCCTGACGAGGTCGCCCGGAACCGCCGCGCCTGGATTGACGAGTGGCTCAATGCGGTAAGTGAATAGGTCCGGGTGCGCAATTCCGCTGCCTTCGCATCGCTCGCTGCCATCCTGACCGCGGTCGGGCTGGGCATCGGGCCGGTCCTGTTCATCGGACTTGGCCAGGGCGACGGGCGTAGCCTGTTCGATGCCTATCTCTGGCAGGTTCTCCGCTTCACGCTGCTACAGGCGGGACTGTCCACGCTGCTTTCGGTCGGACTGGCAATTCCGGTGAGCTGGGTGCTGTTCCGCACCGCATTTCCCGGACGGGGGTTGATCCTGCAACTCTTCGCCCTGCCCCTGGCGCTGCCCGCCATCGTGGCAATTCTGGGGATCGTGGCGGTGTACGGGCGCTCAGGACTGATCGCCCGGGCAACTGGCGTGCCTTTGGACACTTATGGCCTGACAGGCATCCTGATCGCCCATGTTTTCTTCAACATGCCGCTGGCCGTGCGGCTGCTCATGCAGCGGCTCGACGGGATCGCGCCGGAGCCGTGGCGGCTCGGTGCCCAGCTGGGCCTTTCCGACCACGACCGCTT
The DNA here is from genome assembly GCA_964543235.1 of uncultured Rhizobiaceae bacterium. Classification (GTDB taxonomy): domain Bacteria; phylum Pseudomonadota; class Alphaproteobacteria; order Rhizobiales; family Aestuariivirgaceae; genus JANMMJ01. The sequence goes on along the minus strand of CAZIXE010000010.1, from coordinate 46,589 downwards.
CCGGCTGATCGGCTGGCCCGCCATGCGCAGCGGCCTCACCGGCGCCGCCAGCCTGATCTTCCTGCTGTGTGCGGCGAGCTTCGCGGCCGTCCTGACGCTGGGCGGCGGCCCCCGCGCGACGACCCTGGAGGTGGCCATCTATCAGGCGCTGCGGTTCGACTTCGACCCGGGCCGGGCCGGCGCGCTGGCGCTGGTGCAGCTTGCACTGTGCGGGGTGCTGGTGGCTCTGGCGGGGCGTTATGCGCTGCAAATCTATGGCGGTGCCACGCTGGCGTCACGCCGCTATGGCTTTGCGCCGGCTGCTCCCGGTGCGACCGATGTCATCGTCATTGGTCTCGCCACGCTTTATGTGGCAGCCCCCCTTGTCGCCATCCTTGTGGTTGGCATCGTGGCAAGTTTCGCCTGGAAGGCCATCGCCACGGCCGCTCTGACCAGCGTAGCCATTGCAAGCCTGGCAAGCCTCGCCAGTGTCATCATTGCACTGCCGCTCGGCTATGCCATGGCGCGGGCCGTCTCGCCCCGGCAGCATACGATCTTCGCACTGGCCGGCGTGCTCAGCCTGATCGTGCCACCGGCCGTCCTGGCCACGGGATGGTTCGTGCTCGTGGCGCGCTTCGGCCTTGCCGCCTGGCTGGCCTTCCTGCTGGTCGCCGCCATGAATACGCTGATGGCGCTGCCCTTTGCCGTGGGTGCTCTGGCGCCGGCGGCGCGAAGTGCTGTGCTGCCGCAAGACAGGCTGTGCGCCAGCCTGGGGATCTCGGGCCTGCGGCGGCTCAGCCTGATCGATCTGCCGCTGATGCGCGGTCCCCTGATGTTTGCTCTAGCCATCTGCTTTGCCGTGTCGCTCGGCGATCTCACCGCCATCGCCTTGTTCGGCTCGCAGGACCTGGTGACATTGCCCTCGCTGATCTACGGGCAGATGGGAAGCTACCGGATCGAATCGGCAGCGGCCACCGCGCTGGTCCTGCTGGCTCTGTCCATGGTGGTCATCAGCTTTGCCGAACGCATGGGGCGCGGAACATGATCAGGCTCGATGCGGTGCGTTTCGATTTCGAGGACATGCAGATGGCATTCACGCTCGAAGTGGCACGGGACGAGCTGCTCGCCATCATCGGGCCGAGCGGATCGGGAAAGAGCACCCTGCTGAATCTGATCGCCGGATTCGAACGACCGCTGTCGGGCCGCATCCTCATCGGCGGCGCCGACGTCACCGACGATCCGCCTGAAAAACGCCCCGTGACGATGATCTTCCAGGACCACAACAGCTTCGCCCATCTCGACGTCTGGACCAACGTGGCGCTGGGCGTATCGCCTCGGCTCGACCTCGATGCCGGCCAACGCCAGCGGGTGGATGCGGCCCTTGACCGGGTCGGCATTCTGGCGCTCAGGCATCGCAAGCCGGGCGAGATTTCCGGCGGCGAGCGGCAACGCATCGCCATCGCCCGGGCCGTGGTTCGCGACCGGCCGGTGCTGCTGCTCGACGAGCCCTTCACGGCGCTCGGGCCGGGGCTGCGGCGCGAGATGCTGGACCTGTTGCAAGGCATCCGCCGCGAGCGCAGCCTGACAATCCTGCTCGTCACCCATGACCCGGGCGATGCCCGCGCGGCCGCCAGCCATGTCGCCTATGTCGAAGGAGGACGGATCGTCGCCAAACGGCCGGTCAAAGCCTTCTTCCGCGCCCGCGACATTCCGGGGCTCGCCCGGTACATCGGGCCGGGTTCCCTGTAACCTCACCAGCTCGAACCGCCGCCACCACCGCCGCCACCCCCGGACGATCCGCCGCCGCTCGAGCCTGAATGCGATCCCGGCGGCGAGGCGGCAGCCGCCGTACCGGCAGCAAGGCCAGAGCCGATACTGTCGGTGAAATCGCCGATGCTCCGCGGGTTCCAGTGTGATCCAGCGTACCAGGCCGGCGCCGCAACGCCCGCCGCAGCAAGAATGGCAGTGAACTTCGCGGCCCAGGCATTCTCGCAGTCGAGCGCCACGGCATAGGGGAGAAATTTCTCGAAGAGTTCCGGCGTCTTTTCGGGGGGATGCAGGGCGTTGAGGCGGTCTTCCTCTGCCGTTTCCAGATACATGCGGAAACCCTCGATGTGATCCATGATGCGCCGGCCGGCGACGGTCGGCGCCCGCATGAGGCGGAAGAAGACGACATTCATCAGCGCCATGAGGACGCCGGTCGCCGCAAGCGCATAAAGGTTCCACGACTCAACGCCTGCCAGGATGAGAATGGGACCGGCCGTGCCGGCGAGAACGAAGGGGATGAGGAACAGCAGCATGGCAACGGCACCCGCCTTGCTGGCGATGCCTTTCAGGAACAGGCCGCGGATGGCGTTTCTGGCAAACAGCAAGATGCCGGCCCACCAGCCGCCCGTCCACAGGCTCATGAACAGACCCATCATCGCTTCATCGCCGGGGAGCAGCAATGCTGCGGCAAGCAATCCCGCCACCGAAAGGGCCAGCCCGATGAAGAAGCGGCCGAGATTGCGCACGAAGGCCACGCCGTCAAACTCGCTGCCGAGAGCTTTCTCCAGGGCGGCGCGCATCGCAGCAACGGCGCGATGGTTTGACTGCCTGAAACGGGTCGTGCCGTTGCGGATGGCAGCGAAGAGAGCACGTTCGCCTGCCAGAAGTTCCGGCCCGGCATCGGTCTTCTTTTCGACCGAGAACTCGCCATCACGATCGGCGATGCTCAGGCGGCCCTTCACGGCAAGGCCGACGAGCGCGGCAGCGAATGCCTTGTCGTCAAAGGATTGCTTCCAGACATAGCGGACGGCCGCCGGACCCAGGCCGGGAGGCGCGGCGAACAGCGGAATGATGGTGCCGGCCGGCGGATCGCGGCCCACCGCCAGCCAGGACGAGAAGAAATAGGCGAAGACTGCCAGCAGGCTCACGGCCATGACGGCGAGGCCGGCATTGTCGGCAAGGAGCCACCCTGCCCGGTCGGCCCCGGTCGGCGCCGCCACAACACCCCTGGTGAAGCCCACGGCCACGGTGAAGCCTTCGCCGGGTGAAAGGGGGCGGGTGGTCTCGGCGCGATAGATGCCGCCTGCGGCCGCCAGAACATGGACGTCGCTTCCCCTCTCACCCTGTGCACCGGTGTAGGCCGCGTGCTGCAGGATTGCGGCCCCCGGCGGCAGGCGAACGATGGCGGTGGCCTTGTCAATCGGCATGGACCAGGCATTGCCGGTGACGTTCCAGTAGAGTTCATCGACGTCTGCGAAGAAGCCAAGCTGGCGCGTGGTGCGATAGGTCATGGCGTAGCGGTGACTGCCTTCGGGCAGAAAGACGTCGGCATTCCCGATGCGGATGCGCTTGCCGTTGCTGATCGACTCGACGGCAAAGGGTTCGGGAGCGCCGTTGCGCGTGACCGACAGCACTTCAAAGCCGGTATTGACGCGCAGACCGCGGCTGTCGCGATAGCGGGTGGGAAAATCGCGCAACAGTCCGCGTTTCGGCCCAACATCCCGGAAAGTCCAGACAATGGTTTCGGTCACAGTCAGCGATGCGTCGGCATTGACCGTTGCATCACTGATGAAGGCGGCGATGCGCTCTTCGGCGTGTGCGGAGGAGACGGCGCAGCACAGGCCGAACAGAATGAGTAGCAGCCTCCCTGCCAGCATCAGCCGAGATCCACCTGCGGCACCTGCCGCTGGCTGTCATCGTCCAGCTGAAAGAACTCCGCCTTGCGAAAGCCAAAGCCGGCCGCAACCAGATTCGAAGGCGCCTGTTCGATCAGAGTGTTCAGGTTGCGGACGGCGCCATTGTAGTAGCGGCGGGCCATCTGGAGCTGGTCTTCGATATCCGCGAGCTGCTGCTGCAGGGCGCGGAAGTTCGCGTCCGCCTTCAGCTCGGGATAGGCTTCGGCCAGTACGAAGAGCCGTGACAGCTGTTCCGCCATCGTCCTGCCGGATGCGGCCTGCGTCGCGACGGAGCCGCCATGCAGGGCTTCCTGCCGCAGCCTTGCCAGGTCCTCGAAGAGCTTGCGCTCATGGGCGGCATAGGCCTTCACGACCGCAACGAGACTGGGCACAAGATCGGCCCGGCGCTTGAGCTGGACGTCAATGCCGCTCCAGCCTTCGCTCACGAGATATTTGTGCCGGGTGAGCCTGTTGAAAGCGTAGACACCATAGGCCGCAATCGCGGCCATGATGGCAAGTGCGACGAAGCTCATGCGGATGCGACTCCCTGGCGGCTCCCTACTATGGCCGCCATCGGGCCCAGATCAAGTCGCGCGCAAAGAGCAACCGGCGGCCGGGAGCCACCGGTTGCCACGCCGGCGGTAGCGGGGCTAGCCAGGCAGCACGAAGAACCAGTTGGCCCACAAGACCACGACCATGCCTGCGGCAAGTGCGAGGTATGGCAGGATGCCCGCCCTCCTCACGCCCAGATCACCGCCGGTCAGCCCCAGATCCTCCAGCGCATTGGGCGGGAACCTGCCGGCGTCCTGGACATAGTGGCGGAAGGCAAAGACCGGAAGGATGAGGGCGGCAAATGCCAGTCCCCACCACAGGGCGGTCTCATAGCCCCACACCTTGGCGCCGGCGCCGAGGAAGAGGGCGTTGACGAAGGCAAGCATGGTGTTGAAGCCGATAAGCCAGGTCGGCGCCTTCCACGGCCGCTTGATGTGACCGGAATCGATGCGGTGGATCCAGCCGGCATTGAGGTTGAGGAAATTGAAGATGATGTAGCCAACATTCGAGACGGCCAGCACGAAGAAGTAGCCGACCGGGTCGGAGGCAAGGGCCAGCAGGATGATGTTGAAACCAAAGTCGGTCCACATGGCGCGGTTGGGCGCGCCGTGGCTGTTCACGTGATTGAGATAGCGCGGCAGCCAGCCATCGCGCGACGCCTGGTACAGCGTGCGCGAGGAACCCGCCATGGCGGTCATGATGGCAAGCAGCAGCGCCACGATCATCAGCATGACCAGGATCTGGGTGATCACGGGTCCGCCATTGACAAGGCCGGCAAGCGCTTCACCGATGCCGGATCCGTCGACGATGGGCGCGGCCAGCATGCCCTCAACGCCAAGCACACCCTGGAAAGCAAAGGGAATCAGGATGTACATGGCAACGGCAAAGAGGCCGGCAGCGACGATCGCCTTCACGGTGTCGGTGGCGGGGTTCTTGAATTCGCGCGTGTAGCAGACGGCGGTCTCGAAGGCATAGGTCGACCAGGCCGCGATGTAGAGCCCGCCTAGGAACAGCGTCCAGCCGCCAATACTCCATGCCCCGGGAGCCGCCGAATAGGCCTGATCGGGAGGAACAAGGTTGGTGAAGTTCGAGTAGTTGATGGAGCCGGTAATGATCGGCCAGATGCCGATCACTACCATCGGCACGATGACGAGGATGCCCATGATTTTCTGGACACTGGCGGTGCGCATGATACCGCGGTCCTGAATCATGAAGACGATCAGCATGATCAGCGCGCCAATCACAAAGTAGGCATTGATATGAGCCATGCCGATGCCCGGTACCTGGAAACTCAGGAGTTCCCAATTGCGGATCGCCGGGGTCAGGGCTGCGACACCATCCTGGGCCAACAGCGCGGCAATCGCGTCCGGTGCCGTCTTGCCGGCGTTGGCCGCATCGGCGAGCCATTCGGCGACACGCGGCGAGTCGGCGGTGATCGAGGCGGCATTGGCCTGTATCCAGGCCTGTACCGCCGGCGCGTCGGCAGTGGGTATCGGAAACAGCGCATTGAGGATGTAGCCGGCGGCAAGCACGCAGCCGAGCGACAGCACCGGCGACCAGGCGAACCAGTTGCACCAGACCGACAGCGGCGCGATGAACTTCGAGTACTTCAGCCAGGCAGTGGCGCCATAGACCGAGGCGCCGCCCGACTTGTTGGGATAGAGGCCGGCGATCTCGGCATAGGTGAAGGACTGGAAAAAGCCCATGATGACCGAGATGGCCCACACCAGGAAGGCCAGCTTGCCGGTGGTGCCGGCAATGCCGCCGATCGAAAACAGGACGAGCGGAATTACGCCGCTGACGACCCAGAACGTATCCTTCCAGTCAATGGCCCGGATCAGTTCGCCCGAGCCAGGTTTGGCCACGCCGGTGGCCTCAGCAACCACTGCCATTGGCAGTTCCTCCTTGTGTGATTGTTTGTTTGGCGGCGAGCCCGGTCCCCGCGGGCGGGCGGGCGGTGCCGCAAGTCGAGCTGGTGTCAGGCCGGAGGCGGGGACATCCGGGAAATATCAGGGCAGCCGCCGACTGTTCAGACATCCCCGGGAACAGCAGCGAGGCGGACGATGCTTTGTCTGATCGCTTGTCCATCCCGCGCCCCCAACTTCCCCGACCCGGGACAGATAGTGATCCGCAACCAATCCGGTGTCAATCGGTATGAAATTGGTCACAAATGGTCAACCAAATCAGGCGGTTTGAAGGGTTTGAGGAGGATTCGGCGAATCTATTGCCCAAGAAACAGGCAAAACCTCCAAGGGTTCGCGCCGGCCGCGGACAGCAATGGTGATATATTCGGCATTGGCTTCTTTCATTCCTGCCGCCTGCAGCGTACGCCTGGAAATGAGAAGCTGGGCGTCGAGGTCGCGGCATGCAACCTCGAGGCGGCTCGCACTGTTGACCGTATCCCCCAACGCCGTGATGTGGCGCGCCCCATGCTCCTTCTCGGCAGAGCCGATGCGACCCAGAATGACGGTGCCGGTATCGATACCGATGGCGATGTTGAGGGGCTCGGGCAAGTCCGCGCCGAGGCTGACATTCAGCGCCTCGAGAATGCCGCCAGTCGCCCGGGCGGCGGCCAGCGCCTGGCGCGCACCGACCTCGACGGGCTGGCCGATGCCAAAGATCGCCATGACTCCGTCCCCGATGAACTTGTCGACATAACCACCTGCATCTTCAATGATTTCGGTAAGCCGGCTGAGATACTGATTGAGGATAAAGACGACATCGAACGGCAGCCGCTTCTCGGACAGTGCGGTGAAGCCACGTAGATCACAGAACATGATCGTGACCTGCTCTTCCACGCCCCAATAGTACTTGTCGTAGAGCGCCGACTCGAGAAACCAGGTGCGCTGCGCCGGCAAGAGCGTTGCGATCGAAACATCGGTCCTGGGCCGGAGCTGGCATGCGAGGCGGACATTGACGGCAGCGCCAATCCGCTCGAGCACCCGCCGCTCAGCCGGCCCGGGTTCAGGCAGTTGTTCCAGTCCCTGCAGGATTCGCACGCGGCAGGTCGAGCAGCGGGCGCGGCCACCGCAGATCGATGCATGCGGCACGTCGTGCATGCGGCTGACCTCGAGCAGCGTGTAGCCGACCGGCACCCGCAAGGTCGGGCCACCGGCATAGGCGACAGCAATGCGGGGCAGCAGGCGCTCGATGCCGGCGCGGACCACGCGGACCATCACCAGCAGCACCAGAAAGGCACCATAGCCATAGAGGGCGATGCGCATGGCCCTGTCCAGGAACGCGAACTGCTCATCGGTGAAAGGATAGTCGAACTCGGTCTCGAGCTGGACGACACGCGCGGCCATGACAAAACCCGCATAGCCGAGCACGGGCCAAAGCACCACGAAGGTCACGAAGAATGCTCTGGCCTTCAGGAACCAGGGCTTCAGGCGCAGCCAGTGGAACAGGCCGATCCAGCAATGGACCCAGGCCAGCAGGATGAGCGTTGCCTGCCACAGGCCTTCAGCCGGCCACATGACCCAAAGCGCGTAATAGTAGTTGTCGTCGACATCGAAGAAGAACTTGGCGCCCCGCATGCCCAGGATGTGACGCATGAGCATGAGGGGGATCAGCAGCCCGAAGCTCAGCTGGATGATTTCGGGAATGCTGATGCGGAGCGTACGGCGTTCGAGGAACTTGTAAACGCCGAGGCCCAGATGGGTGAGGGCGGCGCCGATCAGGATCGCCTGGCCCGGATAGGACCGCGTGACCATGAGCCGGTACTTGCGCGCCAGCTGCATGGTCTCGACGTCGACGAGGCCCAAAGCGTGGTTTCCGAGATGGGTCACCACATAGGCAAAGAGCACCAGACCGGTCGCAAGGCGCAAGCGCTGGGAAAGCGTGCCTGAAGCGGGAATCTTCATCGATCGTGATGCCGGCCGGAACTCAAATGACAGCAATGATACAGAATTGCCACCCTGCTCACAGGCCCTGCCAAGGCGGCCGTTAACGGGTAGCTAAACATAAGGCAGTTCCGCAGGGTCATGCCAGCTCTGCGTGTGGTACAGCGTGCCCGCGGACAGGGAGAACCAATGCCAGAGCCGACAGCGGGCGCCATCACCAGTGCCGACGGGATTAGCGTGCGGCCGGACTATGACTACGATCCACCTGCCGCCTTCTTTGCAGAGGGCGCCCCTGCCGGGCCGGATGTCTATGATGTCCGCGATTTTGGCGCCAGCGGCGATCCCGCCGTCGACAGCCGGGCGGCCATCCAGGGGGCGATCGATGCGGCACATGCCGCCGGTGGCGGCATCGTCTACATCCCCGCCGGCACCTATGGGATCGGCAAGAACCCCGACGAGCCGGGCGGGCTGCAACTGCGCAGCAACGTGTTTCTCAAGGGCGATGGCATGGGAGAAACCGTGCTCCGGGTGCTGGACAGCAACACGGTCAAGTTCACCGGGATCGTCCGGTCACCGCATGGTGAAGCGACGGTCAATTACGGTGTGGCCGACATCACGCTTGACGGCAACCGCAGCAACGCCGGGGGCAAGGTCGATGCGTTCTTTTCGGGCGGAACGCCGGGCGAGGCCATCACCGACAGCGATGTCTATCTGCTCAGGGTCGAGGCGCGCGACTGCTCCGGTTATGGCTTCGATCCGCACGAGCGCACCGAACGGCTGCTGATCAAAGACTGCATCGCGCACGGGAACGGACTTGACGGATTCGTCGCCGACTATGTGATCGACGGCCAGTATGAGGGCAATGTCGCGTACAACAATGACCGGCATGGCTTCAATATCACGACGACCACAAACGATTTCCTGATGCTGAACAACATCGCCTATGGCAATGGCGGCGGCGCCACGGGCGGCAGCGGCATCATCGTACAGCGCGGCAGCGAGGATATTCCGGGTCCCTCCAACATCGTGATCTCCGGTGGCGAGTATTACGCGAATGTCCGGGCCGGCATCCAGGTGCAGATGTCCAGCCATGTCCTCATCGACAATGCCGACATTCATGACAACCTGGGCTATGGCGTGCGCATCCTCGGTTCGTCCTTCATCACGGTGCAGAACTCGACCATCGCCAACAATTCGCAGGCGGGCAACGATCTCTATTCGGCGGTGGCGATCCAATCCTATCCCGACACCACAACGGCTTCGCTGTTCGCCGGCAGCCATGTGCTGATTGCCGGCAACATCATCGTGTCGGATGGCGCCTTCGCATCGCGCTATGGGATCGAGGAGGCGGCGGAGGGAACCGGCTTCAACGCCATCATCAACAATGTCATCGGCGGCCAGGTGCGCGGTGACCTCAGGCTCGTCAATGGAAGCACGCTGCTGGTGATGACCGGCACGTCCGGAGCCGATCTCCTGACGGGTGGAATCGAGACGGACCACTTCTTCGGGCGCGGCGGCGCCGACACTCTCGATGGCGGTACGGGAGCCGACCGCCTGGCAGGCGGGGCCGGCAATGATACCTACATCGTCCGGGATGCAATGTGCCGCATCATCGATCTCGCAAATGGCGGCAAGGACACCGTGCTGGCCTCGATCGATTTTCGCCTGCCAGGCAATGTCGAACATCTCGACCTCACAGGAATCGCCAACATCAACGGCACGGGCAATGCCCTTGCGAACATCATCGACGGCACATCCGGGAACAACCGGCTCGCCGGTGGCGGCGGCAACGACACGCTCGATGGCGGATCGGGCGATGACCTGCTGAGCGGCGGGGCGGGCGCCGATCTCATGCGCGGCGGCAGCGGCGCCGACACCTATGTCTATGGTTCGGTCATGCAATCCAGCCCGTCCGGGCGCGACCGCATCGAAGGCTTCAGCCTGTCCGGCGGCGACATCATCGATCTGCACACCATCGATGCCCGCAGCGACAAAGCGGGCAACAACGCCTTCACCTTCATCGTCACCAGCGCCTTCTCCGGAACGGCCGGCGAACTTCGCCTCGCGATCGGGGACGGCTTCACGCTGCTCAACGGCGATATCAATGGCGATGGCATCGCCGAGCTGTCGATCAGGCTCCAGTCCGAGACGAAGCTCGACGTTACCGATCTCGTGCTGTGACGGCTCAGGCCTTGACCAGCTGCTTCACCAGGGCATCGATCATGCGCGGCAGATCATAGGGGAAGCGCGCCGTGATCAGGTTGCCGTCCACGACACAAGGCTCGTCGAGGACCGTGGCGCCGGCATTGGCGAGATCGACCTGGATGTTCCAGACGGCGGTGGCCTTCCTGCCCTTGAGGATGCCGGCGCTCACCATCACCCACTGGCCGTGGCAGATGCCGCAGGTCGGCTTGCCCGCCGCCAGCATGTCCTGCACGAATTTCTGGGCATTCCGGTCGGCGCGAAGCGCATCCGGGTTCCAGCACCCGCCGGGGAAGATCACGGCGTCATAGTCGGCCACCTTCGCTTCATCGAGATAGCGGTCGATCTTCAGCCAGCCGGCGTTTTCCATCAGGCGGATGGCCAGCACGTGAGTTGCGCAGATGGGCGGGAAGCGCAGCCCGAGCGTCGGGTGGAACTCGCCGATGCGCGGCGCGACGATGTGGACGGTGGCGCCATGCTCGGTGAGCCAGCGGATCGAGCCGGTAATCTCCACCTCTTCCACGCCATTGGTGCAGCAGATGGCGATCGTCTTGCCGTTCAACAGATTCGGATTCGACGGCGGGTCGAACAGAAAATGGTTGAGTTCGCGGTTGAGTTCACCGTCGGCCGTCACAAGCAGTTCGGTCGAGATCGAGGGCACCGGCGATGGCGACATGAACTGCTGCATGCGCGCCAGGGCGGCATTGTAAGCAGAGGACGGCTCGTGAGGCTTGTTCATGCTGGGCTCCCATTGAATAAGGCGACAGGCGGGCGAGCCTGTCACCTTTTCTTTGCCCGGTAAAGTGCCTTACTTGTTGGCGAGGTAGGCCTCGAGACTGTCGTCCAGCGCCTCCTTCCAGGGCGTGTGGTGCGGCGGCGACATGGTGCCAGTCATCAGCGAGCGGTAGGAGTGGTTGCGGAAGCCCATGATGTCTTCCATCTTGTGGTGTTCCCACTCCATGAAGGTCTTGTTGACGCCTTCAATGTCAAAGGTCGGGTAATCGGTCGCCTCGATCAGCTCCTTCACATAGTCACCCTGGAACCAGATCATCTGCTCGGCATCGGCAAGTTTCTCCTCGCGCTTCAGCCACTTCTTCCAGTCCTTCTTCATGGCATCCGGCTTGGGCAATCTGATGCGGCCGAGGATGATGTCGCGAACATACCAGGCCTGGGCGTCAAACATGTTGAAGGTGTAGAACTGATCCTGCATGCCGATGTAGAAGAAGCGCGGATTGTCCTGCCAGACGACGCCCTTGTAGAGATTGGGCGGCCACATGCGGTTGTGAGTCTTGAGGCGCAGGTCTTCCGGCAGGTACGGGAAGTGATGCAGGTAGCCGGTGCACAGGATGATGGCATCAACCTCCCTGGCCGAACCATCCTTGAAGTGCGCGGTCTTGTTGACGACCTTCTGGAGCAGCGGGCGCTCCTCGAAATTCTTGGGCCACTTGAAGCCCATGGGCCGGGAGCGGTAGCTCGCGGTGACCGAGCGTGCGCCGTATTTCCAGCATTGCGAGCCGATGTCCTCGGCCGAATAGCTGCGGCCGATGACCATGACATCTTTGCCCTTGAACTCCAATGCGTCACGAAAATCATGGGCATGAAGGACGCGGCCGTTGAAGGTGTCGAGACCCTCGAAATAGGGCACATGCGGCGTCGAGAAGTGACCGCTGGCGCAGATGACGTAGTCAAAGTCTTCCGCGTACATCCGGTCCTTGACCCGGTCGTGGACGGTGACGTGGAACTTCTTCTTCTTCCGGTTCCACTCGACCATGCGGACGGGCGAGTTGAACCGGATCCATTTGCGCACGCCCGCCTTCTTGACGCGGCCGACGATGTAGTCCCAGAGGACGGCGCGAGGCGGATAGGAGGCGATCGGCTTGCCGAAATGCTCCTCGAACGTGTAGTCGGCGAATTCGAGGCACTCCTTCGGACCGTTCGACCACAGGTAACGGTACATGCTGCAGTGGACGGGTTCGCCGTATTCGTCGAGACCGGTGCGCCAGGTGTATTTCCACAACCCACCCCAATCGTCCTGCTTCTCGAAGCAGACGATATCGGGGATCTTTGCCCCCTTCTTCCTGGCAGACTGGAAAGCCCTGAGGGCGGCAAGGCCGGACGGGCCCGCTCCGATGACGGCGACACGTGTCATGCGAAAGTTTCCTCCGTTGGGTTGGAATCACTTGCTTGCGGAATCCAATTTGGACCAATATTAGCCCAATTCCATACCTTTATGTAAAGGACAAAGCGCCGCGCGATGAAGCGGATCAGCAACCAGATGTTCCGGCTGCAGTTTCTCGGCTGGCAGTGCCGGATCCGGCAAATATCGGCGCGCGAGTATGGCGGCCAGCCGCTGGCGGCGATGCGGCCCCGCGTGGTCAGCCGCAAGGGCGAGGTTATCCTCCCGGCCATGAACATCCTCATCATTCCCGCCGAACCGGAGGAGAGCACGGCCTATTTCCGGTTCCAAATGCAAAAGCATTTCGATCCCCGGCAGGCGCGCGAAGCGGGCGTCAAGTACATGGCGGCAGACTATTTCCAGCTCCCGGAGCGGTTCGCCGACCAGATGACGGCGGTGTTCGGGCCAGGTTCCGAGACTGCCGCCCGGCTCATCAGGGCAAGAGACGTGCTGCTCGACTTCGCGCAGTATTCCCAGAGCTTCCGCATGTTCTGCCGGGTGAAGCGGCTCAAGGCGGGAGATGCCGCAGGCGAGGCCAGCCTGTGGCAGGCACGGCTGTTCAATCCGAACATCCCGAAGGAGGCGGACGTGCTCGGCTTCACGCCGGACTGGAAGACAGCGCAGAGCAGCGGCGTTGCGCCGCCAGAGTGACATCGGGGCGGGCGCGGCGTTTCAGGAAGTGTCCGGATGCAGCACATCGAGGGCAAGCCCGTGGCATTCGCCAAGCACGTCATCGACGTCGTAAACCGGCTGCCTGCGGTGGCCCGGCGGCGGGCCTGCGCGGAGCGGCGAGGCGGAGGCCCAATTCCGGGCATGTTCGCGCCGCGCCCGCCAGCGGGCCAGACGCCGCGCCTGGCGCGGCAGATCGTCGAGGGCCGCCTTGAGGGCGGCAAGCCGCCGGCACAGGCGCCCGGCGTCGATGTCCGGGTCCGGCGGTGGCGCCGCTGCCGGCTGTGGCCGCGGCCACAGGGCGGCGACCCGCGGGTCGGGGGTGAAGACATGGATGCGGGGAATGGCGCGCGGAGCGGCAGACGGGCGGTAGCCGGAGCCATGCCTTGGCGGATCACAGAGCCGGAAGGCGAAGCGCGCGCCCTCGCCTTTCGGGATGGTGGCGCCGGGAGGCAGCGGGCGCAGGGGCCGCGGTTCGACGACGATGTCGCGCGCGGCAATGACGATCAGGCGGCGTGCGGCGGCTTCGGCGGGCACCAGCAGGCGGAGTGCGGCGCGGTGAAGCCTACGCGAAATGCGCGCAACGCTGCCGCCGCCTTCCAGGCCCAGCAGGGCGAAGACGGTTGCGACAATGTTCAGAAGTGCATCGCGATTGCGCTGGATGGCTCGTTCCCAATCCATGAAGACCCTTCACAACTATGGAACATAACATGAACATACAATCGGGAGAAGGCACCGTCAAGCGCTTTCGATCCTGCGACAGACTCGGTTGTCCGATCCCGATGTTCCGAACGACGTGGATGTGCCGGCATTCACAGCGTACCGGAAAACGGTGCAGATCGAGCCGGTGGCGGAATATGGCGCTTGACGCCATAAGCTGGTCTATGGCATACACCGCCATATGAAGGCTGAGCTTGTCGTTCAGGAACGGATGATTTTCGACGATGGAGCAGTTCTTACGATCAGGATCTGGCGGGTGCCGGAAAAAGTCCCGCCGTCGGCACACCGGCTCAAGTATTCCCTGTTCTACGGCCGCCCCGGAGAACGGTTGGTGGGTTACGACAACGAACGGGGCAAGGGCGATCACCGCCACTACGGGCAGCGGGAGGAGAGTTACCGGTTCACTTCGATCGAGGACCTGCTTGCCGATTTCAGGCGAGATGTCGAGTCGCTTCGCGGAGAAAAGATATGAGCAAGGTGCTTAAGGTGCATGTCGGCGGCGGTTTCGACGCGGTCGCCAAGCGCGTGGTGGACGCCTGGCGGCGGGCCGAGCGCGGCGAAAATGTCAATGAAGACCATCTAACCTTCGTCTCCTGGGAGACGCTTGCAAAGGTCATGACACCCAAGCGATTCGAATTGCTGCGGCATTTGCACCGGCATCCCGCCGCCAGCGTGGCGGCACTGGCGCGCAGCCTCGAGCGCGATTACAAGCGGGTTTTCGAGGACGTTGAAGCCTTGACGCAAGCCGGGCTGATCGAGCGTGACGAGGCGGGACTGAGGGCAGACTATGACGAGATGCGGACGGTGATCGCACTGTAACAGAAGCCGATCTGTCCGCTCAGAACTTGCGGTAGGCCTTGTTGAGCTGCACCATCGGGTGGTTCGGCGACATCTGGAACTTGATCAAGAGCTCCCTCGCCATCATGTCACGGTCCTGCTGGTTGTCCGGGAGCTTCACCTTCTTCGGAATGCGGACCCAGCCGTTGCAGTTGCGGTCGAAGATGGCCGGTTCGCCCTCCTCGTAGCCCATGTGGACATCCTCGAGCCAGTTGAGGTCGTCCCAGCCCATGTATTCCATGTAGCCCTTGAGGAAGGGGGTGAGCCGCTTGTAGTCGGGGATCAGGTTGACATCGTAGCGATAGCCGATGTGCTGGCCGATCTCCTTCTCGCGGCTCGAGGAGAGGCCGTCCTTGTCCTTCAGGAACTGGTTGACGTCCCTGATCTCGGAGCCCTTGTAGCTGGTGCCTGCCATGGCGCTTGCCTCCTCAATACCGGTGATAGTTGCCGCTGGTTCCCAGCGCTTCGTGGCCGACCACATAGTTGGTGCCGGCCAGCGGAATCTTGCACAGGGCGGAAGCTTCCATGGTCAGCGCGGCCAGGTCCTCGGGCTCCAGCGAATGGATGTTGGTCTTGCCGCAGGCTCTCGCCAGAAGCTGGGCCTCCATGGTGAGCGTGTGCAGGAAGTTGTAGACGCGCTCGGCCGCCTTGTCGGGGTCGAGACGGCTCCGCAGCACCGGGTCCTGGGTGGCGACGCCGACCGGACAGCGGCCGGTGTGGCAGTGGTAGCAGAAGCCCGCCTCGACGCCGATCTCGTTGGGATAGTCGGTGACGCCCTCGATGTGCTTGTTGCAGTTGAGCGCCATCATCACCGAGTGGCCGATGGCGATGGCATCGGCGCCAAGCGCCAGCGCCTTGGCGACGTCGCCGCCGTTCCTGATGCCGCCGGCATAGATCAGCGAAATCTCGCCCTTCTTGCCCAGTTCGTCGATGGCGCGCCTCGCCTCGCGGATCGCGGCGATGCCGGGAACGCCGGTGTCTTCGGTGGCAATGTGGGGGCCGGCGCCGGTGCCGCCTTCCATGCCGTCAATATAGATCGAATCGGGATCGCACTTCACCGCCATGCGGACGTCATCATAGACGCGCGCGGCGCCGAGCTTGAGCTGGATCGGGATTTCCCAGTTGGTGGCTTCGCGGATCTCCTGGATCTTCAGCGCCAGATCGTCGGGGCCTAGCCAGTCGGGATGGCGGGCGGGCGAGCGCTGGTCGATGCCGGCGGGGAGCGAGCGCATCTCGGCCACCTGGTCGGTCACCTTCTGGCCCATGAGATGGCCGCCCAGGCCCACCTTGCAGCCCTGGCCGATGAAGAATTCGCAGGCATCGGCGAGACGCAGATGGTGCGGGTTGAAGCCGTAGCGCGACTGGATGCACTGGTAGAGCCATTTCTGCGAATAGCGGCGCTCGTCGGGGATCATGCCGCCCTCGCCGGAACAGGTGGCCGATCCCGCCATGGTGGCGCCGCGGGCGAGCGCGATCTTCGCCTCATAGGAGAGCGCGCCGAAGGACATGCCGGTGACATAGACGGGTATGTCGAGCACCATGGGACGTTTGGCGCGGGGGCCGATCACCGTCTTCGTCTCGCACTTCTCGCGGTAGCCCTCGATCACGAAGCGGGTCAGGGTTCCCGGCAGGAAGGTCAGGTCATCCCAGTGCGGGATCTTCTTGAACAGCGAGAAGCCGCGCATGCGGTAGCGGCCCAGCTCCGACTTGATGTGGATGTCGTTGATGACTTCCGGCGTGAAAATCTGGGAGCGGCC
The DNA here is from genome assembly GCA_964543235.1 of uncultured Rhizobiaceae bacterium. Lineage (GTDB taxonomy): Bacteria > Pseudomonadota > Alphaproteobacteria > Rhizobiales > Aestuariivirgaceae > JANMMJ01. The sequence goes on along the minus strand of CAZIXE010000010.1, from coordinate 30,193 downwards.
GAGGATGTATTTCCTAGTTTCCGCCGGCGCCCTGGCCGCCAGCGCCACCATGCCGGTCCTGGTGCGGGCCATGGCGGATTTGCGGGGCGCCGCAACCGCCTTGCGCCCCGGCCGGGCCACGGCCTTCTTCTTTGCGGCCTTGACGGGCGCCGAGCGTTTCACAGCGGCTGCCTTGCGGGCCGCTACTGCCTTCAGTTTCTTTTTCCTGGCCATCATGTTCCTCCTCAAAGCACGAGCTTCTTTTCACTCGGTTCGAGATTGTCGTAGTTCCACAGCTGCTTGCCGGCGACGATCTTCCGGATGTGGTCGATTCCCCTGGCGGGATAGAGATCGTACATCTTGAGTTTTCGCGTCAGCCATTCGCGGTCGAGTTCGGTCATTTCGCCGGGCACGGCATCGACGCCGAGCGAACGCGCCTCGCCGCCCAGGTAGATGGTGCCGTCATACATCGAGTCTCCCAGATTCTTGCCGGCATTGCCGAGGATCACCATGCGGCCTCTCTGCATCATGAAGCCGGAGAAGGAGCCGGTGTCGCCGCCCACGATGATGTTGCCGCCCTTCTGGTCGATGCCGGTGCGCGAGCCGACCGAGCCCTTGCAGACGAGATCGCCGCCGCGCAGTGCGGCACCGAACTGGGAGCCGGCGTTCTTCTCGACGACAATGGTGCCGGCCAGCATGTTTTCGCCGCAGGCCCAGCCGACCCGGCCCTTGATCCTGATATTGGGGCCGTCAGTCAGGCCGCAGGCGAAGTAGCCGCAGGAGCCTTCGATGTAGAGGTTGAGCCGGTTGAGAATGCCGACGGCGATCGAGTGCTTCGCACCTGGGTTCTTTAGCACGATGGTGCCGTAGCCGCGGCGGATCAGGTCGCGGAGCTGCAGGTTGATCTGCCGGGTGTCGAGAGACTCGCAGTCGATCTCGGCGCGCCTGTTGAAGTCGACATCGGGCGCGTCGGGATAGCCATAGCCGACATTCTCCTCGGTGATGTCGAAGAAGCGCTGCTGGGTGCGGCCGAGGAGTCCCTCGGTGTGCATGCCCATCTCATGGGAGAGATGGTCCGTCTTCATCGTGGTTACGCCCGCCATACGCGAACCTCCTCGTCGTAAGGGTCCCAAGTGTCGATCTCGTGGTGAATAACGGCGCGGATGGCCACCTCCTCCGAGGCCAGGGCCACCAGATTGTCGCTCTCGTAGAGAACCATCGGCTTGGCGGCCATGGTGTCCTTGGCCATGCCGAGCTGGTCCCTGGTCGAAACGAGATAGGTGAACACGCCGTCGATGTCCTGGATCGACTGCTTGAGCGAGTCCTCGAGGCTCGCACCATGCTCAAGATTGTAGGCGGTGTAGACCGCCAGCAGCTCCGAATCGCAGTTCGACATGAAACGGTGGCCGCGGCGTTCGTATTCGCGGCGCATCTGCCAGTAGTTGGTGATCTGACCGTTATGGACCACGGCAATGTCGTTGTAGGGATAGGCCCAGTAGGGATGCGCCGAGCGGATATCGACATCCGATTCGGTTGCCATGCGGGTGTGGCCGATGCCGTGGGTTCCCCGGAACTTGCGCAGGTTGTACTGGTCGGCGACGCGCGCGGCATCGCCCAGATCCTTCACCAGTTCCAGGGCATTGCCGATGGACAGGATTTCCGTTCCCTCGACATCCTCGACGTAGTCGGCGAGCTTCTTCATGTCGCCTTCGAAGTGGATGCGGTAGCGGTAGGCGTATTCGGTGGCGTCCTCGCGGTCAATCACCTGAACGCCAAGGGCCGCCAGACGCTCTTCCACTCTGGCACGGCGGCGCTTGACTTCGTCATGAATGTCGAAGCCCCTGGCCATGTCCTCCTGCTCGGCGACCTTGAAGCGCATGACGAATTCATTGCGGCCCGGCGTGCCGTAGATCGCGTATCCGGTCGAGTCGGGCCCGCGATGCTTCAGCGACTGCAGCATCTGAGTCATTTCGAGGCCGATGTTGCCGGTGCCGTCGCGGTGGATCAGTCCTGCAATTCCACACATGGTGTTTCTCCTTCTTTCCCCTCCCCCTCCATGGGGGAGGTCCGCTGCGCAGCGGCGGGGTTAGGGCTGTATTGAGCCTGTGACATTCCCGACCCGGCGCTTCGCGCCACCCGCCCCCACACAGGGGGAGGGAAAATCTCTATGGCAAGCAGTTCAGATAGGTATTGAGATCCCATTCTGTCGACGTATGGAGGAACCGCTCCCATTCGTCGCGCTTGTATTCGTCGTAAAGCCGGTGCATTTCGCCCGGCATCGCCGACCTGATGACATCGTCCTTCTTCAGGGCCTCGAGAGCGTCACCAAGGGTCATCGGCAGCCGCTTCACCTGCTTGCCCGCTTCCATGGCGGCATAGATGTTGCGCTCTTCCGGCTGGCCCGGATCGATCCTGTTGCGGATGCCATCGTCGGCGGCCTTCAGGATGGCGCCAGCCATCAGGTACGGATTCACCATCGAGTCGACGGCGCGGTATTCGAAGCGCCCGGGGGCCGAGATGCGCAGGCCGGTGGTGCGGTTCTGAAAGCCCCAATCAGCAAAGACCGGCGCCCAGAAGCCGGTGTCCCAGAGCCTGCGGTAGGAGTTCACGGTCGAACAGCCGATGGCCGTCAACGCCGCCAGGTGCTTGACGATGCCGCCAATGACATAGAGGCCGGTCTTGCCCGGCATCTGCATGTTGTCGGTGTCGGGCAGGAAGGTGTTCTCGCCGCCGCGACGGTACATGAAGTTGTGCTCGAAACCGGGCAGGTTCTTGGGATCGTTGCCCAGCGTCTTGAGCTCGTCCTTGCCGCCCTTCCACAGCGAGACATTGTGGTGGCAGCCGTTGGCCGAGACGCCCATGAACGGCTTGCACATGAAGCAGGCGATGATGTTGAACTCGCGGGCCACCTGGGCGCAGATCTGCCGGTAGGTGGTGAGGCGGTCGGCGGTGCGCAGCGCGTCGTCATAATTGAAGTTCAATTCGAGCTGGCCAGGGGCATCTTCATGGTCGCCCTGGATCATGTCGAGACCCATCTTGCGGCCATATTCGATCACCCGCATGTAGACCGGGCGCAGGCTCTCGAACTGGTCGATGTGATAGCAGTAGGGCCTGGAATAGCCGCCGTTGGGATTGCCGTTGTCGTCCTTCTTCAACCACATCATTTCCGGCTCGGTGCCATGGCGCATGTGCATGCCATGGTCCTTCTCGAACTGCTCGTGGATGCGCCTGAGGTTGCCGCGGCAATCGGACGTCAGATAGGCTCCGGGATTCTCCTTCTCCTCGCGATTGCGGAACAGCGTGCAGAACATGCGCGCCACGCGCTTGTCCCAGGGCAACTGCATGAAGGTTTCCGGTTCCGGAACGCCGACCAGTTCCGCCGCCTCCGGTCCATACCCCAGATATTCGCCGCGGCGATTCATGAACAGATTGACGGTGGCCCCGTAGACGAGCTGAAATCCGCCGTTCGCGATGTTCTCCCAGTGATCGGCCGGAATGCCCTTGCCCATGATGCGGCCGGTGACGGAGACGAACTGGAGATAGAGGTAGTCGATGCCGAGGGCGTCGATCTTCTTGCGGACCTGCTTGATGAGCTCGTCGCGCCCATCGGCCTTGATGAATTTCTCGTAGTCAGTTGCCATAACTTCCTCTTTCCTCCCGTCCGATCCTTGCATCAGCTCCATGGGAACGGACTGTTCGAAACCGGATGGAGCCTGCCTTCAGCGTAGCGCGAGAAGCGGAAGGGCTCCAAGAGCCGGGATTTGTCACCGCAGATTTCCTGCGCCACGAGCTTGCCGACACCGATCATCTTGTAGCCGTGGTTCGAGTCCGCGATGACGAAGACGTTGTCGCGGAACACGTCAAAGACCGGAAAATTATCGGGCGTGAAGCAGCCGAGGCCGCCGGATCTCTCATGGCTCTTGTAGAGGCCGATCTTGCCTTCGAAGCGTTTCTGGCAGTGGGCGAGCATGGAACACCAGGTCTCGATGAACTGGTCGCCGACGATGAAGTCGGGCGATTCGGGGCCGTAGGGGTCGACCGCCACGTCGTCGGGGTCGACCTCCACCTTGTAAGGCGAAGAGCCGCCCTGGACGCCGCCGAAGTTGAAGTCGGGCTTGTAATAGAGGCCCCAGAGCCTGTCGGTCAGCAGGCGGCCGTCGACATCCGAATAAAGCGGCGCATCGGTATCGACGTGGATCACCGGTGGCATCCGGCCGTCATTGGTCTTGTGCATGTTGGGATCGACGCCAAGCGTCCCCTCTTCCAGGCACCAGTACTTCCACATGCGCACATTGTCGTGCATCTTGCCGTCGCGGCCCTTGATCGAGATGGCGCGCGGCAGTTCCAGCATGTTCCAGATCTGGTTCACCCAGGGTCCCACTCCGACCACGACATAGTCGCACTTGATTGTGCCCTTGCTGGTGACGATGCCGGTGACGGCGGCCGAGTTCGAGCCGAACTCGAAGCCCCTGACTTCGACGCCCGTCATGATGCGCACACCTTCGGACTCAGCCTTGGAGGCGAGACCGTAGATCGAGGCGGTGTTGTTGGCGTAGCCGCCCTTCTTCTCGTGGAGAACGGAGGTGATGCCCTTGGCCTGCCAGTCGTCGAACAGGCCCTCCATGTATTTCTGGGACTCCTTCGCCCCCTCGACAAAGACCGACTCGTAGCCGATCTTCTGCTGCTGCTCGTAGATCGAGCCGACCTGCTCGTGCATGACTTCCGGGCTGATCTGCATGTAGCCGACGCCGTGATAGGAATAGGCCTTGGGATCGCTCTCCCAGACCTCGACGCACTGGGCCATCAGTTCGCGCATGGCGGGCTGATAATAGTTGTTGCGGACCACGCCGCAGGCAATTCCCGAGGCGCCGGCGGCGATCGCCGTCTTGTCGACGACCAGAATGTCCTTGCCGGAGCCTCTCCCCGTTTCCCTGAGACGCAATGCCAAATGATAGGCGGTCGAAAGACCATGGATGCCGGCACCAATGATGGCGTATTTCACGCCGGAGGGAACAGCCATGTTCGCCTTCTACTCCCTGGTTTGACCGGGCCCCGGCAGCGCGGCTCATCCGAGGTTCGACTTGACGCGGGGCCCAATTCTGAGACCATACTCTACACGAGTCAGGGCCCATTGCAAACCAAATCTAACCAATTTAAACCAATGAGCGGACCAATCGAGACCAGTGAGAGCTGGATGAACCATAACGGGAATGACGACGGGGAGGACCCGCAACTCGTCGCCAACCGGGGCGCCAGTTCCATCACGGCCCGGTTGCGCCGGGCCATCGAGACCGGAATCTATGCCGACGGGGACCAGCTGCCGCCGGAGCGGCAGCTCGCCGTCGCCTTCGGCACGGCGCGTTCGACCATTCGCAAGGCGCTCGACCAGCTCGAGCAGAAGGGCCTGGTCGTGCGCCGGGTGGGGTCGGGGACCTTCGTCAACTACAGCGGCCCGGTCCAGGATGCGATGTCGGATGTCACCGACCTCATCTCGCCGCTGCAGCTCATCGAAACGCGATTCGCGATCGAGCCCTATATGGCACGGCTTGCCGCCGTGCACGCCTCGAGCCGCGATCTCGATGCCATCGAAGGCATTCTCAACCAACTGGAATCGGTGCGCGGCGACCAGGATCTGTTCACCAAGCTCGATTCCGAGTTCCATCTGCAGCTGGCGCGGTGTTCGCACAACCCGCTGATCCTGCGGCTGTACCAGCAAATCAACACGGTGCGCAGCCACGCCCAGTGGGAGCAGATGAAACAGATCATTCTCACCACGGCCAAGATGGACCTCTACAACCAGCAGCATCGGGCAATCGTCGATGCGCTGCGGCAGCGCGACGCGCCGGGCGCGGCAGAACAGATTTCCCGCCATCTGGAAACCGCGCGACAGGATCTCGTCGGTGCCGACAGCATCTGAATGACCGCCGTCCTCTTCGGTGTTGCGGCAGCGCTGTGCTTGGCCGTCCACGACCTCCTGGCGCGAGTCTATGCACCCCGGCTCGGGCCGCTGCGCATGGGCCTGTGGATCATGGTGCTGTCGGGACTCATGATGACGGCCATCGTGGCGGTGCGGGGCACGCTGTTTGCAGCCAGCGCGGAGGGCCTGGTGTGGGCCCTGGGACTGGGCGTTGCCTATGCAGCCGGGGCCGGCGGCATCTACAAAGCCTTCAGCCTGGGGCCGATCTCGGTGGTCGGGCCGCTGACGTCGATCTATCCGGTGTTCGTGGTGATGTGGGGGCTCGTGCACGGGCTGGCACCCACCCCCCTGCAATGGATCGCGACGATCGTCGCTCTTTCCGGCGCAGCACTCGTCTCACGATCGAGCACGCCCGACGGCGGCTTCAATGCCGTCCTGCCCGGCAAGCTCGCCGCGCTGCTCATCGCCTGTGCGGTCTGCAGCGCGGGCTATGCCGCAGCGGTCATCCTCGGGCAGAAGGCGGCGGTCATGATCGGCGAGATCGAGGCCGCGTGGCTATCGCGGGCGACGGCGATTGCGCTGTTCGCGATGGTGGCGGCCGGTGAACCGCGCCTGCAACCGGTGCGGCCGCGCGCGTGGTGGGGCATTGCGGCGATGGGTGCACTCGATTCGGGCGGGCTGATCTCGGTCAATGCCTCCGGCCATCTGCCGGGCAAGGAATTCGCCGCCGTGGGGATCTCAGGTTACGGCGCCATGTCTGTCATGCTGGCCGCGCTCCTGCTCAAGGAAAGCGTGTCAATGGCGCAATGGGCCGGGATCGCCATGATCTCCATCGGCATTGCGATGCTGGCATGGCCGCAATAACATTCGACAAGAGGGACGACAGAATGATTACACTGACGCAGGACCAATTCGACAGCTTCGATCGCGACGGGTTTGTCATCGTCCATGGCGTGCTCGATCAAGTGCAAGTCGAGGCCGCACGGGCCCGGTTCGAGCCCCTGTTCTCCGGCAAGTTCGAAACCGGGCTCTATCCCGATGAATGGAACTGGCGGATGGGGCGCGACCGGGAAGACCTGACCCGGCAGATCTGCAACGGCTGGAAGTCGGACACGACGATCGCCGGCATCGTGCTGCGTGCCGATGTGGGCGAGGCCTGTGCCAGGCTGAGACGCTGGCCGGGGGCGCGCCTCGGGCAGGACAATGTCATCTGGAAGCCGCCGGGCACCAAGCCACTCGGTTTTCACCAGGATGATTCCTACAACGACTGGATCGTGCCGGGCGAGATGAACACCTGCTGGATTCCCCTCGACGACACCAAGGCTCACCAGGGCACCATTGAATATGTGCGCGGGTCACACAAATGGCCGGTGGCGCCACCGATCAAGCAGTTCCATGCCCCCGACGATCCCCTACACGACCTCTACCCGGCGGCCGAGACGGCGGGGGTCAAGTCTCCCGAATTCGTGCCCATCGAAATCCCGGCCGGGTCCTGCGTCATCCACCATGGCCGGACCTGGCACGGATCGCGCGACAACCGGGGCGACAAGCCGAGGCGTGCGGTCATCGCCCATTGCATCTCCTCGGCGGCGAAATTCCATCCGACCAAGATCAGCTACATCTATTCGCGCTACAAGAAAGTCGGCTCGGTCGAGATGGACGAGAGCTACTTCCCCATCACGTGGCAGGCTGACGGCTATCGCACGCCGTGGCTCGACTCCTACATTGCAGGCGGGCGGGGAAGCCTGGCGGCGTGAACACGCTGCAGCATCGGCGCCATCTGCGGGCCGGCCGGGTCAAGCACATCCCGCCTTGTGAGCGGGTTCATCGCAGCAATCCCGCCGCCGTCCTGCCGCCATGACCACCTATGTGGAGGCCATCGAAGCGCTGCAGGCCAACGCCGCCTGCGGCTGGGGTGCATGTGCCGACTTCCTTCACCATGCAAGGGCCGCAGCGCAGCGGGCGGATCACGAGGTTCAGGCCGGGCAGGCGATCTATCCGGCACCAGAGCAGGTCTGCGCCGCCCTGCAGCTGACGCCGCTGCAGGAGGTCAAGGCGGTCATACTCGGGCAGGATCCCTATCCGACGCCGGGCAATGCGCATGGCCTCGCCTTCTCGGTGCCACGCGGACGGCCGATTCCGCCGTCACTCAGAACGATCTATCGCTCGCTGGCGGCGGATTTCGGCTGTCCCATGCCCGGCCACGGCGACTTGTCGGCCTGGGCAAAGCGCGGCGTGCTGCTTCTCAACACGATCCTCACCGTCCGCGCCGGTGCCCCCCACAGCCACAAGGCGCTAGGCTGGCAAGCGGCCAGCCGGGCGGCAGTGCGCGCCGTATCGGTGCGGCGCGAGAATGTCGTGTTCCTGCTGTGGGGTACGCCCGCCCAGCGCTATGCCCCGCTCATCGACACCACTTGCCACGGCATTGTCCGTTGCACGCATCCCTCGCCACTCAACATGCGCAAGGGCGGCGAACACCCGTTCATCGACGCCCACCCCTTCGCCGCCGCCAATGCCTATCTCGCCGCCAACGGCCGGGCGCCGATCAACTGGTGCCTGTGATCATTCCGCCGCGGCGGCCGGGTGGTGAAGCGCGATGGGGCGGTCGTGGGTCAGCGCCGGTATCCGGTGCCTTGCCTTCGCCACTTCGCCGATATCGATATCGGCCAGGATCACGCCCTCCGAATCGCCGCCGTCGGCCAGCACCTGCCCCCAGGGATCGACGATGAGCGAATGGCCGTAGCACTGGGCGCCGCCGGCGAGCGTGCCGTACTGGCACGGCGAAATGACATAGGAACCGGTCTCGATCGCCCGCGCCCGGTTGAGCACGTGCCAGTGCGCCTCGCCGGTCGTCCGGGTGAAGGCGGCGGGAACCGCGAGGAGCACCGCGCCGGCCTTTGCATAGGCGCGATAGAGGGCGGCGAAGCGGAGATCGTAGCAGATCGACAGGCCGATCGGACCGGCGGGTCCCGGCGCCAGAACCGCGTCATTGCCCGGTGCGATGGTTGCCGACTCGCGGTAGATCCTGCCGGCACCCAGATCGACATCGAACAGATGCAGCTTGTCGTAGCGGGCGACGATGCGGCCGTCCGATGCGAACAGGAGAGAGCGGTTGCTGATGCGGCCATCCGCGGCCCGCACCCCGATCGATCCCACAAGGATCCAGATGCGGTGGCGGCGCGCGAGATCCGACATCGCGGGGATGACAGGGTGTTCCGCCTCGGCCGCGGCAAAGGGATAGAGCCTGCCGTCACGGGTTTCCAGGCCCGCGCAATACTCCGGCGTGGCGATCAGCGTGGCGCCCAGACCGGCGGCGCTTTCGATGAGGCGCGCCAGTGTCTCGAGATCGCGGCCGACATCGGGGGTGGCCAGGTTCTGGATGCAGGCAATTTTGAGCGTTGGGGCCATCGTCACTCCTCACAGCCTGGTTCAGCATGCCACGGATCAGCGCGCCGTGTCGAGAAAGGCGCGAATCACGTGAAGGCCGGCGCGTGACGAGAGCCAGGCGAGCCACTCCTCCATGGCAACCGGCCAGTCGGAAAAGCGCAATGCCTTGAGCCGGCCGTCGTCGGCCAGTTCGGCTCGCGACATGACCGCGACGCCAAGGCCCTGGGCTGCGGCTTCACGGGCCGCTTCGCGGCCCTCGACCTCGGTCACTTGCGCCAGGTGCAGGCCACGGCTTTGAAGTTCGGCCATCAGGATACGGCGCGTTGCCGATCCTTGTTCCCGCAGAACATGCGGCATGGCCGCCAATTCCGCAAAGGTGAGGCTCGCTTTGCGTCCGGGGAACGACTTCGCCGAGACCACGGCGACGAGAGGGTCCTCGCGCAGCTTGCGGCGGGCAACGGCTTCGGCCGATGGCCGGTCGGCGGTCACGGCAAAGTCGATACTGAAATCAGCAAGCCTCGCGAGGAGGTCCGCCGAGTTACCGGCGACCAGTCGCACGGCGATGCCGGGATGGCGGGCCTTGAACCGCGCGATCTGGGGCAGGACGTGGACGGCAGCATCCGCGCCAATGGTGAGCTGTCCCTCCTGGAGGGTCTGGGCGCGGGAGAGCAGGTCGCGGGCTTCCGCCTCGGCTTCGAACTGACGCTCGATGATGGCCAGGAGCTGGCGTCCCAACTCGGTCAAGGTCACGCCGCGCGGCCGGCGAACAACGAGCTGGACACCATAGCGCTCCTCCAGCTTGCGGACATGGTCGGAGATGGCCGGCTGGGTCAGGGACAGGCGGGCCGCGGCCCTGGAAAAACCTCCCGCACGCGCGACCGCGTGAAAGGCTCTGAGCTGAGCGTAGGTCATATCAGTCCAACTTATATATGTTATAGTTATTTGCGATTTGACTTATAGCTGACACCGCTCCTATCGAAAAGCGCGAAGAGGTGTTCCATGACGATCCACACACGCGTGCCGATTCCCTCCTTTCACGGGCCAGACGGCCAGGAGGACATGCCCTACCTGCTGACCCCCGGGCCGCTCACGACATCGCGGACGGTCAAGATGGCGATGCTGGCGGATTACGGGTCGCGTGACAGCGAGTTCCGGGAGATCGTTGCCGATATCAGGCGGCGGCTGCTCAAGCTGGCAAAGTGCGACGACAGTTACGAATGCGTCATCATGCAGGGGTCCGGTACCTTTGCGATCGAGGCGGCGCTGGGCAGTTTCTGTCCCGACAAGCGCAAGAAGACGCTGGTTGTCGCGAACGGCGCGTATGGCGACCGCGCGGCCAAGATCCTCGAGCGCATCGGCCGGCCGCACATCAAGATCGACAAGGGCGACAGCGCCGTGCCGACGACCGGCGACATCGCAACCATGCTGGAGTCGGACAAGGCCATCTCGCATGTGTGGATGGTTCATTGCGAGACCACTTCGGGGATCGTCAACCCGCTCCATGAACTCGGCGAATGCGTGAAACGGCACGGCCGCATCCTGATGGTCGATGCCATGTCGTCGTTCGGTGCGCTGCCCCTCGACATGGAGAACACGGGGATCGACGTCATGGTCGCCTCCTCCAACAAATGCATCGAGGGCGTTCCCGGCTTTTCCTACGTGCTGTGCCGCCGCGACCTGCTCGAGTTCTCGGTCGGCCATTGCCATTCCGCCGTGCTCGACCTCTACGATCAATGGCGTGGTCTCGAGGCCAACGGCCAGTTCCGGTTCACGCCGCCTACCCATGCGCTGGCGGCCTTCCACCAGGCCCTGCGCGAACACGAGGAGGAAGGCGGCGTCGAGGGCCGCGAACGCCGCTACCGGCGCAATGCCGAGGTGCTGGTGAAGGGGATGCGGGACCTCGGCTTCACGACCCTCATCGATGACAGCCATGCAGGACCGATCATCCAGACCTTCCTGATGCCGCGCGACCAGAATTTCGTGTTCGAGGAGTTCTACGAAGCCCTGCGCCGCCGGGGCTTCGCCATTTATCCCGGCAAGCTGACCAAGCGGCCGAGCTTTCGCATCGGGACGATCGGCAAGGTCGACGAGGAGATCATGGAGCGCGCCGTGGCGGCGGTGGGCGAAGTGCTGGAAGAGCTGCGGATCCGCGACATGACGCCGATCGAAGCGTAACGGAGGCCGCGAAGGAAGCAGCGCCATGCTGAAATCGACAAGCGAAAAAGTCACCGTCAATGGCCGCTTCTATGCCTGGCCGAAGGCGCCGCTCGTCGTCATCTGCTGCGATGGCAGCGAGCCCGCCTACATGGAGATTGCCCGGCAGCGGGGACTGATGCCGGGGCTCGACCGGATCATCGCCAGGGGCGAGAACCGGCGCGGGCTCTGCGTCATCCCGAGCTTCACCAATCCCAACAATCTGTCGATCGTCACCGGCCGTCCGCCGTCGTTCCACGGCATCTGCGGCAATTACCTCATCGATCCGGCCACGGGCCGGGAAACCATGATGAACGATCCGAAATGGCTCCGGGCGCCGACCATCTTCGAGGCCTTCCAGAAGGCCGGTGCCCGGGTTGCCGTGGTGACGGCCAAGGACAAGCTCAGGCTGCTGCTCGGCAAAGGCCTGGTCTATGACGGCACGGCCGTATGTTTCTCCTCGGAGACGGCCGATCGGGCGACGCTCGCCGAAAACGGCATCGATGATGTCTGCCGCAAGGTGGGGATGGGCGTGCCCGACGTCTACTCATCCGAGCTATCGGAATTCGTCTTTGCCGCGGGCGTGTGGCTGCTGCGGGAGATGCGGCCGGATCTCATGTATCTCTCAACCACCGACTATATACAGCACAAATATGCGCCGGGCTCGGAAGGAGCCAATGCCTTCTACGCCATGATGGACGGCTATCTCGACCAACTCGACAGGGCGGGCGCGATCGTCGTGATCGTCGCCGACCACGGCATGAAGGACAAGCATCTCGGCAATGGCGAGCCGGATGTCGTCTATCTCCAAGACATTCTCGATGCGGCCCATGGGGCGGGCCGCACCCGGGTCATCCTGCCCATCACCGATCCTTACGTGGTGCATCACGGGGCGCTCGGTTCCTTTGCCACCGTCTATCTCAACGGCGCCGGCCGCGACGAGGTGACAGAGACCATCCGCCGGCAACCCGGTATCGATCTGGTGATGGAGCGGGAGGAAGCCTGCACCCGCTTCGAACTGCCCCCGGACCGGATGGGCGACATCATCGTTATCTCCGGCGGGACGCGCGCCACAAAGGTGATCGGCACGTCGCGTGCAAGACACGACCTCTCCGGCCTCACCGAGCCGCTGCGCTCGCATGGCGGGCTCAGCGAGCAGGAGGTGCCGGTGATCGTCAACCGCAAGACGAGGGACCTGCCAGCGGTGCTGCGCAATTTCGATGCCTTCAGCATCGGCTGCAACCATGTCGCGGAGGCTTGAGATGAACGCACCGGCCCGGAAACGCGCGGTCATTCGCGAGTCGATGCGGATCGGCGGCCGCAAGGTCGACGCGGACGAGGCCGTTGCAGTCCATTATCCCTATACCAACGAGATCATCGGCACGGTGCCGGCCGGCCGGGCCGAGCATGCCGCCCGGGCGTTCGCCATCGCCGCCGGCTTCCGGCCGCGGCTCAGCCGCCATGAGCGCCAGCAGATCCTGTTCCGCACCAGCGAACTCATCGGTCAGCGGAAGGACCGGCTCTCCGATTTCATTACCCTGGAACTCGGCCTGTCGAAGAAGGATTCGGCCTATGAATGCGGCCGGGCCTGCGACGTGTTCTCGCTGGCCGGGCAGCTCACCATTCTCGATGACGGGCAGATCTTCTCGTGCGATCTGACGCCGCAGGGCAAGGCCCGCAAGATCTTCACCAAGCGCGAGCCGGTGGGCGTCATTTCGGCCATCACGCCCTTCAACCATCCGCTGAACATGGTGGCCCACAAGGTGGCGCCGGCGATTGCCACGAACAATTGCGTGGTGTGCAAGCCGACGGAACTCACGCCGCTCACGGCGCTGGCGCTGGCCGACATCCTCTATGAGGCGGGGCTGCCGCCCGAGATGTTCCAGGTGGTCACCGGCTGGCCTGACGAAATCGGCGACGAGATGGTCACCAATGAGCATATCTCGGTCATCACGTTCACGGGCGGCGTGCGGGTGGGCAAGATCATCGCGGCGAAGGCGGGCTACAAGCGCGCCGCGCTGGAACTCGGCGGCAATGACCCGCTGATCGTGCTGGACGATCTCAGCGACGGCGACCTCGAAAAGGCCGCGGAACTGGCGGTGGCCGGCGCCACGAAAAATTCGGGACAGCGCTGCACGGCCGTCAAGCGCATCCTGGTGCAAGAGAGGGTGGCCGACCGGTTCGTGCCGCTGGTTGTCGCGAAGGCGAAGAAGATCAGGTTCGGCGATCCGATGGACCCCGACACCGATCTCGGCACGGTCGTGCACGAGGAGGCTGCCAGGGTTTTCGAGGCGCGCGTCTACAAGGCGGCGGAGCAAGGGGCGAAGGTGCTTTACGACCCCGGACGCAAGGGCGCGGTGCTGCCGCCCATCACTGTCGACTACGTGCCGCACCGGTCGGAACTGGTCTTCGAGGAGACCTTCGGTCCCGTGATCCCCATCGTGCGGGTGCCAAACGACGACGACGAGGTGATCCGGATTTCGAACTCGACGCCGTTCGGGCTGTCATCCGGCGTATGTACAAACCGCCTCGACCGCATCAGCCGTTTCGTCGAGGGACTGGCCGTCGGCACCGTCAATATCTGGGAAGTGCCGGGATACCGCATCGAGATGTCGCCTTTCGGCGGAATCAAGGATTCCGGCAATGGCATCAAGGAGGGTGTCATGGAGGCCATGAAGTTCTTCACGCATGTGAAAACGTGGTCGCTGCCATGGCCATGACCGCATGACGTGAACCCAGGAACCCTCGTTATCATCAATCTGCTCGGCGGCGTCGCCCTGCTCCTGTGGGGTGTCAGGATGGTGCGGACCGGGGTGATGCGGGCGTGGGGGGACCGGCTTGAGCATTTCCTGACCCGCCATCTGGGCAACCGCCTGTCGGCCTATGCCGCGGGGGCGGCGGCGACGGCCATTCTGGGCAGCAGCACGGCCATGGCGCTGATCATCGCCGGCATCGCGAGCAGCGGCGCGGTCGGGACGTCGCTGGGGCTTGCCGTGCTCCTGGGGGCCGATGCCGGTTCGGCCCTGGTCTCCGGCGCGTTTGCGTCCGGCAGCTCGCTGGCGCTTTGGGCATCGCCCATCCTGATCTTCGCAGGCTTTGTCACGTTCAGCGCCAGCCGCGAATTCCGGCCGCACAATATCGGCCGCATCCTGATCGGACTCGGGCTCCTGCTCCTGTCGCTCAAGCTGATATCGGCGGCCACGCAGCCGCTGCGCGAGGCGAGCCTGTTCCATGACGTGCTGGCGGCGGTCGGCCGCGAGCCGTTCCTGGCCTTCATCGTGGGCGGGGCACTGGCCTGGCTGTTCCATTCGACGCTGGCGGTCATTCTGCTCATCGCCTCGTTCCTGGCCAATGGCAGCCTTGAACTGGCCGGCGCGCTCGGGTTCATCCTGGGCCTCAATTTCGCTGGCGGCCTGCCCGCCGTGACCGGCACCCTGGGCCAGCCTGCCGCGGCGCGCCGGCTGCCGCTTGCCAACCTGCTGTGCCGGGGCGCCGTGGCTGTTGCGCTGCTGGGCTTTGCCTCCAGGCTCCTGCCCTTCGCAAGCCTCATCCCGCTGCGGGCGGTCGAAAGCGCCATGCTCTTCCATGCCGGCTTCAACGTTCTGGTAGGGCTCATCTTCCTGCCCTTCACGGGGCCGCTCGCCACATTGATGCGGCGGCTCGTTCCAGATGACCCGGCGAATGTGGATCATCTCGCCGCACCGCGCTATCTCGACAAGAAGGCCATCGACACGCCTTCGGTGGCGCTGTCCAATGCGCTGCTCGAGACGGTGCGGATGAGCGAACTGCTTGACCGGATGTTCCAGACCGCACTGCAGGCGCTGCGCCAGCAGAGTCTGGAAACGCTCAAGACACTCAAAGCTCTCGACGAGAAGCTCAATACCTACCAGGTTTCGATCCAGGCCTACCTCGCCGACCTGATGCGGCTGGAGATTTCTCCGGACGACGCGCGCCGGTCGCTCGAGATCACGCTCTATGTCAGCAACCTCGAGCATGCCGGGGACATCATCCAGCTCAACCTGGCCGACCGCATCAAGGCCAAGGCCAAGCAGGGCATCACCTTCACGCTCGACCAGCAGGCCTCGCTCGACGATCTCTGCCTCATCATTCACGACAATCTGCGGCTGGCCACCGGCGTGCTCGGTTCACGCGACATCGAGGGAGCCAAGCGGCTCATTGCCCAGAAGGATGCGTTCCGGATGCTCGAAAACAAGGTGCTCGACGAGCATTTCGCGAGCGGCCAGCGGGTGCGGGGCGAGAGCCTGAGGCGGAGCGCACTTTACGTCGACATGATCCGCGACCTGCACCGGATCAACTCGCACATCGTCTCGGCCGGTTATCCGATCGTCGATGCGGCGGGCCTTTTGCGGCGCACGCGCATCCGCAGCGGCAAGTAGGGGTTTGTCATTGACCATGACAAGAGGCGGCGGCAATGTCACCGCGCATTCTTCCCGCCCGGACGGCCGGCCATCTTCATGAAAATCAAGAAACTCGAGACCTTCTGCAACTCCTATGTGGGCTTTGTACGGGTGACCGCCGACACCGGCGACCAGGGCTGGGGCCAGGTCTCAACATACAATGCCGACATCACCTGCGAGGTGTTCCACCGGCAGGTGGCACCGCATGCGCTGGGCACCGACGCCATCGATTTTGCCGACACCCTGCTCCTCATCAATGAGCGCGAACACAAGTTTCCGGGCTCGTATCTGCGCCGGGCCACGACCGGGCTCGACACCGCCCTGCTCGATCTCAGGGGCAAGGCCGAGGGCAAGCCCGTGGTCAGCCTGCTGGGCGGCAAGCCCGGAAAGCTGCGCGCCTATGCTTCTTCCATGAAGCGCGACATCACGCCGGAAGACGAAGCCAAGCGTTTCCTCAAGCTCCGTGACCGGTTCGGTTTCGATGCCTTCAAATGGCGGGTCGGCGCCGAATGCGGGCGGGACCGGGACGAGTGGCCGGGACGCACCGAGGCGATCGTGCCGCTGGTGTCACGGGCGCTGGGCAGTGGCGCGGCGAAGCTGGTTGATGCCAATTCCTGCTACTCGCCGAAACGCGCCATCGAGGTCGGCCGGCTGCTCGAAGATGAGGGCATCTCGCATTTCGAAGAGCCCTGCCCCTACTGGGAGTTCGAGCAGACGAAGCAGGTTGCCGATGCGCTCGCAATCGATGTGACGGGCGGGGAACAGGACTGTGAGTTTTCCGCCTGGAAGACGATGATCGGCATGCGCGCCGTCGATGTCGTGCAGCCCGACGTCATGTATCTGGGCGGCATGACACGCGCGCTCGAAGTCTGCCGGATGGCGGAAAAGGCCGGACTCCCGGTGACGCCGCATGCCGCCAACCTGTCGCTGGTGACGCTGTGCACCATGCACCTGCTGCTCGCCATTCCCAATGCCGGCAAGTACCTCGAGTTCTCCATCGAGGGGGCCGACTACTATCCCTGGCAGTACGGGCTGTTCCGCAACGATCCCTACCGGATCGTGGACGGCAAGGCGGAGGTCACGGACGCGCCCGGCTGGGGGGTGGAGATCAATCCCGACTGGCTCGCGGCGGCAAGCTACCGGGCCAGCGAATCCGGGTGAGCCGCGCGTGTCCGGCAAGCGGAAGTTCGGGCGCATTGGCCGGTTCAACCCTGGCGGACCCAAGTCTCCTGGCGGCGCGGGTTGCGGCGCTGCAGGCGGAGCGTTGCGTCTTGCGGCGGCTGGTCGGATGCCACGATGAAGCGCAGCCAGTCTTCCTCGAGGTGAACGGCGGTCAGCACGCCGGTGTGAAAGGCGCCGCTGTCGATTGCAATGCGATGCCGGCGAACGTCCGGACCGCAGATGGTGTGGCCGTGGACGACGACGAAATCATGCCGCCATACGGGAGCCGACAGGAACGGTTCACGGATGGTCGTGAGTTCTGTCACATTGCCCGGGTCGAAGGGCCGTTCGGGGTGAACGCCGGCATGCGCGAAAAGGTAGCCGCCGATGCGCCGTGACGGCACGAGGCGGCGGGGCAGCGCCGCCAAATCCGCATCGAGACGCGCCAGCGCCTTGCGGCGCGCGGCTGCTATGCCCAGGCCTTTGCACTCGGCAAAGGTGATGCCGAGCTCCTGGAGCGTCGTATCGCCGCCGTTCGACATCCAGAAGATCACGAAATCCAGGTCACAGCGCGGGTCGCGCAGGAAGGTGTCGAAAAAGATGTCGTGATTGCCGCACAGTCTCGTCACGTCGACCTGCGGCGGGTCAAGCCGGGCAACCCGCGCCATCACACCCAGGCTGTCGGGCCCGCGATCGACATAGTCGCCGATCAGCACCAGATGCTGCCCGGCCGTGCGCCTGCCGAGTACATGGAGCAGCAGCCAATCGACAAGCGCATCGAAGAGACGGCTCTCGCCATGGACATCGCCAATGGCGCAGACACATGTTCCCGGCGCCAGGATGGCGGGCGCGGGCTCCCAGCCTGAGACATAGATGCTTGGCGAATGCGGCGATGGCACGGACATGGCATTCATTGCAGGCGCGGGGCCCGCCGCAGCAGGTGTCGCCGGCCGGGTCAGGCGGCCGGCACCAGGTCACTCCGCTCGGCAAGCTTGGCACGTTCCTTGGCGCGCTCGGTCCGCGCCTCCTCACGGCGCTTCATGATCTCGTAGGCGACGGCGCCCAGCAGCGACAGGCCGATGATGATGACGGCCAGCGCCGACAGGGCCGGCGTCGTGCCCTGGCGAACCTCGCCGGCCAAGACGGTCACCAGCGTCTTGTCGGCAAGGATGGCAAAGGTGGTGGTATTGTAGTTCTCGAAGGACGAGAGGAAGGCAATGACCGCTGCCGACACCAGGGCCGGCCTCAGGAACGGCAGCAGGACATGCCAGAAGACCTGGGGATAGGAGGCGCCGAGATCGAGCGCTGCCTCCTCCTGGGCGCGGTCAAAGCGCTGCAGCCTGGCCATGATGATGAGCAGGCAATAGGCGGCAATGAAGCTCGACTGGCCGAAGATCGCCAGGACGACACCCTTGTAGAGGGTGGCCCTGGTAATGTCGGTCAGGGCGAGAAAGTCCTTCCAGAAGATCACCGTGGAGATGCCGATGATGACGCCCGGAGTCAGCACCGGCGAGACGGTGACGAGATAGAACAGGCCGCGGGCGCGATGATAGATCTGGTTCATGATGATCGATGCGGCAAGGCCGACCGGCACCGATACCGCCACGACCCCGAGGCCGATGATGACGGAGTTCCACAGGCCCTCCATCATGGCGCGGTGGTTCCAGAGTTTCACGAACCAGTCGAGGGTGAAGGCCTCGAAAGGATAGGCCTGGGGATAGGCGGGGGTGTTGAAGGCCGTGACGCTCATGACCATGAGCGGCCCGAAGAGATAGAGAAAGAAGAGGAACACGTAGAAGGCGATCATTCCCTTCATGACGGTCTGCGAGCTCATCTGATGGTCTCCCCGAGAGACACCTTGAACAGCTTGAGCATCAGCATGACAAAGGCAATGCAGGCAGCCAGCAGGATGAAGGCATAGGCGGCGCCGCGCGGCCAGTTGAAGGCCTGGAAGAAGAAATCATAGACGATCGACGTGAACCACAGGGTCTTCGGGCCGCCAAGGAACTGCGGCGCGGCCAGTGAACCTGCCGAGAGCATGAAGACCATGGTGCAGCCGGACGCGATGCCGGGCTTGGCATAGGGGATCACCACGTCGCGGTGGATCTTCCACCAGGGGGCACCGAGATCGCGGGCCGCTTCGATCTGGTTCTTGTCGAGGCTTTCGATGGCATTGTAGAGGGGGAACACCATGATCAGCAGATAGGCATAGGACAGGCCGACATAGAGGCCGGTGTTGTTGCCGAGGAAGTCGATCGGGCCGTCCGTCAGGCCCAATCCCATCAATGCCTGGTTGATCAGTCCCTTGGAGGCCAGCAGCAGCCGCAGCGAGAAGGCGCGCAGGATCTCGTTCACCCAATAGGGCACGATGAGGCCGAGCATCAGCAGCCGCACCTTCTGGGTGGTTCCGGCCTGGGCCATGTAATAGGCGAGCGGGTAGCAGATGACGAAATTGATCAGCGTGACGAGGATCGAAATCACGATCGTGTAGCCGAAGGCCCAGAGATGGATGGTGTTCCAGTTGCCGCTCGACGGCTCGACGAAGAACGACTTGTACTGGGCGATGGTAAGGACGTCCTCCGGCCCGCCGCGCTTGGCCGCCACCAGCTTCGGATGGAAGCTTTCCACCACCATGTAGAGGTAGGGAAGGGTCACGAGGAACAACGTCCAGAACGCCACCAGCAGGATGAAGACGACACCCAATGCCGTGCCGTTGCGCTCGAAGAAGCCCTTGTGGGTCGGATCATGAACGGCCCGCGCCTCGAACCTGGCCATCAGCCAGAAGACGGCAATGACGGCCAGGGGAAGCAGAAAGACGAGGAAGCGGCTATTCACGGGCCATCTTTCCTTCCGGCAGAACCAGCCCGAGATCGGGCTCATAGGAAATTGCGGCCTGCGCCCCCTGTTCGGGGATGGTGGGGGAACCGTGGCGGCCCACTGTGACGGTAATGTCCTTCTTGGCCGCGCCCTTCAGGAACAGGTGGGTCATATTGCCTTCGAACGCGACGCTCCGCACTTCGGAGGTCAGCGTCGAATCCTTGCCGCCCTTGCCAAGCCGCAAGGACTCGGGGCGCACGAAGAGGATGGCGCGGTCGCCCGGCGCGAGGCCGTTCGAATTGCGCCCGCGCAGCCGGCCGAAGGCCGTTTCGACGACCGCATGCGCCTTGTCGGCCGCGACGACCTTGCCGGCAAAGGGATTGTTCTCGCCCACGAAGGAGGCCACGAAGGCGGTCCGCGGACTGTCATAGACGGTCTTGCCATCGGCAATCTGCTCGATGATACCGTCGCTCATCACCGCGATGCGGTCGGACATGGTCAGCGCCTCGCCCTGGTCATGGGTGATATAGATGAAGGTGATGCCGACCTGCTGCTGGATGGCGCGCAACTCGTTGCGCATGTGCTGGCGGAGCTTGAGGTCCAGCGCCGAGAGCGGCTCGTCGAGCAGCAGCACCTTGGGCTGAACGGCGAGAGCGCGGGCGATCGCCACGCGCTGCTTCTGACCGCCCGACAGTTCGCCGACCAGCTTCTGGCCCTGACCGGGCAAGGCAATGAGATGCAGCAGCTCGTCTGCCTTCTTCATGCGTGCCGCCTTGTCGACGCCGCGCACGCGCAGGCCATAGGTGATGTTGTCAGCCACCGTCATGAGCGGAAACAGCGCCAGGTTCTGGAAGATCAGGGCGGTGGGCCGCTTGTTGGGGCCGATGCCCGCCATGTCCTGGCCGCCGATCCTCACCCTGCCCTCGGAAGGATCAAGGAAGCCCGAGACGGTGCGGAGGATGGTGGTCTTGCCGCAGCCGGACGGCCCAAGAAACGAGAAAAACTCGCCGCCCTTGATGTCGAGGGTCGCGTCACTCACCGCGGTAAACTGACCAAATCTGACCGTGACGTGGTCAAGCTCTACGCCGGCGCTCATTCGCGTCTCACCCCTAAACCCTGCGGCCTGTCATTGTCTTGTGGTTGCCGCCACGCAGTTTCCAACGTCTGGGCGCGGCAATCAAGTGGCCGGACGCCGCCCGAATGAAAAGGGCTCCGGACAAGAATCCGGAGCCCTGCCTGCTTGCAGTGGCGGAGCCCGTCAGGCCGCCTTGAACTTGTTGGCATACAGGCTGCGGATTTCCGCATACCAGGTCGGCTCCGGCGGCCAGGGCCAGAGCTTGCTCAAGGCATCGCCCGGGAAAGCTTCCTGGAAGTTCTTCTTGAACACGTCGGAGGTGAAGGCGTCGGCGCCGGTGACGACCGGGTTGTAGCCCGACCCGTCGGCGACCTGGCCGGACGGTTCCGGCGTGTGCAGGTAGTTGAGGAAAGCATAGATCTGGTCGACGTTGGCGGCTCCCTTCAGCATGGACAGGCCATCCATCCAGGTGATGGCACCCTCCTTCGGGGCCACATAGTTGACGGGCTTGCCCTCCTTCTTGAGCGACAGCGCCGGGCCGTCCCAGGTCAGGCCGATCCACACGTCGTTCTCCATGAGGCCCGACTTGGTGTTGTCGGCGGAATCCCAGAACTGCTTGACCCAGGCCTTGTTCTCAATGGCAAAGGCGAGGATCGGGTCCCAGAGCTTCTTGAACGACTCTTCGTCCTTGTAGCCATCCAGCATGCGGTTGGATGGCATCTTGCCGGTTGCATCCCACCACAGGCCGATCGACAGCAGGTAGGAGTGCGGCCGGCCCTGGACATGGCCCTTGACCTCTTCGTCCCAAAGCGATCCGAAGGAAATCTGTGCCGGATCGCCCTTGTAGAGATCGGTGCGGTAGGAGATGGCTTCCGAGCCCCAGCAGTGCGGGACGTGGTAAAGGCCGTCCTCCCACTCCCAGAGATCCTTGGAGCTGCCAAGCATCGAGGGCAGGACATTGCCGAGATTGGTCAGCTTGTTGAGATCGAAGGGGGCAAGAACCTGGAGGTCCTTGTACTGCGGCGCGCGGTTCACGGTCGGCTGGCAGAGATCGAAGCCTTCGCCGCCGGTCGCCTGCAGCTTGTTGATCTGCTCTTCGTTCTGGGAGAAGGGCGTCTGGTTCACCTTGATGCCGGTCGCCTTTTCGAAGTTCGGGATCACCGGATCGGGGAACTCGTCCGACCACATGAGCAGATTGAGCTCGCCGGACGATGACAGCGCGCGCTTGATGTAGAGCGGGCTCGTCAGGCCCACGGCTCCGGCGGCGGCGCTTGCCTTGAGCAGGGCCCGGCGCGACAGGCGGGCGGCACGCACGGTTTCCTGAGCAGAGCTCAGGCCAGTCACTTTCTTCATCGCATTGTCCTCCAAATACATCGCCGGGTTCATCCCGGGATTGTTCGCGGTCATGGTTGGGCCGGTGGTCATCGGGGTCACAAGGCCCCGCTTTTCTTGTCTCATTTCAATTCAATATGACGCCCTCGTGACAATCCGGCAATGGCTTTTGTCAGGCTGGTTCAATCGGATGCATGGGCGTGGTACCAAGAACCCGTTGCCATTGGACTCACCCCAGGGGGTTCAGTTCCGCTACTGGCGGCCGGAGGATTTACCTTTGTTTCCATGATCTTGAGAGAAGTCTCTAACAAGGTGAATCAGACCATTGGAGCAGGCGCGCTAACATGCGGGTGAGCCCGGACGAGATCGGGAACCTGGCCCGGAGCTGTCTCGTCGCGACAGGTGCCGCCCCGGAGCTTGCCAGCGCCAGCGGCTGGGCCTGCGGCTGGCTCGAGGCCTGCGGTTACGGGGGTCTCGCCATGCTCGAGGAGGCCCTCGCCACGCAACCCCGCGGCGATGAAGCCGTCAAACTCGAACCGGACATCCTGGGGCTTGACCTCCGCAATGTGTCCTGCGTGTTCACTGCCCCTGCCATCGCTGCGATGGCCCGGGAGAGGGGCCGCATATTCCTGCGCAATGTCCGGCACGGCCTCTATCTTCTGCCGTTCTCGGTCAGGGACAGGATGGCGATCGGCTGCCCGGTCGATCCCGCCTTTGCGCTTGGCGGCCCACGCAGCAAGGACCCCTACGCGGAGAGGCTGGCGCTGGCCGAGGCGAACGGCATCGAGGTCGATGACGCGCGGTGGGCGAGGCTTGCGGCTCGGGCGAATGACTTCAGCCGCTCATAGAGCAGCCTGTCGATTTTCCGGCCCTCCCTGGCCAGCCGCATGCGGCTGGCCGCGCGGCCGGGGAGTTCCATCGAGGACTGCCCCGGCGAAGCAGCTTGCGCGCGGCCCGGGGCATCAGCGTCAGTGTTTCCGCCATCATCATCCTTCACCTGTTGCCCGGCTTATCCAGGCATTTGCGGGCGTCACTGACAAGCGCTAGAAGCACCGCGCTCCAGGAGACATGCATGGCCGGCCCCCTCACCAATATCCGCGTTCTCGATCTCACCCGCGTGCTGGCGGGCCCGTGGGCGACGCAGCTCCTTGCCGATTTCGGGGCGGATGTCATCAAGATCGAGAAGCCCGGTGAGGGCGACGATACGCGCGGCTGGGGACCGCCCTTCATCACCAACGGCGACGGCTCGCGGGGCGATGCCGCCTATTTCCTCTCGTGCAATCGCGGCAAGTCATCGGTGTGCATCGACATGGCCACCCCGGAAGGCCAGCGGCTGATCCGCGAGCTCGCCGCCCGGTCCGACATCGTGATCGAGAATTTCAAGGTCGGCGGTCTCAGGAAATACGGTCTCGACTACGAGAGCCTCAAGCCTCACAACCCCCGGCTCATCTACTGCTCGATCACCGGTTTCGGCCAGAACGGCCCCTTCGCGGCGCGGGCGGGCTATGACTTCATGATCCAGGGCATGGCCGGCATCATGTCGATCACCGGCCAGCCGGATGGCGCGCCCGGTGCCGAGCCGATGAAGGTCGGGGTGGCTTTCGCCGACATTTTCACCGGCCTCTATGCGGTGATCGGCATGCTGGGGGCGCTCTACCATCGCGAACGCACGGGCGAAGGCCAGTACATCGACATGGCGCTGCTCGACTCGCAGGTCGCCGTGCTCGCCAACCAGGCGCTCAACTATCTCGTCGGCGGCAAGCCCCCGACGCGCCTCGGCAACGCCCATCCCAACATCGTGCCCTACCAGACCTTCCAGACGCGGGACGGCTTCATCATCATCGCAGTCGGAACGGATCGTCAGTTCAAGGAGTATTGCAGCATCATCGGCAGACCGGAACTTGCCGAGGATCCCCGCTTCATCACCAACCGCGGCCGGGTCGAGAATCGCGGCGCGCTCATCCCGCTGCTGGTCGAGCCGATGAAGGCGCGGACCACGGCCGAGTGGGTCGAAGCGCTCGAGTCGGCGGCGGTGCCCTGCGGGCCGATCAATACCATCGACCACGTGTTCGAGAATCCGCAGGTGCTGGCCCGCGGCCTGCAGATCGGGCTGACCCGCGAAGACGGCGTGCAGGTGCCGGGGGTTGCCAATCCGATCCAGTTCTCGGCGACGCCGATCGAATATGACAGGCCGCCGCCGCGGCTGGGCGATGGCACGGAACGGGTGCTGCGTGACCTCCTGGCCATGGACCCGGCGGACATCGACCGCCTGCGGGCCAAGGGTGTGGTGGGTTGACACGATGCCTGCGCAACTGACCGGTATCTGGCACGGGCTCTACAGCTATCCCGCCTATCTGGAGCCGGTCTATTTCGTGGCCACGCTGATCAGTTCCGGCCGGGGATTCAGCGGCACCACGCATGAGGCGGTGACGGGCAGGAGCGGGGCGCCGCTGATGCTTTTTGCCAGCCTGGCCGGCAGCCAGGCGGGGTATTCGGTGACTTTCAGCAAGACCTATGATGGCAGCGGCGGCTGGTGCCACACGGTCGGCTATGACGGCATTCTCAACGCGACGGCAACGGAGATCGAAGGGCGCTGGACGCTGCCCAATGCCTGGAGCGGCCGCTTCCTGATGATCCGGGCGGCCGGCGCCGACGAGACGGCGGTGCGGAAGGCCTTCGTGCGGGCCTGAGAGGGGATTCGAAAGCGGCCAATCCGGCAGGACCCGCTCACCTGCGGCCGGATCTGCCCGGTCAGTGCCGGCATCTGCGCACCGCTGTCATCAACCACAATGCGCCCTGGGCCATTGCCTATCGGCGGCGGATCGGACAACATCGCCAGCTGGACCGGCTGCCCGGCGGGATCACCGCCCTCGGCCCGGTCATCCACAGGATCGCTAAACACCAGGGATCGGCCGCATCATGAGAAATCTATTCCTTGCCGCCACGCTTGCAGTTCTCGCCCCGGTTTCGGCGCTCGCTGCCGAAACGGTGAACTTCACCATGAAGGCGTCGATGCAATCGCTGCGCGATCAGAAAGCGAAGGACAGTTTCACGGTCGGCATCGCCGACAAGCAGGTCGACACCACGCTCAAGATCACCTGCCAGGGCGCCATCGGCGGCATCATTTCGGCACAAAGCGAATCCTGCGCGGTCACAGGCAACGGCGCCCTCATCAATCCGGCGAACGGCCAGAAGCTGCAGCGCACGCAGTATGCCGGCGGCTGGGTGGTGAAATCGGACGGCTTCACCGACGGGGCCGGCATGACCGTCAACTATCTGGCGCTTGGCAAGGTGGAGGCCTCGAGCGGGCGGTTCGCCGGCAGCATGATGCTGAAGCCCGAAGTGCCGAGCACCGCTGCCAGCCTGCTCCGCGATTCGATCCTCAAGAAGATCAAGGGCAGCGAGGCCGGGCTCATCGACGAGCGCGTCGACACGGTGCAGCTCAACAATTTCACGGTGCCCTCGGCGGGATTGCCCTCCGACAAGGGCTGCGTGTGGAACGGCAACATGGCCTATTCCTACCAGACCGAGTCGTGGTTCATGGACGTCACCGCCAAATGCGGCAAGAAGGAGTATCCGCTCAAGGGCAACATGCCGTTCACGGCGACCCCCAATGTCGGCAACCAGAACCAGTACGACCTGACCCTGACGCTGCCCACGACCGATGCGGCAAGCGATGAAGCGCTGTTCGCCGAGCCGACGGGGGATGCGGATCTGTTCGCGGCCGCCGACGGCATCACCGGCCAGATCATCATGAAGGAAAGTGCCTATGTCGACGTCGAGGTCGACGGCCAGCCCGAGAAGCTGGCAAGCGAGATTGATGCGACAGGCAGCTTCACCGGCCAGAACGTGCCGATCGAAGCGGTGCGCTCGTTTGCCATGATCGTCGGAATCCTGGCCCGCACCTTCTTCGGAGCCTGACCGTCAGCCCGGCAGGCGGCCTTCCGGCGTGAGCTTGTCGACGGCCTCGGGGAGAACCTGGGTCAGGCGCGACAGCAGTTCCTCGCGGGAGAGGCCGGTCTGCCTGGCCAGTTCGCCGATCAGGTCGCTGCCCAGGGCCTTCTCCATGTGCGGTGCGTCGATCGGCTTGTTCGGCCCGGTGCCCACCCAGGAGTCAGCCGTCTCACCCTCGCCCGCCTTCCGGAACCGGTCGATCAGTTCCCCCAGCCCGCCGGTAACCGTGGTGGCGATCGGACCGTCGCCAAGGGTCTTCTTGACCGATTCCAGCATGCCGCCCGCGGCCTCGCCGGCACTGCCACCCGTCAGGCCCTTCACGAACTCGCCGATCTTGTCGCGGTTCTGGTAGCCGGCAATGGCCACGAGGCCCAAGAGGGC
Source organism: uncultured Rhizobiaceae bacterium (assembly GCA_964543235.1). Classification (GTDB taxonomy): domain Bacteria; phylum Pseudomonadota; class Alphaproteobacteria; order Rhizobiales; family Aestuariivirgaceae; genus JANMMJ01. The sequence goes on along the minus strand of CAZIXE010000010.1, from coordinate 3,579 downwards.
GGCCAGCGAGGGAAGTTTCTTCGCCATGGAGGACTCCTGTGATGATTGGCTCACCGCCGTTATCGGCAGCGAATGCGTCAAATGCAAGACTCGCGGATTGATCTGCCGCGCGGGCGGATGCTAGGTTTGCGCCAATCACAACACGAGGCCAGCCAAGGGGGAACTCCATGGGCATCATCTGGACGATCATTATCGGCTTCATTGTCGGCGTCATCGCCAAGTTCCTGATGCCGGGGAAGAACGAGCCGTCCGGGTTCATCATGACAACGATCCTCGGCATCGTCGGGGCCTTCGTGGCGAGCTTCCTCGGCCAGGCGATCGGGCTCTATGCCCCCGGAGAAGGGGCGGGTTTCATCGGCTCGGTGATCGGCGCCGTCATCGTTCTCGCCATCTATGGCATGGTGATGAAGAACCGGCAGGCCTGACGGGCGCGGCCCGCATAAGCGAGATCGCCAGTCATCAACGGCAGCCGCCCAGGAGAAGCCGATGCCGGTGCGTGTTCTGAACGAAGCCGATCTCAGGTCGCTCGCCATTTCAACCCGCGATGCAGTCGCCAGTATCGAGGCGCTGCTGCGCGGGCTGGGCTCGCATACGGTGTGGATCGCACCCAAAGCGGTGATCATGCCGCCCGACGGCCGCTACATGATGGCTGCCCTGGCCGCCGCGGACGATCCGCCGCTGCTGGCCGTGAAGAGCGTGATCCTCAATCCGGAGAATACTGCGCAAGGGCTGGCGCTGATCAATGGCGTCGTCACCCTGCTCGACAGCCACACCGGACTGCCCGCCGGTCTCATCGACGGCAACTGGGTCACCGCGGTCAGGACCGCAGGCCTCAGCGCCACGGCGGCCAAAGCGATGGCAAGACCCGACAGCGAGACGGCGGCCTTCATCGGCGCGGGCGTGCAGGCGCAGAGCCATCTCGAGGCCTTTGCGGAACTCTATCCGCTGAAAGCGATCCGCATCTTCGGCCGCGGCCGGCCCAACATCGAGAAGCTGGCAGCCGCGGCCGCAGCGCGCGGGATTGCCGCAAGCGTGGCTGCCAGCGCCGAGGCGGCCATGGGCGATGCCGATATCGTGGTCACCACGCTGACGCGGGCGCCCGGCCGGGCGCCCTTCCTCGACGCCGGGTGGCTCAAGCCCGGCGCTTTTGCCGCCATCGTCGATCTCGCCGAGCCGTGGAAACAGGAGACCTTTTCGGCTTTCGACCGGATCATCATCGACGATCTGGTGCAGGAGGCGGCGATGAGCGCCAAGCTGGCGCCGCCCGAGATGGTGATGGGCGATCTGGCCTCGCTGGTGCAGGGCCATGTCACGGGCCGGGCCTCGCCGGCGGAGCGCAGCGCATTCATCTTCCGCGGCTTCGGGCTCGGCGACCTGGCGCTCGCCGGTCTGGCCTACCGGGTTGCCTGCGAAAAGGGGATCGGCAGGCTGGTGGATGTCTGACGGGTGTACCGCGCGGGCCAGCCGATGTCGTTTTTGGGCTATTCGCCGCTTTTGATCCGGGGCATAAGGCTCAGCCACATGGCCAACCTGATCGTCACGTACTGGCGCGACATTCCCTCCCAGGTCACGGTGAAAGCCGGACGCAAGGAGGAAAAGCGCATGCTCGATGCCCGCTTCCAGGAAGCGATCGACATGGCGGCGATGCGCGGGGAAGCCACGGACACCGATGCCTATCTCGCCGACTGGCGGCGCACCGCGCCGGTCGCGGTGGGCGATGATCTCGCCGCCGAGGCCGACAAGGCCAAGGCCGACCTTGAATTGCAGTATGACATGGCACGCCTCAAGGCGCTGATCGCCAATGGAGGAAAGACCCCGACATGACCCACACCCTCGTTGCCTCCGCCACGAAAGAGCACATCATCGGTTTCGACCGGCCGTTCACGGTCATCGGCGAACGGATCAATCCGACGGGACGCAAGAAGCTCGCCGCCGAGATGCAGGCCGGCAATTTCGAGACCGTCATCAAGGACGCCCTGGCGCAGGTCGAGGCCGGCGCCCATGTGCTCGACGTCAATGCCGGCGTTACCGCCGTCAACCCCAATGAATCCGAGCCGCCGCTGTTGCGCCAGACCCTGGAGATCGTGCAGTCGGTGACCGATATTCCGCTGTGCATCGACTCCTCGGTCACCTCCGCACTCAAGGTCGGGCTGGAGACCGCCAAGGGCCGGCCGCTCGTCAATTCGGTGACCGGCGAGGAGGAGAAGCTCGAAGCCATCCTGCCGCTGGTTGCCAAGTACAATGTGGCGGTGGTCGCGATCTCCAACGACGAGACCGGCATCTCGGAAGACCCGGATGTGCGCTTTGCCGTTGCCAGGAAGATCGTCGAGCGCGCCGCCGATCACGGCATCAAGCCGCATGACATTGTGGTCGATCCGCTGGTCATGCCGATCGGCGCCATGGGCACGGCGGGCCAGCAGGTGTTCCGCCTGGTGCGGCGGCTGCGCGAGGAACTCAAGGTCAACACCACCTGCGGCGCCTCCAACATCTCCTTCGGCATGCCGAACCGGCGGGCGCTGACCGGCTATTTCCTGGCCATGGCGGCGAGCCACGGCATGACGTCGGCGATCATGAATCCGTTGCACGACGAGGACATGCATGCGATCTTCGGCGCCAATGTGCTGAACGGCACGGACGCCCATTGCCGGTTCTGGAACAACAAGTTCCGCGATCTGGCCCCTGCCCCGGCGGCGGCCAACCGGCCGGCCGGTGAAGCAGCACCCAGCGCGGACGAAATTGCCGCGCGGCGGGCGGCCAGGGAAGCAAGAAGGCGGAGGTAATGCCATCCTCATGCTGAGGTGCGAGCGAAGCGAGCCTCGAAGCATGGCCGCGAGGGCGCTCGAACGAAGCAACCCTTCGAGGCCCGCGCGCTGCGCGGGCACCTCAGGGTGAGGTTCACAAGATGACCACCGATCCCCTCATCGTCTTCACGCCCTCGGGCAAGCGCGGGCGGTTTCCGGTCGGCACGCCGGTCCTGCAGGCGGCGCGGGCGCTCGGCGTCGATATCGATTCGGTGTGCGGCGGGCGGGCGATCTGCGGGCGCTGCCAGATCACGGTCGGCGAGGGTGAATTCGCCAAGCACGGCATCTCGTCAGCCGCATCGCATGTCACCGCCTTCTCCAGGGTCGAGGAACGCTACGAGCGGCTGCGCGGGCTCGCCGCGGGCCGCCGGCTCTCGTGCCAGACGCAGATCCTCGGCGATCTGGTCGTCGATGTGCCGCCGGAAAGTCAGGTGCACAAGCAGGTGGTGCGCAAGGAGGCCGATACCCGCGTCATCGAACTCGATCCGTGCACCAAGCTTTGTTACGTCGAGGTCGAGGAGCCCGACATGCACAAGCCCTCGTCAGACCTCGAGCGCGTGTTCCTTGCACTGAGGGAACAGTGGCAGATCGAGAACCTCTCCTGCGATCTGGCGATCATCGCCGGCCTGCAAAGGGTATTGCGCCAGGGCGAATGGAAGATCACCTGCGCCATCTACTCCCGTGCCCCCGGCGGCGGCAACCGGCTCATCGCCATCTGGCCGGGCTTCCATGACCGGGCCTTCGGGCTGGCCATCGATGTCGGCTCGACCACCATCGC
>CAZIXE010000009.1:0-82199 GCA_964543235.1 uncultured Rhizobiaceae bacterium | reverse complement strand
AAGCGAGTTGAACCTTCTCCGGTCATAGCAGAGGAACAATATGAGAGCATTCGTAGTCGCAGCCTTCTTGGCTTCTCCCCCGCCTTCGCCCAGGCGGTCTGTGGCGCGAGCGGCGCTTGCAACGCCATGAGTTCCAATGTCGAGTAAAAGGAGTGCCTCGCCAGGCTTTCCGATGAGCAGGACAAGGAACTCAACCGGCTCTACAAGCAGGTGCAGGCACGGCTCCCTGCACTCGATGGCGCCGACACCGCTCCTCCCAAGACCTCGCCCGCCTTCACCGCGGCGCAGAAGGCCTGGCTTGGCTTCCGCGACGGCGAGTGCGGGATCGAATACGGTATCGCCAAGGGCGGATCGGCGGGCGGCGGCTATCGTGCCGACTGTCTCTGTCGCCTCACTGTCCATCGCAATGAAGACCTCCGCCGCAGGTTCGCCGAGCATGGCGAATGACCTCGCCTTGCGCTTCATCAACAGAATTTTTTGCACCATTGCGAAAATGCAACACTTCCTCGCCACCCGGCGCCGATCCCCATCCATCCGGAAATCCATCCTCATCCGTACACGGACGATCAAAAAATACCGCTGATTATTGGGCTTTTTGCATTACTCGCCCGATTTTTCCTCCGCCTGCGGATCAATTTCCCCCGTTTAGGAGATTAACGGCTTGTTAGTCTTCCCCGGCGATATACAAGATGTTGACGGCATATTGCCGAATCACACAAACGGGTAGAGAACACAACGTCATGACGGCACGGAACGGTCTCGAATCGCTCATGCGATCGCCTTCTGCAACGTCACATGTGAGTGTTGCCCGCGTTGTGGGGCTTCAACCATCTAGGAGAAAAGCACATGGCTGCTGCTAAGAAAGCTGCAAAGAAAGCCGCGAAGAAGGCCGCTAAGAAGGCTGCCAAGAAGCCGGCGAAGAAGCCTGCGAAGAAGGCCGCGAAGAAGAAGTAATATTCTTTCTTTGAGCTTCTGTATTGACCCCGGTTGGCCAGGCCGCCGGGGTCAATTCTTTTGCGGCACCCGCGGCCCGAAGCTGAGCGCGGCGGCCAGGAACATGCCGAGCAGCACGCCGTTGAGCAGATGCCAGAGGAAATGCGTGCCATGGGGCAGCACCGCGCACGCCATGTTGTCCACTGTGCGAAACACCAGCGACACGGCCAGGACCGCCGCCGCGAGTGCCAGGAGCCCGGCCGCCGGCAGCGCCATGCGCCGTGCCGCCAGCGCAGCGGTAATGATTGCCAGGAGGGCAGGCAGATACATGATCGAGCCGTTGAGGAGTCGTGGCGGCAGCCAGACCTCAACCGCCAAGTTGGCGGCCAGCAGCGCCCCCAGCGCCGCGAGCGTGACCGGCCAGCCGGCGCCGAAGAACCGCCGCACCGCGAAGCCCAGGAAGCCATAGGTGAACAGCGCAATCGGTATGACATCGGCCAGCATTGCCCAGCGCGCCGCAAAGCTGTGGAACGTGAGGCTGCCAAGTCCCACCAGCGCCACGATGGCGATCAGCGCCCATTGCGCTGGATCGGCGCCCTCGCGCGCTGCGCGGCGCGCACCGTACCAGGCCGCAACGAAGAAGGCGCCGTTGCTCAGCGCATTCAGCGGCTCGTTCAGCAGGCCGGGAGCGGTGCGCTCGCAATAGGCGTCGATGTAGCCGGTCCACTCCATGCCGGAAGTCTAACGTGAAACGGGCGCCCTGACGCGCCCGTTGCGGCTGCCGGCTATGGCGTCCTTACTGGTACACATAGACCCGGGCGCCGACCCGCACCCGGTCATAGAGGTCGATGACGTCCTCATTCATCATGCGGATGCAGCCGGACGACACCGCCCCGCCGATCGAGGCGGCGTTGTTGGTGCCGTGGATGCGGAACAGCGTGCCGCCGATATAGAGGGCACGCGCGCCCAGCGGATTGTTGGGCCCTCCCGGCATGAATTCGGGAAGCTTGACGCCCTTGGCCGCCTCGCGCTCGATCATCACCTTGGGCGGCCGCCAGTCCGGCCACTCGGTCTTGTTGACGATCCGCGACGCACCGCCCCATTGGAAGCCCTCGCGGCCGACGCCGACCTTGTAGCGCATGGCCTTGCCATCGGCCATGACATAGTAGAGGGCGCGCTCCGGCGTCCTGACGATGATCGAGCCCGGCTGGTATTTGTTGTCTGACCAGTCGACCATTTCGCGCGTCGAGCCCCGGAAGATGTTCTTGCCGCTGCGCACCTGGCCGCTCTTCTTGGAGAACAGGCACTGGAACAGCGTATTGCACTGCTTCTTCTCGGCAACCGCCGCCGGCTTCTTTTTCACCTTCTTCTGCGGTTCGTTCTGTGCCGCGGCAGGCTTCGCCGCCTCCGCCGTGCCCGTCACGGCGCTGCCCAGCCCGGCCGCTACAACCGACGCAACCAATACCAAAGCAAATCTGCGCATGATTCCGTCCCGTTTGTCGTGTGTTCGGATTGATTCTCCTGCCGCAGCAGGCAAGCTAGCCGCGCCACCCCCGGCCCGCAACCCGTTGGGAACGGATTACCATGCCGCGCGAACATGGCTGACGGCGCCTGCCCGATCCGGTAAGCTCTGATCAGGTGGGGCTCAACATTAACAAAGGATTAATCGCATGACGTACCGGCGCGCCGCAGTTGCCCTGAGCCTCTTCACCGCCCTCGCCGCGCCGCCATGGGCCGCCGCCCAGGACGTGCCGCCGGCCGTCGATGCCCTGCTCAAGAGCTGGGAGAAGCAGTTCCGCATCAAGCCGACCTATCAGAGCATTTCGGGCGATGCCGCCAACGCCACCATCGAAGGCCTGGAAGCAAGCATGGCGGCGGATCCGGGCAGCAGCGTCAGGCTGAGCGTCGGCCGCATCGAGCTCAAGAACATTGCCGATCAGGGCAACGGCATCATCGAGATCGGCCAGTCGAGCTACAGCGATCTCAAAATGGATATCGGTGCCGAAGGACAGACCTTCACGGTCGTCATGCCGCAGGCCGCGGCCGAGGGCACCTATCTCAAGGTTCTGGGCGACAATCCCACGCCGGCCGATGAGTTTCGCGCCTCCCTCAATATCACCCGCAAGATGACATCGGGCCCCATCACCATCACCGCCGCCGGTCAGACGGTCAGCGCCGACGGCATCGAGGCAAGCTGGGACGGCGATCCGGTGACCGGCGCCGGCAAGTCGTCCGGCCGGCTCGTCAACCTGGTCGTGCCCGAGGCGATCGTTGAGATGATGGACCCTACCGGCACCCTGAAGCAGCTTGGCTACGCGAGCCTGGCTTTCGATCTTGGCGGCGACGGCACGCTGAGCAATGACGGCACCAGCTTCGGCATGGATTTCGACGGCTATCTCGCCGCCAGGGACGCCGGCACCATCAGGCTTGGCGGTGGCTTCGCCGGTATCCCGATTGCCGCTCTGGCCGAATTGCAGAAGGCGGACCCCGGCAAGCCGGAGGCCATGAACGCGCTGATGCCGCAATTCATGGCAGCGCAGATCAGCCGCGTCGAGTTCCGTTTCGAGGACGCCTCGATTACCAGGAAGGTGCTGCCAATGATCGCGGCGATGCAGGGCATGGACGAGGCGACCTTCATCGCCAATGCCGGTGCCATGGCGCAGCTTGGCCTGGCCGAACTGAAGAACCCGGAATTCACCCAGAAGGCGGTTGCCGCCATCAGCGCCTTCCTCAACGATCCCCGCTCCATCACCGTGAAGGCCATGCCTCCGGCGCCGGTTCCCGTGATGCAGTTGATGATGGTTGACCCAGCCAATCCGGGAGCCAGCATTGACCAGTTGGGCATCTCCATCGAGGCCAACAACTAGGAGAAGCCCCATGCGGTTCTGGTCCGCCCTCGCGGCTGCAACCCTGCTTTCAGCAGGTCTTGCCGCACCGGCTCTGGCCGATCCCGCGGGCGAACGGTTGCTGGCGGACTTCATCGCCACCGTCGATGCCTCGCCCGGCTGGCGCGCATCGGCCGGGACCATCCGCTCCGAGGGCGCGACGGCCATCGCTGAAGCGGTGACACTGGGCAGCGCCGACGGCAAGCTGGTGGTGAATGTCGGACGCGCCGCCCTCGAGGACTTGTCTTACGCCGGCGGGGGCATCTCCGTGCCGGATTTCACGCTGAGCGACCTGTCCTTCACCAGTGACCGGTGGGCTCTGACGGCGCCGGAACTCACCGGCAAAGGCCTCGCTACCCCCTCGCTCGCGGGCTGGAGTTTCGATGCCAGCGCACCGGTGGCGGCACTGGCCGCGCTCTATACACGCCTTGCGACGACCGAGTTCGAGACGATCGCCATCCCCTCTGCGGCCTTCGCGCAGACTTTGCCGGCACCCGGCGCCGCCCCGGTTCGTGTGGCAGCCACCTATACCGGCATCGAGTTCGGCCCGCTTCGGAACGGCGTCCTCGCGCATCAGGCGATCGCGCGGATCGAGCAGAGCACCGGTCCTGTCCCTGCTGCCGTCACCAGCCTGATGGAGGGGATCGAGGGACGCAACGTCAGTCTTGCGGCACTTGCTCGCGTTTTCGACCCGGCCGCCTATGCCGACGGCAAGGGTGACGGCCAGTGGCTCGACGCCATGGAAAGCACTGTCTACACGCGGATCGCCACGGAGACGGACGGCAAGGAGACGTTTTCGATGGGGCCCGTCACTGTGGGACCGATGCAGGTCCGGCAGACCGCAACACCGCTTGCTCCGGCCCTCGATCGCCTGATCGCCCTGGCCGACAAGCCCGACGATGCAGCGTTGATGGCTCTCATGGAGAACCATCTCTCCGATCTCATCGGCTGGTTCCGCGTGACCGCGGTGAAATTTGCCAACATGAAGGGGTCCCCACCGGACGGTGGCAGCGTCTCGCTTTCCGGACTGAGCCTTGAGAACCTTTCCTCCGAAGGACTCGGGCGCATTGCGCTCACCGATTTCGCAGCGGAGGGACCGGCGTTCCAGGCAAGCCTCAAGTCGTTCGAGATCGGCGATGTCGTCTTTCCGTCGATCAAGGGCTTCATGGCCCTGGCAAGGCTCGAGGACAGCAAGAAGCGCGGCGCACCCGACGCGGCGGCGGCGCAGGTCGCAGCGGAGAGCTTTCTGACCCTGTTTCCCAGGATAGGCCGGGTCGCACTGGCGGGCCTGGTTGCCGGCACGCCGGGCATGGAGCCGCTGCACCTGGAGAGCTATGAGGCAACTTTCACCGGGAAGTATGCGCTGCTGCCTGAGAAGGCGACAGCCCGGCTCAGCAGCCTGAAAGTGCCTTATGGTATGCTTGCGGCAACGCCGGAAAGCCGCGAAGTCTTCGATGCTCTGGGCTACCGGGAGCTCGTCATCCATATGAACGGCGATGGCAGCTATGACGAGGCAACGGGCAGCTACCAGACCAGTTCGCGGCTCAGCGTCGACAACGCCGGCGCCCTGAGCCTGGCCTACGGGCTTGGCGGCCTGACTCCGGAGCGCCTGAAGCAGGCTCTCGTGCCGGTGTTCATGGCCAACAAGGGCGAGCCCGATCCGACCCTCATGATGATGGCCATGGGCCCCATCACCATCGACAGCTTCGCGCTCCGCTTCGAGGATGCCTCGCTCACCCGGCGGCTGCTGGCCTATGCCGCCAGGATGCAGGGCATGGATGAGCAGACCATGATCGGCAACATCGCTGCCATGACTCAGCTTGGTCTGTCACAGCTGAAGCAGCCGGACTTCACGGCCCGCACCGTGGGCGCGATCACCGCCTTCCTCATGGACCCGAAGTCGCTCACCATTACTCTCAGGCCCGCACATCCGGTGGCCGTGCAGCAGCTGATGAATCTCGATCCGGCCGATCCGGGTGCCGCCATTCCCCTGCTCGGACTAACGGTCACGGCAAACGATTGATCACCTCTCCGGCAGGTTGAGCCGGATATGCAGTTCCCGGAGTTGCTTGGGCGTTACTTCTGACGGCGCGCCCATCAGCAGGTCTTCCGCCTGCTGGTTCATCGGGAACAGCACGACTTCGCGCAAATTCTGTTCGCCGCACAGGAGCATGACAATGCGGTCGACGCCGGGTGCGATACCGCCATGTGGCGGCGCCCCATACTGGAAGGCCCGGTACATGCCGCCGAACTTCTCGAGCAAGACGGACTCCGGATAGCCGGCAATCGCGAACGCCTTCTTCATGATATCGGGACGGTGGTTGCGGATGGCCCCTGAAGACAGCTCGATGCCGTTGCACACGATGTCATACTGGAAGGCGAGGATATCGAGGGGATCCTTGCTCTCCAGTGCCTCCAGCCCGCCCTGCGGCATCGAGAAGGGATTATGCGAGAAATCGACCTTCTTCTCCTCCTCGTTCCACTCGAACATCGGAAAGTCGACGATCCAGCAGAACTCGAAACGGTCCTTCTGCGTGAGCCCCAGCTCCTCGCCGATCCGGTTGCGGGCCTCGCCGGCAAATTTGTAGAATTTCGCGGGAACACCGGCGGCGAAAAAGCAGGCATCGCCGACGCCGAGCCCCAGCTGCGCGCGGATCGCTTCGGCCCGTTCGGGGCCGATGTTCCTGGCGATCGGCCCGGCGCCGCCCTCCTCACCGTCACGCCAGAACATGTAGCCGAGTCCCGGTTGTCCCTGGCTCTGTGCCCAGCCATTCATCCGGTCGCAGAAAGCGCGCGAACCGCCCCTGGGCGCCGGAATGGCCCAGACTTCAACCTTGGGATCGCTGGCGATCATGTTGGCGAAGACCTTGAAGCCGCTTCCCGCGAAGTGTGCGGTCACCGGCTGCATCTCGATCGGATTGCGCAGGTCCGGCTTGTCGGAGCCATACCGGCTGACCGCATCCTTGAAGGCGATGCGCGGAAAACTTTGCGTGACCGGGAGCCCGTTGCCGAACTCCTCGAACACGCCGCGCAGCACCGGCTCGACCGCCGCAAACACGTCATCCTGCGTGACGAAGCTCATCTCGATGTCGAGCTGGTAGAATTCGCCGGGCGAACGGTCGGCGCGCGCGTCCTCGTCGCGAAAGCAGGGCGCGATCTGAAAGTACCTGTCGAAGCCCGACATCATGATGAGCTGCTTGAATTGCTGTGGGGCCTGCGGCAGCGCATAGAACCTGCCGGGATGGAGCCGGCTGGGAACCAGGAAGTCGCGCGCCCCTTCCGGCGAGGAGGCGGTGAGGATCGGCGTCTGGAACTCGAAGAAGCCCTGCTCCTTCATGCGCCGCCGGAGCGAGTCGATGATGGCACCTCGCTTCATGATATTCTGGTGGATGCGCTCGCGGCGCAGATCGAGGAACCGGTACTTCAGCCTGATGTCTTCCGGATATTCCGTGTCCCCGAACACCGGCAATGGCAGTTCCCTGGCTTCGGACAGCACTTCGATGCCTGTCGCGAAGACCTCGACCAGGCCGGTTGGCAATTCTCTGTTCTCGGTACCGGCGGGCCTTGGCCGCACCTTGCCGTCAACCCGCACCACCCATTCCGACCGCAGCCGCTCCGCGGTCTGAAAGGCCGGTGAATCCGGATCGGCCACCACCTGGGTGATGCCGTAGTGATCGCGCAGATCGATGAACAGCACACCGCCATGGTCGCGCACGCGATGCACCCAGCCGGACAGCCTGGTGTCCTGGCCGGCATGGTCATGGCGGAGCTGTCCGCAGGTATGGCTGCGATAGGCGTGCATCGATCCTCGCTGGGTCTGAAATTTCCGGCGCGGACAAGCGCATGGGGGGTGCGATTTGTCAAGGTGGCTGGCGCGCCTGCACGGCGGTCCTGGCCACCTGGGTCAATGGCGGTCCGGAACGGCCGGCTGGCGGCAGCCAGACGGTCAGTCCGATTTCTTGAAGATGCTGGGCCGCTTCTTTCTGGTGATTGTGGACGAGGAGTTGTCAGCGAAATCGAAGAAGTCGAAACCGAAGCCGCCCTTGATGACCACTTTGGTGTTCTTCATACCCGCCTTCTGGACCAGCGCGAACAGTTTGGCGGCATTGTCCGGCGCCAGTCTGACGCAGCCATGCGAAGCCGCGCGTCCGAGGCTCTTCACATAGAAACTGCCGTGAATGGCATGGCCCTGTTCGGTGAAGAAGATCGAATGCGGCATCGGCGCATCGTCCCATTCTTCCGAGAAGTGGTCCTTTTCCATGCGGAACGGCCGGTATTCGCCACTCGGCGTCTCATAGCCACGCGCCCCTGTCGATACTGGCCAGACATATTCGTTGGCGCCATCGACACTGACCGTCATCTTTTGCGTTTTCTTGCTGATCGTGATGACTATCTGGGCCGCCTGGGACGCCCCGGGAGCGATCACCAGAATAAGCCCGAGTACCAGGGCCAGCAGTCTCCCCCGCATTGATCCCTCCAGCTTGCCGCGCGAACATGATCGGCGCGCCGGACTGCCACTCCTGCCCGCCGTAACCGGACCATACCCGCCCCGTCCGGCCACCGCCAACAAATTCCCGCCGGACTCCCCGGGATCGGCGGCAAGCGCTTGCGAAGTCTGTTGAGGACAAGTAAACAAGCAATTGATATAGAGCGGTTTTTATACCTTGCATCGCTAGCCCCTGACTCCCGGTTGACGGCATCGCCGAGTCAGTCGACTGTGCCGCCCGCAGGAGATCAAATGGACATCATCACCACGACGGGGGCGCTCGAGGAACTCTGCGCTGCGCTGGCGGCCGATACTTTCATCGCAGTCGATACCGAATTCATGCGCGAACAGACCTATTGGCCGGAACTCTGCCTGATCCAGGTCGCCGGCAGCAGCCGCGAGGCTATCATCGATCCGCTGGCACAGGCGATCGACCTCGGCCCCTTCTTCCGGCTCATGCGCAATCCCGCCGTGCTCAAGGTGTTCCATGCGGCGCGCCAGGACATCGAGATTTTCGTGCATCGCGCCGGCGCCGTTCCCACACCGGTTTTCGACACCCAGGTGGCCGCCATGGTCTGCGGCTTCGGCGAACAGGTCGGCTACGAGGCCATCGTCCGCAAGCTCGCCAAGGCCCAGATCGACAAGTCATCGCGCTTCACCGACTGGTCCAGGCGGCCGCTCTCGGACAAGCAACTCGCCTATGCGCTCTCCGACGTCACCCATCTCCGCACCGTCTACCAGAGCCTCAAGCAGGAACTGGACAAGAACGGCCGCGAATCCTGGCTGGAACAGGAAATGGCGGTACTGACTTCCACGGCGACCTATCAGACCGAACCGCGGGACGCCTGGAAGCGGATCAAGGTACGGTTGCGTTCGCGCAAGCAGCTCGCCGCCCTCATGCGGCTTGCCGACTGGCGTGAGCGCGAGGCCCGCGAAAGAAACGTGCCCCGGGCCCGCGTGGTGAAGGACGACGCGATTGCCGAAGTGGCGATGCAGCTGCCGAAGGACCGCGACGCTCTGGCAACCTTGCGCTCATTGCCCCGCGGCTTTGGCAATTCGCGCTATGGCGAAGCAATGATCGCTGCCGTCAGGGAGGCCCTTGTGCTGCCACCCGAGGCGTTGCCAGCGCATGAGCCCGTCCCCGAGGAATTGCCGCCCAGTGCCCAGGCGGCAGCGGAAATCCTCAAGCTCGCGCTGAAAATTGTTTGCGAGCAGCATGGGATAGCTCCCAAGCTGGTCGCCAGCGCTTCTGAAATCGAGGTTTTCGCCCATGACAGCAATGCCGAAGTCCCGATGATGAGCGGCTGGCGCCGCGAGGTTTTCGGCAGGCTCGCCCTCGAGCTTGTCGCCGGCCGGGCCGTCATCGGCTTCCGTGACGGCCGTGCAGCAATTCTCGACACTGCCGGCCAGGCCGCCGCGGCCGAATGATCACTTGATTTCGATCTTGGGGTTGCGGCCCATCTGGGCAGCCAGTGCTGCCAGCCGCTTTTCGACCCGTTCGCCGGTCAGGTCCGCAAGCTTCCGGGGAAAACTCAGAACCAAAGTCTTGTTCGGGCCCAGCCTGAGGCCCACGCGCGGCAGCATGCCGGGCATCGCCGCCGACAGGATATAGGCCAGGCGCAGCATCTCGCCGATCAGCAGCGCCCGCGCCAGGCTGTCATCGTCGAGCAGCCGCGCCAGCCCGTTCGATCGCGCATCGTCGATTGAGCCCTCATAGCGGTAGTAGATCGTCAGCGCCAGGAACACCCGGCCGGGGTGATCGACCCCGACAAAGGCGGCCTGCGAAATCATGCCGAGCGAACGCTCCGCCCGGTAGTCCGGGTGGGCGCGCCAGCCAATGTCGGCGAGCAGACAGGCGGCATGTCTGAGGCGCCGCTGGTCGGCCGTTTCCGCCAGCCTGCCTTCGCCATAGAGCTGGTCCGTCCAGTCGCAGAGTTCGAGCTCATGCTCGGCCGACCGCGCATAGCGCCGCGCAAAGTCCCAGCACGACGACAGCAGTGCGTCCGCATCGCGCTTGCGTCGCGGCAGGCGTGAAAACAGCAATCCCTCGCGCACGCCATAGACCGAGAACACCACGTCGCGGGCTTTCGAGTGCGCCATCAGCCGCTCCAGCACCAACGCCCCGAACGGCATGGTTTCCCACCGGCTCTTCGAGATTTCGCGCACATCCCTCAGCGACGCCGGCGACAGGTGTGAAACCAGGTCGGCGATCGAGCGCGCCTGCTCGCGCCCGATGGTATAGTGGTGGATGACGTGCAGGGGATACTTGTTCTGCGCCATGTGGAGGCGCGCCAGGTTGCGCCAGGTACCGCCCACCGCATAGAAGGCCCGGCCCGCCAGCCCGGCAATGAGGCTGGCTTTGACCAGATGCTCGTCGATGATCTGGCGCGCCGCCTCGAGCGAGCCGCCCGACATGTCGATGAGCCGCAGCGGCCCGAGCGGCAGCGTGATGCCGTTGCGGATGCGGCCGCCGGCGACATCGATCAGTTCAAGACTGCCGCCGCCGAGGTCGCCGACCAGCCCGTCCGCCCGCGGCACGCTGGCGAGTACGCCGAGTGCGGCATAGCGGGCCTCCTCCTTGCCGGTGAGGACATCGATCGATGCGCCGAGAGCATTCTCGGCGTCGTCGATGAAGGTCTCGCCATTCGATGCATCGCGCGCCGCCGCCGTCGCCACGGCGTAGATTTCCCTGGCCCCGATCTGTTTCGACACCGCCCGAAACCGGCGCAGGGCGCGCAGCGCCCTGACAATACCTTCTTTGCTGAGTTTGCCGGTAATCGCGACACCACGGCCGAGGCCGCACAGGATCTTTTCGTTGAAGACCGGCGTCGGCGAACGCCGCAATCCGTCATAGACCACAATGCGCACGGAGTTCGAGCCGATATCAACGACCGAAACGGGGCGGTATTTCGGCGCCTCGGTGCCAAAACCCTTCTTTTTCACGCCTTGGACCTGCCCTTCCTCTTTACGCCCGCAACCGGCGCCGGGAGAGTATTCTTGAGGGAGCTGCCCCGTCCAGACAGCGATGGATTATTCATGAAGAATTCATGGGCGTTGAAGCTCTCGCCTGGCTTCGCCGCTGCAATTCGGCGTGACGTGCCGTCGGGAAGCAGCTCCCAGCTCTGTTCTGTGTCGCGCAGGTTGGCCATCATGATCTGTCCTAGTACCTGTTCGTGTACCGTCGGATTCTCGATGGGCACCAGCGTCTCGACCCGGCGATGGAGGTTGCGCGGCATCCAGTCCGCCGAACTGATATAGACCTTGGCTTTGGGATGAGGCAGGCCGTGGCCGGCTCCGAAGCAGATGATGCGGCTGTGCTCGAGGAATCGCCCGACGATGCTCTTGACCCTGATATTCTCGGACAGGCCCTTGACGCCCGGCCTGAGGCAGCAGATGCCGCGCACCACCAGGTCGATACTCACCCCGGCCTGGCTCGCCCGGTAAAGCGCATCGATGATTTCCGGGTCGACGAGCGAATTGAGCTTCACCCATATCTCGGCCGGCCGGCCCGCGGCGGCGTGGTCGATTTCCTCCTCGATGTGCTGCATCAGCCGGGGCTTCAGCGTGACCGGCGACAGCGCCACCTTCTCCAGGTCCTGCGGTTGCGCGTAGCCTGACACATAATTGAACAGGCGCGCCGCGTCGCGGCACAGCGACGGATCGCAGGTGAAAAACGAAAGATCGGTATAGATCTTCGCCGTGATCGGATGATAGTTGCCGGTGCCGTAGTGGACATAGCTGCGCATGCCGCCACCTTCGCGCCGCACCACCAGCGATACCTTGGCATGGGTCTTGAGCTCGATGAAGCCGTAGACGACCTGCGCCCCTGCCCGCTCGAGATCGCGCGCCCACTGGATGTTGGCTTCCTCATCAAACCGGGCCTTGAGCTCCACCAGCGCCATGACCGACTTGCCGGCCTCCGCCGCCTTCGCGAGCGCGGCAACGATCGGGCTGTTGCTGGAGGTGCGGTACAGGGTCTGCTTGATTGCCACGACATCCGGGTCGCTGGCTGCCTGCAGGAGGAACTGCACGACCACGTCGAATGACTCATACGGGTGATGAACGATGATGTCCTTTTGCCGGATGGCTGCGAAGCAATCGCCGCCGTGATCGCGGATGCGCTCGGGAAACCGCGCCACATACGGCTTGAACTTGAGGTCGGAACGCTCGTCGAGGATCAGTTGCTTGGTGTCGGCATAGCCCACAAGCCCGCCGCAGGTGACCATTGTGTCCTCCGGCACCTCCAGTTCTCCGGCGATGAACTGGCGCAGTTCGTCGGGACAATCCTTGTCGACCTCCATGCGGATCACCACGCCACGGCGCCGCCGCTTCAGGGCCGTTTCGAACACCCGGACCAGATCTTCGGCTTCTTCCTCGATTTCGATGTCGCTGTCGCGAATGATCCGGATGAGACCCTCGCCGATGAGATCATAGCCCGGGAACAATCGCGGGATGAACATCGACAGCATGGTCTCGAGCGCAATGAACCGGGCCCGGTGCTTGCCGTTATGGCCGGCCGGCAGCCGGATGAAGCGCTCGAGCTGCGCCGGGATGGGCAGCAGCGCGTTCATCATTGTGTCGTCTGCCTGGCGCCTCAGCTGGATAGTGATGATGAACCCGCGGTTGGGGATGAACGGAAATGGATGCGCCGGGTCGATGGCGATCGGCGTGACCACCGGCAGAATCTGTTCGAGAAAGCGATCGTCGAGCCAGGCCCGGTCGGCATCGGTGAGGTTGAGGCCGTCTTCGATGACGATGTCGTTTTGCTGCAGCTCATCCTTGATTTCGAGCCACAACGCGTCCTGGGCCGCCATGAGCTCCTGGGCGAAGCGCCGCACCCGATCGAGTTGCTGCGCCGGTGTCAACCCGTCGTCGCTGCGTTCCACCAGCCGGGCGCGCATCTGCCCAACGAGGCCCGCAACCCGCACCATGAAGAATTCATCGAGGTTGTTGCCGGAGATCGACAGAAAGCGCAGCCGCTCGAGCAGCGGATGGCGCTTGTTGCGCGCCTCCTCGAGCACCCGCATGTTGAAGCCGAGCCAGCTGATTTCCCGGTTGATGAACCGCGCCGGATTGTCCAGACCGATCGCCTCTGCCGGGATGACATCAGAAAGGTCGTTCACGATGGCCGCTTCCTAAGAACAAATTCCAGAGACCATGATCGCTTATATATGGTTCTGTGTGACTATTCGATGAAGAGATCAAGCTGTGGTTCTACAACAATTTTCGGTAGCACCCGCGCCACGAAGGCCTTGGTGATCGCCGCCTGCTGCTCGAGCGCCAGCCGGTCGATGTCGGCGACTACGTGGCGCGCCGAATCGAGCGACCGCGGAATCCGGTTGAGAAGATAGGACAGGAGCGCCTCATCTACATCGACCTGCCGGTCGGCAAAGAGCTTCAGCAGGACCCCGCGCAACAGCGCGTCGTCTGGCGCGCCGATTTCGATGACCGGGAGCGCCTTGAGGCGGGAGACCAGATCGGGCAGCGTGACCGGCCAGGCCACCGGCAGTGTGTGCGACGTAATCAGCAAGTGGCTTTGCTCCTGCCGCACCAGATTGAGCAGGTGAAACAGCCTTCTCTCGTCAAGGCCCGCGTCTGGCAGGTCTTCGACGACCAGGCACGCGCCGGGCAGCAGCTCTTCCAGTGCCCCGGCCGGCAGCCCCCTCATGATTCGCGCCGCCGACATCGCCCGCCAGACTTCGGCGAGATGCGTCTTGCCGCTGCCCGGCGGCCCGGCCAGTACCACGGCCGGAGCAGGCCAGTTCGGCCAGCTGTCGACCAGCGCCACCGCGGCCGAATTGGACTCGGAAACGAGAAAATCATCGCGGCCCGTTGCAGCGCGATGCGGCAGGCTCAAGGCCAGCTGGCGGGCGGCCACTAACGCTCTTTCCTGGCCTTGACCGCCGTCGGCGGCGCGTCGGCGGGCTGCTGCGGGACGCCGAGATACAGCGGGCTCTTTATGTACTGGCCGAGTGCAAAGCGGATCAGCACCCCGGCCGCGGCGGCCAGCGGCACCGCCATCAGCAGCCCCACGAATCCGAACAGATAGCCGAAGGCGAACAGCGCAAACATCAGCCAGACCGGATGCAGTCCCACCCGCTCGCCGACCAGCCGCGGGGACAGAAAATTGCCTTCCAGAAACTGCCCGAGAGCGAATGCTGCACCAACCAGGACGATCGGCATCGGCTGCGGCCAGAACTGGACCAGCGCCATGCCGATGGCCGCAAGGCCGCCGACTATCGCCCCGACATAGGGAATGAAGCTCAGCGCGCCTGCCGCCAGCCCGATCAGGAACCCGAAATTGAGCCCGAGCAGCGACAGCGCCACCGCATAGAACAGGCCGAGTGTCAGGCACACAGTGCCCTGGCCGCGGATGAAGCCGGCCATGGCAGCATCGATCTGCCGGGCGAGAGCGCGGACTGTCTCGGCATGCGGCCGCGGCAGCCAGCCGTCAACCTTGGCGATCATCCGATCCCAGTCATTGAGCATGTAGAAGGCAACGATCGGCGTGACGATCAGCAGCGACAATACATTGACGAGCGCCATCCCCCCGGACCACACGGACGTCAGCACCGTGCCGGCCCACTCCGCGGTACGTCCCACATTCTCGCGCAGCCACCCCGAAACGTCGGTGCCTGATTGCGCCAGCGCATCCTTGAGCCATTGCGGCGCCGACTGGTCGAACTGGTGCACGGCATTGGCAATGATGTTCGGCAGATTGGCGGCCAGCTTCGAGAATTGATCGGCGAGGATCGGCAGCACCAGAAGCACCGCGAGGATAATGCCGAGCAGGCTGCACAGCAGGATCAGGAACGTCGCCAGCAGCCGGGTCAGCCCGGCCCGTTCCAGTGCATCAGCCAGGGGATCGAGGAAATAGGCCAGCGCCAGGCCGGCGAGAAACGGCAGCAGGATTGCGCTGAACAGCCACAGGAACGCGATGAGCGCCAGGAAGGCCGCACCCCAGAACGAGAATTGCCGCTGCAAGGTCATGACTTGGCACTTTCGCCGTTGCTGCCGGCCATATGTCGCACCCAGTCGCGCAAGTAAAGGGCGCCGGAGGCGGCCGTCAGGAGGGCGACGGCGCCAATGCCGGCGGCAAAGCTGGCGTTGCTGAGATTGACCTCGAAACCGAGCGCCGCCAGAGCGGCCCCGGCGAGGATGATCTGTCCCGCGGTATTGACCTTGCTGACCAGGAGCGGCCGCATCTCCATCGGCCTGTCCATCAGCATGTTCAGGAGCACGCCGCCGACGATCAGCACGTCGCGCGAGACCACGAGAATGACCAGCCAGGCAGGCAACACCTGCTGGAAACCGAGAGTGACATAAATCGAGACCAGCAGCAGCTTGTCGGCGAGCGGATCGAGCATGGCGCCCAGTTCGGACTTGAGATCGTAACGGCGGGCGATGAACCCGTCGACCCCATCGCTGATCCCCGCGGCGATGAAGGCGAGAAAGGCAAGCATGTGTTCGCCGTCGATGATCAGCCATACGGTCAAGGGGACTGCCAGGATACGGGCGATGGTGATGATGTTCGGCACGCTCATCGGGCTGGCCGTCTTATGCCGTCATGGCCGGTCAATAGGGTTCGAGTACCCATGATTCGCCAATCTGGTTGAGTTGCAGCCCCCGGCCGGCAAGCGAGCCCCTGATGTCTTCCAGCGGCGCCGCATAGGTGAGCCGCACGGTCGCTCCCGTGCCGGCAATCGACGCCACGTCCACGCCGACGATGCCCGGCGTCCCCACCAGGCGGGTTCTGATCGCGTTCCATTCGACGACCGACGCGAAGGGCACCGACACCGACATGTGCTGCGGCCCGGCGGCTGCAAGCGCCGCCTGCCTTTCGGCTTCGCGCCGGGCGCGCTCCTCGGCCGCCAGCCTCGCCCGCGTCTGCCGCCACTTGTCGATCATTACGCCGTGGAACCGCTGGGCGGCAAGCTTCAGGGAACTGTCGAGCGCCCCGTCTTCCGCCCGATAGATCTTGTCGAATGTCACGGTTCCGATCGGCGTTTCACCGAACATCTTGGCCCGGGCGCCGCCCTCGGGTGCGGCTTCGGCAACCGCCACCAGCACCGCCCTGGCTTCGTAGCGCAGCATGACCGACTCGAGTTTCACCGCGTCATTGGCCAGTGCTTCCTCGGCGCTGATCGCCTGCGTGTCCTGCAGATCGCCCAGCGGCACGATGATCGGCACGATCGCCTGCTCCGCCCGCAGCGCCACCCAGGCAGCCTTCCACGGGTTGTCCTCCCATAACACCGGGCCCTCTGCCGTCTTCCACACCGGGATGACCACCAGCGGCGGCGATTGCTCTTCGACGATGGCCAGCCCGTGCGAACCGAACAGGTCCCGGACCTTGTCCGGCAGGAACCTGACCGTGAGTTTTCCGATATAGCGGCCGGGTCCCGTCCGCTCTTCCTCGATTGACAGCGAGCGCAGCAGCTTGCCGACATCCTTGGGCGTCAGCTTCTCGAACGTGGCCGCTGCTTCCTCGCCGCCGAACCGTTCGGCAAGAACCCGGAAACCCTTGACCTGTGCTTCGATGATGGCCTGGTTCTTGGCTGAGGCCGCATCACGCGCGGTGACGTCGACCTCGACACCGGAGACCGCGAACAGATTGGTTTCAATGGGCGCCGCGGCCCCCGCCGGACCGGCGGCAGCCGTCGCAGCCAGGAAAACCAATGCCCGCCAGATCATCCGGATTGGCATGCCGCCAGACACTCCATTTCAACCGCCCCCGCAGCGGCAATCTCTGCTTTATTCCGCCGCGGCTTCCCGCTATGCAACGCGGCGCGAGGGCTTGCGCACAGATTTGAGGCAAACTAACGGCATGACGGACCGCGAACAAGGGACGAGTGCAGGGGTGTCCTACGCCGATGCGGGCGTCGACATCACGGCCGGCAATGCTCTCGTGGAGGCCATCAAGCCGCTGGCCCGCGCCACCGCGAGGCCGGGGTCGGACGCAGGTCTGGGAGGCTTCGGCGGCCTCTTCGACCTCAAGGCCTGCGGCTATGAGGACCCGGTTCTGGTTGCCGCCAATGATGGCGTCGGCACCAAGCTCAGGATCGCCATCGACACCGGCATCCACGCCACCATCGGCATCGACCTCGTGGCAATGTCGGTCAACGATCTGGTGGTGCAGGGTGCCGAGCCGCTCTTCTTCCTCGACTACTTCGCCACCGGCAAGCTCGAAATTGCCGCCGCCCGCGATGTCATCGCCGGGATTGCCGAGGGCTGCCGCGAGTCAGGCTGCGCCCTGATCGGCGGCGAAACCGCGGAAATGCCGGGCATGTACCGGAACGGTGACTACGATCTTGCCGGATTTGCCGTGGGCGCTGTCGAGAGAAGCCGCATCCTGCCGCGCCGCGATATCGGGCCCGGCGATCTGATTGTCGGCCTCCTCTCATCGGGACCGCACTCCAATGGCTACTCGCTGATCCGCAAGCTCGTCGAGATGAGCGGCCTGTCCTACTCCTTTCCGGCCCCCTTCACGCAAGGCGGGTCCTTGGGCGAGGCCCTGCTGACGCCCACCCGCATCTACGTGAAGCCGCTGCTCGCAGCGCTGCGCCGGTCGCAAGCGATCAAGGCGCTCGCCCACATCACCGGCGGCGGCTTCATCGAGAATATTCCCCGCGTCCTTCCCGGCGACTGCGTGGCCGAGATCCGCCTCGACAGCATCCCCTGCCCGCCGGTTTTCGGCTGGCTGCAGCGGATCGGCAACATTGCCGAGCGCGAGATGCTGCGGACCTTCAACTGCGGCATCGGCATGGTGGCCATCCTCGATCCGGCCGCGGCCCAGGGCGCCATCGCCACTCTGCAGGACATGGGGGAAACCGTCGTGGACCTCGGGTTCATCGGACGGCGCACCACCGCCGGCGACCGGGTCGTGACCACCGGCCGGCTCAACCTCGCCTGATGCCCAAGAAGCGCACGGCGATCCTGATTTCGGGCCGCGGCTCCAACATGCAGGCGCTGATCGCCGCGGCCAAGGCGCCCGCCTATCCCGCCGAAATCGCCCTTGTCATCGCTAACCGGCCCGATGCCGCAGGTCTCGAGGCGGCCGCAGCCGCTGGCATCGAGACACTGCTCATCGACCACCGCCGCTTTGCGTTGCGCCGGGACTTCGATGCCGAACTCGACCGGGCGCTGGGAGCCCGCGGCATCGAGATCGTCGCCTGTGCCGGTTTCATGCGCATCATGACCGCGCAGCTTGTCGATGCCTGGCGCGACCGCATGATCAACATTCACCCCTCGCTCCTCCCCGCCTACCCGGGCCTCGACACCCATGCGCGGGCCATTGCCGACGGCGTCAGGGTCCATGGCTGCACCGTGCATTTCGTGCGCCACGATGTCGATGCCGGGCCGATCATTGCCCAGGCGGCCGTTCCGGTCCTGGCCGGCGACAGTCCGGACACGCTGGCCGCGCGGGTTCTTGGCGTCGAACACATCCTGTATCCGCGCGCCCTTGCCGCCGTGGCTGCGGGGCAGGTCCGGGTCGAGGGCGAAAAGGCGGTGTGGGCCGGGGCCTATCCCGCCACGGGAAGCCTGATCGTGCCGTCTGCCTAGGCGAAGACATCGGTCATCTGCACGCCCTCGGCGGCCCGCATCTGCTCGCTCCACTGCTTGAGCAGCCGGGCGCGCCGCTGCGGATAGCGGTCTTTGAGGATCTCGGCGGCAATCATGCGGTCGGAACGGAACGACCGGAAATCCTGGCGCAGCTCGCACCAGGCGATGACGAGACGGCTGGCATCGAAATAGGCAATGGCGATCGGCCAGATGACGCGCTCGGTCACCGCGTCTTCGGCACTCCGGTAGTGCAATGCGACCTTGCGGCCCTCGCGGATGGCGGTGCGGAACTGCGCCACGTCGATGCTGTCCGGCAGCACCGTGTTCGGCGGCACCAGCAGGCTGGCATCGTAGAGGAACGGCTTGAGCTGGGCCGGCAGCACCGTGCCGATCTTGGCCACCGTATCGAGGGCGGCGCGCGACAATTGCGCATCGCCCCGCCGCGCCACCCAGCGCAGCCCCAGCATGACGGCTTCGAGCTCGTCGGCGGTGAACATGAGCGGCGGCAAATCGTAGCCCTCGCCCAGCACATAGCCAACGCCCGCCTCGCCCCGGACCGGCACGCCTTCGCCGATGAGCGCGGCGATGTCGCGGTAGACGGTGCGCAGCGACACTTCGAGTTCACCAGCAATCGAATCGCCGGTGACCGGCCGCCGGTGGCGGCGGAGGATTTGGATGAGCTGCAGGAGCCGGTCGGCGCGGCGCATGGTGAAAAGCCTACGGCAACCCTGCTGACAGCATGATGTCAGCAGGATGGCAGCAGGACCGGCGCCGGGCGGGAGGGGTCCTCATGACGTGTCGGGCAGAAGCGCGCCGCAGGCGACTTCATGCGCCTCGCGCAAGATGAGATCGATGTCGTAGCGCGGAACCTTGCGATGCCCGGGCGGGCGGCCGCTGCGCAGCACGGGCGCGGCCGGCCGGTCCGCAAGCGCCTCCCGCTTCGCCCGCCACCGGGCGAGGCGCCGCGCCTGGCGCGGCAGATCGTCGAGCGCCGACTTGAGGGCGGCAAGCCGCCGGCAGAGCCGCGTGGCATCGATCCGGGTCTCGGCGGGGGGCACCGCCGCCGGTGCCGGCGCGGCCCGCAGCATCGGGATGCGCGGATCGGGGGTGAAGACATGGATGCGGGGAATGGCGCGGGGGACCGGCCGCCACGGCCCAAGCCGCAGGCGGTGCGGCGGGTCGGACAGCCGGAAGCACAGGCGGGCCCCGGTCTTTTTGGCGAGCCTGAGTCCCGGCGGCAGCGGCCGCACCGGCCGGAGCGTCACCGCAATATCTCTGGCCAGCACCACGATGAGGCGCCGCGCCGCCGCCTCGGCCGGGACGAGCGTCCTGAGCGCCGCCCGGTGCAGCGCCCGCGAAATCCACCTTGGGCCCTCGCCATTGTCCAGCCCGAGCAGGGCCAAGAGCGTGGCCACCACGCTAAGAAGCGCCTCGCGATGCCGCGCGACAGCCTTCCCCCAGTCCATGACATTCGTTTCCGTTGAGAACATATAGGGAACATAAACCAGGTTGAAGCGCCCTGTCAAGAGTCGTTCTGAAATGGTGGTCTCCCAGTTTGAATGCCCGCTTTGAGCCTCTTGTCAGCATTGTGGATTTCGGTGACGGAGCCGAAATCGCTGTCACCGAAATCGAAGCCAAAGCGGCCCCAATGGGGTTGTCACTTCGCAGATGACCGATAAGCGCGAAGCCGGATGTTACGGACATGAAGAGGTTGTGTTAAAGTCAGATCCATTCCGGGTTGCCTTTGCGACGTGTTGCTGCCTTTGCTCGAACACCGGAGGTTCAACGTGCGTGGGATTTTGCTTGTTGCCTTCATGGTGCTTGGCTGGGTTCCGGGCATTTCGCAAGCAGCCGCGATTCACGAGGCGGCGATGAAAGGCGATGCGGCGGCCATCACCGCTGCTTTGGATGCCGGCGATGATGTCAACGCAATCGATATGCTGGGTGTTTCGCCGCTCTATTGGGTCGCTCAGGGGGGCCACCTTGAAGCGGCCAAGCTGCTCGTCGTGCGCGGTGCTGACGTCAATGCCAGGACGAGTTTGGGTCAGCCTTTAACGGCAGCGGTCGCAAACGAGAAGATCGAACTCATCGCCTTGTTGCTGGCCAATGGCGCGGATCCGAATGCGGAAGTGGCAGGCGAGACCGTCCTTCACGTTGCTGCCGCGAACGGCTGCCTCAGTTGTGTGAAGGCGCTGGTGGAAGCGGGTGCAAACGTCAATGCGCAATGGGCAAAGGAAACCGACATCAAGACGCCCGTCCACCTCGCCATATCTTACGAGCGTCATGACGTTGCGGACTATCTCATGGCTCACGGCGTCGTCATTCCAAAGGTCGCGCCGATTGCTGCTAGGCTGGCTTCGGCTGATGCCGGGAAGGGCAAAAGCATCTTCGAGAGAGATTGTGAACATTGCCATCGCATCGATCCGGATCAGGTCAGCGGTCATGCCCCAAACTTGTGGAACGTTGTGGGCCGCGACAAGGCGTCGATTGCTTTCGAAGGGTACTCCAAGACGTTGTCGGCTCTGGAGGGTGTCTGGTCCTACGAAGATCTGAACACATATCTTTATGGTCCAGCGATCACGACGCCTGGTGTCGGGATGCTCCGGGGTGTTCCCGATGAAACCGAACGTGTAAACCTGATCGCCTACCTGCGCACCCGCAGCGACAATCCCATCCCGCTTCCCTAGGATCGCTTTGCTCGCCTCATGTTGCAGCGGGAATTGCCGCATGTCTGCTGACACCATGATGGCAGCAGGATGTCAGTAGAGTGCTCCGCGTACCACCCTATCGGATGCACATCTCGCCTGGAGCCCATCATGGTAAGCCGTCATTCCAGCCAAGCGACGCGAAGCGGAGCGCGAGCTGGGATCCCGCTCCGCCTGGCCGAGGCTCGCGTGCCACGGGCAAAGCGGGGTTCCAGCGCGCGCCTTTCCCTTGGCTGTGCAAGGGCAAGGCTTGGCTGGAATGACGCCGGTTTTGGCGAACGCGGCGAAAGAAGATGTGTGAGACCGCCAGGGTACAACCGGAGCCCAAACCATGATCACGCTCTTTGTGGCCGGCAGCCATTTCGGCCTTCCCGATCCCAGCCCCTTCGTCACCAAGGCCGAGCTGCTGCTGCGCATGGCGGGCACACCGTTTCGCACGGCAGAGGCGAGCTTTCGCAAGGCCCCCAAGGGCAAGATTCCCTATATCGAGGATGACGGCCGGCTGATCGGCGATTCAACCCTGATCCGCTTCCACCTCGAAACCCGCCATGGCGCCGATTTCAGCGGCGGCTATGGCCCGCGCGAGCTGGCGATCGCCTGGTCTGTCGAGAAGCTGCTCGAGGAACATCTCTACTGGCTGATGCTGCATGAGCGCTGGGCCGTGCCGGAGAATTTCAGAAGAGGGCCTGCAACCTTCTTCAACGCCGCGCCCGCCCCCTTGCGACCGCTGGTGCGGGCCATGGTGAGGCGCGAGGTGCGCCGGAACCTGTGGGCGCAAGGACTGGCCAGACACACTGCCGAAGAACGCGCCGAACTCGGCAGGCGCGATCTCGACAGCCTGTCGCAGCTTCTCGGCAACAGCCGCCATCTGCTCGGCGAAGCGGCCTGCGGGGCCGATGCCACGCTCTTCGCGTTCCTGCTCGGCGCCGCCTGCCCGCTGTTCGAGTCCGATCTGCGGCCGCACCTGCTGCGCCACGGCAATCTCATGGCCTATCTGCAGCGCATGGCCGCCGAGCATTATCCGCAAGCGGCTCCCCAGTTGCAGGCAACAAATGCGTTGCGCGACACGCCAGCGCCGTCATAAGCTCGCCGGGCCGGAGCGGCCTGGACACCGCCCGTCTGGAGGAGAACGCCATGGCTTATGTCGACTGGATGATCAAGGGCCCCAAGCTTGGCGGCTGCAGCTGCGATTACGGCTGCCCCTGCGAGTTCAATGCGCGGCCCACGCGGTCCTATTGCGAGGGTGTCGAGGCGCACCTGATCGAGGAGGGCCATTTCGGCGATGTGCGGCTCGATGGCCTGATCGTCGGCGCCCGTTACCGCTGGCCGGGCGCCGTGCATGAGGGCGGCGGCGTGGTGCAGGGCTTCATCGACGAGCGCGCCACCGACGCCCAGCGCGAGGCGCTGTTCGCCATCCTCGGCGGCAAGGAGCAGGAGCCGACGACCCCCTTCAACATCTATGGCTCCACCATCGCCAAGGAGCTGGATCCCATCTTCGGCAAGCTGGAATTCGCCTGCGATCTAGACGGCCGCACCGGCCGCTTTGTCGTCCCCGGGGTGCTCGAACTGGAAGCCGTGCCGATCCGCAACCCGGTGACCGGCAAGCCGCACCGCGCCCAAATCGTCCTGCCGGAGGGATTCGAGTTCCGCTCTGCCGAGATGGCCAGCGCCGACTTCACGGCCAACGGCCCCGATCTGGCCATGACCTACCAGAAGGCCTATTGCGCCCTGTGGTACGCGGCCTACGGCCCATACGGAGTTATCGAAGAGGCGCGGCCCAGCTAGGCTTCAGAACTGCGACGAGACGAGGAGAACGGCAGGCGCCAGCGAGGCCGCAACCAGGACCACCGCCATGACGGCGAGCCAGCGGGGCGGAAGGGTCGAATGCTGCATGGCCGGCCCCTAGAACTTGATGGCGGCCGTGACCCGCTGCTGGCGGATCTGTGCCCTGAACTTGAGGAGCGCCATGTCGAGAGAGTTCTTCTGCGCCGTGGCGAGCACCTGCGGGGTGAGCTGCGGGCGGAGCTTGCGCTTGCCGGCCGCCCACGCATCCGCGCTCATGGCCTGGGCCATGACAACGGCAGCGATGACGGCAAGGACGGCTTTCACGGCAATCTCCGGGTTCAGGCGTTAACTTGGGATGGCTTATGCCATGGTCAAGCTGAGGCAGGGCTGAGGCGCCCGTTCATCTGCCGTTCATGGCGCCGGCCTGAGCCACACACGATTGTCGTGGAACGCCCCGCCGGCACAGGGCGCGGGCTGGTCGGCACCGGTCAAGCTGTTGATTCCGTTGCCATCCTCGAAGGCGTCATTGGGCCACAGGCCTTCCGCGACGAGCACCCCGCGGCGCAGGCCCGCAAACGCCCTGGCATGCAGCGTCACGGAACCGCGGGTGTTGCCTAACAGAACCTTAACGCCGTCTTCGAGGCCGAGCGCGGCGAGGTCCAGCGGATGGACCAGCACCGTGGGCCGGCCTTCACGCTGGCGCGACGACGGCGTCTCGTTGAAGCTCGAATTGAGGAAGCTCCGCGCCGGCGAGGTGGCGAGCCGGAACGGCATCTCTTCGGTGGCCTCCTCGATGACCGGCCAGTGGTCGGGCAAGGCCGGGATCGACTCGATGGGGCCGAAGGGGCCGATGCCGGCCCGGAAGCGCACCGCCTGCCAGTCCGGCCGGAAGCGGAACCTGCCGTCCGGATGGGCGAATCCCTTCAAGAAATGCGCCTCCGCGAAAGGCGGCTGCACATCGACCCAGTTTTCCGATTCGAGCGTTGCCAGAGCGGGCCGGCCGGAGGCTTTGAGCGTCTCCTCGACGATCTCGCGCACGCTGAGATCGAAGCCGCGATGGGCGGCGCCGACAAGGCGGGCGAGATCGCAGAGCACCTCGTGATTGTTGCGGGCCTCGCCCGGCGGATCGATGAGCTTGCCGCCCCACATGATGTGCTGGTGGCCGCCGCCCTGGTAGATGTCGTCATGTTCGAGGAACATCGTGGCGGGGAGCACGATGTCGGCGAATTGCGCCGTCTCGGTCATGAACTGCTCATGCACGCACACGAACAGGTCGTCGCGGGCCAGCCCCTGCTTCACCTTGTTCTGATCGGGCGCTACCGCGGCGGGATTGGTGTTCTGCACGAAGATCGCCGCAATGGGCGGCCCGCCGGCAAGATCGTAAGGATCGCCCAAGAGCGCTGGCCCGATGCGGCTCTGGTCGATCACCCGCACCGCGGGGTCCCTGACATCCAGCCCCTCGATCAGCGTCTTGTCCCAGCCATACATGCCGCTGTTGGAGTGGAGCGCTCCGCCCCCCTCATGCTGCCAGGCCCCGGTGACGGTCGGGATGCAAGTGACGGCATGCATGTTGACCGCCCCGTTGCGCGAGCGCGTGAAGCCATAGCCGAGGCGGAAATAGCTGCGTTTCGTGGTGCCGATCGCCCGCGCCAGCGCCTCGATCTCAGGAGCAGCACAGCCGCAGATCGAAGCCGCCCATGCGGGCGTGCGCGATTGGAGATGGGCTTCGAATTCCTTCGGGCAATCCGTGTAGGTCTCGAGATAGGGCCAGTCGGCAAAGCCGTCGCGGAACAGCACATGCATGATGGCACAGGCCAGCGCCCCGTCCGTGCCGGGCCGGATGATGAGGCCGATATCGGCCTGCTTCATCGTGGCCGTCTCATAGATGTCGATGCAGGCAATCTTCGCCCCGCGCTGCTTGCGGGCGATCGCCGCATGGGTCATGACATTGACCTGCGTATTGACCGGGTTGCCGCCCCAGATGACGATGAGGTCGGCCTTCTGCATCTCGCGCGGATCCGCCCCCATCACCTTGCCGCAGCCGGCGATATAGCCGGGCCAGGACAGCGCCACGCAGAACGTGTCATACATGCCGGAATAGTTCTTGGCATGGCGCAGCCGGTTGATGCCATCGCGCATGACGAGCCCCATGGTGCCGGCATAATAATAGGGCCACACGGCTTCCGCCCCGTAGCGGGCTTCGGCTGCGAGGAAGGCCTGCGCCACCTCGCCGAGCGCATCGTCCCAGGTGAGCCGCTGCCACTGGCCCGAGCCCTTGGGCCCCTGGCGCTTCAGCGGGTGAAGCAGCCGCTCCGGGTGATGCACCCGCTCGGCATAGCGCGCCACCTTCTCGCAGATGACGCCGAGCGTGTAGCTGTTCTCGCGCGCCCCGCGGATGCGCCCGATGGTCTTGGCATCGAGCACCTCGACATCGAGCGCGCAGGTCGACGGGCAGTCATGCGGGCACACCGACTTGCCGGTGCGGATATTGGGCAGGAGGGTCATCGGGCGGCGATGATAGCCGCAAAACCGGCGGCCTGGCGGCGGAAATTTTTATCCTCTGTGCAGGAACTCTTGCACATGACCCCTTGAGCCGCCGGGCCCGGCATTCCACGACGGGGTGATGCAGCCGGGAGGACGCCTCACCCCCACACCCCTCGCCCCGGCGCAGGCCGGGGTCCCGCTTTGGTACGGCGCAGCAGGTGGAGCGGGATGCCAGCTTCCGCTGGCATGACGGCACAATAAATCATCGGATTCCGCATACCGCCGGCATGACGGTACAGCAAATCATCCGTAGGCGGAGGGATGGATTCCGGCTTGCGCCGGAATGACGAAGCTAGGGACGGCGCCTCACCCCGCCCCGCGCCGCGGCGCCGGGTGGCTCTCAGCACCAGTCGTGATGCCGCCCCGCCCAGCGCGCCGCGAGGCCTTCGGCGATGAGCTGCTCGCCGAGCGAACGCCCGCCGCGCCGGATGTCGCGGAGCTTGCGGCCGTATTTGTCCCGGTCGCGGAAGCCGGCCGCGACGACCTCGATCGGCCCCTCGTTGAGGAGCGCCAGGAGCCGCTGCTTCGCCCGCTCGCCCAGCGCCCGCTCGGCGGCGCATTTGGGCTCGCCGATCTCCGGCGCGTCGATGCCCTCGATCCTGATCTTGACGCCCTCGAGCCACAGCGTGTCGCCATCGACCACGCAGGTGATGCGCACCGGCCCGCTGCACAGGCTGAAGCGTGCCGCCACCGGCGCCACCACCTCGGCCCCCGGCACCGGCGCCGGCACCAGCCTGAGCGGCAGCTGGCCGGCAAATTCGGATGGCAGCCCGTTCAGATGGAGATGCATGGCAAGCGCCCCGGCCGCCACCCCCGCAAGCGCCAGCCAGCCCCGGCCGAACGCTGGCCGGCTCCGCCGCGGCTTCTGTCCCGAAATGACACGCATGTCCTAAAATGGCACATGTCATTCCCGGGCGCCAAGCCGGACCGGCCGCTGCGGTTAACCTGAGGATGCCGGAGCACTTGCCGTCCCGGCCCCGCCCAATGGCCAGGGCCGGAGGCAGCAGCGGCCGCTACCTGGCGCTCAGCGCCTTCCGCACATGCGTCCAGTTCGCATCGGCCTTGGCGATGAAGCCCTTGGTCTCCTCGAATTCGGCCATCCCGCCGGCATCGTAGCTGAGATAGAGCTTCCCCTCGATGATCCGGAACAGTTGCGGATCGATGTTGACCGTCATCGTGTCATAGGCCACGCCATCGGCGCACAGCCCGCCATACTGCGGCGCATAGGCGACCGGGTCCGCCATGAACCTGGCGCGATGATCCTCGTTGGCGAAGCGCCACTCCGCCCCGAGCCAGCGATAACTGATGGAAGGATCGCCCTCCACGGGCTTGCCCATGGTGAAATAGGCGACCGGGTCATATCCATGGATCGCCACCGTGCCGAAATAGCCGGTGTTGACTTCGCCTTCGGAAAGCCCGGCCGCTCCCGCCAGGGCCTGCGTGGTGCCGAATGCCAGAAGCATCGTGGCTGCCGCCGCCGCGCGGCGCATCTCTGTCATGATGTACATGTGTTTTCTCCCAGTGATTGCTCATTCACGGCTTGAGCTCGGTGCATTTCTGGTAGAGCCAGGCCCCAACGAACTCCTCAGGCTGGCACGGCGCTCCGGCCCGCTTCAGGGCCCTGAGTATGTCCCAGTGCTCGCGAAAGCCGGCCTTCGTCGTTGCGGCGATGCCGTTGACATCCACGACATCCGCCTTCGCCCCCGCCGCAAGAAGCATCTCGACCACCGGCAGGTGGTTTTCTTCCGCGGCAAGATTGACCGGGGAAGTCTTGAAGCGGTTATCCTGATCGTTGACCGCGGCACCGCGACCGATCAGCAACCGGACGATTTCGGCATCGCCCGCATATGCCGCAGCATGCAGGGCTGTAAGCCCCTGGCTGGTCCTCGCTGCGATGTCAGCCCCGCGCTCTATCAGCAGTGCCGCCACCTTCTCCTGGCCGGCGAGCGCCGCCGTGATCAGCGGCGTCTGGCCGGTAACATCGCGTGCGTTGGGATCGCCGCCACCAGCCAGCAGGGTCTCCAGCTTGCCGAGATCGCCGGTCTGCGCGGCGGCCTGGATGGGCTCGGTCTGGATGTCGAACTCGCCTGCTGCCGCGCCGGCCACCGCAAGGGACAGCATCGCGGGGACAAGCAGTCCGGTCCACATGCCTTTCCTGTCTGTGAACATGTCCTTCCTCCTTCACACGCCGCGCAAGACGCGCGGCGACATCTAGCCTGCCGGCTTTGCCGTTGGCCGACCGTCTCGCCGGGCGTCAAATCCCGGGACCGCAAGCGTCAAAACGAACCCAGAAAGTGCTTTCCGGGAGCGGTTTCGTCCTAATTCGCAATCTTGAAGAACTTCACGCTATCGAACGACACAAAGACATAGGGCAGGCCGCGCTCCGCCCCGCCGGCCCTGTAGACGTACCCACAGATCTCACGCCGTGCCAGGTACCCGTCGATCTCCTGGCACAGCCGGCCGTCCCGCACAAATTGCCGGCCGGTCCTGAGGCTTCGCTCGCTGCGATACGCGAAGCTGCCGCGGCTATCGGTCTCCTGGATGAAGCCAATTCCGTTTGAAAGCCTGCCGGTCCACATGGGGGCGACGGCGATCCGCTGCAATTCCGGATCCGGCACGCGGTCTTCTTCGGCGGCGGTGAAGCCGAACGGCCAGCGCGGAAGCCCGGCAAGCCGCAGGCCCTTGAGCAGCGGGACTTCGATGCCCGGAGCATGGTTGACAAAGGCGAGGAACTCGAGATTGGCGATGGGCATCACGGCGATGAGCTCTCGGGCCGTGCCGCGCGCGGTGACAATGTCGCCCGACAGCGCCTGCGCCGCGGCGAGGTACTGAAGCAACGTTTCGCTGGTCGGCAGCACCGGCCGGGCCTGCGAAAGATCGGCGATGGCGTCGTGATAGCGCCCGTCTGCAAAAGCCACCACCCCGGATGTCAGCAACAGGTCGGGTGGCAGGACCGGATTGAGTCGCCGGGCCAGCGCGATCTCCGCCGCAGCTTCCCTAGTGTTCCCCGCAATCGCGAGGACATGCGCCAGCTGCGTATGGGCGTCGGCATCACCCGGCTGCAGTTCGACCGCCCGCCTCGCCGAAACGATGGCGCTCTCATACTCGCCGTCGGCCACCTGCATCGACGACAGGACGCCATAGGCCCGGGCGGATCCCGGATCGAGCGACAACGCCTTTTCAGCGGCCTCGTAGGCGACCTGCTGGGCCAGCCCGCCGGGCATGACGTCGTCGAAGCCGCGGCGCCAGATCTGCGCGGCGGTGCCGGCAAATCCGGCGTAGGCCTCGGCAAAACCTGGATCCAGTTCAATGGCTCGCCGGTAGTTGTCGACCGCCTGCCGGAACCGTGCCGTCTCGGTTGAATTGAGCTGCTGCTGCTCGGCCCGCATGTAGTGATCATAGGCCTTGAGATTCCGGGTCGGGATGCGGGCGATCGCCGAGCGCTCGCGGTCGCTGAGCTGCACTCTCAGCGAGTTGACGACGTTCTCCACGACCTCGTCCTGGACGGTGAACAGCTGCGCCAGATCCTGCTCGTAGCTCTCCGACCAGATGTGACGGCCACTCGCGACCTCAACCAGCTGCACATTGATCCGCACCACGCCACGCGACCGCCTGACACTGCCCTTGACCACATACTCGACGCCAAGCTCGCGCGCCGCTTCCGTCGTGCCTGCCCCCAGCGCCGCGCTGGTGTCGTTGGCCAAGACGAACAGTCCCGCAACCTTTGACAGATCGGTGATGAGGTCGGCGGTGAGGGCCGCCGCATACTCCGGCTGCTGATTGTTCACGCTGAGATCGGCGAACGGAAACACCGCCACGGACGGCACGCCGCCCGGCAGTGGCGCAGGCGCGTTGCCTCCGGACGGCTTGAGCAGGGCAACGGCACCAGCCATGACAAGCAGTGCGGCAAGTGAGGCCGCGAGGAGTCCACGCTTCTGCATTGGCCTCCCGACGGCGCCCTTAGGGAACAACGGCGCCGCCAGCGTCGCGCCGGCAGCCGCATCTGGCGTCCCGGGCACGGTCATCTGACGCCGACCGCCGGCCGCGACCGGCTCGCGCAGCGCCTTGCGCGTTTCCTCCGACGGCTCAGTACCGAGTTCGCTCGTGAGGAGCGCGCGGCACGCTTCATACTGGGCCTGCGCCTGGGCCGGGCGCCCGCATCTGAGGTGGAAAACGATCAGGGCCCGGTGCAAGTCCTCCTGCAGCGGATCGATCTTCAGCGCCCGGCGCGCGGCCTCTGTTGCCGCATCGAACTGGCCGCGTTCCGTCTCGATCGCCACCAAGCGCCTGAGACCGTCAAGCGCCAGTTCGCGCAGCCGCTCGCGGCGCTCGAGGAACGGGCCGTCGGGCGCAAGCTTCACGACATCGAAGTCCTCGAGCAGATCGCCGCGGTAAAGCCCGGCCGCTTCGTGCAGGATTTCCGGCGACGGGGAACGCACTCCCGCTTCAAATGCGGCAACGTCGGTCGTAACGCGGCCGGGATCGAGCTTCAGCATGGCACCTTCGCTGCCGAGCGCCATCGCTCCATCGCCCAGCGCACGGCGCAGCGTCCAGACGGCCTGCCGCAAACTGGCCCGCGCCTGCCGGTCCTGCCGGTCACCCCAGAACAGGCCGCTGACCTTGGCCCGATCGAAAGCCGTGCCGGGTGACAGGGCAAGCAGCGCCAGCAGCAGCTGCACGCGCGCGCCGGGAACTTCGATTGGCACGCCGGTGTCGGTGGTCAGTTCGAATCGGCCGAGCAAGCGCAGTGACAGCGTCATCTCGAAGCGGCCATAAATGTCAGGATCCGTACCATAGCAGCAAACGGACATGCCGGGCAAACCGCG
Organism: uncultured Rhizobiaceae bacterium; assembly: GCA_964543235.1. GTDB lineage: Bacteria > Pseudomonadota > Alphaproteobacteria > Rhizobiales > Aestuariivirgaceae > JANMMJ01. The sequence goes on along the minus strand of CAZIXE010000009.1, from coordinate 51,475 downwards.
CCGGCCCCGGCCCGCAGCTGCGATTGACGGCCGTCAATGCCGCCAGCCCGGATTCGTGCCGTTGTGTTCGCACATCTGCGGTCCAGCCGCCGCAACAGCACGGGACGGAGACACCATGAGCAGGACATCGCACGCGATTGCCGCTGCGGCTGCAGCGCTGCTGCTCGCCGCGGCACCGAAGCGGCCGACGTTCCCGACGAGGTCCTGAACAAGATCCTCAACGCCCATCCCGGCGTCCAGATGGTCAACCTGCGCGCGTTTTCGCCGGACGATGCCGCAGCGGTGCTCGCCTACGCGGCCACGCTCCCGGTCAAGTAGGCGGAAGCCCGGAGTGGCGCTGCAGGCAATCGCCTGCCGCATCTATCGGCCCGGCAGGGGCACGGGCCTGTGGCTGAACGTCCGCAGATATGCAATGACATCGGCAAGCTGCCTGTCGTCCTGCAGGCCGCTGAAATTCATGCTCGTTCCGGGCACGGTGCGATAGGGATCCGAAAGGTAACGGCTGAGGTCCTCGTAGGTCCATACGCCGCGTTCCTCGCGCATCGCCGGCGAGTAGCTGAATCTTGCAAGCGCCGTCTTGCGGCGCCCGATCACGTTCCACAGATGCGGTCCGATGGTGCCGTTCTCCGCCGTCAGCGAGTAGTGGCAGCACTGGCAGTTGCGGCGGTACAGCGCCGCCCCCGCCGCCGGTTCGGCACTGGCCAGCAACGCGGCAATCGGCCGGGCCGGCGGCAGGCTCGCGCCCTGCTCGCGAAGGTAAGCTACGACGGCGGCATGGCCGTTGCGCTTTGCGAAATGAATGGCCGGCTCCCGGTCCGGTGTCAGGGCGTCGACATCGGCGCCCGCCTCGACCAGCAGGATCACGCAGGCCAGGCACCCGTCGTCGGCGGCCGCATGCAGGGGCGAGGGCGAATCGGTGGCGAGGTTGGGCGTGGCGCCGCTATCGAGCAGCAGCGCCACGATATCGGCATGGCCGAACTTCGCGGCCGCATAGAGCGGTGTGCCGAAACTGGCCGACAGGTTGACGTCGGCCCCGCGATTGACCAGGAGCCGTGCCGCATCCAGATAGCCGCGCGTGGCGGCGAGATAGAGCGGCGTGGCCCGCTCGGCATTCTCGTTGATGTCCGCTCCGCCATCGAGGGCCGCGGCCATTGCCGCGACATCGCCGCGCTTGACCGCCTCATGCAGGGCGCCGGCCAGCGCGGCAGGCGGCAACAGGCCAAGCAACAACAGCAGGGAATACAGCAGAACGCGCATCGTTTCCTCCTGTGACGAGTCCAGGGACGAAGCACGGCACGACACGTCGAAGCGGGCCCGCGAAGATCAGCGGGCCGTCTTGCTGCCGGCCAGAATCGCAAACTCCGGCGGCGTTCGCAAGGCCATCGGCGGGAAGGCGCACCGCCCAGCCAGCGGACGCGCCGCCGAATTCGCTTGTAATCGGCGCCGGGAACGACTATGTGACGGCAATCGAGTTTCGGCCGATTGGCTCGGCTCCGCGCTTCTCAATGCAAGTGCACTAGCCCACCCTCTACCCCAGAACATCGATAGACCCCGCCGCGGACAGGTCGTCCGTGTGCGGAACTGCATTTGCATCTTGAAAGGACATATCCATGCAGACAGGCACCGTTAAGTGGTTCAACAGCCAGAAGGGCTTTGGTTTCATTCAGCCTTCCAATGGTGGACCCGACGTGTTCGTCCATATCAGCGCTGTCGAGCGCGCCGGCCTCTCGGGCCTCAATGAAGGCCAGAAGGTCTCCTATGAGGTGATCGCCGACCGCCGCACCGGCAAATCTGCCGCAGGCAACCTCCAGGCCGCGGCCTGATCGCAATCCGGCCGGGTGCTGCCAGCCGACCGCGGATGTACCGGCGGCGGCGCACCCGGGCCCCGACCGGCCTCCCCGACAGCCAATGTCCCGGAGCGCCGGTTCGACGGCGTCATGCCTGCCTGGCGGCGGCATGGCGCTCTTCGCCCCTCCAGCAAGGAACGGCACGCGCCGTTGCCGGGAGCCCCATGCAGGCAAAATCCAATCTCTTCCATTTCCGCTCCAAGGTCTCCGAAGGCCTGTGCGGCTTCACGCACGAGCCCAAGGGCGATCAGCTCCCCGCCAAGTTCGGCCCCTGGGCCGGCATCGGCGTGGTGCGCGGTGATCAGGTCCCGCCGCATGGCCTGTCCCGGGCCGCAATCGAATCCGGCATTGCCGCCAATGGCTACCAGCTTTACCGCCGCAAGTCGCCCTAGCCGCCGGCCTGCGTCCCTCCCTCCATCGCGCAAAGGAACCACATGCAAGTCCTCGTCAGAGACAACAATGTCGATCAGGCCCTCCGCGTCCTGAAGAAGAAGATGCAGCGCGAAGGCATCTTCCGCGACATCAAGCAGCATGCGGCCTATGAGAAGCCCTCCGAGAAGCGGGCGCGCGAGAAGGCGGAAGCCATCCGCCGCGCCCGCAAGCTTGCCCGCAAGAAGGCCCAGCGCGAGGGCCTGCTTCCCATGCCGAAGGCCAAGCCGAGGCCCGATGGCCGCCGCGGCTCCCGCCCGGAACGCCCGATCACCGAGGTCGTAGCCTCGGCGCCGGCCACGCCCGGCACGACCGCCTGAGCGCCGGCGGTCAGCCCAGAAAGGCCAGCACCGCTTCCTTGTAGCCCTTGTCGCCCACCGCATTCATGTGATTGCGGCGCGGCAGCACCACGCCCCTGGCCCCCGGGATCAGCGCCACCAGCTTGTCGACCGGCCCTGCCACATCGTCAAGCTCGCCCGCCACCACCAGTACCGGGCAGCGGATCTGTGAGAGCTCGGCTTCGGCAATGGGCTGGCGGATGCCGCGCATGCAGGCCGCCAGCGCCTGGCGGTCGCTGTTCGTCTGCTCCGCGAAGGCCCGGTAGGCCTTCTGCTTCGGGCTGGCATCGCGCGCCAGCGCGGGAGCTTCAAGCGCCAGCGCCAGGTCCTCGTGCCCCCCCACCCCGCGCACCACATTCCATGCGAGGCCGCCCAGGACGAGATGGCTGACCCGTTCGGGATGGGTTAGCGTCAGCCAGGTTGCAATCGATGCGCCCATCGAATAGCCCATGACCGCCGCCCTGACGATGCCGAGATGATCGAGCAGCGATCGCGCATCCTCGGCCATCTGCGGCACCGAATAGGCGGCGATGTCATGCGGCGCGCCGCTGCGCCCGTGGCCGCGGTTGTCCATGGCAATGGCGCGCCGGCCCGACTTCACCAGCGTATCGACCCAGCCGGGCTCGCGCCAGTTGACGTGGGCGTTCGAGCCGAATCCATGGATCAGGAGCACCGCCTCCCCTTCTCCCTCGTCGTCATAGGCGATGGTGACCGCGCCGGATTTGAAACTGGGCATGCCGGGAAGGATATGCTAAGCGCGAGCCGGCAAGTAAAGACATTCGAGGAACTGATGGCTTCCGCTTCGACCCCGCATTTCCACAACGACATGGGCGCTGCCGTCATCGAAACCGGCGCCAAGGAATTCATGTGCATCGGCGCCTTGCCGCCCTTCGATCACCCCCATGTGTTCCTCGACATGGGCAAAGCCAGCGAAATCGTCTGCCCCTACTGTTCGACCCTGTATCGCTACAGCGCCGCGCTGGCGCCCGGCGAGGCCAGCCCCGCCGCCGCCCTATGGCACAGCGAAGCGGCCTAGCACCCGTCGCCAGCATCCGCGAATTTGCTGACGGCGATACCGCCGCCATCATTGCCCTGGCGCGGCAATTGCAGGCGCATGAACTCCAGTTTTTCGACCGGCTCCTGCCGGCTGCCGCCATCGGCGAGGCCTATGTCGCAACCCTCAGGGCCGACGTCGCCAAGGCCCGCGGCGTGATCCTCGTTGCCGAATACGATGGCCGGGTTGCCGGCTATGCCACGCTGCAGCTCCATGAAAGCTCGGAAGGCGAGCGCGACGAGCAGTTCTACACCTATTCGCATATCGGCGACCTGGCAGTGGCCGAAGAGCTGAGGGGCCGCGGCATCGGCCGCCTGCTCATCGCCGAATGCGAGCGCCGCGCCCGCGCCGCCGGCCAGAAATGGCTGCGTCTCGGCGTCCTCGGCGGCAATGCGCCGGCCCGCCGCTTCTACCGCGATCTCGGATTTGACGAACTGGGCCTGTGGCTCGAAAAGTCGCTGGGATGAGAGATTCGCTGTCGCTTGCCGAGGCGCGCCGCGTGGCGCTTGCTGCCCAGGGCTTTGCTGCCCCGCGCCGCGTCGGCACCGCCACCTGGACGCGCATTGCCAATGCCATACGGCAGATGAACCTGCTGCAGATTGATAGTGTCAACGTGCTGGTGCGCTCGCATTACCTGCCGGTGTTCTCGCGCGTCGGCAACTACCCGCAAGCAGCCCTCGATGCCCGCGCCTTCAGCAACCGGCGCCGCGCCCTGTTCGAATGCTGGGCCCATGAGGCAAGCCTCCTGCCTCTCGAGCTGCACCCGCTGATGCGCTGGCGCATGCAGCGGGCGCGCCGTGGCAACGGCACATACGGCTCCATGGACGAGTTTGCGCGCGACGAACGGAATTATGTCAGCAGCGTGCTCGCCTACGTGACCAGCAACGGCCCGGTCGCCGTGAGCGACCTGCCCGACGCCGGCAAGAGCACCGGCAGCTGGTGGGGCTGGAGCAAGGGCAAGATGGCACTCGAGTGCCTGTTCGACCAGGGCCTTGTCACGACCGCCACACGCCGCGGCTTCGAGCGCATCTACGATCTGACCGAACGCGTCATTCCCGGGGCGATTCTTGCCCTCCCCACACCCTCCGAGGCCGATGCGATCCGCCAGCTCGTCGACATTTCCGCACGGGCGCTGGGTATTGCCACTGAAAGTGATTTGCGCGATTACTTCCGCTTGCCGCTGGTTGAAGGCCGCCGGGCGGTGGGGGAATTGGTGGAGGACGGCATCTTGCTGCCAATATCCGTCAAAGGCTGGAAACAGCGGGCCTTCCTGCACAGGCAGGCCCGGTTGCCGCGGCGCGCTGGCGCCACCGCCTTGCTCTCGCCATTCGATCCGCTGGTCTGGGAACGCAGCCGCGCCGAGCGCCTGTTCGATTTCACCTATCGCATCGAGATCTACACGCCCGCGCCGAAGCGCCGCTATGGCTATTACGTGCTGCCCTTCCTCATGGGCGAGCGGCTTGCCGCCCGCGTCTGCCTCAAGGCCGATCGCGCCGCCGGCGTTCTCCGCGCCAATGCCGTCCACGCCGAAGCGCATGCCGACAAGCCCGCAACCGCGGCCGCCCTGGCCGGCGAGTTGCGCCACATGGCGCATTGGCTGGGCCTCGGCGATGTTGCCGTCGGCCGAAACGGCGACCTCGCCGCCCTGCTGAGGCGAGCGCTATGATGCTCGATATCGAGACCCGGCGCCTGCTTCTGCGGATCCTGCCGCTCGATGCCCTGCAGGCCACCATCAATGGCGACCTTGCCGGCGTCGCCCGCCACCTCAGCCTCAATGTGCCGGACGACTGGCTGGCCGAGAGCTGGATTGCCAGGCTGCGCTTCGACCAGTGGCAGAACAACCCGGCCTACGGGCCCTGGTCGGTGCGCGCCATCGCCCTGCGCGAGACCGGCGACATGATCGGCTACATCAACTGCCATGCCGCGCCCGACCCCACCTTCATGGAGGGTCGCGCCCCCAACGGCGTCGAGATCGGCTATCTCCTGTTTCCGCCGTGGCGCCGCCAGGGCTATGCCCGGGAAGCTATCGAGGGCTTCATGAGCTGGGCCAAGCGCCATGGCGTCGACCACGTGGTGCTGTCGATTTCGCCGGAAAACGACGCGTCCCTGGCCCTCGCCCGCCATTTTGCAGCGGTCAAGATCGGCAGCCACATTGACGAGGAGGACGGTCCCGAAGACATCTTCCTGGTTGCGATCTGAAATCCCTACCAATTTCTTTCCGCCTACGGAGAGAAAATCCGGCATTGTTTAATAAGACCGTAGCGTCTTTGTGCCATGCTCCCGGTCATGCGGCCCAATGCGTCTGATGGAGGCGTGGGCTCTGGAAGAGATCGATCACGGCGGCCATGGGCCAAATCCATCAGCCGTAGATTGGACCGGCAAAGGAGCCGACCCATGATCGAACTCGTGTTCTCAGCCTGCCTCATCGCAGCTCCCACCGAATGCAAGGAGGTGCACCTGACCTATCAGGCGCAGGAAGTCTCGCTCATGGAATGCTTTCTCTACGGCCAGTCCGAAATGGCGCAGTGGACCAATGTCCATCCGCAATACCGCGTCGGGCGTTTCAAATGCGCGCCCATCCGCATGGCCGGTACGGAGATCTGAATGCCAGCGCGCTCGGTACCTGCCGTCCTGCACCGCCACCAGCGCCAGCAGCGCGCCAGGCTCCGTCAGGTCATGCACCGCTATTTCGCCTGTTTCGCCCGCCGGCTTGCCGCCGAATGGCGCCTGCTCGACCGCCAGCGCCGCGACTGGCTGGCCCGCCTGCGCCTGAGCCGTCCGCCACGCGAACGCCTGCTCGAGGCCCACGTCTCCTACCGGTCGCAAGGCAACTACCTCCTCGAGGCACCGCTCGAGATGATTGCCGATGATCCGCGCGTCATCGATGAGGTGCTGCGTCTCGGCCGTCGTTGAGCCGCCGTCCGTCATTCCCCAACCGGGATCAATCTGCTGCACATGCGTAGCCGGCGGCTGCCGGCACCTTCGAACGCCGAGCCCCGCGCTGCCCCTTCAGGCCCATGCCGAATTGGTGTATGAGGGCGCCCCGTGACCCTGCAACCCAACGACACCGAAGCCCGGCTTCGCGACCAGCTGAAGACGGCGCAGGCGATGAGTGCCGCGGTGATCAATGCCGCGCTGGATGCCGTGATCATTGCCGATGGCGAGGGCTGCATTACCGGTTTCAACCCCGCCGCCGAGCGGACCTTCGGCTACAAGGCCGCCGACGTCCTGGGCCGCGCCCTGTCCGATACGATCGTGCCGCCGCACCTGCGCGCCGCCCACATCGCCGGCATGAAGCGCCACCAGGAGACGGGCGAAAGCCGCGTGCTCGACCAGCGCCTCGAACTCGAAGCCATGCGCGCCGACGGCACGGTTTTTCCCGCCGAAATCTCGATCCACAAGGTGTCGATCGAAGGCAGCCCGGTGTTTGCCGCCTACCTGCGCGACCTCACCGCCGCCAAGGAGGCCGAGCGGCGCATTCGCGAGCAGGAGCAGCGCGAACGGGCCCATCAGAGCGAAAAACTCTCCGCCATGGGCTCGCTGCTGGCGGGGGTTGCCCATGAACTGAACAATCCGCTGGCCGTGGCCGTGGCCTACTCCGCAATGCTCGCCGAGATGGCCGAAACTCCCAGCCTCAAGCAGCGCGCCCTCAAGGTCAATGCCGCCGCCGAACGTTGCGCGCGCATCGTCAAGAGCTTCCTCGCCATGGTCCGCCAGAAGCCGCCCCTGCGCGAGCCGACCGACCTCAACCAGCTCGCCGCTGGCGTTTGCGACATGCTGGCCTATGGCCTGAAGAGTGCCGGCGTCGACGTGATGCGAAACCTCGATCCTGGCCTGCCGGCGATCGAGGCCGACCAGGACCTGTTCAGCCAGGTCATCGCCAATCTTGTCGTAAATGCCCAGCAGGCGCTCGCCGAGCGCCCCGATCCCCGCCAGATCTGGATCGAAACCCGCACCACCGGCGATGGCGTTGTCCTCGACGTCTCGGACAACGGGCCGGGCATTCCGCGCGACGTCGCCCTCCGCATCTTCGAGCCCTATTTCACCACCAAGCCGGCCGGGGTCGGCACCGGCCTCGGCCTCGCCATCTGCCGCAATGTGGTGCAGGCCCATGGCGGCAAGCTCGACTATCTCGACCGTCCTGACGGCGGCGCCAGGTTCCGCATCTACATGCCCGCCGCCGACACCGCCGCCGTCGCCAGAGTCGGGCAGCAGGCGCCCGTCACCGCTTCCATGGCGATCCTCGTCGTCGACGATGACCTCGAAGTGGCCGAAATGCTGGGTGACATTCTCGAGGCTGCGGGCCACACCGTCACCCTCGTGCACGCGCCGGAGGAGGCGCTTGCCGCCATCGGCAGAAATCAGTTCGACGCGGTCTTCACCGACCTGCGCATGCCGCGCATGAACGGCGCCGATCTCCGCAACGCCATTGCCGCGGCCGACCCGCGCCTTGGCCGCCGCACCGTGGTGATGACCGGCGATACCATTGCCGGACCCGTCACCATCAAGGCGGCCGCGGCCGGCCACCAGCCCGGCCTGTGGATCGAAAAGCCGTTTCTGCGTGACGAGCTTCTGGAACTGCTTGCCCGCCTGCAGGCCATGGACTGACGCGACCGGGGTCCGCCGGCTGGTGCCCGCAGCGCGCCTTGCGCAAGCGAACGTGGAGGAGTTGCACCATGTGGTCTGATCGGCGTCTCTGCAACCTGCTGGATATCGCCCACCCGATCATTCAGGCGCCCATGGCCGGCTCGGCTACACCTGCATTGGCCGCTGCGGTCAGCAATGCCGGCGGCCTCGGCTCGCTCGGCTGCGCTGACATGACCCCCGCCACGCTGGCCCCGGCCGTTGCCGAGCTGCGCGCTGCCACCAGCCGGCCTTTCAACCTGAACTTCTTCGTCCACCCCGCCCCGGCCCGCGACCAGGCGCTGTGGACCGCAACGCGGAACCGGCTCCTGCCGCTCTATGTGCAGCATGGGCTGGCACCACCGCCGGATCAGCCGCCGCATCTCGCAGAGGGATTTCCGGCGGAAATGCTCGACGCACTGCTCGACCTTCGCCCGCCGGTGGTGAGCTTTCACTTTGGCGTGCCCGGCCCGGCGGCAATGGCCGGGCTGCGCGAGGCGGGCATCGCCGTCATCAGCACCGCCACCACCGTTGCCGAGGCCCGGGACCTGGAGCAGGCCGGCGTCACCGCCATCATTGCCCAGGGCTATGAGGCCGGCGGGCATCGCGGCTCGCACCGGCCGACGGCGCCGGGCGACGGTATCGGCACCATGGCGCTGGTGCCCCAGGTCGTCGACGCCGTGACCTGTCCGGTGATCGCCGCAGGCGGCATCGGCGACGGCCGCGGCATCGCCGCCGCCCTGGCCCTGGGGGCCAGCGGCGTGCAGATGGGAACCGCCTTCCTCTCCTGTCCGGAAGCTGCGACCGACCCGGCCCGCCGCGCCCGGCTCCGCACGGCGCAGGACACCGACACCATGGTGACCGACGCAGTTTCGGGCCGCTCCGCCCGCGCGGCGCGCAGCACCTATGCCGTCGAGATGGCGACCGCGCGCACCCCGCTCCCGGATTTCCCCTCGCTCTATGAGCTCGTCTATCCGCTCTGCATGGCCGAGCCGGTTGACGTGTCCTTCCACCTCTACGGCCAAGCCGCCGCCCTCAACCGCGAGCTGCCCGCCGCAGCGCTCATGCAGAAGCTGGTCGAGGAAGCGGCCGCAGCCATGGCGAGGCTGCGGCCGGCATAGCGTTCCCGTGCCGGACGGCGCCTCAGTTACCGCCGTATTGCACGGGCCGCGCCGATGGCAGCAGGCCCTCGCTGACGAGCTGCGCCGTTGCCTCCTCGATCGCCTCATGCAGGGTGTCGACCAGGAAGTCCGCTTCCTTGAAAGAAAGGGTGAGCGGCGGCGACATGATGTCGAGATGGCCGAGCGGCCTGACCAGCAGCCCTTTGGCCTCGCAGAGATTGGAAATGCGCTTCGAGATGTTGATCTCGTCGGGCAGATGCGCCTTGCTCGCCTTGTCGGCGACATACTCGACGCACATCATCAGCCGTTTCCCCCGCACATTGCCGACCAGCCGCAACGATTCGAGTTCCTTGAGCCGCCGCTCGAAATGATCGCCGACCACGCGCGCATGCTCCAGCAGGCCCTCGCGCTCGATGATCTCGATGTTCTTGAGCGCAACGGCGCAGCACACCGGATGCCCGGAATAGGTGAAGCCATGCGCGAACCACACATCGGGTCCCGGCAGGCTGATTCCCTCATAGACTTCATCCGAGAAGATCGTGGCCCCGAGCGGCAGATAGCCTGAGGTGAGGCCCTTGGCCGAGACGATGATGTCCGGCTCGATGTCGAAGACGTCCTTGCTGGCGAACCAGTGGCCGAGCCGCCCGAAGGCGGTCACCACCTCGTCGGCGATGAACAAGATGCCGTTTTCCTTCGCCACTTCCCACATGCGCCTGAGATAGCCGGGCGGCGGCGCCACCACCCCGCCCGAGCCCTGGATCGGCTCGGCGATGAAGGCGGCGATGTTTTCCTTGCCCAGTTCCCTGATCTTGGCCTCGAACTCCTCGACCAGGAAATCCGAGAATTGATCTTCACTCATGCCCTCGGGCCGCCGGTAGGGGTAGGGCGCCGACAGGTGATGGATGAAGTCGTCGATGTAATGGAAATAGGGCGTGCGGTCGCCGTAGCGGTTGCCGACCGAAATCGTCAGATAGCTCGAGCCGTGATAGGAGTTGTGCCGCGAAATGATGTGCTTGCGCGAGCTTTCGCCGCGGCGCGCGTGGTAGAAATGTGCGAGCCGGATCGCCGTGTCATTGGCGCAGGAGCCTGACGTCGAGAACGCGACATGGTTGAGCGATCCCGGGGCGATTTCGGCGAGCTTGGCGGCAAGCTCGGCGCCCGGTGCGGTGGTCATGTCCACGAAGGGATTGGCATAGGCGAGCTGCCTCGCCTGCTCGGCCATGGCTTCCGCCATTTCTTCGCGGCCATAGCCGACATTGACACACCACATGCCGCCCAGCCCGTCGAGATAGCGCTTGCCGTTGATGTCGGTGATGAACGAGCCCTCGCCTTCCACGATGGCGAGCGAGCCCTCCTTCTTGAAACTGTCGAAATGCGTCCAGGGATGCAGATAATGGTCGTGGTCCTTCTGCCAGAGGTCCTGCGCATTGAAGCGGTTGCTAGCCCGTTGAAGCATGATGGTCTCCTTTATTGAATGTGTGCTCATTCAGAATATGCTGACAATTATATGGGCCACCGGCCCACATTCATTCTCTCTAGCCCTCCCAACCGGCCCCGCCAACCCCCGCACTGAGCAGGTGCGGGAGACGCAGCCCAAAGTCAGTCAGGCATGGAGGTCAGCAGTTCGCGCCTTCTGGCGATGAATCGCTCAACGGCTGCGACCAGCCGCGCGCAGTCCTCTTCGCTGACCTTGAGCGACAGCGCCATAAAGCCGCGTTCGGCGATGTAGAAGCCGTCGTCCAGGAGATCGAGGAATAGCAACTGCCTGAGTCGCTTGTCGGCCTTCTGTACGTCCTCCGGCGTCCTGACCTCCCCTACCACCGGATGGAGGGTGATCATCGAGCCAATCCCCGTGGCTTGCATCGGCGCCTGGTAGCGCATGAAGAGATCGTTGAGGGACGCGCGCAGCCGGTCGCCGCGGCCGTTGAGATCATTCACCGCTTCCGCCGTATAGACCTCGGTGATCGCCACGAAACCGGCCGTCATGGTCAGTGTGTTGTTGTTGAAGGTGCCGGCGTGCGGCAGCGCATCGGGCCTTGCGGGATCGAACTGACCCATGATGTCCGCCCTGCCCCCGAAGGCCCCGAACGACATGCCGCCGCCGACATATTTGCCGAGCGTCTTGAGGTCGGGCGCAACGCCCATGACCGGGGCCAGCCCTCCCGGGCTTAGTCTCGAGGTCATCACCTCGTCGAGGATCAGCACAACGCCCCGCTTCGCTGTCTCCTCGCGGAGCATTGCCAGAAATGCCGGATCGGCGGAAAGACAACTCGTGCCCTGCATCGGCTCGACGATGACCGCGGCAAGATCATCCGCATGCTGATCGATCAGCTTCCGCGTTGTCACGCCGTCGTTGAACCGGCCGAGCACCACCTCGTAGGGCGCATTGACCGGTCCGGCGCCCGCCGTGAAAAACAGCGTGCCGCCATGATAGCCGCCGAACATAGGCATGATCTTGCGGCGCTTGGTGAAGTTCTGCGCCGCCGCCAGCGCCATCATGTTGGCCTCGGTGCCGGAGTTGGTGAAGCGCACCAGGTCAAGCCCGAAGCGCCTGGTGACCGCCTCGGCAAACGCCACCTCGCGGGCGTGGTGGGCGCCGATGTTGAGGCCCATCGCCAGCGCCTCTTCAACCGCCCGGCGGATGCGCGGATGCGAGTGGCCATAAATGCCGGCCGAATACTCGCCAACCAGATCGACATAGGCGTGGCCGTCGACGTCGATGATGATCTGCCCCTCACCCTTCTCGATGCGGATCGGAAACGGCGCCGAGTAGAGGATCGTGCGGGTATTGCCGCCCGGCATGACGGCTCTGGCGCGGGCATGCAGCGCCTCGGTCTTGGGCCGCTTTCGGCGGAAGTTCTCCTGGGCCTGCTGCAGGGCGAGATCGAGTGAGGACGTCATCGGCCGATCTTAGCGCTCTGGCATTTCGGCACAAGTGGCGCAGCGTTTACGCAACGCTGCGGCGCGTCCGTTCTTCCGGCTGCAGTTCGCGCACGAACTGCCGCATGAAGACGGCGGCCACTTCGGTGGCCGGCACCGGCCTGCCGAACAGGAAGCCCTGCGCATCGTCGCAGTTCATCTCGCGCAGCGCATGCGCCTGTGCCAGGGTTTCGACGCCCTCCGCCGTCACCGTCATCTTGAGCGTATGACCCAGCGTGATGATGGTTTCGACCACCTTGCGGGCGTTGTCGTCATTGGCCGAAAGCCCCGCGATGAACGAGCGGTCAATCTTGAGCCGGTCGAACGGGAACTTCAGCATGTAGCCCAGGCTTGAATAGCCCGAGCCGAAATCATCCATGACGATGGCCACTCCCATGGCCTTGAGGGCCTGCAGCTGTTCGAGCACCGGCTCGCTGTCGGCCAGCAGCAGGCTCTCGGTGATCTCGAGATGCAGCCGCCCCGGATCGAGGCCGCTGTGTGCCAGAGCCCGCTGCGTGGCATCGCACACCGAGTGCCGCCGGAACTGCGCCGCCGACAGGTTGATGGCGATCTTGGCCGGCTGCGGCCAGGCAGCCGCCGTGCTGCAGGCGGTCTCCAGAACCCACGAGCCGATATCGTCGATAAGGCCGATCGCCTCGGCCACCGGGATGAACACGTCCGGCGGCACCGGCTCGCCATCCTGTCCGCAGAGCCGCAGGAGCGCCTCGAACCCCTTGAGCGCGGCGGTCCTGATGTCGAAGACCGGCTGGTAATGCAGCTCGAACCGCTCCCGCAGCACTGCTTCGCGCACCAGTGTTTCAATGACGATGCGCTGCTGCAGCTCGGCATCGAAGGCCGGTTCGAAGCGGCAATGGCCATTGCGGCCGCGCGCCTTGACGACCCTTACCGCTGTGCCGGCATTCCGGATCAGCGCCAGCGCGCCGCGCCCATCGCCGGGCGCCACCGCCGTGCCGATGCTGAAGGTCACCCGCGCATCGCTTGCCGGCAGCCGGAACGGTACTGCCAGCGCATTGGTGATGATCTCGCCGGCGGCGGCGATCTCTGCCTCATTGTTAAATCCGGGCTGGGCAATGACGAATTCGTCACTACCCAGCCGCGCCGCTACATCCTCGACCCGCAGCACATCGCTGAGCCGGTCGGCAATATTGCGCAACAGCTCGTCGCCCGCCGCTGCACCGAACTTGGCGTTGATCTCCTGGAAGTGATCGACATCGATCACCCTGAGCGCCGTCAGCTTCCCGTGCTCGTGATCCGTATTGAGAAGGCGCCCGAATGCGCCGACGAAGGCGCCGCGATTCTGCAACTCGGTCAGCGGATCGTGTGTGGCGAGGAATGCGGCATGGGCATCCGCCACCAGCTTCTGCCTTGTGCGCCGGAAGAAGCCATAGGCCGGAACCGCAAAGCCGAGGGCCGCGAGCATGGCGATCAGCAGCGAATTGTAGGCAAAGGCACCGCGGAAGCGCTGGGCATTGAGGGTCTGATCGACATAGACTTCGAGGATCGCCACCAGCTTGCCGCCACGCAGGACCGGGACGTAGGTCTCGGCGATCAGCCGCCGGCCCTGCGCGGTCTCGATTTCGTCGAACTGCACGTGGTACCGGCCGGCCCGGATGGTTGCGAGGATGTCCGCCGGCAGGGGACCGCGGGCATCGCCGGCGGGGCCCTTGACCGACAGCGTATCGGAGTCGAGCCGTTTGACGCCTTCGGCATCGAACAGGCTGAAGCGCGACACGCCGCCGATGGCGCGCGCCTGGGCGATCACCGCCAGGCTCCCCGGCGATGGGTTGCCGCCCTGGGCGATGGTTTCGATATCGGTCAGCCGGTTGCGCAGCTTCGCGGCCCATTCGCCGGCCGTTTGCCTGGCGCTGTTGACGATCAGGGTCTGAATCGAGCGCTCGTTGATGACATAGATCGCACCCGCCAGCAGGACGGAGACCGCGGCCAGTGCCAGCAGCAGAGCCACAAGATTGGTGCGCAGGAACAACCGCATGCGAAGGAGCAACCCTGGATCGAAGCCGGCATCTTGCCGCCGATAGGGTTAACCCTTTGTCAACGCTTAGGCCGCCGGATCAGGTCCTTGCCGTCCAGAAGAACACCGTCTGCCCCTGCCCTGCGAGCCGGCCGATCTGGCCGCTTTCGAAGCTGATGCGGATGGCCTCGTCCTCGGTAATCCCGACGTCCTGGATGACCTGTTGCGCCGTGCGCTCGCGCGTGCCGTTGCTGGCGGCCGCCCGCAGATAGGCTTCGAGGCTTCGGCGCTTGCGCTGCCAGAGATTCTGCCGTGCCGCATAGGCCCGCCACGCCGCAATCGCTCCGATGAGCAGGATCACGAAACTCAGGATTGAAGCCAGATCCTCGGCGATCTGCAGTTCCATGCCTTAATCCTCGCATGCGGTGGACGGGCCGCCAGTGCTTGCGGCCGGCATCCAGCTTCGGGCATAAGCCCCTCGACCGCCCGAAGATAGACGCCCGCACCCGGAAGGAAAACCCCAGTCCGATGCCGTTCCCGTTCGTGACCCTGCTCTGCGCCATCCTGGCGGCCTGCACGCTGACATGGCGCGCGGCCACCGCCGAGGGCGATGGCGCCATGCGTCCCATTGCCATTACCGCCGAACAGATCAGGGGATTCGCCAAGGCAGAGCCGGAACGCACCCGTTTCGGCCGGCTCGAATGGCGGGGCGGCCTGACGCTCACCGCCGCTGACAGCGATTTCGGCGGCTGGTCCGGTCTCGTCGTGGATGCGCATGGCACCCGCCTTGCCGCTGTTTCCGACCGCCTGCACTGGCTCAAGGCCGAGATCGTTCATGAGGGCAGCCGTATCGCCGGCCTTGCCGATGCCATGATCGGCCCGCTGGCGCCGGACGATCCGGCCATGAAGGGCATCGGCCATGACCGCGACGCTGAAGCCATCGCCCTCGTCTCGGGTACGCTCGAGGACGGCGAAATCCTGATCTCCTTCGAACGCAAGTCGCGCTTAGCCCGCATGGCAGTCGCCGCGGCGGGCCTGTCGCCGGTCACGGCCTATTTGAAGCCGCCGCCCGAGGCCAAGGCCTTTCCCGAGAACAAGGGCTTCGAGGCTGCCACCATCATTGCCGGGGGTGCGCTGGCAGGCACGCCCGTAGCGATCGCCGAGCGCACCAAGGATCCCGGCGGCCGGCATCTGGGCTGGTTGTGGATCGGCGGCGAACCGCAGCCCTTCACGCTGACATCGGCACCGGATTATGAGATCGCCGATGCGGCAAGCCTGCCGGACGGAACGCTCATCGTGCTCGAACGCCGCGCCAGCTGGCTCGGCGGCTTCGCCATGCGCCTCCGGCTGATCGATGCCGCGGCAATCCGGCCCGATGCCGTCATCGGCGGCGACGTGCTCCTCGAGGCCGACAACAACTTTGAGGTCGACAACATGGAGGGCCTTGCCGTGTCCACCAACGCCGCAGGCGAAACCTTGCTCACCCTGATCTCCGACGACAATTTCAGCTACTTCCTGCAGCGCACCATCATCCTGCAGTTTGCCCTCGATCCCCGCTGAACGCCGGCGCCCGCAACTCGGCCTGCCGCGGCCGGCAACTCACGGCTGATCGCCCGCTACAACGCCCTGCGCGGCTGCGGCGGAGATCCCTGCAAGGCGGTTCCCGCCGGCCACGATCCCGTGATGTGGAAGAAGCACAACGGCTGCAACTGATCCCGTCAGTCGGCCACAGCGATGGCCCGCCCAGCCGGGAAATGCCGGCGCCACGCGGCGAGGCAGGCCATGGCGGCCACCGCAAAGACCGCCCCTGAAGCGAAGGTCCAGGCGGGCCCCGCCCAGTCCCAGACCGCACCGGCGACCACGCTCGCTGCGAGGAGTGCCAGACCCGTCACCAGATTGAACATGCCGAAGGCTGTGCCGCGCAGGTCGGGCGGCGAGGCATCGGCGACCATCGCCGCCAGCAGACCTTGGGTCAGGCCCATGTGCAGCCCCCACAGCGCGATGCCGAGCGCGATGCCCGTGAGGCCCGTCGAGAGCGCCAGCCCGGCATCGGCGAGCACCAGGACGCCCAGCCCCACCATGAGCAGTGTCGTGCGATCAAGACGATCGGCAAGCACGCCAGCCGGATAGGCCGAGACTGCATAGACGGCGTTCATCACCACCAGCACGCCCGGCACCAGGAACACGGCGAGCCCGGCATCTTCGGCACGCAGGATCAGAAAGGCTTCGCTGAAGCGGGCCAGTGTGAACACCACAGCCACAAGGTTGACCAGCCAGAAGCCACCGCCGAGCCGCCCGATCTCCGCACGCCGGAGCGGCCAGCTTGGCCGTTTCGCCGGTACCGGCCGCGCCGGCTCTTTCACCAGGAAGGCGATCAGCAGGAAGGCAATCATCGCCGGGATGACTGCGATCCAGAACACCAGCACGTAGTGATTGGCGGTCAGCCACATGAACAGGACAGCGAGCAGCGGACCGGCAAAGGCCCCGGCCGTGTCGAGCGCCTGCCTCAGGCCATAGGCCGCTCCGCGTATTTCGGGTGGTGCGAGGTCGGCCACCAGCGCATCGCGCGGTGCGCCGCGAATGCCCTTGCCGACCCGATCGATGAACCGGGCGGCGATCAGCCATGACACGCTGGGAGCCAAGGGGAAGATGGGCTTGGTGAGAGCAGCCAGGCCATAACCTGCCGCTGCCAGGAGCTTGCGCTTGCCCAGCCAGTCGCTGAGTGCCCCGGAGAAAATCTTGGTGATCGCCGCCGTCGCCTCGGCGATTCCTTCGATGAGTCCCACCGTGATCGCCGGCGTTCCGAAGACCAGCACCAGATAGACCGGCAGCAGCGCATGGATCATCTCCGAGGAGACATCCATGAACAGCGACACGAAGCCGAGCGCCCAGATGCCGCCGGGAATGCCGCGCCAGCCTCCGGCAGAGGGGGCGGCGGGTCCGTTAGCCTTCATTGGGCGCGCTTCATGTTGCCGGCCGGCTCTCGAGATACATCAACAGCGGGGGTCTGGCTCGCCACCTAGCAGACTCTTCCGCCGATGGCCAAAGCCTTGTTGCCGCCGAATCGCGTGTCCGGCGCATGGCGCGTGGCAGGCGCAGCCCGGCGCGCCGTGCTGATGCCGCGGATCGGTCAGTGCCGCCGGCCAGGATGCTGCCCGGCAACCATGTCGGCAAGCCGCGATGCCGTCTTTTCGCCCTCTTCGATCAGCCAGGACCGAAACCGGGCAATCTGCGGCCGGCGCAGCGCCGTCTCGGAGAAGGCAACCCGGTAGGCGTGGCTCGTCCACGCGCCTTCTGCCAACGCAAAGGGCAGCGCGAGCTTGCCGCTCCTGAGCTTGTCTTCGATCAGCGCCAGGCCGCAGATCAGCGACCCCGCATCCGAATAGACCGCTTCCAGTGCCTGCACGATCAGCGCGTAGCGGATGCCGCGATCGGCGGCACTCCTGCGGTGGCCGTGGCGTCCGATCCAGGCGGGCCAGCCGATGGCGGCCGGATCGCCGTCATAATAGCTGAGATGGAGCAGCGGGAACCCTTCGAGGCGGGACGGCGGCGGCAGCGCCGCAAGGCGCCGCGCATTCTCCGGCGAGCTGACCGGCAGCAAATAGTCGCGGAACAGCTCGGTTTCGCCGGCGCCGCCACGCGTCTCCCCGAACCAGACATGGCAATCGGCGCGTCCCAGCCGCATCGGCACATCGCCAACGCCGTTGATGCAGAACAGCGTGTTGGGGTTCTCCGACCGGAAGGCCGCCAGCCGCGGCTTGAGCCACAGTTCGGCCCAATCCGTATCCGCCACGATGTGGACTTCCTGGACACGCTGAAAATCGAGAATCTGTGCGGCTGTTTCCATCTCCCGGAAGGCCGCGGACAGATGCGCGAGCGCCGCCGACAATTCGCGCGTCGGCCGGATGCCGGAACGGCCGCGCACGATGAGATCAAGGCCCAGGAAATCCTCAAGTGCCGAGATGCGCTGCCCCACCGCGGCAGGGGTGATGCCGAGCCGCGTCGCGGCGGCTTTGAGCGATCCCGTACGGATCGCAAGGTCGACGGCCTGCAGTGACCTGAGATGCGATACCATCATCGTTCCTTCCTAAAGATTGTCTTTAGTACTGTAAAGAATATTTAGTTTGGCCAACGGGAGGCTTTGACCGAATATCTCCCTGCCCACAGGCAAAGGGAGACAAGCCGCATGACCAAGCTCAGACGCTTCTTGATTGAACGGGATGTGCCCGGCATCGGTGGCATGTCCATCGTCGAACTCTGCGGCGCCGCCCGCGCTTCCAACCAGGCCATCGACAAGATCGGCTGCGACATCCAGTGGCAGCACAGTTACGTGGCCGCCGACAGGACCTTTTGCATCTACCTTGCCAAGGATGAGGCCACCATCCGCCGGCACTCGGAGCTCAGCGGCATTCCCGTTGCCAGCATCACCGAGGTTCCGCAGATCATCGATCCGCTGACCGCCAACAACTGAACCGCATGGCGGCCTTGGTGCGGGCGGTGGGAATCGAACCCACACGGGATTGCTCCCAACGGATTTTAAGTCCGTTGCGTCTACCGTTCCGCCACGCCCGCCTGTCCTGCAGCGTTCCCGTGCCATAGCCGAACCGCCATGCCCCCGAAAGCCCAAACTGGGGGCGGGCGGCCGGGGTTTCTCACCCGGCCATGTCCGTGCGCTCTGCAAGGCTCAGACCTCGGCCTGGACCTGATCTGCGTTGTCTGAGTCCGCGCTTCTGGCTTCGCCATGCACCTGGCCACCCGCCTCCGCCACCATCATCCGGATGATGCGCGCCAGCTGGTCCAGACTGTCGGGGGGAAAGTGCGGGCTCGCGATGGCAACCAGCGCATCGACATCGACGGCAGTGCCCCGCGACACCTTGAAGCGAATGATTTGTTGCAGCTCGGCAATAGGGTAGTCGGACACGGTTCCGCTCCGCATCTGGTGCGCCCCTATCTCTCCGATGATTTCCGCCGCGGTTCGGCCTATGGGGAAAGTCTGGTCCGGTCAACCGCTATTCTGCTGACAGCAGGTTATTAACTGTTCATCGGCGGCGAGCCCCATACAATCGCTGCTCCCCTTCCTGAAACCCGCCGCATGTCTACGCCACCGGCCGCCTGATCGTCAGGACCTGCGCCCACGCTTCGCCGGTCTGTTGCGGCTCTCCCGCCACGCCGCAGTCAGCGCCGATCTGAGGTCCTTTGGCGTGACGGCCTTGAGGTTGATCGTCGTGAAGCCGATGCGCCCCCAGCCGCCGGCCACTGGGGCAAACATGCCGGGCTCAGCCGCGCACATGATGGCCTGTTCCTCGGGATTGAGGCGCACATTGAGCACCCCGTCCGCGCTGCGCAGCGTGGCGAAGATGCGCCCGCCGGCCCGGAACGCCTCGCGCTCGACATGGGGCGCGGCCGTCGTCTCGGGAAGCGACAGGATCATGCGCCGCGCCGACGCCGCCGTCACAGCCATTGGCCTCAGCCCGTGCGGCCCTCGCCGATCGGCGGCGTGAATTGCAGCCCCATGTCCCAGGGCAGGTAGATCCATGTGTCCTGGCTGACCTCGGTCACGAAAGTGTCGACCAGGGGCCGCCCGGCCGGCTTGGCATAGACCGTGGCAAAATGCGCCTTCGGCAGCATCTCGCGCACCACCTTGGCGGTGGCCCCCGTATCGACCAGGTCGTCGACGATCAGCACGCCCTTGCCCTGGTCCCTGCCGATGACCTCGATCCCTACAGGCTTGAGCACCCTGATCTCGCCCTGCTTGTCGTAGTCATACGATGAAATGCAGACCGTCTCGATCACCCGGATGCCGAGCTCGCGCGCCACGATGGCCGCCGGCACCAGCCCGCCGCGGGTGACGGCAACGCACGCTCCGTACGGCCCGGTTCCCGACAGCCGCCAGGCCAGAGCCCGCGCGTCGCGGTGGAACTGGTCCCAGGACACGGGAAAACTCTTCTGCCACCTGTCCTCCACATCCCCCGCTCCCTTTGTCAAGCCTGTCTATCGTTTGCAGACTGTAATCAGGCCAGGCTGCCTCTGTGCCCATCTCAGGAGCATCCAATACGCCAGATTGGCCCTGACACGCCAAAGTGAACTCTTCACCTCCCCCCACAAAAGCCGAAGGCAAACTCAGGCTAATGGTCAATGACACATTGTCATGCTAACTTGACACTATGCCAATATCCAGTTCTCCACGCCGCGATGCAAGGCTGTTCAGGGGCCTCCAGTACTTCGAGTCTGTCGCGCGGCATCAGTCTGTGAAGAATGCTGCCATCGAGCTTGGCGTATCCCAGAGTGCGGTCAGCCATCAGCTGCGAGAGCTGACGGAAGTCCTCGGCGAGCCTCTGCTGGTCAAGTCGGGACGGGGAATCGCCCTCAGCCCGCAGGGGCAACGCCTGGCGACCAGCCTGTCCTTGGTTTTCGCCGACTTTCGGTCCTCCGTGAATGAAGTTCTTGGCGCCGGGCGGCAAGTTCTGCGCATTGCCGTCTGCACGAGCTTCGGACCGGGATGGCTGATCCCGCGCTTGGAGACGTTCATTTCCAAGAATCCAGACACCGACCTAAGGGTCTGTCTGTACACTGAGGATCCGAAGCTGACTGACCAGGTTGCGGACGCAATAGTATCCGCTGCCCCACTGCAGAAGGGCTTCGCGAACCTGCGCATAATCGATGAATTCCTTGTCCCGGTCTGCGCTCCGGGCCAAGAGGGCCGGCCCCAAAGACTGATTACGACAGAGTACGAGTCACCGGACACGGGCAGCGACTGGCTGAGCTATTGCAGCCGGGCTGACCTTCGCCTGTCTGAAGTTCAGGTGGGAACGTGGTTACAGTGTTCGCACTACGTGGCCGCAATCGAGATGGCGAAATCCGGCCTCGGCGCCGCCCTTGTTCCGCAGTTTCTCGCGGCGCGCGAAATCGAGTCGGGGCGCGCTGCGCTATGGCACGAAATGAATATGCCGTCAGGCCGCACCTACAACCTTTACTATAAGAAGTCGCGTCAGCACGAACCGGCAATTCAGGCTCTGATTCATTGGTTAAAGGGGCAGATCGGGCCCAGGTCCGTCATTCGTCCGGCTTCAATCCAGAAATGGCATTCGCTCGAAACGCTGGCCCGATAGCTACCTATCTTCTCCCCCTACATTCGATGAGAAGTACTCAACGGTTGCCAAGACTTCTCATTTGACCTCATTCGGACCTGCGCCGATTTACATGCTCGTTACCGTCAGCTCGTTTCAAGCCAGACGGCAACGGGAAATCGAACGGCCGGCCGACGACTGGTTTGCCGTGCAACTGGTCTGAACGCGTCAAGCGAAGAACGAAATGCATCGAAGGAACTTTTTGTCGGCCGGGGCCGCGACCGCTTTGCTGTTCAGCGACCGGCAAGCGACCGCTCAACTCGTGAGGAAATACGCCGAGGAACTCAAGAATGGTGAGTTCAACTGGTTTCCCGAGAGATCTGCCGCGGGCCCGATGCTCATCATCGTCTCAATTCCTGACCAGCTCCTTCACGTCTACCGCAATGGAGTAAGGATCGCGGCATCGACCTGTTCAACCGGAAAACCCGGCCATGCTACCCCGACCGGCGTTTTTCAGATCCTGCAGAAGGACAAGCACCACCATTCTTCGACCTACAACAATGCGCCGATGCCGAACATGAACCGGCTCACGTGGTCAGGCGTTGCTCTCCATGCAGGCAACCTGCCCGGATATCCGGCCTCGCATGGCTGTGTGCGCTTGCCGCTCGAGTTTTCCAGCTTGCTGTTCGGTATCACCAAGCTCGGCATGACCGTAGTAATCGCCGACGAGACAACTCAGCCAGCCTCCGTCGTGCACCCGGGTCTTGTGCTTGGAGAGTACGCCCGCAGGGAATTCGGCAGCGTAAATGCCGCAATGAAGCGTGCTCAGTACTCCGAAGGCTTCGCCACAAAACCAACGACAGCCGGTATCGTGGTCAGCGGCAAAGATAAGAGCGTAACCCTGTACGAAAACGGCAAAGTCTCCGCGACCGGGGGAGTCCGCATTGCAGACCCTGAGAAGCCGCTACGCAAGGCTGTGCATACGCTCAGGGGCTCATCGGATCGGTCGGGCGAGCTGACCTGGTCGTCGATTGGCTATGGCAAGGGGGATCGATCGGATCTCACGCAAGAGATTCGTCGAGTCCAGGCAGAACCCGGTGTCCGCGAGCAGATCCGCAAACGTCTGCACGTGGGCATGACGGTTGTCACCACGGATGAGTCCTCGAGCGAAGCCTACAGAACCGGCGATGATTTTGTCGTGATCGACGGAGTCTATTGAACCTCAGTTGGAGCAGATCATGATCAGTACCAAGTCCGGGTTGCATACGTTTCTGGCTGTTGCGCTGTCGGCGCTGGCCACAGTCTCACTTGCCTGCTCCGGCACGATGGCCGCCAGCAGCACCGAACGCGTCCGCTTCAAATCGGGAACAACGTCCGCAACGATCAAAGGCGCGGTTACGGGTTACGACACGAAAAACTATCTTCTCGGGGCTAGTGCAGGACAGGCCATCTCCGTGCTGTTCGATGGGAACCTCAACGCCTGCTACTTCAATCTCATTGAGCCTGGAGCCGATACGGCGTTCCACGCAGGCGAATTGGCCGGCAATGAATACTCCGGCACCCTGCGCAAGAGTGGCGACTACCGTGCAGAAATCTATATGATGAGAAGTGTGGCGCGGCAGGGCAAGACATGCCACTTCACGATTACTTTCGAGATCTCGGGTAAGGGGGCGGACAACAGTCTCCCCAATGATGCAAAGGTTCCTGGCACGGACTTCCACGCCACAGGAGTGATACCCTGTGCCCGCAATGCAGGGCAGCAGACGGTGCCATGCAAATTTGGCGTCACTCGCGCGGGCGGAGGCAGCGGGACGGTTACGGTCTTCTGGCCCGATGGCGGCAATCGCGTGATCTTCTTCGAGAACGGCAAGCCTTCCTCATACGATGAGTCGGAGGCTGACGGTGGTGCGAAAATGACCGCGACCCAGAATGCCGGACTCAACATGATTTATATCGGGGACCAGCGCTTCGAAATTCCGGAATCGGTGATTTATGGCGGCTGACATTGCCCGAGGCGTGCTGGCCGGCCTTCTCATGTTCGCGGCGCCGGCACACGCCACAACCGGTCCCGGCTGCCTTGTTGTGGTCAACGTCGCAGCCGGCGATGTTCTGAATCTGCGCGCACAGCCATCGGCGCGATCGAGCATTGTGGATGTTCTCCCTCCAGGCCGGCACGGCATTATCCATCTTGACAGGGATTGTCGCCCCAAGGCTTTACCGTGGCCCAGCAGATGGTGTCCCGTCACGGTCTATGACGGCGGTGATGTGGCGAAGGGCTGGGTGAAGGCTCGTTTCGTCCGCGACAGCGAATGTCCATGAACCTTGCAACACCCTCTCAGAAACAGGAGCAGACATGAAACATATTGTACTTTCGATTGTAACCGCAGGGCTGGCATTCCTCGTCCCGTCCACCGAGGGCTTCGCGAGGGATGCGTCACAAATGATGGCGAAGTGCAACACCTACGCGGCCCACCATCTTCGTGTTTCGACAAGCGACATCGCCGAGGTGAAGTATGAAGGCCAGCGCACCGACGGCACTCATGCAGTCAACGGGACGACCACTTCCGGCCAGACATTCCAGTGTTCGTTCAACCGGGCCGGAAGCCACGTGGTCGGATGGTTCCATTCGGCGCCGAAGGGCTGCCCCGCCGATGTGAGCGAAGCAGACCGCTACAGATATCCGGACTGCAACTGAGTCCGAAGGGCCGGCGGCTTGCTGCAACAGAATGACAGCTGCCGGCCCGCTCTCGATCCGTCAAGCTGCACCGAGGATGTCTCGACAAACATCTGTCCTCGAAGGGACGAAGAGGAATTGAGCCGCAGACAAGGCGGCCGACGCCGACGAGAGAACCGAGTCTGGCGCTGACGAGAGCGGGCACGTTTTTGCAGGGGCGGAAGAAGGGGTCGATTGGCTTCAACACTGGTGGGAGGCACAGCAGATCTTCGAGAACGTGCAAGCAAGACTCCTGCCCAGACCCAGTGCGGCATGAGTTCACATTCGGGAGACAAGTCCGCGATCAGCAGTGATCAGGCGAGACGCCGGCCCGTTATTTCTGCCGGGATTGCTGAATCTAGCCTGTTGAGAGGCCAAGAGCAGTGGAACTGGGCGGTTCGATTATCCGTGGTCGGACTCTTTGTCATTGCGCTCGGCGCGGTACTGAATTTGCTGGCTCATGTCGTGGTCCCCTTGGTTCTTGCCTGGGTAGTCGCCACGGTTCTTCTTCCGGCCGTTGCCCTTCTGAACCGGTTTCGCCTTCCCCGGGCTGTCGCGTCGGCGGCGATTGTCGCGTTACTACTTGCAGGCTTGGCTTTCATCCTCGTTATCCTTACGGTCCCTCTCTCGTACTGGTTCAGCCGGACACAGGAATTGAGCTCGCTCGTGAAGCAGAAACTCGCGCTCATCGAACGCCCGCTCGAAGTGCTCGATGAGCTGGGAAGTGTACTTAGACATGATCCGCGCGCCGCGGATCCGTCGGTCTATGTGACAGCGCCCAAGTCAGACATGTTGTCGACGATGTTTGATGTGCTGACGCCGGCTGTCGACGAATTCATGATCTTCGTCATGGCCCTCGTCTTCCATCTCATCTACCAGCGCGAGATTCAGAATGGTATTGCGATGCTCGCCCGGGGACAGGACGCCGAGCGACAGATTCGTGAACTTCTCGGAGACATTGAAACAAGCATGTCAGGCTACTTTAGCACAGTAACCATCATAAATGCCATCATCGGCCTCGCGGCCATGGGCATTGCGTTTCTCCTAGGCTATCCGCACCCCATTCTCTGGGGCGTATTGGCGGCGGTCCTGAATTTCATTCCTTATCTTGGCCCGGCGCTTGTGCTGGCCACACTTTTCGTGGTCGGAGTCATCGTCTTTCCTACACTCCAGCAGGCAGCGTTCGGGCCCCTGCTCTTTCTTGCGCTGACTGCTCTTGAGGGCCAGGTTATATCGCCGGCGCTAGTTGGGCACCGGCTCACGATCAATCCCTTTATGGTCTTTCTGTCCATTGCCTTCTGGACATGGATGTGGGGACCTCTAGGGGCCTTTCTCGCTGTCCCGATACTGGTCACGGCAATGGTCATGTCACGCCATCTCAAAGCACGCAGCGCCCTACCCAGCGAGCCGGGACCCGCTTGAATGTGCAGAGTGCTTCTTTACGTCTTTTGCTCGATCTACGCCTTGGCCCTCCTGCTTTGGCTGACCGGCACGCTTGGCTGGACGGGCACCGAGAATGCTCCGCTTTCGGGCGTGTTTCTCGTGATCCTCGGCCAGCCCTGGGTGCGATGGGTCGACAGCCTGCTTCCGGAGGCGCTGTGGCCGGCGGGTGCGGCGCTGGCTCCCGCGATCAATGCGTTGATCATCTTCGCGATCTGCCGCCTTTTGGCCATGAATCAATGACGTGTGGGAGAATTCCGGGCAGTGAAATCTGCATGCCGGTGAGCATTTGCAGGCGTTCCATGCTCCGCGCTGCATGGGTCCTCGCCGCAACTGCGGGCTTCTTCTCGCTCGGACGAACCGAAGACGGGCATACATTCACTGAAGATGCTCCTTCCTATGTCAGGGCATTGAGCGAACACTACGGTCAACCGAATCAGAATGGCTTCGGAAGCACCGTTCTGTTTGCCTCTCGCGCCAAAAGCGGCGACGAACTCGGGAAACTGGCAGCGGCGGCCTACCGGTACTTCATGGGTCCGCAATGGGAGAGGCGGGGCGAAGCAGTATGGCTGGGCCCGTGGAAAATGCTCCACCAACGCAACGGACCGGGCGACATCGTGGCCGAGCTTCGTTCGCTGCCGGATACGCTGGCTCGCTCCAGCGGCGATATGATCCTTGACTCACCGCCCGATCCCGAAGCGGCGCACGCAGCGCTCTCCCAGACTTTTGACGGTCCCGAAGTGCGGGAGCTTCTGCTGTACAGTGTGGGCGATGGAGACGCCATGTCGGGGCTCCTGATCGCCGTTCGTCGCGACAACGGAGAGGCGACCTTCCTCGTGTTTCTTCTCGACTAAAGGGCAATGCCCGCTCGGGCAGGTCTAAGGCTGCGGCGTTTCTCCTCGCTCAGACCATATTGATCACGCCCTGGCCGCCTCGCCGATCGGCGGCGTGAATTGCAGCCCCATGTCCCAGGGAAGGTAAATCCACGTGTCCTGGCTGACCTCGGTCACGAACGTGTCGACCAAGGGCCGTCCGGCCGGCTTGGCATAGACCGTGGCGAAATGCGCCTTCGGCAGCATGTCGCGCACCACTTTGGCGGTGGCCCCCGTATCGACCAGGTCGTCGACGATCAGCACGCCCTTGCCCTGGTCCTTGCCGATGATCTCGAGCCCTACAGCCTTGAGCACCCTGATCTCGCCCTGTTTGTCGTAGTCATATGATGAGATGCAGACCGTCTCGATCACCCGGATGCCGAGCTCGCGTGCCACGATCGCCGCCGGCACCAGTCCGCCGCGGGTAATGGCCACACAGGATTCAAAGGGCCCGGTCCCCGACAGCCGCCAGGCCAGAGCCCGCGCATCGCGGTGAAACTGGTCCCAGGACACCGGAAAGCTCTTCTGCCATTTTTCTTCCATGGCCCCTCCCACCCTTAACGAAACCCTTATGCCGTGCACCGGCTTTGAGCGCAATAAAGCGCTAACCATCAACTGTTGGTTCATCTTTTCCCGCCAACATGCCGGGCCGAACCGCGGGTTCCAACAAGAGGTTATCCATGACAGCGCCGGGCGCCGTGATGCAGGAACTCATCAAGGCCTTCGAAATCGCCAACGTTGAGTTGATGGTCCTGTCGCTCCCCGACGCCATCATCACCGACGTCACCGCCGCCGCCATCCGCCGCTGGAACTGCCGCCGCGAGGATGTGGTCAACAAGCAGCTCGCCAAGTTCGGCACCGGCACGCTTTCGGCCCGCTATCTGCAGCCCGATGACGATGCCACCCCGCAGAAAATCGAGATTGTCTATGCCCCGCCGCTCGGCAGCGTCCGGGCCAGCGTGTTCACGCCGCAGAGCTGGCGGGATGGCGAACGCGAGTTCATGGTGCTGATCGGCCAGCACAGCGAACAGGCCCAGGCCGAAGCCGCGATCCAGAACGAGCAGCGCCTGCAGCTCGCGCTGCGTTCCGGCGGCTACGCCATCTGGGACTATGACTACCGCACTGGCGAGACCACCAATTCACCGGAGATGTATGACCTGCTCGGCATGGTGCGCGATGCGCCCGGCCTCGACTTCATCAGCTTCAACGACCGCGTCCATCCCGACGATACCGGCAAGACCCTGGACGAGAAGATCCGCTCGGCACCCTTCGGCGCCGACCTGTTCCAGACCAAGTACCGCGTGCGCGCCGAGAACGGCGACTACATCTGGATCGAGTCCGTTGCCGGCATCATGCGTGATCCGGTGAGCGGCAAGCCCGCCAAGGTCGTGGGCCTGTGCCGCAACATCAACGACCTGATGTCGGTGCTCGAGAAGATCAGGCTGTCCGAGCGCAATCTGAAGCGCTCCCAGGCCGCCGCCAAGCTCGGTTCCTTCCTGCTCAAGACCGATACCAACACCTCCAAGCTCTCCGCCGAAATGATCGCCCTGCTCGACCTCGAGGATGCCATCGTCCCGCCCACCCTCGCCGCCTTCGAGGCCATGGCCGACGACCAGGACCGCGACCGCTTCCGCGAGGCCCTCGAATTCGCCCGCATGGGCAAGAAGGTCTCGGGGCTCGAGATCTCAGTCAAGCTCAAATCCGGCGAGACCCAGTGGTTCCACTGCAACATGGAGCCGGAGACCGGACCTGACGGCCGTGTCACCGCCGTCTATGGCACCTGCCAGTCGATCACCGAGCGCAAGACGCTCGAAAAGAAGTTCCTGCAGGCCCAGAAGATGGAGGCGGTCGGCCAGCTCACCGGCGGCATTGCCCACGACTTCAACAATCTGCTCATGGTGGTGATGGGCAATCTGCAGCTTGTCGAGCAACTCGTGAAGACCGACGACCGTGCCCTGAAACGCATCCGCGCCGCCATGGAGGCCACCGAGAAGGGCTCGGAACTGACCAAGCGCATGCTTGCCTTCTCCCGCCAGCAGACCCTTCAGAACAAGGAACTCACCGTCAACGACCTGCTGCTCAAGAACCAGGACATGCTGCGCCAGGCCGTTGGCGGCCTCGTCGATCTGAAGGTCATTCCCGGGCAAGATATCTGGTCGATCAAGGCCGACCAGACCATGCTCGAAACCGCCGTGCTCAACCTCTGCATCAATGCCCGCGATGCCATGAAGCCCAAGGGCGGCAGTCTCATCATCGAGACCCACAACACCACGATCGATCAGGCCTATGCCGAGCAACATGAGGAAGTGCTGCCGGGCGACTATGTCGCGATTGCCGTAACCGACACCGGCTGCGGCATCCCCAAGGAGAACATCGAGAAGGTATTCCAGCCCTTCTTCACCACCAAGGGCCCGGAGGCCGGCTCGGGCCTCGGCCTTTCCATGATCTATGGCTTCGTCAAGCAGTCGGGCGGTCACATCAAGATCTACTCCGAGGTCGGGCACGGCACCTCCGTCAAGATGTTCCTGCCGCGCGCCAGGGCCGGCGCCCAGCCGGAGGCCAGCCCTGCCCCGCCAGTCCGTCCGGCTTCCGCCGCCGTTCCGGCGCCCGAGCCCATCGGCACATTGGAGGCGGTCGCCGAATCGGCCGCGATTTCCGCCACCACCGTCGAGGGCCTGCAGCAAGCGGTCGTTGCCGCCGCCCCGCCGGCACCGCCGCCGCAAAAGACGTTGGTACTCGTCGTCGAGGACAATCCCTCGGTGCGGGAGGTTGCTGCCGCCATGATCGAGGAAATGGGCTACGAGACCGTGCAGGCTTCGAACGGCCCCGAAGGCCTGCGCATCATCGAAGGCCGCGACGACATCGCCCTCGTGCTGTCCGACGTCATCATGGCCGGCGGCATGAACGGACCGGAACTCGCCGCCCGCGCCCTCAAGGTAAGGCCGTCTCTGAAGATCCTGTTCATGTCGGGCTATGCCCCCGGTTCCGTGCGCCAGATGCAGGACCTGCCCGACACCATCGACCTGGTGAACAAGCCCTTCACCCGCAGCGACCTCACCGAGAAGGTCAAGCGCGCGCTGGCCGCCTAGCTCCAGCCCCGCGCCTTGCCGGCCGCGGTAAGGGCCTGGGCCATGGCCTTGACCTCGGCTTCCGCCGCAGCCAGCGCGTCCGCCTCGCGCGACCGCAGCACGATCTGCGCCGCAAAGCCGCTCTTGCCCTCGAATGGATAGGATCCGATGATGACTTGAGGATAGCGTCCCTGGATGTCACCCAGCGGCTTGGCGATGTCCCCTTCCCCGCTTTCCACCGTGACCGCTCGCGACTGCATGGCCACGCCGCGCGCCAGCCGCGGCGCGATCTGGTCCATCATCGCCTGCATGACCTTCGGGATGCCGGCCATCACGAAGACATTGTCCATCTGGAAGCCCGGCGCCTTTGACACGGGATTGTCGATCAGGACGGCCCCTTCCGGCACCCGCGCCATGCGCAGCCGCGCCTCGTTGGGCTCGCGGCCGATCTCCTTGAAATAGGCGAGCAGCGTGGCCACCGCGTCAGGATGATGCGTGACCGCAACTCCGAAGGCCCGGCCGACCGAATCGGCCGTGATGTCATCATGCGTCGGCCCGATTCCGCCGGTGGTAAAGAGATACGTATAGCGCCGCCGCAGCGCATTGACCGCCGCCACGATCTCCTCCTCGACATCGGGCACGATGCGGGCCTCCCTGAGGTCGATGCCGAGCGCTGTCAGATAATCGGCGATATAGCCGAGATTCCGGTCCTTGGTGCGGCCGGACAGGATCTCGTCGCCGATCAGCAGCACGGCGGCGGTTGGCGCTTGCGAGCTCATGGTCCTTATCCCGAAATTCAGCCGGTGCAGCCCGATGGCACTGTGGTAACAGTTCCGGGCAATTGAGTTCAAGCGAAGCCCGACATGAAATTTGCAGGCTCATTGCAGCGTGGAACCCTGCTCAGGCGATACCAGAGGTTCCTTGCCGATGTGATTCTGGAACAAGGAGAATTCGCCACCGCCGCCTGCCCCAACACCGGTGCCATGACCGGCCTCACCACGCCCGGCGGCACGGTCTGGCTGTCGCGTTCCACGACACCGGGGCGCAAATACGCGCTGACCTGGGAGATGGTCGAGGTCGACGGCCTGGGCCTGGTCGGTGTCAATACCGGGCGGCCGAACCCGATTGTCGCCGAGGCCATTGCCGCCGGCGCCCTGCCGGAGCTGGCGGGCTATGACCGCATCCGCCGGGAAGTTCCCTATGGCGCTGCAAGCCGGATCGACATTCTGCTCGAGCACCGGTCCCGCCGGCCGTGCTACGTCGAAGTCAAGAATGTCCATCTCTTTCGCGCCCCGGGCCTTGCCGAGTTTCCCGACTGCGTCACCGCACGCGGCACTAGGCACTTGCGCGAACTCGCAAGCCAGGCGCGCGCCGGTAGCCGCGCCGTGATGGTCTATCTGGTCCAGAGCGCCCATGCCCGGCGCTTCGCACTTGCCGCCGACCTCGACCCTGACTATGTGAAGGCCTTTGGCGAGGCGCGCAAAGCCGGCGTTGAGGCTTACGCGTACTCCTGTAAACTGACGCTGGAGGGCATCACCCTCGATTGCGCCGTGGCATTTGAGGATCCATGACCAACACCGCCGAAGTCCAGGAAATCCGGCCCGGCCAGATTCCGATCCACAAGCCGGAAGACTTCGAAGGCATGCGCCGTGCCGGCCGGCTGACCGCCGAGGCGCTCGATCTCCTCGTCGCCTGGGCGCGGCCCGGCGTGGCCACCGACCGCCTCAACGATCTCGTCATGGAATTCGCCATGGACCACGGCGCCGTGCCGGCGCCCCTTCATTACCGTGGCTATACCAAGGCGATCTGCACCTCGCTCAACCACGTTGTCTGCCACGGCATTCCCAATGAAAAGCCGCTGCGCGACGGCGACATTGTCAATATCGACGTGACCCTGATCCTCGATGGCTGGCACGGTGATGCCAGTCGCATGTATGCCATCGGCGATATCAGCCGCAAGGCCGAGCGCCTCCTCGAAGTCACTTACGAATCCCTGCAGCGCGCCATCGCCGTTGTCCGGCCCGGGGCCAGGCTGGGCGACATCGGCCACGCCATCCAGTCTTTCGCCGAGCGCGAGCATTTCTCGGTGGTCCGCGACTTCTGCGGCCACGGGCTTGGCCGCGAGTTTCATGCACCCCCCAACGTGCTGCACTATGGCCGCGCCGGCGAGGGTATTGAACTCAAGCCCGGCATGTTCTTCACCATCGAGCCCATGATCAACGCCGGCCGCGCCCATGTGAAGGTCCTCAATGACGGCTGGACCGCCGTCACCCGCGACCGCTCGCTTTCCGCGCAATTCGAGCACACGATCGCTGTCACCGAGACCGGCTGCGAGGTATTCACGCTTTCGCCCGCCGGCCTCGACTATCCGCCGGCCCATCGCGCCTGAGCCATGGCGGACGGCGGCGGCAAGGACAGCAACAAGCCCCACTATCTCGGCCACCGCGCCCGTCTGCGGCAGCGTCTCGTGGAGGGTGGCGCCGATGCCCTGCCCGATTACGAGATCCTTGAACTGGCCCTGTACCGTGCCATCCCCCGCGGTGATACCAAGCCGCTTGCCAAGGATCTGCTCAAGACTTTCGGTTCGTTTGCCGAAGTGATCGCCGCCCCGCCCGAACGGCTCAGAAAGGTTGAGGGCGTTGGCGACGCCGTGGTCGCCGAGCTCAAGGTCATCGAGGCCGCCGCCCATCGCCTCATGAAGACCCGGGTCATCAAGCGTGAGGCCCTGGGTTCATGGGCGGCCGTGATCGACTATTGCCGGGCCAGCATGGCCTATGCCGCACGCGAGCAGTTCCGCATCCTGTTCCTCGACAAGAAGAACTATCTCATTGCCGACGAGGTGCAGGGCGAAGGCACCGTGGACCACACGCCGGTCTACCCGCGCGAAGTCATCAAGCGGGCCCTGGAACTGTCCGCCAGTGCGATCATACTCGTCCACAACCATCCCTCCGGCGATCCCACCCCCTCCTCCGCCGACATCGACATGACCCGGCGCATTGCCGAGATCGGCGACAAGCTCAGTGTGATCCTGCATGACCACATCATCGTCGGCCGCAACGGCCATTTCAGCTTCAGGGGCGCGAAACTGATCTGAATGCTGTTCCACAATTGACAGCATCCGGCGGCCGTCCCAACATCCCCCGATGTCCGCTGCCCGCCGCATTGGTTTTTCTCTGTTCGGCATGCTGCTTGGCCTGGTGGTCGGCGGCGGCCTCGGCCTGCTCGGCGGGCTTGGCTACACCGAACTGGCCGGCACCTCGGGCTTCGAGGGCTATTCGGGCTATGTCGTCGGCTTCTGGATCCTCGGCGGCATGCTGCTGGGGGTGATCGCCGGCCTCATTGCTGGTCTTCGCCTCGGGCGTCCCTGAGGCTGGCCAGCGCCTCCGGTGTGTCGGCATCGGCCAGCACCGCTTGCGACTCGATGGCCACCTCCACGATTTCTTCCGTGTTTCGTTCAAGGACTTCGCGGGCCCCTTTGTCGCCGCTCAGCTTGCGCATGGCCGCGAAATGCTGCCGGCCCCACAGCACCGGATTGCCGCGCCGGCCATTGGCCACCGGCACGCAGATCGAGCGGTGTTCATCCGGATTGAAGGCTGCCACCAGCCGGTTGATATGGCGCGATGTCACCAGCGGCATGTCGCCCAACGCCACCAGCACCCCGTCGGCATCCTCGGGAAGCGCCTTGAGCCCGGCAATCAGCGAAGTCGACAGGCCCTCCGCGTATTGCGGATTGTGGACAATGGTGACCCGCAAGTCCGCCAGCGCAGCAGCAAGAGCCGCAGCCTCATGGCCACTCACCACGATGACCGGCGATATCCTGGCGCCAATCACCGCCTCCACCACCCGCCGGACCATTGGCTTGCCGTCGATGTCGGCGAGCAGCTTGTTCTGGCCCATGCGCAGCGATTGCCCGGCGGCCAGTACCAGGCCGGCGATATGCGGCGCCCGATGCCCGGCGGGCCGGCTTTCGCGCGGGCTCGGCCGGGTTGCGATCTCCTTGAGCAGCCCGCCGGTGCCCATGTCCATGATGTCGGAGGCCGTGACGGCGATCCCCGCCATCAACCTGGCCAGCACCCAGTCGAAGCCGTTGAGCTTCGGCGAGCGCGCGCAGGAGGGAACGCCGATCACCGGCACGTCCCCGAGCGCCCCCAGCATCAGCAGGTTGCCGGGATCGACCGGCATGCCGAGATGCAGGACTTCGCCCCCCGCCGCCACGACTGCAGCGGGAATGATGTCGCCACGGTCCACGATGGCCGAGGCACCGAACACGAGGATGGGATCGTGCCCCTTCGCCTTCAGTGCAGCGATGGCTTCGCGCACGGCCTCGACCTTGTGATCGCAGACCGTGACATCGCCCAGCGTTCCGCCCAGCGCCACGACACGATCGCGCATTGCCGCCTCCGACTTGGCGATCAGCGTTGGCTTGGTCTGCGGCAGGCGCGTGACCACAAGGCCGGCCCGTTTGCCCCTGAACTCCATCACGCTAACCAGAGGCCGGCTGGCGATGATGGCCCGCGCCGAGCCGATCACATCGCGCGGCACCGCATAGGGAATGATCTTCACCGTGGCCACCAGTTGCCGCGCCTCTACCACATCGAACCTCGGCGCCGTGGCCACTGTCAGGCTCTCATGCAGCCGGTTGAGATCGCGCACCCGTGCCTCGTCGACCATCACCACGCCGGCGCGCGCGGCATACAGATTGGCCCGGCCGGTGAAGGGCTCCTGGGGTTCGGTACCCGGCCCGGCAATGGCCCGGGCGATGACCGAGGCGGCCTCGTCCTCGGGCATGTCCGACGGCTCGATCCGCGCCGCCAGCACGGTGGCGATGCCGCTGCGCGCGAGGAGCGCGACATCGGTGGCCGACAGCAGCCGCCCCTTCTTGAACACGCCTTCCGCATGCTTCACCGAATGGGCGAGCACGGCGCCCTGGGCGTCCGCAACCGCAATCTCGCCGAATTTCATGTCAGCTCCCGAGCCTGAGACAACGCGTCATCTCCGCCATGATCGCAATGGCAATCTCTGCCGGTCCCTTGGCGCCGATGGCAAGCCCGATCGGCCCGTGGATGCGGGCAAGCTGTGCTTCGCCGAAACCCTTGGCCTTGAGCCGCGCGACACGCGAAGCATGCGTCTTCTTGGAGCCCAGCGCCCCGATATAGAAGACATCCGACTGCAGCGCCGCCGCGAGCGCCGGATCATCGATCTTGGGATCATGCGTCAGCGCCATAATGGCGGTCCGCTGGTCGAGCCCGATCATGGGGATGACATCGTCCGGCCACTCGGCATGAAGTGTTATCCCGGGGAACCGCGCCCCCGTGGCAAAGGCGCCGCGCGGATCAATAACCGTGACATCGTAGCCCGCCGCCGCTGCGAATGGGATGATGGCTTGCGCGATATGCACCGCGCCGATGATGATGAGACGAAGCGGCGGATTGTACACCGCAACGAAGCACTCGCCGTCGGGCGAGGCATGAACGCCACTCTGGTCGAAGCGGAAGGCCTCGTCGAGTATGGGCGCCAGCACGTCACTGCCCGCTGCCGCCCTTGGCACGATGCGCTGCTCGCCGCTCCCGAGCACGGTCACCAGCGCCACCGCCTGGCGCGCCTTGCGGGCGGCGAGCACGGCCTCGAGGACATCCCGTTTCATCCGCCCAAAGGTTCCACGTAGACACGGATCTTGCCGCCGCAGGCGAGGCCCACCTTCCACGCCGTCTCATCGGCAACCCCGAAGGCGAGCGTCTTGGGCGTTCCCGCCGCGATCACGTCCAGCGCCTCGGTCACCACCGCGCCTTCGACGCATCCCCCCGACACCGAGCCGATGAAATTGCCGTCCTGGTCGATGGCCAGCTGGCTGCCGACCGGCTGCGGCGCCGAGCCCCAGGTTTCGATGACCGTTGCCAGCGCGACCTTGCGGCCCTGATGAAGCCATGCGGCGGCCTGATCGAGGATGGTGTGGTCGGGACCGGCCATGATCGCCTCCTAATGCATTGTCGCCTTGAGCCAGTGGCGCGGATCATGCTCCGGCCTCCGCGGGCTCGCAAGCGTCGCCGCGAGATCGGCCAGGCTGTCGAGATTGTGCACCGGCCGGAATTCGTCGACATGGGGCATCATCGCCCGGATGCCGCCGGCCCGCGCCTCGAACCCGTCGAAGCGGAGCAGCGGATTGAGCCACACGATGCGTTTCGCCTGCCGCTTGAGCCTGGCCATCTCATGGGGAAGCAGCGCTGTGTCCTCGCGGTCGAGCCCATCGGTCATGATCAGCACATGCGCCCCCTGGGTCAGCACCCGTCTGGCCCACCGGTAGTTGAACTCCTTGAGCGAAGTCCCGATGCGCGTCCCGCCCGACCAGTCCTTGACCGCCGTTGACACCTTGTTCATGGCCTCGTCGATGTCGCGCCGCTTGAGTTCGCGCGTGATGTTGGTGAGCCGGGTGCCGAACAGGAATACCGACACCCGGTCGCGGTCATTGGTCAGCGCATGCAGGAAATGCAGGAACATGCGGCTGTAGTTCGAACAGGACCCGGAAATGTCGCACAGCACCACGAGCGGCGGCTCCCGCCACTGCGGCTCCTTGAACTCGATGTCGATGTAATGGGTACCGCCCCGCAGGCTGCCCTTGAGAGTGCGGCGCATGTCGATGCGCCGGCCGAGCCGGTCGGTGTGGAATCGCCGCGTGGTGATTTCTTCACGATGCAGCCTGAGCCTGGCGATCGCCGCCTTGGCCTGCGCCTGCTCGGCTACCGTCATCTGCTCGAAATCCTTGCGCCGCAACTGTTCATGCGCCGAAGATGTGAATGACGCGTCAAGCTCGAGTGCCTCGGGCTTCTCGGCGCGGCGGCTCGGGGTCTCGACCTGATCGAACATCGCTTCCGAGAGCCGCCGGAATCCCGCCTTTTTCGCCGCCTCGCCGGCCGGCCGGGTGATCTGCTGGAACAGCAGTTGCATCAGCTGCTCCAGCATCTTGGGCTTCTTCCAGAACACGTGGAAGGCCTGGTCGAACAACTCCTTGTGCTCGCGGCGTTTGACGAAGATGGCGTGCAGTGTCCAGTAGAAATCCTGCCGCGTCCTGAGGCTGCCGCACTGCGCCGCATCGAGCGCATCGAGCACCGCCCCCGGTCCGACGGGCAGGCCGGCTTCCCGCAACACCCGCGCGAAATGCATAATATTGGCCGCCAGCCGGCCCGAGGGCGCGGGCGTGTTCTGGTTCGCGGCGACGGTCTCAGCCATCAGGCATGCGCCATGGACCGGATCTCGTCCTTGATCTGGTCGAGGATACGCTTGGCTTCCGAGCCTTCCATCCGCACGATGTCGTCCTGGTATTTCAGCAGCACGCCCAGCGTGTCGTTCACCGTCTGCGGATCGAGTGTCACCGAATCGAGCTCATGCAGGGCCGACACCCAGTCGAGCGTTTCGGCAACCCCTGGCGCCTTGAACAGCTCACCGCCGCGCAGCGCCTGCACGAACAGCACAACCTCCTGGGCCAGCGCCGCCGGCGCACCCGGCCGCTTTGCCTTGATGATCTGCATCTCCCGCGCCGCATCCGGATAGCCGACCCAGTGATAGAGGCAACGCCGCTTCAAGGCATCATGCACCTCGCGGGTCCGGTTCGAGGTGATGACCACGATCGGCGATTCCCTGGCCTTGATCGTGCCAAGCTCCGGGATCGTGACCTGGAAATCCGACAGCACTTCCAGCAGGAACGCTTCGAAGGCCTCGTCGGTCCGGTCAAGTTCGTCGATGAGCAGCACCGGAGCGGCCCCGAGATGTGGCTCGAGCGCTTGCAGCAATGGCCGCTTGATCAGGAACTTCTCAGCAAAGATGTCGTGTTCCAGCCGCTCGCGGTCGAGTGCGCCGGCGGCCTCTGCCAGTCTGATCTCGATCATCTGCGCGGGATAGTTCCATTCATAGACGGCGGAGCTGACATCGAGCCCCTCGTAGCATTGCAGCCGGATGAGTTTGCGCCCCAGCGCATCGGCAAGCACCTTGGCGATCTCGGTCTTGCCCACCCCCGCCTCGCCCTCGAGGAACAGCGGGCGTCCCATGCGCAGCGCCAGGAACACGACCGTCGCAAGATCGCGACCCGCGACATAGCCCTGCGACGAAAGCAGGTTCACGGTGTCGTCGATCGACTTCGGAAATGTGGCGGTCAAGTCCGGCCCCCTTCTTGGTGCACGCACGGCTGTTCAGCATGAGGCCCGCGGGACAACACCCGCGGGCCCCTATTCCCGGGAATATGGGCGGCTTACTTCGCCGCTTCAACCGCCCGGCGTGCCATGACGCCGATCAAGTGCGCCCGGTATTCCGCCGAGCCGTGCATGTCGCTGTTGAGCCCCCGCGCCTTGACCGCAATGCCGTCCAGCGACGAGGCTGCGAACTTCTTGGAAAGGGCCGCCTCCATCTCCGGCACCCGGAACACGCCCGGGCCGGCGCCCGTCACCGCCACCCGCGCCGTGCCGTCGGCCATCTGCGCGACGAACACGCCCACCATCGCATACAGCGACGCCGGATTGGGAAACTTGGCATAGCCGGACTTTTTCGGGATCGGGAACTCCACGGCGGTGATCACCTCGTCGCTCTTGAGCGCGGTTGCGAACATGCCGGTGAAGAACTTGTCCGCCGCGATCTTGCGTGCGTTGGTGTGGATCGTGGCTCCGAGCCCCAGGCACGCCGCGGGATAGTCCGCAGCGGGATCATTGTTGGCGACTGAGCCGCCGATCGTGCCGCGGTTGCGCACATGCGGGTCGCCGATGCCCCCCGCCAGCCTGGCAAGCCCGGGTATGGCCTTCCTGAGCCCCTTGTCGTTGGCGACATCGGCATGCACCGTGCCCGCCGCCACCGTGACCGACTTGGCACCGACCTTAACCCCCGAGCTCTTGATGCCCGACAGGTCGATGATGTCGCTGGGCGCCGCCAGCCCCTGTTTCATGGTCGGCAGAAGCGTCTGCCCGCCCGACATGTATTTGCCGTCCTTGGCTTTTTTCATCAGCTTGACGGCATCCGCCAGCTTGGCGGGACGGTGATATCCGAAATCTTCCATGGTCTGTCCTCCCCGCTTATTCCGCGGCCTTCTTCATCGGCTGCAGCGCCTTCCACACCACATGCGGCGTGGCCGGCATGGCAATTTCCCGCACCCCGATCGCATCGGTCACGGCATTGATCACTGCCGCGGTTGCGGCGATGCAGCCGGCCTCGCCGCAGCCCTTCATGCCCAGCGGGTTCGACGGGCACTTGGTTTCGGTGAAGTCGAGCTTGAATGACGGCAGATCCGCCGCCCGCGGCATGCAGTAGTCCATGTAGGAACCGGTGAGCAGCTGCCCCGAATCCTTGTCATAGACGCAGCCCTCGGTGAGCGCCTGGCCCACCCCCTGGGCGATGCCGCCATGCACCTGGCCTTCGACCACCATCGGATTGATGATGGTGCCGAAATCGTCGACCGAGGTGTAGTTGACGATCCGCGTCACCCCCGTCTCCGGGTCGACCTCCACCTCACAGATGTGGCAGCCGGCCGGGAAGGTGAAGTTCGACGGGTCGTGGAACGCCGTCTCCTTGAGGCCGGGCTCGATCTCGTTGGCGTTGAACTTGTGCGCCACATAGGCCGCCAGCGCCACCTCGCCGAACGCCATCTTCTTGTCGGTGCCCTTGACCGTGAAGGTGCCGTTGGCGAAATCGACGTCGCTTTCGGCCGCCTCCATCACGGCTGCCGCCACCTTGCGGGCCTTGGCCTCGATCTTGTCCAGCGCCTTGGAGATCGCCGTCATGCCGACCGCGCCCGAGCGCGAGCCGTAGGTGCCCATGCCGAACTGCACCTTGTCGGTGTCGCCATGCACGATCGACACCGAGTTGATGTCGACACCCAGCCGGTCGGAGACGAGTTGCGCGAACGTCGTCTCATGGCTCTGGCCGTGGCTGTGTGAGCCGGTCAGCACTTCGATCGTGCCCACCGGATTGACTCTGACCTCGGCCGATTCCCACAGCCCCACCCCGGCGCCGAGCGAACCCACCGCCGCCGACGGCGCGATGCCGCAGGCCTCGATGAAGTTGGAAAAGCCGATGCCCCTCAGCTTGCCGCGCTTGGCGGCTTCGGCCTTGCGTGCCGGGAAACCCTTGTAGTCGGCGATTTCCAACGCCTTGTTGAGCGAGGCCTCGTAGTCGCCCGCGTCATAGCACATGATCACCGGCGTCTGGTGCGGGAAGCTGCGCACGAAGTTGCGCCGCCGGAACTCGGCCGGATCGATCCTCAGTTCGCGTGCCGCCGTCTCGACCAGCCGCTCCACCACAAAAGTGGCTTCCGGCCGCCCGGCTCCGCGATAGGCATCGACCGGCGCGGTATTGGTGTAGACCGCATCGACCTCCGCATAGATGTTCGGGATCGCGTACTGGCCCGACAGCAGCGTCGCATAGAGGTAGGTCGGGATCGATGAGGCGAAGGTCGAGAGATAGGCCCCCATCGCCGCCTTGGTGTGGACCCTGAGGCCGGTGATCCGCCCGTCGCGGTCGGTGGCCAGTTCGGCATGTGTGACGTGATCGCGGCCATGCGCATCGGCGAGGAAGCTTTCGGTCCGTTCCGCCGTCCACTTGACCGGCCGTCCGCCGATCCGCTTCGACGCCCAGGCGCAGCACACTTCCTCGGCATAGATGAAGATCTTGGAGCCGAAGCCGCCGCCCACATCCGGCGCAATCACCCGCAGCTTGTGCTCTGGCGCCAGGCCGTGGAATGCCGAGATCACCAGCCGCGCCACATGCGGGTTCTGGCTGGTGGTGTAGAGCGTGAAGTGATCCGCACCCGTGTCGTAGTAGCCGATGGCCGCCCGTGGCTCCATGGCATTGGGCACCAGCCGGTTGTTGATGATGTCGAGCCGGGTGACGTGATGCGCACTGCGGAAGGCGGCATCGGTTGCCGCCTCATCGCCGAGCGACCAGTTGAACACCCGGTTGTCTGGGGCGACGTCGTGCACCTGCGCTTTGGTCTTCATGGCCTGCGCGGCATCGACATTGTGCGGCAGCACCGCGTAGGACACGGCCACCGCCTCGGCCGCGGCCTTGGCCTGGTCCTTGGTTTCGGCGATGACCATAGCCACATGGTCGCCGACATAGCGCACCTTGCCCTGCGCCAGGATCGGATGCGGCCCCGCCTTCATCGGCGAACCGTCCTTGGAATGGATCATCCAGCCGCAGATCAGCCCGCCGATCTTGTCTTCGGCAACCTCGGCGCCGGTCAGCACGGCAACGACGCCCGGCATCTTCTTGGCCTTGGCGGTGTTGATCGACTTGATTGTCGCATGCGCATGCGGGCTGCGCACGAAATAGGCGTAGGTCTGGTCCTTGAGATTGATGTCGTCGGTGTACTGGCCCTTGCCCGTGATGAAGCGTTGGTCTTCCTTGCGCACCACCCGTGCGCCGATTCCGGTGCTCATGAGTTCCTGCCTCCCTTACATTTTCGCAGCGCCGGCCTGCACGGCCTTGACGATGTTGTGATAGCCGGTGCAGCGGCAGATGTTGCCCTCCAGTTCGTGGCGGATGGTGTCCTCGTCCAGCTTCTTGCCGAGCCGTTTCACCATGTCGACCGCCGCCATGATCATGCCCGGCGTGCAGAAGCCGCACTGCAGCCCGTGATTGTCGCGGAATGCCTCCTGCATCGGATGCAGCTTGCCGTTCTTGGCCAGCCCCTCGATCGTGGTGATCTCGGCACCTTCGCAGGTCATGGCCAGCGTCGTGCAGGACTTGACCGCCCGGCCGTCGATATGCACCACGCATGCCCCGCACTGGCTGGTATCGCAGCCCACATGCGTGCCTGTCAGCCCGAGCTTGTCACGCAGGAATTCAACGAGCAGCGTACGGCCTTCCACCTCGCCGCACACTTTCTTGCCATTGACCGTCATTGCTATCGCTGCCATCTCATCTCCTCCCATGGCCGGGTCCCCCGCGCGCTCCGCTCCGGCGTTGCACCGGCGCGTTCAACCGTTATGGCAGAGGGGCCCATCAGCTTTGCCGGCGCGCATCCTTACGCGCCTGACCCTAACCGTCAAGCGATACCAAGGTTCAGACGGGGCGAATTGCCGCAAAGCGCCGGTGGCCATGAAACCGCAGGCGGCTTCGCTGCGTATGTGCTATGAAACTGTGCAGATCAGTGGAGCCTGCCATGCGCCAGTCGATCCTCGCCCCCCTCCTCCTTTGCCTCGTGGCGCTGCTGTGGAACCCTGCAGCGGGGCGCGCCGGCGACGGCACCGAGTTCCAGCGAATCATCTCCGAGCAGATCGCCGCCTTCAATGCCGACGATGGTACTCGGGCATTCGCCTACGCCACGCCCACGCTGCAGAACATGTTCGTGACCGCCGACAATTTCATGGCCATGGTGCGCAAGGGTTACCAGCCGGTCTACCGCCAGAAATCCTATCGCTTTGCCGAAACCTTTGCCGACGCCGCCGGCCGGCCGGCCCAGAAGGTGATGATCGTCGACCAGGCCGGCAAGGTCTGGACCGCCATCTACACCTTCGAGCGCCAGCCCGATGGCTCCTGGCGGATTTCGAGTTGCGTGCTCGTCGATCCGGGCGGCGCCGACGCCTGATCGGCTGGTTCTGCACGAAATCGTTGCGCTCCCCGATGCCCGGCTCGGCAGCCGGCAGCTTGGTTATGTGCCGCCGCCGGATGGCGCTTGACCATTGGCCAGCCGCATACGAGTTTTGGCAACAATCCTGTGGGGATAACCTCGGAGTTGGCTCTTGGCAGCACATCACGGCCCGAAACCGGGCATCCGCCATCGCAAGGCGCTGGTGATCACTGAGGAATTGACGGTACCCCGTGTGTCGCAGGCCTTCGGCAACTTTGCCGACATGCCGCCAGTCTTTGCCACGGCCCTCATGGTGGGCTTCGTCGAGTCGGCCTGTCTCGATGCACTGGCACCGCATTTGGCACCCGGCCAGAAGACCGTCGGCACCCACATCAACATGAGCCATGCCGCCGCTACGCCCGTCGGCATGACCGTAACGGCGGACGTCGAGCTCGTGGCGGTTGAAGGCCGCAAGCTCTTCTTCCGGGTCATCTGCCGCGACGATGCCGATGTGATCGGCGAAGGCACCCATGAGCGCTTCATCATCGACGAGGCGCGCTTTCGCGACCGGCTCGCCGCCAAGGCCGCCGCCGCCCTATGAGCAGCGCCCGCATGTGGCAGAAGCGGCTGGACGCTCCTCGTGCCTGGGCGGCCGCCACGGCAATCGTCATCGTGGCCATGGCGGCGATCCTGTGGTGGATCGGCCGCGTGCCGATCTGCAAGTGCGGCTATGTCAAGCTCTGGCACGGCGTCACCATGAGCTCCGAGAACTCCCAGCACCTGACCGAGTGGTACACGCCATCGCACGTCATCCACGGCTTCCTCTTCTATGCCGGCGTCTGGCTGTTCCTGCGTGACCGGCCCCTTGCCTTCCGCCTGTTTCTCGCCACCTTCATCGAAGCCGCCTGGGAGGTTTTCGAGAACACCGATTTCATCATCAACCGCTACCGCGAGGTGACCATATCGCTGGACTATTACGGCGACAGCGTCATCAATTCGGTGATGGATGTGCTGGCCATGGTGACCGGATTCCTCCTCGCCGCCCGCCTTCCCATTGTTCTCGTCTTCGCGCTCGCCGTGGCCCTCGAGATGGTCGTGGGCTATTTCATCCGCGACAATCTTGCCCTCAACATCATCATGCTGTTGTGGCCGCTCGACGCGATCAAGGAATGGCAGGCCGGCGCCTGATCTACAGGATGAAATCGGCCGCCGTCAGGGTGATCAGTCCGGCGAGTTTGATTGACATATCCGCACCTGCCGTTCCGGTGGTGTTGATGTCGAAGAACGTGTCACCGCCCGACTGGCGGACCCTCACCTGACCTTCCGCAGAGAACCCCGCGCCGCCGATGAAGGTGAAGCTGTTGTTGCCGCCGATGCCGGCATTGGCGTCGATCGCGGAAAGATCAATACTGTCGCTCAGATGCTTGAAGCCGGTTACAACGTCGCGCGTTGCCGCCGTCGTTCCGGAGTCGGTCACGACGAGGTAGTGAAACACGTCGGAGCCGTCTGCACCCTCCATGCTGTCCGAACCTCCACCACCGTTCAGCACATCGCTGCCCGCGCCCCCGTCAAGTGTGTCGCCGCCAAATGCCATCACCGTGCCGCTGAACAGCTGCGCCACTTCGCCATAGAGTTTGTCGGCACCGGCCCCACTCTTGATCCTGTAGGCGCCGCCGATGAGCTGATTGCCGCTCACGTAGAGCGCGTCGCCGACGGTCAGGGTCACTGCATCCCCCTGGAAGAAGAATGCGACATCGCGCGGACAGCTGATCCAGGTGCCATTGCCACCGGCCCGGCTCTCGCCCGTTGCCATCGTAGCGAAGTCGCCGGAGATGAAATCCAGTTCGACGGTCGCATCCTCCGGCATGATGAGGGTCGTCGCACCGGCCAGTACCGCCCGCCAGAAACCTACTTCGCTGGTCACCATCGCAACCAGCGAAGCGGATAGGCCCGACACCGTGAAAATGACATCGCCGCTGCCCAGCGCCACTCTGGCCGCATTGACCGTGCCCGCCGTTGCTACGCCTAACGAGGGTGCCGAAATGTCGTTGAAGAAACTGGTCACTGTGACCGAGCCTAGGCCGCCGTTCCAGCGGTAAATCCCGCTGCTACTAAGCACCTGAGATGCATGGTTGACCAAATCGGCCGTGGTCATCGAGAATCTCACGGCGGTTGCCGACATGTCGAAGGTAGCCATCGCGAGTCTCCCGGCACTGGCTGCCGGGCGCAGTCTCTCCTGGCTTCAGACTACCTCGCCGGTGCAGACTCAGCCTGCAATCGTACTCCCGCAATACGCTAAACGCGGCCCGCAGGGGCCGCGTCCGAGTCGTGACTAAATTCGCGCGGGCTACATCACCCGCTCGCCGTTTCGCTCGACCAGCACCGTCTGTGCCGCCGGGCCGCAGGTCACCTTCATGCTGAACTGCTCCTCACTCTCGATCATCGCCGATTGCGCCGGTTCGACCGTGGTCGTGAATCGTGCCGCCGAAGGCGGCAACGCGTCACTCTCCTCGTCGAGCGCTTCGGCCACCATCAGCGTGATGACGCAACGCCCGTTCTTTTCCTGGAAGAAACCCACCGCCTGCTTCGACCCGAGAGTCTGCGAAAATGCCGCCCGCTGCGGCAGTTCCTGGATCTGA
The DNA here is from genome assembly GCA_964543235.1 of uncultured Rhizobiaceae bacterium. Classification (GTDB taxonomy): domain Bacteria; phylum Pseudomonadota; class Alphaproteobacteria; order Rhizobiales; family Aestuariivirgaceae; genus JANMMJ01. The sequence continues at coordinate 6,811 of CAZIXE010000009.1, read as the reverse complement.
TTCGTGCTGGTTGCGAAAGCAGGTAGCAGAACCACTGCCCCACCTGAAAGCACTGCGGCACTTACCATTGCTGCAATTTGGACTTTGCCGCGCATGACATTTTCCTCCGCGGTGCCCGAAGAGATGTACGGTCCCTTCCTCGGGATGAAGCGATCATATCATCCTAAAGTCGTAGTAGATACCCTTAGGGCAAAAAATATTACCATTCAGTAACGTTTAAGATTGCCGGCGCCTCGGTTGGCAAAATCCCCGTCAAATTGGGCAGATCAGGCGCTCCGAGCCGCCACCGACCGGCCGGTCAGCGCTGCAGCTGCACGGTCGCCGCTTGCGAAGGCCCGGCATTCCCGCCGGCGGCGAGCGCCGGCACGAACACCACCGCCAGCGCCACGATCATCAACAATCCCATCTGTGTGACAAACCGGGAAAAGCCCGACATGGCAAACTCCTTCATGGTCCTGGTGAAGAAGACCGCGCCTCCTCTCGCGCCTTCGACTGAGGCGACAATACCCGCCGCCTGTTTCGGCCCGACTGCGCTCCATCGGCAGCTTTGTTTTCATTGTTTCAGAAAAGCCGAACGCGGCCCCGGAGGGAGCCGCGTTGTGGCAGGGGGAAAGTGATGGAAGCTTCACATCACGGAGCTGACGGTTGTCTCGATCGACACCGTGCGGGCATCTGCTCCGCAAATGACCTTGAGGCTCTGCGCCTCGGCACTTTCAACGATGGTGGACTGTGAGGGTTCGATGGTGGCGGTGATCCGCGCCGCCGAGCCCGGCATGCGCCCGTTCACCTCGTCGAAGGCCTCGGCCACCATCAGCGTCACCTTGCAGCGGCCATCCTGTTCCTCGAAGAAGCCGACGGCCTGCTTGGATCCCAGCGTCTGGGAGAAGGCGGCCCGCGGCGGAAACTGCGCAGCCTGCTTTTCGCTGGCGGCGAGCGCCGGCATGAAGGTGACGGCGCCGATGGTCAGCGTGGCGGCGGCCAGGCAGGCGGCGATACGGGGCAGTGTGAACATGGAATTCTCCTCCTCAAATCGGTGCGGCAGCGCACCGCTGTCTTCGCGATGGCGCGCTTATCGGCTCCGACTGTTTCAGGCCGATGCCTCTCCGGCCGCGATAATGTTTCAAATGTTTCGCATTTCGTTCACGAATTCCGGTGCGCCGACGGCGGCCGCCCGAACCTGGCCCTGAAGGCCCGCGAGAACTGCGCCAGCGAGGCAAAACCGGTGGCCACCGCCGCATCGCGGACACTCATCGTCGTATAATTGAGCAGCCGCTCCGCCCGCTCCAGCCGGAGATGTTGATAGAGCCCCATCGGCCGCACGCCCAGCTTCTGCCGGAACAGCCGCGCCATCTGCCGTTCCGACACGCCGCCGAGCCTGGCCAGCGCCGCCGCCGGCAGCGGCTCCTCCATGTGCACCTCCATCGCCGCGATGATTGCCAGCACCCGCCGGTCGCTGGTGCCGTAGCGCTCGGCGAGCGGCACCCGCGCTTCCGCCTCGCGGCCCGAATGGCGGAAATGCAGAAGCTGGTCGGCCACCGTGATCGCCAGCGCCCGCCCCAACAGTCCGTCGATCCAGGCCAGCATCATGTCGATCGCCGCCGCCCCGCCGGCGCAAGTCAGGCGCCGCCGGTCGATCTCGAAGAGCGCTTGTGTGACCTGCACATTCGGGAAGCTTTCGCGGAAGCCGGGCAGGCTCTCCCAGTGGCAGGTGGCACGGTAGCCGTCGAGCACCCCGGCCTTCGCCATGATGAACGGCCCCGTATCGACCCCGGCGATCAGCACCTTCTCGCGGGCAAGCCGCCGGATCGCCGCCAGTACCTGGGATGTGGTCCCCCGCTGATGGTCATAGCTCGCGCAGACGACTGCCATGGCCGGCCGGCCAAGCGTCTTGAGATTGCCCGACACCGACACTGGAATGTCGTTGGACGCCGCCACCGCTTCGCCCGTTGCCGAGACGAAACGCCAGGCAAAGACCGGCCCGGCAAAGCGATTGGCCACGCGCAGCGGCTCGAGCAGGCCGTAGAGCGCGATCATCGAGAAGCGCGGCAGCAGCAGTAAGGCGACCTCATATTGTGCCATGGCCGATTAAGTCAAGCAGATGGCGGAAAAAGTCAAATACCTGCCATCGACGGCTCTAGTCTCCTGCCACAATCCGGAGATCCCCATGCAGCCCAAGATCATCATTACCTGCGCCGTGACCGGCGCCGGCGACACCGTCGGCAAGCATCCCGCCATTCCCGTCACCCCCGAACAGATCGCCAATTCGGCGCTGGAGGCGGCCAGCGCCGGCGCCACCGTGGTCCACTGCCACGTGCGAGACCCGAAGACCGGCAAGGGCGCGCGCGGTGTCGACCTTTATCGCGAGGTGGTCGAACGCATTCGCGCCACGAACACGGAAATCATCATCAATTTGACCGCCGGCATGGGCGGCGACGTCGAGGTGGGACCCGGCGAAACGCCCATGCGATGGGGTCCCGGCACCGATCTCGTGGGCCCTGAGGAACGCCTCGTCCACATCAAGGAACTGCGCCCCGAGATCTGCACGCTTGACTGCGGCACTCTCAATTTCGGCGACGGCAACACCATTGTCATCCAGACCCCGGCCCAGCTCCGGGAGCAGGCCCGCCTCATCAAATCCTATGGTGTGAAGCCCGAGATGGAGATTTTCGATTCCGGAAACCTGTGGTTCGCCAAACAGCTCGTAGCCGAGGGCCTGATCGACGATCCACCGCTCTTCCAGCTCTGCCTCGGCATTCCCTGGGGCGCCCCCTATGATTCGGAAACCATGGCCTATCAGAAGGCCCAGCTGCCGCCGAACGCGGTCTGGGCCGCCTTTGGCATCGGCCGCAACGAATTTCCGGCCGTCGCCCAGGCCGTGTTGCTGGGTGGCCATGTTCGCGTCGGCCTCGAGGACAATCTCTGGCTCGAAAAAGGCGTCCATGCCTCCAACGCCACCCTCGTCGAGAAGGCGGTGAAGATCATCGAGCTCCTTGGCACCCGGGTCGCCACGCCCGATGAGGGCCGCGACATCCTGAAGCTCAAGCCGAGGGCCTGACATGACCATCAAGACCGTCGGCATCGCCGGCACCGGCCTCATTGGCGCCGGCTGGGCGGCGCGGCTGCTGTTCCGCGGCTTCAATGTCGTGGCCTATGACGTGACCCCTGCCGCCGAAGCCCGGCTCCGGGCCCAGGTCAGGATCGCCTGGCCCGCGCTGGAGGCCCTGCTGGGCAAGCCGGCCAGGAAGGGTAAGCTCACTTTCACCACTGATCTCAAGGAGATGGCTGAAAGAGCTGACTTCGTGCATGAAGCCGCTCCCGAACGCGAAGACCTTAAGATCAGGCTGTTCCGCGATATTGATGCGCTGGCCCGGCCGGAGGTCATCATCGCATCCTCTTCCTCGGGCTTCCTCCCCACCAGGCTCCAGTCCGCATGCCGCCACCCCGAGCGCGTCTTGATCGGCCATCCCTTCAACCCGGTCTATCTCCTGCCCCTGGTCGAGATCGTCCCGGGCGAGAAGACCGCGGCCGACGTTATGGACCGCGCCGCCCGCTACTTTGAATCGATCGGCATGCATGTGCTCCGGCTCAAGAAGGAGATCATGGGCTATATCTGCGACCGCCTGCAGGAGGCGCTGTGGCGAGAGGCCCTCCACATTCTCGACAAGGACATCGGCTCGACCGGCGACATCGACGACGCCATCGTCTATTCGGCCGGCATGCGCTGGGCCTTCATGGGTTCCTTCCTGACCTATCATGTGGCCGGCGGCCCCGGGGGCATGCGTGACTTCATCAGGCAGTTCGATCCCACCCTCGAACTGGACTGGACGGATCTGAAATTTCCCAGGTGGAATGCCGCTCTGGAGCAGCGCCTTGTCGAAGGCTGCGAGGCGCAAGCCGCCGGCCGTTCGGTTGCCGAGATCGAGGCCAAGCGCAATGCCGTGCTGGTCGACATGATCAAACTTTTCCGCAAGCACAAGATCGGTGCGGGGCTTGTGCTGGAGCGCGAGATGAAGGCAAGGAAGAAGCGGACAGCAAAGTAACCTGTTGCCACCAGCCCGTTCTGGGCAGCGCGTTGCAACCGAGGAGGAATCCCATGGATTGGTCTGGTCTTGCCGAGATTACTCGAAGCTTGACGGTCGTAGCCGGCCTCACCGCGGTCGCGCCGTTCGCCGCCGCGGACACTCTCCTCGACGCCAGGATCGCCATGGGCCTTGGCGATTTCAAGCGGGCACTGGAGATACTCGAACCCATGGCCAAGGCCGGTGACGACGAGGCGCAGTTCCACATCGGCCTCATGTATTCGTCCGGCGAAGGCGTGCCGCGTGACGCGCGGACGGCAGTAGAGTGGTACCGGCAGGCAGCGGAGAAGGGCAACGCCGATGCTCAATACAATCTGGGCCAGGAGTACTCGCTCTATGAACCGGTCAACGGCGTGGACCCGTTTCCCGAGGACTACGCCGAAGCCTATTTCTGGTTTTCGCTGGCTGCAAGCAACTACGCCGCACGGGGCAAGGGCAACATCGATGGATCTCGGGAAATGCGCGACGTCACCGCCCGGAAACTTTCGGAAGACCAACGTATCGCCGTGGACGCCAGGGTGAAAGCTTGGGAAGAAACTCACTGATCCCGTGAAATCCACTCTGAGAATTGCGAGGACACCACCATGCCGCAACGCGTCATGATCACCGCCGCCGCCGACGGCATCGGCCGCTCCATCGCCAGGGCCTTTCACGAAGACGGCGCAAGGGTGCATATCTGCGACGTCAGCGAGGAAGCGCTTGCCGCCTTCCGCGACGAATTCCCCGGCATCGCCGCGGCCCACGTCAATGTCAGGAACGAGGGCGAGGTCGACGCCTGGTTCGATGACGCGCTGGACGAAATGGGCGGCCTCGACGTCATGATCAACAATGCCGGCATCAAGGGCCCGACCGCACCGGTTGATGACATCGACTATGGCGACTGGCGTGAATGCATCGAGGTCTGCCTCGACTCGCACTTTCTCTGCGCGCGGCGCGCCGCGCCCGTGATGAAGGCCCAGAAAGCTGGCGCCATCATCAATCTCTCCTCCAACGCCGGCCTCCACGGCTTTGGCAACCGCACCCCCTACGCCGCCGCGAAATGGGCGGTGATCGGTCTCACCAAGTCGCTCGCCATCGAACTTGGCCCCCACAATGTCCGCTGCAACGCCATCTGTCCCGGCTCGGTCCGCGGCGAGCGCATCAACCGCGTCATCCGCAGCGAGGCCGAGCTGCGTGGCGTTCCGTTTGAAGTGGTCGCCAAGGAAATCGTCTGGAATCAGTCGATCTCCCGCTTTGTCGAGCCCTCGGAAGTCGCCGATCTCTGTGTCTTTCTCGCCTCCCCCCGTGCCGCCATGATCAGCGGCGAGGCGATCGCCATAGACGGCCATCTCGAAGCCTTTCACATCAGGTAGGTCATGGATTTCGCTCTCACCGAAGAACAGCAGATGATCGTCAAGACGACGCGCGATTTCGTCGTCAACGAACTCTATCCCCACGAAGCCGAGATCGAGGCGACCGGCGTGCTCCGCCCCGAACTTCGCGACGCGATCAAGCAGAAGGCCATCGCGGCCGGCCTCTACGCGGCCAACATGCCGGCCGAAGTGGGGGGGGCGGGCCTCGATACGCTGACCTGGGTGCTCTACGAGAAAGAGCTGGGCCGCGCCAACTATGCCCTGCACTGGACCTGCGTGGCGAGGCCGTCGAACATCCTCCTGGCCTGCCAGGGCGAGCAGCGCGAGAAGTATCTCTATCCGTCAGTGCGCGGCGAGAAGTCCGACTGCCTGGCCATGACCGAGCCTGGCATCGGCTCCGATGTGCGCGGCATGAAGACCTTCGCGCGGGCCGACGGCGACGACTTCATCATCAACGGCACCAAGCATTTCATCAGCCATGCCGACGAGGCGTCATTCGTGATCCTGTTTGCCGCAACCGGCGAAGAGGACACGCCGCGTGGGCGTAAGAAGCTGATCACCGCCTTCCTGGTCGACATGGGCACCCCCGGCTATACTGTCCGGCCCGGTTACCGGAATGTCTCGCATCGCGGCTATAACAACTGCATCCTTGAGTTCAATGACTGCCGCGTTCACAAGACGCAGATTCTCGGCGAATTGCACAAAGGCTTTGATGTCGCCAACGAATGGCTCGGCGCCACGAGGCTCCAGGTCGCGGCCACCTGTCTGGGCCGCGCCGAGCGGGCGCTGGAACATGCCAAGCGATGGGCGGTGGACCGCGTTCAGTTCGGCCAGCAGATCGGCAAGTTCCAGGGTGTGTCCTTCAAGCTCGCCGACATGGCGCTGGAACTGAAGGCCGCGGAACTCCTGACTCTTGAGGCGGCCTGGAAATTCGACAACAAGACCGTGACCGACATGGACATGGCCATGGCCAAGCTCAAGGCCACCGAGATGCTGGCCTTCGTCGCTGACGAGGCGATCCAGATCCATGGTGGCATGGGTCTGATGTCTGATCTGCCGCTTGAGCGCATCTGGCGCGACGCAAGGGTTGAGCGCATCTGGGAGGGCACCTCCGAGATCCAGCGCCACATCATCTCCCGCGCCATGCTCCGGCCTCTGGGGGGATAGTGAACTCACTATGCAAAATCATCCTCCCCCCAGCAGCGGGGGAGGTGGCGCGCAGCGCCGGAGGGGGGCAGCGGCACAGCCCCCACCCCCCGCCGCTTCGCGCCGGGACCCTCCCCGCACGTTGTGGGGGAGGGATGGAATCGACTTCATGACCCATCCCCTCACCCGCCTTCTCCATCCCTCCTCCATCGCCTTCATCGGCGGCGGCGAGTG
>CAZIXE010000008.1:0-83008 GCA_964543235.1 uncultured Rhizobiaceae bacterium | reverse complement strand
AAGCGGTCAATTCATGTGCTACATAAACCGGACAACTTCAGCCGCTCTCTACAGGCGAATTGCGTGCATCTGCCGATTTTGCTTACGTGCGCGCCAAACGAATCCAGGGGATCTGCCCACCATGACGCTCTCGCCCTATGACATCGACCTCGACAAGACGCCGGCCAACTACCAGCCGCTGACACCACTCACCTTCCTCGCCCGTTCGGCGGCGGTCTATCCCGACCAGACGGCAATCATCCACGGCAGGCAGCGGGTGAGTTACGCGCATTTCTACACACGCGCCCGCCAACTCGCATCGGCTCTGACCAAGGCCGGGATCAGGAAGGGCGAGACAGTGTCGGTGCTGCTGGCCAACACGCCGGCCATGCTCGAATGCCATTATGGCGTGCCGATGACGGGGGCCGTCCTCAACACGCTCAACACCAGACTCGACGCCGCCACCATCGGCTTCTCGCTCGATCATGCCGATACGAAGGTGCTGATCGTCGACAAGGAGTTCGCGGGGCTGGCCCGGGCGGCGCTGCCGCTCATGAAAAACCCGCACCCGATCATCATCGACTATGAGGATCCCGAATTCGCGGTCGAAGGCGAGCGCCTCGGCCACATCGATTACGAACAGTTTCTGGCGGGGGGCGATCCGGATTTCCAGTGGCGCTGGCCCGACGACGAGTGGGAGGCGATCTCGCTCAACTACACGAGCGGTACCACCGGTAACCCGAAGGGCGTCGTCTACCACCACCGCGGGGCCTACCTTCTGGCCCAGGGCAATGTGCTCACCGCCTCGATGCCGAAGCATCCGGTCTATCTGTGGACGCTGCCGATGTTTCACTGCAATGGCTGGTGCTTCCCGTGGTCGCTGTCGGTCGTCGGCGGCACCCACGTGACACTGCGCTGGGTGCGCTCCAAGGCAATCTGGGAGGCGCTGGCCGAGCACGGGGTCACGCATCTGTGCGGGGCGCCGATCGTCATGTCGACGATCCTCAACGCGCCGGCAGCGGAGAAGAAGCCGCTTGCGCACAAGGTCGAGTTCTTCACCGCCGCCGCCCCGCCGCCCGAGGCGGTGCTCGCCGCCATGGCGGATGCAGGCTTCAATGTCACGCATCTCTACGGCCTCACCGAGACCTATGGCCCGGCCGTGGTCAATGACTGGAAGCTCGCATGGGACGAGCTGGAAGGGCCGGCGCGGGCCGCCAAGAAGGCAAGGCAGGGGGTGCGCTACCATGCGCTGGAGGACCTCACCGTGATGGACCCCGAAACCATGCTGAGGGTGCCCGCCGATGGCGAGACCATGGGCGAGGTCATGTTCCGCGGCAACATCGTGATGAAGGGCTATCTCAAGAACCCCCGCGCCACGGGCGAAGCCTTCCACGGCGGCTGGTTCCATTCCGGAGATCTCGGGGTCTTGCATCCGGACGGCTACATCCAGCTCAAGGACCGCTCCAAGGACATCATCATCTCAGGGGGCGAGAACATCTCGTCGATCGAGGTCGAGGACGTGCTCTACAAGCACCCGGCCGTGCAGGCGGCGGCGGTCGTCGCCAAGCCCGACGAGAAATGGGGCGAGACACCCTGCGCCTTCGTCGAGCTCAAGCCCGGCATGACGGCGAGCCCCGAGGAGATCATCACCTGGTGCCGGGAGGGCTTGGCGCATTACAAGGCGCCAAGGCATGTGGTCTTCACCGAACTGCCCAAGACCAGCACCGGCAAGATCCAGAAGTTCAAGCTGAGAGAAGTGGCGAAGGGGGTGTGAGGGTTACATGCCGTTTGGCGGGAGAGCTGCATTGTGGTGAACTCCGTGATCTTACTGGAGTGGACATGTGACCCTCGCGATTTTTTCGAGGAACCCTTTGAGTTCGAAACTTTGGGTGCGTCAGTCCGAATCCAAGACGGCAGTATTCAGGCCAGAATTCCGGAAGAGAACTATCCTCCTGATCATTCACTGAGAACTCAGCTGCAGCATGATGTGGAGATTCGTTTCTTGGCCGCTCAGGTCGTTGGCCACAGGCGTTTCAACCTCTCTCAATCACAAGTATCAAGGGAGCATGCCGATGGTCGGCGAGACGTATGGCTATTTCCTGAGACGGTCTCGTTCACCTTCGGCGGTCCCGGCGTTGATTATGTGATCAGGGATGCAGAGGGCAATGTAGTTCATGACACTCGAGTTGAGCGAATAAAGAACAAGAGGTCATTAGCAAACTGGGCGTCCGTACTTGCCACCAGTCACCCCGCAGTTGAAACGCTGCTCAGATTCTACGCGGGGGCAATAAACGATCCAGCGAACGAGCTGATTTATCTCTATGAGATCCGCGACGCAGTTTCTCGCATCTTTGGAGGCGATCGCTCAGCGAGGGCAAAACTGGGGATAAGTGTCAAGCGATGGAGGAGATTGGGTGAACTTGCCAATGAACTGCCCTTGGCAGAAGGACGTCACCGCGGCAAGAGCTTGGGTAAGACCAGAGAAGCAACCTACGGGGAATTGAGTGAGGCTCGCGAGATCGCACAACTGATCATTCGAAGCTATCTGCAATATCTTGGGGCAAATTTGTAGTTTCGTGACTTAGCTGAGTGGAGGCTTGTGAGGACAGTGACCTCGCGGCTATGATAAACCAATCAAACATACAGTGATGGCGGGGCCAGACGGCGAGCCCCGAGGAGATCATCATCTGGTGCCGGGAGGGCTTGGCGCATTACAAGGCGCCAAGGCATGTCGTTTTCACCGAGCTGCCCAAGACCAGCACCGGCAAGATCCAGAAGTTCAAGCTCCGGGAAATGGCGAAGGGGGTGTGAGGCCAGTCTGCCCCTGCTCGCCGTCCTTGGCCTTGCGGGCCCCGCCCAATCCATGACCGGGCCCGCCGCATTGGCAAGGCCCGGCTGGAGTTCGGTTGAGGATGCCGTCCCTCGCAGAGGGCGGTTCGTCAGTACGTTTCCACCGTGACTTTCACCGGCAACGACTTCGACACGATATCAAAGACCGGCGAGAACTGCGCGAGGTCGCGGAGAACCGCCGGGCTGCCCTTGGACTTCACCTTCATGTTGACGCGGATCTCGCGGTAGCCCTTCCTCACCTCGTTCGAGATTCCGAGAAAGCCACGGAGATCGAGATCGCCCTCGAGCTTCGATTCGATGGCCTCGATCACGATGCCGCGGGCGGCGGCGTGATAGGCCATGGTGGTGGTCAGGCAGCCGGCCAGTGCATGAAGCACGAACTCGACCGGGTTGGCGCCCTCGTCATTGCCGAGGAGAACCGGTGGCTCGCCATTGTCGAAGACGAAGGGCTGCTTGCGGCTCGGGTCTTCCTGGCGGCAGCCATAGAAACCCTGGATCATGGAGCGGTTATGGCCGCCCCCTATCCATTCGTTGCTCGCACGGAACCGGAACTCGGCGAGGCCGGGATCGTTTTTCACCGCGGCTATAGTATCGAAAATTCCGGTAACGCTGACGCCGTTCATGACAACGGGCGCTGTTGCGGCGGACTGATTCTGGGACATCGGATCATACCTCTGATTGTCGATTGGTTGCATTGAGTGGCTGCGCAGCTTGGCAGCTCTTGTAATGCTGAACTGCGCGATGTGAGAGATCGGGTTTTGCCGAAAACGGTCCGCTTGTGCCAAAATCGCGAACATGCAGCCGCCACCGCCGGTCAAGGACGTCCACATTGTCGCAATACCGGAGACGGCCGGATCGGCCCTCTATGGCATGATCGATGTGCTGGCTGCCGCCGGCAATCTCTGGCAGACCATGTCAGGCCACGGAAAAGAGCTCACGCTCCTGCGGCCGCGCATTGTCTCACCTGTCGGCAGCCGGTTTCGCTGCGGAAACGGCATACCGGTCGAGCCGGACGTTTCCCTCGCAGAGGCCGTGAGCGCGGACATCCTCATCCTTCCTGAAATCTGGCTGAGGCCAGCGGAGTCATTCCGGGGGCGCTATCCCGAGCTCATGGAATGGATCAGGAACCGGTACATGCAGGGGGCGGTTATTTATTCGGCGTGTTCCGGATCGATCATGCTCGCAGAGACGGGGCTGCTGGATGGCCGCGAGGCAACGTCGCACTGGGGTTACGCCGATCTCTTCCGGCAGCAGTATCCTGCCGTCCGATTCAGGCCCGAGACGAACATCATCGCCGGAGACCGGGCCGGCCGGATCGTGACGGCTGGCGGAACGACGTCCTGGCATGATCTTGCGATTCACATCATCTCGCGGCATTGCAGCCCGGGCGAGGCGGTGCGCATCGCGAAGGTCTATCTGCTGAAATGGCACAGCGAGGGGCAGCTGCCCTATGCCACTCTGGTTCGGCGTGCCGACCATGCCGATTCCGTTGTGCGCCAGTCTGAACAGCTCATCGCTGAGAACTTCCGTGCTGAAGATGTCATTCCCAAGGTCGTGACAGCAGCGGGCGTTCCCGCGCGAACTCTGAAGCGGCGATTCAAGTCGGCAACCGGGTTGAGCCTGATTGAATATGTGCAGCGCTCTCGAGTTGAGGAAGCAAAGCGGCTGCTTGAAACGACCGACCAACCCTCCGACGAAATCAGCGCGGCTGTCGGTTATCAGGAGCCAGGCTTCTTCCGCAGGCTCTTCAAGCGGCACACCGGCATGACCCCTGGCGAATACCGCCGGCTGTTCCGGCCGATAGCCCAGGTTGCGGAACAGCAGTGATGTGCAAGATCACGTTGAAACTTCGTTAAACTGAGTGGCAGATCCATCGACTCGCTCCTGGTGCAGCCACCCCGACCCACCGCCCTCTCCGGCGAAATTTGCCGGAGGGGCCGGCGGTCCCCTGTCGGCGCGTCACGGCAAGTGCTAGGCTCGCCGCGCAAGAAACGGCGGCAGCAAGTGGGGGTAGAGCCGCACGCCTTCCTCAGCAACCAAGGGAGGACCATCATGGCCCATTACGTCATCCTCGTGAACTTCACCGAGCAAGGCATCCGCAATGTCAAAGATACGGTGCAGCGCGCCGAGGCATTCAAGCAGCTAGCCAAGAAGCACGGCGTCAATGTGGTGGCGCTCTACTGGACCCTCGGCCAGTACGACCTCGTGACAATCTGCGAATCCGGCGATGACATGGCGATGACGGCGCTCGGCCTCACCATGGGTAAGCTTGGCAATGTCCGCACACAGACACTGCGGGCCTTCGACGCCGGCGAGATGGCCAAGATCCTGGCCAAGGTGGAGTGAAGGCCCGGCCGGACTTCGTCCCACCGCGGACACCGGCCGGCTCCGGCTGCCCTGCCGGCGCAGAATCAGCGCCGCGCGGGCCGGCCTCCGCCGCGAATCCGGATCGCTGCGCTACTCCCGGGCGGCGGCGCCGGCCTTCTGGCTAATGGATTGCACGTCTCCGGCTGCTACCCCGGCCCTGCCGGGTGCTGCCGGGCCATCCCCTCAATGGGCGGCAAGTTGTTGTTCGAGCTTCGTTATTTCGTCCTTGATCCGGAGCTTCTTGCGCTTGAGTTCGGCGATTTCGGCGTCCGTGGAAGCCGGGTGCGACAGGACTTCTGCCAATTCCGCTTCCAATGCCTTGTGCTTGGACGCCAACTCACTGAGATGCGCTTGAAGTGTCATCAAAGCCTCCAGTCCGAGTTCAACAATGCAACAGCATGATGACATAGAGTTGGGGGCTTGTCGAATGCCCGGCAAGGGAATAGTTGAAGAACATCAACTGATCTGCAGCGCTTTCGCGGGAGAGCGGCTGACGCATGGATAGTACTCAGGAAGAGGCCCTGCGGCTGCGGCTGGAACAACTCAGACAGCAGCACCGCGACCTCGACGCCGCCATCAGCTTGCTCGAACAATCGGGCACGGGCGACCAGCTGCAATTGCGCCGCCTCAAGAAGATGAAGCTGACGCTCAAGGACCAGATCCTGATGGTCGAGAACAAGCTCATTCCGGACATCATTGCGTGAGCCGGGCATTGCCCCTAAAAGGCGCGCTTTCATGCAGGTGGGGCAGGGGATGAAGCCGAAGCCGGAGGTTGCAATCATCATGGGGAGCCAGTCCGACTGGGCGACCATGAAACATGCGGCAGAAACGCTGGCGGCGCTCGACATCCCCCATGAGCGGCGCATCATCTCGGCGCACCGCACGCCCGACCGGCTCTATGCCTTTGCGCGGGGCGCGCGCGAGGCGGGTTTCAAGGTGATCATCGCCGGCGCCGGCGGGGCGGCGCATCTGCCTGGCATGACCGCGGCGATCACGCCGCTGCCGGTGTTCGGCGTGCCGATCGAAACAAAGGCGCTGTCGGGCCAGGACTCGCTGCTGTCGATCGTGCAGATGCCGGCAGGCATTCCGGTCGGCACACTGGCCATTGGCAAGAGTGGGGCCGTCAATGCCGCGCTGCTGGCGGCAGGCGTGCTGGCCCTGTCCGACAAGGCGCTGGCCGGCCGGCTCGATGCGTGGCGGGCGCGGCAGACGGCGGCGGTCGCCGAAACGCCGCAGGACGAACCCTGATGCGCCTGCCGGCGCCGCTGCCGCCCAATTCGACGATCGGCATCCTGGGGGGCGGGCAGCTCGGGCGCATGCTGTCGCTGGCGGCGGCACGGCTCGGGCTCAAATGCCACATCTATGCTCCGGAGGCCGACAGCCCGGCGTTCCAGGTGGCGGCGGCACGTACGGTCGCGGCCTACGACGATCGCGCGGCGCTGGCCGCCTTTGCCGCGGCGGTCGATGCCGTGACCTACGAGTTCGAAAATGTGCCGGCCGAGACGGCGGCCTACCTCGAGAGCCTGGTACCGCTGGCGCCCGGCGCAGGCGCACTCAAGACGGCGCAGGATCGTTTCGAGGAGAAACAATTCATCGCCGGCCTCGGCATCAAGGTCGCGCCCTTCGCCGCCGTTGCAGACGCGGCGAGCCTCGCCGCAGCCGTCGCCCGGATCGGGCGGCCGGCCATCCTCAAGACGCGGCGGTTCGGTTATGACGGCAAGGGGCAGGTCAAGCTCGGTGACGATGCCCTCTCGTCCTGGCAGAACATCGGCCGGCTGCCGGCGATTCTCGAGGGTTTCATCGCCTTCGAGAAGGAAATCTCGGTGATCGCGGCACGGGGCTGGGACGGCGGGGTCGCAATCTACGATGTGCCGGAGAATGTGCACCGCCATCACATTCTCCACACCGCGACGGTGCCGGCCGCCATTGCGCCCGAGACGGCAGAACAGGCACGGGCCGTGGCGGGCCGGATTGTCACGGCCCTGGACTATGTCGGGGTGATCGGGATCGAGATGTTCGTGGCGGGTGGTGACGTCATCGTTAACGAGATCGCCCCCCGGGTGCACAATTCGGGACACTGGACGATGGATGCCTGCCTTGTTTCGCAGTTCGAACAGCACATCCGGGCGGTGGCCGGCTGGCCGCTGGGCCGGCCGGACCGGCACTCCGACGTGGTGATGACCAACCTCATCGGCGAAGAGGTGCTGGAGTGGACCACACTGGCTGCGCAGCCGCATACCGCGGTGCATCTCTATGGCAAGTCGGAGGTCCGCCCGGGCCGGAAAATGGGCCATTGCAACCGGCTCACCCCTCGACACTGAGGCATGGTTGTGGTATCCCGCCGCCACTTCGGGAGGCCCTGAACGGGAGCCTCCTTTATTGCATCGAGACAACCCGACACGACAGAGGATACCACTTGCAAGTTATCGTACGCGACAACAACGTCGATCAGGCACTCAAAGCCCTCAAGAAGAAGATGCAGCGCGAGGGCATTTTCCGCGAAATGAAGCTTCGCGGCCACTATGAAAAACCCTCAGAAAAGAAGGCCCGGGAAAAGGCGGAAGCGGTGCGCCGGGCCCGCAAGCTGGCCCGCAAGCGGCTGCAGCGCGAGGGCCTGTTGCCGGCCGCGCCGAAGAAGGTTGCGCCGGCGCGCGGCGCCCAGGCCTGATCAGTCAGTTACCGCTGCCGCGGCCCGGGCCGCGGCCAGTTCCTTCTTGAATACCGGCATGAGGTCGGGATTGCAGGCGATGATGCTGCCGGTGACCAGCGGGCTCTGATCGCTGTCGATGTCACTGGTGAGGCCGCCGGCCTCGCGGATCAGCAGAATGCCGGCCGCCAGATCCCAGGGCGACAGGTTGCGCTCCCAGAACATGTCCAGCCGGCCCGCCGCCACATAGCCGAGCTCCAGAGTGGCCGAACCGAAACGGCGGATGCCGACGGTTCTGGCCTGCATGAGCGCCACCTCGGCGCGGTTGAGGGCATGATCCTTGCGGCCGCGATGCGGAATCCCGGTACAGACCACGGTGTCATGGATGTCGCGGCGGGCGGCGACGCGGATGCGACGGTTGTTGAGAAAGGCGCCAGCGCCCTTCTCGGCGGTAAACATCTCGTCGGTGATCGGATTGAGGGTCACTGCCGCCACCAGTTCGCCACGCCGCTGGCAGGCCACCGATATGCCGAAGAAGGGGATCGCGTGCATGAAGTTGGTGGTGCCATCGATCGGATCGATGAGGAAGCGGTGGTCCGGGTCGGTGCCCGCAACCTCGCCGGCCTCTTCCATGAGAAACCCGTAGCCGGGCCTCGCCTTTTCCAGCTCGGTGCGGAGGATCTTCTCGCAGCGGCGGTCGGCGGCGGTCACGAAATCGCCCGGCCCCTTCTGCGAGACCTGGAGATTTGCAACCTCGCCATAGTCGCGCTGCACGGCCCGCGCCGCCTTGCGCACGGCGTTGATCATTACGGTCATCAGGGGGGAGGCAGGCACGAACGTTTCCTTTGCTGGTCGTCCCGCCCGCTTAGCAACTCACGACCGGCAAATCTAGCCGCCCCCGGAGATGAACTTCTCGGGCTCGAAGGACGCGGCGCGCGATTGAGCGTCCTGCAACTGGGCCGGTGTCAGCTGCTTCATGAATTCGTCGAGCCACACATCGCCCCGCCCGCCGGCGGTCGCGAGAAGATGCCATTTCACCGCTTCGACGGGATCGGCGTTCATGCCACGGCCGGCGGCGAGGATGCGGGCAACGCGGTTCTGGGCAATGACGTTGCCGCGGCGGGCGGCGACCAGCAGCCACTGGGCGCCAACTTTCTCGTCCTTCTGCACGCCTTCACCCCGGTAGACCATCACGCCATAGTCGAGGGCGGCATCGGGCATGCCCTGGCTTGCCGCCCTGGCAAACCACGTTCCGGCCGTGACAATGTCCTTGGTAACGCCGCGTCCCTCGGCGTAGAGGACTCCGAGATTGTATTGCGCCTCGGCAACGCCGCGCTCGGCCGCCCTGGTGAACCAGCTTGCGGCCTTCTGCCAATCGGGCGGATCTTCGCTGGCAGCGATGAGCCCGAGATTGTACTGGGCGGCGCCGTTGCCCCGGTCCGCCGACTGCTGCAACAAGGGCAGGCCACGGTCACGGTCGACAGTGCCCAGCGAACCGTCGAGCAGCAACATGGCAAGCGAGAACAAGGCACCGTCATGCCCCTTGTCCGCCGCCAGCGTATACCAACGCGCCGCTTCCTTGGCGTCCTCCTCGACGCCGTGGCCAGCCTGATACATGGCGCCCAGCATGGCCATGGCGCGGGCATCACCCCTGGCGGCGTAGGTTTCGGCGATGGGGCGGGCTTCGCCATAACGGCCGTTCTCGAACAGCGCCACCGCCGTTTCGAAGTCTTCTTCAGCCCGCGCCGGCGCGGCGAGCACCAGCGTCAGCAAAAGCCCTGCGAGGATGCGTTTCATCCGGTCAATTGCGCCATCAAGCGGGAAACGATGTCGGCCGCCCGTTCCGGTGAGGTCCACATGTCGTCCGTGGGCCGGATAAAGTCCGGATTCTGCGGCAGCAATGTGTCGAGACCGGCGGGTGCCACGGGATCGAATGCCACGCATGGAACTTCAAACATCTGCGACCACCATGATACGATGGGCAGGCCGCCGGCGGCGCGGGCATTCTGCGAGAAGGCGACATAGTCGGCGCCGGCCTCGGCCATCTCCATGGCGAGATGGCGCGAAGCCGCGCAGAACGTTCCAATGATCCGTTCCTTACCGAGAGCGGCCCGCGCTTCGTCGTAACGGGTCCGGCCGGCCTCGATGTGAAGGCCGTCACAGCCATGTCGCATGACGTTCTCCTGTTCGCCAGTCGTCAGAACAGCAATGCCCAAGGCCTGGACCGGCTTTACGGCATCCGGGAGGTGTTCCGGGCGCAGCAGCACGCTGGCAACATCGCCTGCCGACGCCGCGGCGCGTACGCAACCGACAATTGCCGGGGCCGGCGCTGCCGGGGCAACGAGGAAGAGGCGGGGAGGGGTCATGGCGAATTGGCCACAGGTGCCGCCTGCACCACAGTGCAACGCCGCGTGACCTGCAACTGTGCCGCGGTCAGGCAGCCTTTTCGAGTTGCTGCTGCCAATTGCCGGCGGCGGCGAGCGCGTTCATGCGGGCGCGGTGGGCAAAGGCTTTCTGGGCGGCCGGCACATTCTCCGCCTTGCCGCCCCAGGCCTTGAGCGCCGCAGCCTGCAGGGCCCGGCCATAGGAGAAGGTGAGCCTCCAGGGGAGATTTCCCATGGCATTCATCAGATGCAAATGCGCGGTGGCATCCTCATCCGACTGGCCGCCGGACAGGAAGGCAATGCCCGGAACCGCAGCCGGCACGCAGCGCTTCAGGACAGTCACGGTCTTCTCGGCGACTTCCTCTCGAGAGGCCTTTTTCGCCGACTTCTTGCCCGCAACGACCATGTTGGGCTTGAGAATGGTGCCTTCCAGCTTGACGCCGGCATAGTAGAGCTCCTGGTAGGTCTCTTTCAGCACCCACTCGGTGACTGCAAGGCAGGTATCGATGTCGTTGTCGCCATCCATCAGGACCTCGGGCTCGACCATCGGCACGAGACCGCCGTCCTGGCAGAGTGCCGCATAGCGAGCGAGGGCATGGGCATTGGCGTGAATGGTGTTGTGGCTCGGACCCTTCCCCGAAGGGTCGATCGTGGCGCGCCACTTGGCGAACCGGGCTCCAAGTCCGACATACTCCCTGATGCGGCCGGCGAGGCCATCGAGGCCCTCGGTGACGGTTTCGCCCGGCTGTAAGGCAAGCGGCTTTGCTCCCGCATCCAGCTTGATGCCGGGAATTGAGCCGGCACTGGTTATGAGACCGACGAGTGGCGTGCCGTTCCTGGCCTTCTGGCGGATGGTTTCGTCAAACAGGATGACCGCCGAGATGTAGTTTTTCATGGCGTCACCGGAAGAGAACAGCATTTCGCGATAATCGCGGCGGTTTTCTTCAGTGCAGGGCACACCGATCGAGTCGAAACGCTTCTGAATCGAGCCGGTGCTTTCATCGGCTGCCAGGATCCCCTTGCCATGGCTGACCATGGCGGCGGCGGTTTCGGCGAGAGCGTTCAGGTTCATGGCTATGCGTCCTCCAGGGCTTTGACGCCGGGCAGCGGTTTACCCTCGAGCCATTCGAGGAACGCGCCGCCTGCGGTCGAGATATATGTGAAGTCTGCGGCAACCTTAGCATGGTTCAGGGCAGCAACCGTATCGCCGCCGCCGGCAATAGTTACCACGCGGCCCTGGCGGGTCAGTTCCGCAGCGTGGCGTGCAGCCGCAACAGTCGCGGCATCAAAGGGGGCAATCTCGAAGGCGCCGAGCGGGCCGTTCCAGACGATCGTGGCGGCACCGTCAAATGCAGTCCTGATGGCCGCCACGGTCTGCGGGCCGACATCGAGGATCATGTCGTCGGCTGCGACCGCATCGGGTGTCGCCGTGCGATTGGCCGTACCTGCCTTGAATTCCTTCGCCAGCACCACATCCGACGGCAGCAGCAGGGCGCAGCCCCTTTCGCGGGCCGTCGCGATAATGTCGCGGGCGGTGGCAACAAGATCATGCTCGCAAAGCGATTTGCCGACCGGATAGCCTGTCGCAGCGAGGAAGGTATTCGCCATGCCGCCACCGATGACAATGATGTTGGCAATGCCGGACAGGTTGCCAAGGAGATCGAGCTTGGTCGATACCTTGGCTCCGCCCACCACGGCGATGAGCGGGCGCTCCGGCTTCTCGAGGGCGGCTTCAAGCGCCTTGAGTTCTGCCTCCATGGCGCGCCCGGCATAGGCGGGGATGACGCGGGCAATGCCCTCAGTCGAGGAGTGGGCACGATGGGCCGCCGAGAAAGCATCATTGACGAAGGCATCGCCGAGGGAAGCCAGCATGGCGGCAAAGGCGGGGTCGTTCTTTTCCTCGCCGGGGTGATAGCGGGTGTTCTCCATGAGGACGCATTCGCCTGGCGCAATGCTGAGAGCAGGTGCGGACTGCCAGTCGGTGAACTCGAAGCGGACGGGACGGCCGAGATGCTGTGCAAGTGCCGGCGCCACCGGCTTCAGCGACATTTCCGGGATGACCTTGCCCTTGGGCCGGTCAAAGTGGGCGATGACGATGACCGCCGCGCCCTTGTCAAGAAGCTCGTTCAGCGTCGGCACGATACGTTCAATGCGGGTGGCGTCGGTGACCCTGCCGTTTTCCACCGGCACGTTGAGGTCGACGCGGACGATGACGCGTTTGCCCCTGGGGTCGAGGTTATCGAGCGTGCGGAATCTCATTTGCGCAGGGCGGCCTTTACCACCGCTTTGGCCGTGATGCCAAAGTGTTCATAGAGCTTTTCGGCAGGGCCGGATGCGCCAAATCCGGTCATGCCGACAAAGATGCCGTCGGTCCCGATGAAACGGTCCCAGCCCTGGCGCACCCCGGCCTCGACGGCGATGCGGATCTTCTCGGTGCCGAGGAGCTTGTCCCGGTAGGCCTTGCCCTGCCTGGCGAAGAGCTCCATCGACGGCACCGAGACGACGCGCGCCGGCAGGCCTCTGGCGTCCAGAGTGGCTTTCGCCGCCAGGGCGATTTCGACCTCGGAGCCCGAAGCGAAGAGCACCGCCCTGGCCTTCTTCGGGGCGGCAGCGATCTCATAGGCACCGAGGGCGCAGAGATTCCGTGCCGAATAGGCGAGGCGGGAAGGTTTCAGCTTCTGGCGGGTCAAGGCGAGAATGCTGGGGCCCTTCGTGTCCTTGAGTGCCAGTTGCCAGCACTCGGCGGTCTCGACGGCGTCGCAAGGGCGGTACACTGTCAGGTTGGGGATGACACGCAGGGCAGCCAGATGCTCTACCGGCTGGTGGGTCGGCCCGTCTTCGCCGAGACCGATCGAGTCGTGGGTCATGACGTAGATGACGCGCTGGCCCATGATGGCAGAGAGGCGGATCGCGGGGCGACAATAATCGGTGAAGACCAGAAAGGTGCCGCCATAGGGAATGACGCCGCCATGCAGCGCCATGCCGTTCATCGCGGCGGCCATGCCGTGTTCGCGAACGCCGTAGTGGATGTAGCGCGCCCCATAGCCGGACGCGGACAGGGGCTTCATATCCTTGGAGCGGGTGTTGTTCGAGCCGGTGAGATCAGCCGAGCCGCCAATCGTTTCGGGCACGGCCGCATTGATGACGTCGAGCGCGTTTTGCGAGGCATTGCGGGTGGCGAGCGCCGGTGGCGACTTGGCCAGGGCCTGCTTGTACTCGGCAATCACCGAATCGAAGTTCTCGGGAAGCCGGCCGGCGATGGCACGCTCGAAGGCGGTACGGTCGGGGCTGGCCGCGAGGCGCCGCGTCCAGGCCTCGCGGGCGGCGCGGCCGCGGCGGCCGGCGGCGCGCCATTGGGCGAGCACATCATCCGGCACCACGAAGGGCGGATGGTCCCAGCCGAGGGCCTGCCGCGCCCCGGCGATCTCTTCGGCTCCGAGGGGCGAGCCATGGGTGGCCGCCGTCCCCTGCTTGGTCGGGGCGCCATAACCGATGATGGTCCGGCAGGCGATCAGCGTCGGACGCGGGCTCGCCTGCGCGGCCGCGAGCGCCTCGGCGATGGCGCAATGATCATGGCCGTCGATGCGGGTTACGTTCCAACCGGAAGCGGCAAAACGGGCCAGCTGATCGGTCGAGTCGGCAAGGCTGACCTTACCGTCGATTGATATGCCGTTGTCGTCGAAGAGGACGATGAGCCGGCCAAGCTGCAGATGGCCGGCGAGGGCAATGGCCTCCTGTGACACACCTTCCATGAGACAGCCGTCGCCCGCCAGGACATAGGTCCGATGATCGACGAGACCGTCGCCGAAGCGGGAATTGAGGTGGCGTTCAGCAATCGCCATGCCGACGGCGTTGGCGAGGCCCTGGCCGAGAGGACCGGTGGTGGTTTCGATGCCGCTGGCATGGCCGAATTCCGGGTGGCCAGCCGTGCGTGAGCCGAGCTGGCGGAAATTCTTCAGTTCTTCCATCGGCATGTCGGCGTAGCCGAGGAGGTGGAGCAGGGAATAGAGCAGCATGGAGCCGTGGCCGGCAGAGAGGACAAAGCGGTCCCGGTCAGGCCAATGCGGGTCGGCAGCATCGAATTTGAGCACGCCCGAAAAAAGGACCGTGGCGATATCGGCAGCCCCCATCGGCAGGCCGGGATGGCCGGAATTGGCCTTCTGGACCGCGTCCATGCTGAGGGCGCGGATGGCGTTGCTCATTGTGCGGAGGTCAGCCGCAACCGGTTGGGTGTCCATGGATGTCTCGCGTTGATCGGTTGCGGGTTCTGATAGCAGCGACTCCCCTCAAGTCAATGGCTGCGCGGCGGCGCTAGCGGCCGGGCCGGCGTGTTGACGCCCATGGTGAGGCGTGCCTAATGTGCTAATTTAGCGTATCTGTGGGGCTGATATGGCGGATACACCGAAACTGGAGGCGGCGTTTGACCGTTTTGAATCGGCGCTGCGGCAGTTCGAGGCCGCGCTGGCGCGCCGCTCCGAACTGGAACAGAGAGCTCTGGCGGCGCAGGGCGAGGCTGACGCGTTGCGTATCGACCGGTCAAAGCTCGCGCAGGAGCTGGATGCGGTCCGCTCCAAGGCATCGGAGCTTGTCGATACCAGCAGGAAGGCGGTCAACAAGATCGATTCGGCGATGTCGCGCATCAGATCGGTCATACAATCCAACCAGGGTGGCGGGTAAGACATGGGGCAGGTGATCGTCACCGTTCACGATCGTCCGTACACGATGCAATGCCCCGATGGCGAGGAAGGGCATCTCAAGGAGCTGGCGCGGCTTCTCGATTCGGAAGTGCAGCAGATCAAGCGCAGTGTCGGGTCGGTCGGCGACATCCGGCTGCTGGTGATGTCGGGGCTCATGGTGGCCGACAGGCTTTCCGAAGCGATCAAGAAGATCGAGGAACTGGAAGAGCAGCTGAAGTCGGCGCGCGAATCGCGGAACCAGATCATTGCCCAGACCAAGGAACTCGAGGCTCGCGTGGCGGAGCGGCTCGATACAGTGGCGCAGCGTCTGGAGGCGCTGTCACGCGAGGTGGGGTGACGAGCAGCCCCAAGCTTTCACTTTGAAGGCTCGCCCGGCCGGCCTATATACGGGGGCGGCGGGCTGTCCGGTGCGTGAAGAGCATATTCCCTGGGGCCTATGCGATTCCAAAGGGAGCTGTTCCTGGACTTGGCTGTGGCCTCGTTCACACGGCGCCCACCTACTCTTGTAGGTGCCCGGGATCGTCACCTCTCACGGCCCATGATGGCTCGCCGCATGTTTCGGGGGTGAAATGGTGAGTAGCGATCTGGATGCGCTTGCGCAGCGCAAGAAAGTGGCGCGGCAGGCCGCCAACAAAGCGCGGGAAGCGGCGCATGCGCGTGCTGGCGCGGCAGCCGGATTGGCCCTGGCCAGGCGCGGCCTGCCCTGCGATCACCGCATGGGGCGGCGGGTGGCCTCCGGCTTTCAGCCGTACAAAAGCGAGATTTCGGTGCTGCCGCTGATGGCAAAGCTGGTGGCAGTCGGGTGGGTCACGGCGCTACCGGTGGTGGTCGGCAAGGGCCTGCCGCTGGTGTTCCGGCAGTGGGCGCCCGGCGATGAGACAGTTGCCGGTATCTGGGATATTCCGGTTCCAGTGGAAAGTGCGGAAGAGGTCGAACCCGACCTCCTCCTGGTGCCGATGCTGGCTTTCGACCGCAAGGGGTACCGGCTCGGCTATGGCGGCGGATTCTATGACCGGACGCTGGAGCAGCTGCGCCGCCTCAAACCGATCACGGCTATCGGGGTTGCCTACGCTGCACAGGAAATTCCGGAAGTTCCCCACGGGCCGCATGACCAGCCGCTTGACTGGATCATGACGGAAGCCGGTAGCTTCCAGCCGGCGGAGGGGTGAATTGCGGCTCATATTCCTTGGCGATGTCGTGGGGCGCAGCGGGCGCGAGGCCGTGCATCGGGAACTGCCACTGCTCAAGGCGCGCTACCGGCCCGACCTCGTGGTGGTGAATGGCGAAAATGCTGCGCATGGTTTCGGCATCACCGAAGACATTTTCAACGGCCTGATCGACGCCGGCGCCGATGTGGTAACGCTCGGCAATCATGCCTTCGATCAGCGAGAGGCATTGGTGTTCATCGAGCGGACGCCCAATATGCTCCGCCCACTGAACTACCCTTCAGGCGCGCCCGGACGCGGGGCGAACATCTTCCACACGGCAGCGGGGCAGCGCGTGCTGGTGATAAATGCCATGGGGCGGGTGATGATCGAGCCAATGCTCGACGATCCATTCCCGGTGGTGGGGCGGGAGATCGATTCGTGCCCGCTGGGGCGCGCCTGTGATGCCATTCTCATCGACTTCCATGCCGAGGCGACTTCGGAGAAGATGGCCTTCGGGCATTTCGTCGACGGCAGGGTGAGCCTGGTCGCGGGGACGCACTCGCATGTGCCGACCGCCGACCATCAGCTCCTGCCTGGTGGCACCGCCTATATCTCCGACGCGGGCATGTGCGGCGACTATGATTCGGTCATCGGCATGGCCAAGGACGAGCCACTGCAGCGGTTCCTGCGCAAGCTGCCGGTCGAGCGGTTGCGGCCGGCGGAGGGGGCCGCAACCGTGTGTGGGGTGGCGGTCGAAACCGATGACCGGACAGGGCTGGCGGTGGCCATCGGGCCGCTGCGGATCGGCGGCCGGCTGGCGCAGGCAGAAATCGCGTTCTGGTAGGGTCATGACCGGGTTTTGTGGCCAGGCGTCAAAAAACTCTAGTGACGGCCCTCGCAACTGGGTCTAGTATTCTATTCCAGCGTCCAAATTTCCGGTCTTATGGCAGCGCATCGCACAGGGTTGCGAACAGAACTGCCAAGGTCCGGGGCGCACCAAGGGGAGGATCAAGCCTGGAGCTGCGGCAACGCACGGCGTCGTGCGGGCGCTTCATGCCAAGTCCTTCAAAGAAACTGGGAACGATTCGGAGCTGCCAGGCTGCTGGCATTTTTGGGAGACGTTGAATGAAGAGACTTACAGGAATTCTGGGCGCCGTGCTGCTGGCCGGTACGGCATTGTTCGCGGCAGCGCCCGCGCAGGCGGCCGATGAACTCACCATCGTGTCGTGGGGCGGTGCCTATTCCGAAAGCCAGCGCAAGGCCTTTTACGAGCCTTACATGAAGGAAGGCAACAAGGTCACGGAAGAGGAATACAATGGCGAGATCGCCAAGGTCCGCGCCATGGTCGAGGCCAACAACATCACGTGGGATGTCATCGACGTTGATACGCAGACGGTACTCGCCGGGTGCGCCGAGGGCATCTTCGAACAGATCGACTGGGGGAAACTCGGTCTCGATCGCGACAAGTTCATCGGTGGCGACCTGATGGATTGCGCCGTTCCGAACATCGTTTACGGCACCGTGCTTGCCTATGACACGACCAAGCTCGATCCGGCGCCAACGCAGATGGCGGATGTGTTCGATCTGGCAAAGTTCCCGGGCAAGCGCGGGCTCCAGAGGAGTCCTTTCGTCAACCTCGAGTGGGCTCTGATCGCGGATGGCGTGGCTCCGGCCGACGTCTACAAGGTGCTGGGCACGCCTGAAGGGGTCGACCGGGCATTCAAGAAGCTGGACACGATCAAGAAGGATGTCGTGTGGTGGGAAGCCGGGGCCCAGCCGCCGCAGCTCCTGGCAGACGGCCAGGTGGCGATCACGTCAGCCTGGAACGGCCGAATCTACGGGGCGGTCAAGAACGACAAGAAGCCGTTCAAGATCATCTGGGACATGCAGGGCCTTGACTGGGACTGGTGGGCGATCCCCAAGGGTACGCCACGGCTGGACGCCGCCTACAGGTTCATTACATATGCGAGCCAGCCGGAGCGGATGGCGGACCAGACGAACTATATCTCGTATGGTCCCGCCAACAAGGACGCCATTCCGAACGTGAACCCGGAGGTGCTCCCTGACCTGCCGACGGCGCCCGACAACATGACAACGGCGCTGGTGATCGATCCGCAGTTCTGGGCCGACAAGGGCGACGAACTGCGCGAGCGCTTCAACGCCTGGGTCGCGCAGTAACACTGAACATTCGGGAGGGGAGCGCCGCTTTGGCATCTCCCTCCCGAGTGACCGATCTGCCAATCGGAGTGACGCCATGACGGTGGCCGACGCCACATTCGCTGACGGCATCATGCGTGCCGCCGACGGCACGCCCCTCAAGATCAAATTGCGGCAGGCGGAAAGGCGAGAGCGTCTACGGGCGCTGGCTCTCATAGCGCCGTTGTTCCTGTTCATCTTTGTCAGCTTCATCATGCCCATCGTGATGATGCTCTACAATGCAGTCTACGATCCGGACGTCGGCAGGAGCCTTCCGCAGACAATTGCCGCCCTCGAGGACTGGGACGGCAAAGATGCGCCGGGTGAAGAGGTGTTCGCGGCCTTCGTGGACGACATGAAGGAGGCACACAAGGCGAAAGCGACGGCGCTGATCGGCAAGCGGCTCAACTACGAACTTTCAGGCATCCGCTCGAAAGTCATCACGATGGGACGGAAAGCCGAGAGTTTCACAGCGCCCTTCAAGGAGGCGGTGATTGCCGAAGACAAGGTCTGGGGCGAGCAGGAGACGTGGGCCGCGATCAGGCGAAGCTCAAGCGCCTACACCCCCTTCTATCTGCTCAGCATGCTGGACTTGCGGCAAAGCGCCGACGGGTCAATCGAGCGAATGCCCCGCGACCGGGCGATCTATGTCGATATCCTGCTGCGCACCATCGGCATCTCGGCACTGGTCACGGTATGTACGCTGATCCTCGGCTATCCGGTGGCCTATATGCTGGCGACCGTGCCGCAGCGCACCGCCAGCATCCTCATGATCTTCGTGCTGTTGCCGTTCTGGACCTCGCTACTGGTCCGTACCACCGCCTGGTTCGTCATCCTGCAAGACAATGGCATGATCAACAACGCCATCATGGGGCTTGGCCTGAGTGACAGTCCGCTGCGGCTCATCTTCTCCCGGTTCGGCACGGTGGTGGCGATGACGCATATTCAGCTCCCGTTCACGCTGCTGCCGATCTACAGCGTCATGAAGACCATTTCGCCGTCCTACATGCGCGCGGCAAAGTCGCTTGGCGCGACACCGTTCTACGCATTTCTCAAGGTCTACATGCCGCAGACGCTGCCGGGCGTCGCGGCGGGCTGTTTGCTCACTTTCATCCTGTGCCTCGGCTACTACATCACCCCGGCGCTGGTCGGCGGTCCGACCGACCAGATGGTGTCGGGCTTCATCGCCGAGGCCATCAACCGGGAGAACAACTGGGGCAAGGCCTGTGCTTTCGGGACGATCCTGCTGGTAGCCACGCTTATCCTCTACTACGTGTACAACAAACTGATCGGCATTGACCGGATGAAACTGGGTTAACCGCCATGGCCCTGCCCGCCTACATGACCACCGGCGAGAAGATGGCCTATTTCGGCCTCAGGGCGTTCGTCGGACTGGTGCTTCTGTTCCTCATTGCGCCGATCCTGGTAATCATGCCGCTGTCATTCAATTCGGAAAGCTTCTTCAGCTATCCGATGCCCGGCTTCTCGCTGCAGTGGTATTTTGGCGACTACGGCTTCTTCACGAACGAGCGCTGGACGGGCGCACTCAAGGTCAGCCTGATCGTGGCGTTCGCCGTGACTTTCCTCGCGACAGCGCTTGGCACGCTGGCGGCGCTCGGCCTGTCGCGTGCCACGATCCCGGGACGCGGGATCATCATGGCGGCACTGATCTCGCCGATGATCGTGCCGGTCATCATTTCGGCGGTCGGCATGTTCCTGTTCTACGCCCGCATGAACCTTGCCGGCACGCTGTTCGGGCTCATTCTTGCGCACACCGCACTGGCGACACCCTTTGTAGTCATCACCGTCACCGCAACCCTCACCAGTTTCGACCGCACGCTGATGCGCGCAGGCGCTTCCTGCGGCGCGCCTCCGCACACGGTTTTCTTCAAGGTCGTGCTGCCACTCATCCTGCCGGGGGTCATTTCCGGTGCGTTGTTCGCCTTTGTCACTTCGTTCGACGAGATCGTGGTGGCGCTGTTCCTGGTGAGTCCGGAGCAGCGCACCCTGCCCAAGCAGATGTTCTCCGGCATCCGCGAGCTGATCAGCCCGACGATCACCGCCGCAGCGACGGTGCTGGTGCTGTTCTCGACGGCCGTGCTGGTGACTGTCGAGCTTCTGCGCCGCCGCTCCGAGCGCCTGCGGGGGATCCGGAACTAGATCAGTCCGCTCAGGCGGACATGCTGCAGCAGCAGAATGGTCTTGGCGTCGATGATGCGGCCGTCTGCAATCATGGCGAGTGCTTCGTCAATCGGGAGCTCAAGCACTTCGATGTCTTCTCCTTCATGGGCGGAACCGCCCCCCGCCGCGATGCGGTCGGCAGGGCTATAGCGCGCAATGAAGTGGTAGAGGCGCTCGCTGACACTGCCGGGGCT
Organism: uncultured Rhizobiaceae bacterium; assembly: GCA_964543235.1. Lineage (GTDB taxonomy): Bacteria > Pseudomonadota > Alphaproteobacteria > Rhizobiales > Aestuariivirgaceae > JANMMJ01. The sequence continues at coordinate 62,365 of CAZIXE010000008.1, read as the reverse complement.
CATGAAAGGCGCGAACACCCGCACGGGCTGGCGCAAGCGGTAGCCCAGTTCCTCCTCTGCTTCCTTGGCGATGGCCGTCTCGGGATCGTTGGCGTCGAGGAGGCCGGCGCAAGCCTCGATGAGGAGGTCGCGGTGGCCTGCCAGATAGGCAGGAAGGCGGAACTGCCGGACGAGCAGCACGCTGCGGCGTTCCGGATCGTAGGGCAGAATTGCTGCGCCGTGCCCGCGGTCATAGACCTGGCGTACCTGCTGTTCCCAGATTCCGTCGCGGCGACGGTAGTCGATCACATATCGGGTGAGCCTCGCCCAGTCGTCGGAAAGGATTTCCTCCCTGAGGATCCTTATCGGTTCGTGCTCCGGCATCAGAGGTCGAAGTGAACGCGCCGGCGCCGCAAATAAGAGGGTTGCGGCGGCCTGGCGGCGGGGTCGCCCTTGGCCTCGGCGGTCAGGCGATCCATCAGCACCACGGCACGGGCCAGTTCAAGGGACGCCGAGTCAGGATCATCGGCAGCCAGCGCGTCGGCTCCGGTTTCGAGAGAATCCTCGATGCGGCGCGACAGTTCGGCGAGTGTTGCGATGGCGGCAAAGGCGCGACCGGAGGGCGCCGCTTCGGCAAGCGAGCGAGTCTTGCGCAGGGCCGTGGCACAGGCGGTGCCGGTTATGCCTTCCGCTACGAACGAAACGTCGTCGAGCATCGCTGTCTTTGCCGCCATGGGTACGCTCTCCAGTTACTCACCAATAGCTCTGAGACTTGATTGATTAACTTTAAGGAGCGGTTAAGCGCTGCCGCCGCGTGCTTGTTAATGCCGGGGATTGGCAGCTATAAGGCGGCAAAATCACGGGTGTTTGACAGAACGGAAATCCGCCATGGCCGGCCATTCGCAATTCAAGAACATCATGCACCGCAAGGGCAAGCAGGATGCGATCCGCTCCAAGCTCTTCTCCAAGCTGGCACGTGAAATCACCGTTGCGGCGAAGTCAGGGCTGCCCGATCCGGAGAAGAACCCGCGGCTCAGGCTGGCGGTGCAGAACGCTCGCGCCGAAAACATGCCGAAGGACAATATCGAACGCGCCATCAAGAAAGCGATGGGCGGCGATGCCGACACCTATGAGCAGATTCGCTACGAAGGTTATGGGCCCGGCGGCGTCGCAGTGATTGTCGAGGCGCTGACCGACAACCGCAACCGCACGGCATCGGTGGTCCGCTCACTGTTCATCAAGTATGGCGGCAATCTCGGGGAAACGGGGTCCGTTTCCTTCATGTTCAACCGGGTCGGGGAGATCGTTTACAAGCCGCAAGCGGGTACGGCGGATGCCTTGATGGAGGCCGCCATCGAAGCAGGAGCCGACGATGTGCAGTCGGACGAGACGGGCCACACGGTCACATGCGCTTTCGAGAACATCGGCGAAGTGTCGTCGGCGCTGGCCGCCAAACTCGGCGAAGCTGACTCGGTCAAGATCGTGTGGAAGCCGCAGACCATGGCGCCCGCCGATCAGGAGAGGGCCGAGTCGCTGATGAAACTGGTCGAAGCGCTGGAAGAAGATGACGACGTCCAGAATGTCTTCACCAATGTCGAGATTTCCGACGAGGTGATGGCGAAGCTCAATGCCGCCTGAGCACGGGTCCGGACGGTTGGGAAGCGGGTGGCAGCTTTCACGATCCTTCACTTTCGGTGGCATGGCGGTGGCCTATGACGTCATGGGTTCGGGGCCGCCGATCGCTCTTGTGCATGGAACACCGTTTTCCTCCTTTGTCTGGCGCGCCGTAGCGCGCGAGCTGGCACGGCACTACCAGCTTTTCGTGTACGATCTCCTCGGCTACGGTCAGTCGGAAATGCGTTCGGGGCAGGATGTCTCGCTCGGAGTCCAGAACCGGCTGCTGGCGGACCTGCTGAAGTTTTGGGATCTCGATTCACCGAACGTCATTGCGCATGATTTCGGTGGCGCAACGGCGCTTCGCGCTCATCTGCTAAATGGCAGAGAGTTTCGGAAACTGTTGCTGGTAGACCCCGTTGCGCTCAGTCCTTGGGGTTCGCCGTTCGTGCAGCATGTAAGACGCTTTGAAGCGGCCTTCGCCGGTGTTCCCGCATATATCCATTCGGCCATTCTCACGGCCTATGTCCGGGGCGCGGCCTTCAAACCACTGACTGCAGAGGCGCTCGATGGTTATGTCAAGCCTTGGACAGGCGAAGCCGGGCAGGCCGCGTTCTATCGGCAGATTGCGCAAATGGACCAGCGCTTCACTGACGAAATTGAAGACTCGTTGGATCAAGTGCGCTGCCCCTGCAGCCTGTTGTGGGGCGCCGACGACGGGTGGATTCCTGTTGAGAGGGGCCGTGAACTGGCGAGGCGTCTGGGGGTTGAACGGTTTGTCGAGATTCCCCAATGCGGGCACCTCTTACAGGAAGATGCCCCAGAAGCAATCGTGGCAGCCGCGCTCATGTACTTTCAATAGGCGGCGGCAAGCATGGCGTGGCCGCTGCTCCGGCTCACGAATAGTGGTATGGGGCGGTCCATGGCGACTGCTTGCGTGCGAATCATCGGCCTCGACCCTGGCTTGCGAAACACCGGTTGGGGCGTCATTGAAGCGGAGGGCACGCGGCTCTCCTATGTTGCCGATGGCAGCGTGCACTCGGACGAACGCGCGCCGCTGTTCGAACGGCTGCTCCAGATCCATGAACAGTTGCTGGCGGTGCTCAAGACTTTCGGCCCGGAGGAGGCGGCCATCGAGGAGACCTTCGTCAACAAGGATGCCCGCGCCACGCTGAAACTTGGCCAGGCACGCGGCGTGGTCATGCTGGTGCCGGCGGCCCTTGGCATTCCGGTCGCGGAATATGCCCCGAACATGGTCAAGAAGTCGGTGGTCGGGGCGGGTCATGCCGAAAAGGGACAGGTTAAGCACATGGTGCGATTGCTGCTGCCCAGGGCCGAGCTCAATTCGGCGGATTCGACCGACGCGCTGGCCATCGCCATCTGCCATGCCCACCACCGCGGGCGGGCGGGTTTGGCCACGCGGGCGGAGCGTTCTTGACGCGTTCCGGTCCGCCTGATAGGTAATACCGGAGAGGTATTACATGAAGCTGACCAGCAAATGCCAGATGACAGTGCCCAAGGAGGTGCGCGAGAGCCTGGGCCTGGGGCCCGGGAGCGATGTCGGAATAGAGCGCAATGCCGCGGGCGAGTATGTGCTGGTCAATCTCGATGCCAGAAAGACCGACGATCCCGGCAGAGAGCTGGTCCGCAAGCTCAAGGAGATCGGCGAACGGGCGCGGCGAGAGGGCTGGCACAGCGGCCTTGGCACCGATGAGATCATGGACCTGACGCGCGGGCCACGCGATGAAGTCGATCATCGTTGATTCGAATGTCCTGATCGACGTCTTTGACGGGCGGCAGCGCTGGAGCGAGTGGTCAGCGGAAGCCCTGTCTGCGGCGCTTCCCGGGTCACTGGTCATCAATCAGATCGTCGTTGCGGAGTCAGCCATGTATTTCAACGATATAACCAAGGTTGAACGGGCCTTCGCCGGCATCGGACTGCGGCGCGAATCGCTTCCCTGGGAGGCGGCGCAGTTGGCCGGCATCGCACATGTGGCGTACCGAAAGGGTGGCGGTCAGCGGGAAAGGGTACTGCCGGATTTCCTGATTGGCGCACATGCAAAGGTGCAGGGCTATCGGCTCCTGACCCGTGACGCCGGCCGGTATCGCAGCTATTTCGCCGATCTCGACATCATTGCGCCGGATACGCATCCATGATCGGTAAGCTCAGGGGCAAGATCGACAGTTTCGGCGAAGATTGGGTGATCGTCGATGTCGGGGGCGTGGGCTATCACGTGTTCGGTTCGGCGAAGACGCTGGCGGCCCTGCCGCCGGTAGGCGAAACCGCGGAGCTTCACACCGAGATGCTGGTCAGCCAGGACATGATCCGGCTGGTGGGTTTCTCCACACAGAGCGAGCGTGAATGGTTTCGACTGCTGCAAACGGTCCAGGGCGTTGGAACCAAGGTGGCGCTGGCCATTCTCTCGACGCTCTCGGCATCGGACCTCGCCAGTGCCATCGCACTGCAGGACAAGGCGATGATTGCCCGCGCGCCAGGTGTCGGCAGGAAACTGGCCGAACGCATTGTGGTCGAACTCAAGGACAAGGCGCCCGCCTTCGCCCCGGCCGACAGTGGCATCGCCAGGCTCCAGGCCGAACTCGAAGCGCCGCGTCCGACAGCGGCGGCGGATGCAGTCTCAGCGCTGGTCAATCTCGGCTATGCCCAGGTGCAGGCGGGTGCCGCGGTGAGTGCTGCGATGAAGAAGGGCGGCGAAGATCAGCCAACGGAGAAACTGATCCGACTGGCGCTGCGTGAACTGGCGGCCACATGAACCAGCGCCTCATCGATCGCGAACCGAGACCTGAGGATCAGGCCGACACGCATCTGCGGCCGCAGCGGCTGGCGGAGTTCGTGGGTCAAGGGAAGGCCAAGCAGAATCTGGGTGTGTTCATCGAGGCGGCGAAGGCGCGCAAGGAAGCGCTCGACCACACGCTGTTTGCCGGGCCGCCGGGGCTCGGCAAGACGACGCTCGCGCAGATCGTGGCGCGGGAACTCGGTGTCAATTTTCGGGCGACGTCCGGACCGGTGATCGCAAAGGCCGGGGATCTCGCCGCGCTCCTCACCAACCTGGAGGACCGCGATGTGCTGTTCATCGACGAGATCCATCGGCTCAGCCCGGTGGTCGAAGAGATTCTCTATCCCGCCATGGAGGATTTCCAGCTCGATCTCATCATCGGCGAGGGCCCGGCGGCACGGTCGGTGAGGATCGATCTTGCCAAGTTCACTCTGATCGGAGCGACGACACGCACGGGGCTGCTGACGACGCCGCTGCGTGACCGGTTCGGCATCCCGGTACGGCTCGACTTCTATACGGTCGAGGAGCTTCTCGACATTGTCCGGCGCGGCGCGCGGGTCATGCAGGTCGGCATTTCCGAGGACGGGGCACTGGAAATCGCCAAGCGCTCGCGGGGCACACCGCGCATCGCCGGCAGGCTGCTCCGGCGGGTCCGGGATTTCGCCTCAGTTGCCGGGGCCGTAGTGATCGACCGCGCGGCGGCCGATAAGGCATTGCGAAGCCTCGATGTCGACGATGCCGGTCTCGATGCCCTCGATCACCGCTATCTCACGTGCATTGCGCTGAATTTCGGCGGCGGCCCGGTCGGCATCGATACAATCGCGGCGTCGCTGTCGGAAGCGCGGGATGCCATTGAAGACATTGTCGAGCCCTATCTGCTGCAGCTCGGGTTCCTCAACCGGACGCCGCGCGGGCGGCTCCTCACCCCACATGCATTCCGGCATCTCGGCCTGGCGGTGCCGCAGCGGCCCGAGATCACACAGGGGCTGTTGCCGCTCGGGGACGACAATGACTGAACGCTGGCCGAGTCTCGCCGGCCGGTTCACCGAAGGCGCGCATGTCCTGCCCGTCCGCGTCTATTACGAGGACACCGACTTCTCGGGCGCGGTCTATCACGCGAACTACCTCAAATTCTGCGAACGGGGGCGCTCCGACTGCCTCAGGCTGCTCGGCGTGCAGCATCATGAACTGCACTGGCATGCAAGCGAGGGCCGCATGGGATTCGTCGTCCGGCGCATGGTCTGCGATTTTCTGAAGCCGGCCCGGATCGACGATCTGCTCGAGGTGGAAACGCGGTTCCGGGAGATGGCAGGCGCACGCCTGGAGCTCATTCAGAATGTCAGGCGCCAGACGGAAGCGCTCTTCACCGCGGAAGTAACCGTTGCGCTCGTGGACGACCAAGGCAGGCCGCGGCGCCTGCCGAAGGCCATGGTGGCCGCCCTGTCTGCCGCAGTCAAGCGGCCGGAGCGCGCTGGCGGCTGAGCAGGTCGAGCCCGAATGTGCAAAACTCCTCAAACTCGGCGCGCTCCGAAGCCGATGCAGCCACGGGTGAATAGACGCATTGCGGCTCAGCGCAGAGCGCAGCGTCATCCTCGCCGAAGAGTTCGGACCACGAGCACTGCCAGACCCGCTCCGCGAAGGCATGGTTGCCGGCGCCAAACTGTGCGACCGTCGCGCAGCGCTGGGCGATGGTCGATCCCAAGTACTTGTCGGCGTTCCACCCCAGGGTTCCAGCCATCTTGCGCAAGGCGGACGCACATGCAACGAGCGACTCCTGGCTGACGGCGAGACCCGATGCGCGCCGCCGGCGGCCGATCTCCAGCAGGGCGGCCACCGTTTTTGCTCCTGGCGACTCGTTGCGCGCCATTTCAACCGTGTCGCCCAGGAAGCCGGTGTCGGCGCCAATGCGGCCCAGGAAATCGCGCCCGATGCCGTGGCGCAGCAGTGCCTTGTTGAACGGGATGAGCACGGTGCGGAAACGGGCATCCGTCAACAGGCCCGCGAACTTCGTGCCAAGATCGTTCAGCGGATCGGCCCGGAACCGTGTCAAGAAGTCATCAAACGTGTCATCGTGGATGAGCTTCTTGATGCGCTCAGTGTAAAGGGAATTCATGCGGCTGGCCTGCGGCCTGACATGGGCGAGCACAGTGACCGCATAGCCAAGGTCCGAAAAGTAGTCCGCGATGCGGTCACGTGCTTCGCGTTCGTGGATGCGCAGGGAAAGCCCTTCGGAAGACAGCACGATGGGGCTGGGACAATCGTGACGGCGCAGTTCGGCGGCGAGACCGGCCAGGTACCCGGTTCCCCTGCCTGACCTCAGTTCCTGGGCGATCAAATGGTGGCGGCCGCCTGCCTTAATGGCGACCATGTCCGGGATGTAGAAGCCCTGTCTGTTGAGTTCCTCCGCAACCGAGAAGAGCAGCGTCTGGATCGAGGACGAACCGGTCTTGTGCGGACCGATATGCAGGTAACACAAGCGCATGCGCCCGATTAGGCGTTCGTGGCGGGTGGGTCAACGCAGACGGCCGCGGCAGTGGTGGGGACCGGCCTAACGAAGCCTTAACCATATCGCCATCATCTGCTAGCGGGCGTCGCCGCAGCCGGCGGGGCCTGCGGAGCGATTCGGCACGTTGAGGCGGGATCGCCGCAGTTTCGACAGATTTTGCCTGTTTCACGGCGCCTTCTCCTTGAAAGATCAGGTGGTCTGGCGCCGCGGGAACGGGGATTGCCGCATGGGCGGTGGGAAGCAGTTATGGATCCAGTCACAGTAGAAGCCGTCCAGCAGGCCGGCGAAATCTCTCTCTGGCACCTGGTCATGCAGGCGGGCTGGGTGGTCCAGCTGGTGATGCTGGGGCTGGCGCTCGCGTCGGTCTGGTGCTGGGCGATCATCATCGAAAAATTCGTCATGGTCAGGCGGATGAATGCCGCCAATGACCGGTTTGAGCAGATTTTCTGGTCCGGCCAGTCGCTCGACGACCTCTATCTGACGCTCGGTCCTCGCGAAAGCATGGGTCTTTCTTCAATTTTCATGGCGGCGATGCGCGAATGGAAGCGCAGCCAGGACGCGGCCATGCGGGCGGGCTTCCAGGGCGTGAAGGAACGCATCGAGAAGGTGATGGATGTCCAGATCCAGAAGGAAATGGGCCGGGTCGAGTCGCGGCTGCTGTTCCTGGCAACGACCGGCTCGGCCACCCCGTTCATCGGCCTGTTCGGTACGGTGTGGGGCATCATGACCTCCTTCCAGGCCATCGCCAATTCCCAGAACACCAATCTGGCGGTTGTGGCTCCCGGCATTGCGGAGGCCCTGTTTGCAACCGCAATGGGCCTCCTTGCTGCCATACCGGCGACAATCTTCTATAATATGTTCACTGCGGACGCTGCGAGGATCGGGATGCGGCTAGAGAATTTTGCTGATGAGTTCTCGGCGATCATTTCTCGCCAGCTGGATGAGAGGGCTTAGCGCATGGCTGCTTCGGCTGGTGGTGCCAAGGGTGGCTATTTGCGGCGGTCAAGCCGCAGAAAATCGAACTATTCGGCCATGAGCGAGATCAACGTCACACCGCTCGTCGATGTGATGCTGGTGCTGCTCATCGTGTTCATGGTGGCGGCGCCGCTGATGACGGTCGGGGTGCCGATCGAACTGCCCAAAACCGAGGCGAAGCCGCTGCAGTCCAAGGTAGAGCCAATCACGGTTTCGGTAACCTCCGAAGGCAAGACCTATCTGCAGGAGACGGAGATCGACATCGCCACGCTGGTGCCCAAGCTGGAGGCCATAGCCAAGAATGGCTATGAGGAGCAGATTTTTGTGCGTGGTGACACGGGCGTGAATTACGGCCGGGTGATGGAGGTGATGGGCGCCCTGAGTGCTGCCGGCTACAAGAAGCTGGGCCTCGTTACCGGCGACAAACCGAAGAAGCCGTCGAACTGACTATGCGCTGGAGCCTGATCACATCGCTGGCTCTGCATGTGGCGATCCTCATCGCCACATTCATCGTGCTGCCTAACCCTGAGCAGTTCAAGGTCGAAGAGCAGGAAATGATCCCGGTCGACATCGTCTCGGTCGAGGATTTTTCCAAGCGCATAGCCATGACCAGGACGGAAGAAGCACCGCAGAAGGTGGAAAAGCCGCGACCCAAGCCGCAGGAGGTGGTCAAGGAGGCCAAGCCGGCTCCCGAGGTGGCGCCCGAAGTCAAGACGGCAGCCAAAGAGCCCAAGGCCGAGCCGCCGCCGGAGCCCAAGAAGCAAGAGCCCCAGAAGACCGAAGAACCCAAGAAGGTGGAAGAACCAAAGCCTGAGGACCCGTTGAAGGACCTCATCAAGGAAACGGTGGACGACACGCCGTTGCCCAAGAAGGAGGAGCAGAAGACGAAGGAAGAGGTCAAGAAGGCGGAGGTCAAGCCCGAGAAGAAGCCGGAAAAGAAGCCCGAAAAGAAGAAGCCCGAGAAGAAGTTCGACGTCAGCGAGATCGAGAACTTCCTCAACAAGATCGACGACAAGAAAACAGCGCCGCAGAAGCCGTCACCTGAATCCGGCGAGCCGCAGCAGGCGGCGGTCAACATGTCGGGATCGGACGAGCAGCTTGCGGCGACCCTGATCGACATGCTGCGCCAGCGGCTGTCGCAATGCTGGGCAGCGCCGGCTGGCGCGCGCGAAGCGCAGATCGTGGTCAAGGTGCGGTTCCATCTGGATCCCATGGGCAATGTCGTGGGGCTGCCGCAGGTTGTGAGCGCGGGGGGCGATGCGCTGTCGCAGACGACGGCGCAGTCGGCCGTGTCGGCGATCATGGAATGCCAGACCTACGACTTCCTGCCGCCCGACAAGTATGATCTCTGGAAGGAGATCACGATCAATTTCAATCCAAACATGATGACCTGATCAGTCTCCGAGGCTACATGAACCTGCAACTCGTGAATCAGACTCTGCGCGCCCGGGTGATTGCCCTGATTGCGCTGTTCCTGTGGGCCATGCCGTCGGCCCGCGCGCTGGAAGTGGACGTTTCACCCGGCAACATCAATCCGCTACCGATTGCCATTCCGGCATTTCTCGGCGGTAGCGGCGAAGAGGCACAAATGGGTGCCGATATTGCGGGAGTCATTGCCAACAACCTCGGACGCTCCGGATTCTTCGCGCCGCTCGATCCAGCCTCCTTCATCGAGCAGATCGCGGACTTCAATGCTGAGCCGCGATTCGCCGACTGGCGGCAGATCCAGGCCAAGGCGCTGGTCACCGGACAGGTATCACTGGCTGCAGGCAAGCTGCGTGCCGATTTCAGACTGTGGGATACGGGCACGCAGCAGCAACTCGTCGGGCTGCAGATGAGCGCCTCGCCGAAAGCCTGGAGGCGGATCGCACACCAGATCTCGGACCAGATATACCGGCAACTCACCGGCATCGACGGCTACTTCGATACCCGCGTGGTGTTCGTCAGTGAAACCGGGCCGAAGGACAAGCGGGTGAAGAAGCTGGCCATCATGGATCAGGACGGAGCCAATGTGCGGACGATCACCAATGGCCGCAACATCGTGCTGACGCCGCGGTTCTCGCCGACCGGCCCCGAAATCACCTACATGGAGTTCGACGGCGATACGCCGCGCGTGTTCCTCTACAATATCGAAACCGGGCAGCGTGAACTGGTGGGCGACTTTCCGAACATGAGTTTTGCCCCGCGCTTCTCACCGGACGGCCAGCGCGTCGCGCTTAGCCTGCAGGAAGGCGGCAATGCCAACATCTATGTGCTGGACCTCAGGTCGCGGCAATTGCGTCAGCTCACCAATACACCGGCCATCGACACCGCCCCATCCTATTCTCCGGATGGCGGGCAGATCGCTTTCGAATCGGACCGCGGCGGCGGACAGCAGATCTACGTTATGAATGCCGACGGCTCGGGGCAGCGGCGCATCAGCTTCGGAGATGGGCGCTACTCGACGCCGGTGTGGTCGCCGAAGGGCGACTATATTGCCTTCACCAAACTCGGCGGCGGGCGGTTTGCGATCGGGGTGATGCGGCCGGACGGTTCCGGTGAGAGAATATTAACCGAAGGTTTTCACAATGAAGGCCCGACCTGGGCGCCGAATGGCCGTGTCATCATGTTCTTCCGTGATCAGCCTGGAGATGCGGGTGGGCCAAAGCTGTTTTCGGTCGATATCACCGGCTACAACGAGCAGCCGGTGAGAACAGAGGGATTTGCATCCGATCCGGCGTGGTCACCACTGCTCAACTAGTGGGAGGCCGCGGGGTGGCACATCACGAATTGCGGGCCGGGGGGCCCCGGGCAGGCAGCAGGCGAGGGGATCGCGCTGCGATATCATCAATGACGTACGAAGGAGTGGGTTGAATGTTGCGTCGTGTTGCGAGTTTCAAGATTGCCGCGGTGAGTTGCTGTTTTTTGGCTCTGGCGGCGTGCTCGAAGAAGGCCACGCCCGATCTCGAGGCCAATGCCGGCCCGGGTCTGGGAGCCGTGGCCGGATCGGCCGAGCAGTTCCAGCAGGAGGTCGGTGACCGGGTCTATTTCATCGTCGATCAGTCGACACTGACGCCGGAAGCCCAGGAGACGCTGCGCCGGCAGGCACAATGGTTGCAGCAGTACCCGGGTGTCATGGTGCAGATCGAAGGCCATGCCGATGAGCGCGGCACGCGCGAATACAACATTGCCCTGTCGGCGCGGCGGGCGACGGCAACCCGGGAGTTCCTGATCGCACAGGGTATCGAGGCGTCGCGGATCTCGAGCATTGCCTATGGCAAGGAGCGTCCGGCGGCGCTGTGTGATGCCGAGCAGTGTTACGCCCAGAACCGTCGCGCTGTGACAGTGATCACGTCGGGCGCCAAGACAAGCTGACTTCGCGCGGCGGCTGGCGGTCACAAAATCGCCGCCGTCGAACTGTCATAAACCCGCTCAGGTGGCGCGGGCCCCGGCGCTGCACAGGCGGGTGATGGTTTCTTAACCATGTTCCGCCACAGTTATGGGGTTCGCTGCTGCATGGACGGTCGGCGGGATCGGGTCATCGGATGAGCCGGTGGACAGGAGTGGGATGAGATGATGCGTGGGCTGGCGAGCATGAAGATTACAAGGGTTGCGGTAGTTGCATGCTGCCTGCTGGCACTGGCAGCCTGCTCGAAGAAGAACACGCCCGACCTCGAGGAAGGAACCGGCGGCGGCATCGGCTCCGCGACACCGGGGTCGGTCCGCGATTTCGAGACCAATGTGGGCGACCGGGTCTATTTCATCGTCGACCAGTCCAACCTCACGCCGGAAGCCCAGGAAACGTTGCGCCGGCAGGCGCAGTGGCTGCAGCAGTACCAGGGTGTCACCGTGCAGGTTGAAGGCCATGCCGACGAGCGTGGCACGCGCGAATACAACATCGCTCTGTCGGCGCGGCGTGCCACCGCTACCCGGGAATTCCTGATTGCCAACGGGGTGGCCGGCAATCGCATCTCATCCATCGCGTACGGCAAGGAGCGGCCAGCGGCGTTGTGCGATGCCGAGCAGTGCTACTCGCAGAACCGGCGCGCGGTGACCGTTGTGACGGGCGGGGCCAATCCTGGCTGAGTGGCATAACTGTTGCACCCCGGCAACAGCATGTCGCATTCCTCAGATTGCCACAATCAGAGCCGCAATTTCACCGCCTTTGGCGCCAATTTGTGGAATGAAGACGGTCACTAACCGGTCCTGCACAATGAAATCCAAGATCACCTACCTGTTTGCGGCAGCCCTGCTTGCCACGGCTGCCCCGGCACTCCCCGCGGCTGCGCAGTCGGCGGCACAGATCAATGTCCGCATGAACCAGCTCGAGGACCAGATCCGGCAGCTTGTCGGCCAGGTTGAACAGCTCACCTTCGAGGTGCAGCAGTTGAAGGGGGCCATCGGGGCGCAGCCGCAGGCGCGCAAAAAGGCTTCGGCGGCCGAGCCGGTGGCGCCGCTCGGGGAAGAGACCATCCAGTCTGCCGAGCTGCCCCAGGTTCAGACCGGTGTGCCGGACCAGGGAATCGAGCAGATCGAAGACAATCAGAACCTGGTCACCACGATCATCGACGAGAATGGCAACGAACAGCAGGTGGCTCTGCAAAAGGCGCCGGGACCGCAGATTCTTGGAACGCTCAAGGGCTCCGGCTCGGCCGGAAGCGACTTCGAAGGCCAGGTACTGGTCGCGCCGGGCGGCCAGACGGTCACCGAGACACAGCCCGTGGCCGTGCAGCAGGATGCCGATCTCAATTCGCCCGAGGCGCTCTATGAGCGTTCCTACGAGAGCCTGTTGCGGCGGCAGTTTGCCGATGCCGAAGCGGGGTTCCAGACCTTCATCAACCGGCACCGCGATCACAGCCTGGCCGGCAATGCCCAGTACTGGCTGGGGGAGACCTACTATGTCCAGGGCGACTACAAGGCGGCTGCGCAGTCGTTCCTGACCGGCTACCAGGAATTCCCGAAGAGCCGGAAGGCCGCCGACAGTCTCTTCAAGCTCGGCCTGTCGCTGAAACGCCTCGGACAGAATGAACAGGCCTGCGCGGCTTTCGGTGCGGTGAGCGAGAAATACCCGAAGTCCACGGAAGCGCGCAAGCGCGCCCAAAACGAGTTCAAGCGTGCCGGCTGCTGAGCCGCCGCCCGGGGTATTTTCACAGGACGAGTTAAATCACCTCTTCCGCGCCATTGCGGATGCGGAACATGTCGCCCTTGCAGTCTCCGGCGGGTCCGATTCTACCGCGCTCATGGTGTTGGCGCAGGCGTGGCGGAGCAACCGCCCGGCGCCGAGGATCACGGTTCTGACGGTCGACCACGGACTGCGGAAAGGCTCACGCGCGGAGGCAGAGACAGTGGCCCGGCAGGCAGCCGGACTCGGGCTTGCCCATGTGCTGCTGCACTGGGAGGGCGAGAAGCCCGCCGCGCGGCTGCAGGAGACGGCGCGGAAGGCCCGCTATCAGCTGATGGCCGGATGGTGCAGGAGCCAAGGCGCAGGTGTGCTGGTCACCGCCCACACGGTGGAGGATCAGGCTGAAACCATGCTCATGCGGCTGGCACGGGGCACGGGCATCGAGGGGCTGGCCGGCATGCCAGTGCAGCGCGAGCTTGATGGCGTGCTGCTGTATCGGCCGCTGCTGCACCTCACACGGGAGCGGCTCAGGACGTTCCTCGGCGCGCGCGGCATTTTCTGGATCGATGATCCGAGCAACGAGGATTTGCAGTTCGAGCGCATCAGGGTGCGCAAGGCCCTGCCGGCGCTCGCCGGCATCGGAATCACTCCGGCAGCGCTCGAAGAGACGGCCTTCCGGGCGCGGCGGGCCGATCAGGCGCTCAATGCCGTTTGCGAGGATTTCATCGCGGCACATGTGGATCGCCGGCCGGAGGGATATTGCCGGGTCCCGCGCGGGGCTTTTGGCGCATTGCCGACCGAGTTGCGAATCCGGGTCCTTGACCACCTCATTCTGATTTATGGGCCTGGCCCCAGGGCGGCGCTGTCTGGACTTGAACGGCTCGAAACCTGGTTTACCCGCAGCGACACGGTGCAAAAGCGAACCACGCTGGCCGGGTGCGAAATTGCGATGCGGGTCCGGGAGTTCCTGCTTGGCCGCGAACCCGGACGGATTCCGCTGGCGCCGGTGCCGGTCGACGGGCAGCTCCTGTGGGACGGGCGCTGGGACATTCGTACACCGGAGGGGCGCCAGGGGCTCAATGTGCGACCGGTCCGGGCGCTGTCCGGCATCGTCCGCAACCGGCTGCTGCCCGGCTTTGTCCAGGCCGGCCTGCCTGCAATCTGTGATGGTGACGTTCCGGTCTGCCTGCCGCATAGCGGGCAGGCCTGCAGGGAGGCGGGGGTTTCGGCGCGTTTCTTGCGCTAACCTTTGTTTAGGCTTAAGCCGTGCTTGGCAAGGCAGGCGGGGCTGCCTATGTTATAGTGCAAGTTTGGGTCGAGGCCTATTGGGAGCAGAGGACTAAGTGAACAATTTCCGTAATTTCGCCGTCTGGATTGTCATCGCGATGCTGCTGTTCGCCCTGTTCAGCCTGTTCCAGGGCCAGGTGACACGGACCGGTGCAACGGAAATCAGCTACTCGGAATTCGTTGCCAAACTCAAGACCGGCGATGTCAAGGCGGTGACATATTCCGACAACGCCGGCATCAGCCAGGTCATCCAGGCGACACTGTCCGACGGAAAGACGGTGCGCACCTTCGGACCTATCACCGAGGCACAGCTCAAGACGCTCGAAGAGAATCGCGTCATCACCAATTTCCAGCCGGGGCAAAGCGACTCGTTCCTCACCAACGCGCTGTTCTACTGGCTGCCGACCATTGCCCTCATCGGTGTGTGGATATTCTTCATCCGTCAGATGCAGAGTGGCAGCGGCAAGGCCATGGGCTTCGGCAAGTCGAAGGCGAAGCTGCTCACCGAGAAACACGGCCGTGTCACCTTCGAGGACGTGGCGGGCGTCGAAGAAGCGAAGGAGGACCTTGTCGAAATCGTCGACTTCCTCAAAGACCCGCACAAATTCCAGCGGCTCGGCGGCAAGATCCCGAAGGGCGCGCTACTGGTCGGGCCGCCCGGCACCGGCAAGACACTGCTGGCGCGGGCCATTGCGGGTGAAGCCAACGTCCCGTTCTTCACCATTTCGGGCTCGGATTTCGTCGAGATGTTTGTCGGCGTCGGCGCATCGCGGGTACGCGACATGTTCGAGCAGGCCAAGAAGAATGCGCCCTGCATCATCTTCATTGACGAAATCGATGCGGTCGGCCGCCATCGTGGCGCCGGCCTCGGCGGCGGCAATGACGAACGCGAGCAGACGCTGAACCAGCTCCTGGTCGAGATGGACGGTTTCGAGGCCAATGAAGGGGTAATCCTCATAGCCGCGACCAACCGCCCCGATGTGCTCGATCCGGCGCTGCTGCGGCCTGGCCGTTTCGACAGGCAGATCGTGGTGCCCAATCCGGATGTTTCGGGACGCGAACAGATCCTCAAGGTCCACATGCGCAATGTGCCGCTGGCTCCCGATATCGACGCCCGGACCATTGCCCGCGGGACCCCCGGCTTCTCGGGGGCCGACCTCGCCAATCTGGTGAACGAGGCAGCACTGCTGGCGGCGCGGCGCAACAAGCGGATCGTTACCCAGCAGGAATTCGAGGACGCCAAGGACAAGGTGATGATGGGCGCGGAGCGCCGCTCCATGGTGATGAGCGAAGAAGAACGCCGCAACACCGCCTATCACGAGGCGGGGCACGCCATCGTCGGCCTGTCGGTTCCCTATGATCCCCTGCACAAGGTCACCATCATCCCGCGCGGCCGGGCGCTTGGCGTTACCATGAATCTGCCGGAGGGCGACCGTCACTCGCGAACCCGCCAGTGGTGCGAGGCGCGGCTGGCGGTGCTGTTCGGCGGGCGCGAGGCCGAGCTCATCCTGGGCGGCGAGAAGAACGTCACCAATGGTGCGACGGGCGACATCCAGATGGCCACGCAACTGGCACGCGCCATGGTCACCGAATGGGGCATGTCCGACAAGCTGGGGCGGGTGCGCTACAACGGCAATGAACAAGAAGTGTTCCTCGGCCATTCGATCACCCAGTCCAAGAACCTTTCGGACGAAACTGCCAAGCTGATCGACGAGGAAGTGCGCAAGCTCATCACCGAGGGTGAAGCGACGGCCAAGAGGATTCTCAACAAGCGCAAGAACGACCTTCATTCGCTCGCGGCTGCGTTGCTTGAATACGAGACGCTGACGGGAGAGGAAGTGGAAAGACTGCTGCGCGGCGAGAAGATTTCCCGCGAGGAGCCGGGGGAAAAGAGCAAACCGCACAAGCCCACCTCTTCGGTGCCGACCGCGGGCGGTGCCAAGCGCGGCCGCGGACCTGCCGGCGATATGGAGCCGCAGCCGCAAGCCTGACGCCGGCCGATGGCCACGAAGGAATACTACAGACCGCTCGGGCTCCTGTGGGGGCCCGATGCGTCTCGGGCGGTGGCCGAGGGCATAGCCGGACGCCTGGCCGGGAGCGACTTCGCGGCGTTTACCCTCATCGAGATCATCGAACGGCGGACGGCCGCGGTCAGGCGGCGGACGGTCGCCTATCGCGAGGCGCTGGCACTTGGCCTGCCGCTGGCTGCCTTTGAAGCAGCGCGGGCGCCGCTGGCCGGCATGGCGCTGGAACGGCCGCGAATCATGGGGATCGTCAATGTGACGCCGGACAGTTTCTCGGATGGCGGGCTCTTCGATGAAACTGCCGAGGCCATCGCCCATGGCAAGATGCTGCTCCAGGAGGGGGCGCATATTCTCGATGTCGGCGGCGAGTCGACACGGCCCGGCTCCACCGGTGTCTCTGTTGAGGAAGAATTGCGGCGCACCATTCCGGTGGTCGAGGGACTCAATCGGGCGGGCGCACTCGTGTCCATCGATACCCGCAAGCCCGAGGTGATGGAGGCGGCTGCACTGGCACGGGCTTCGATCATCAACGATGTTTCGGCGCTGGGCTACAGCCCGGCAAGTGTCGCCACGGCGGCGCGGCTCGGTCTGCCGGTGGTGCTGATGCATGCGCAGGGAACGCCCGAAACCATGCAGCTCAACCCGATCTATGAGGATGTCGCCCTCGACGTCTATGATGCCCTTGAAGCCCGGGTCGATGCCTGCGTGGCTGCCGGCATCGAACGGTCGCGGCTGGTGATCGATCCCGGTATCGGTTTCGGCAAGACCTCGATGCACAATGTCGAACTGTTGCAGCAGCTGACCCTGTTCCATGGGCTTGGCGTGCCAGTGCTGGTGGGGTTGTCGCGCAAGGGGTTCACGGGGGCGCTGACCGGGGAATCAGAGCCCCGAAAGCGCATTTTCGGATCGGTGAGCGGCGCCGTCCATTGCGCCCTCAACGGGGCACAGATCCTGCGGGTGCACGACGTGAAGCCTACACGGCAGGGACTTGCCGTGGCCATGGCGGCAGCCGATCCGCGGATGATGGTGACTTAACCGATTACCTTGCGAGTTCCAGGGTCTTGGGCCAAAGACGGCGGCGGGGTTCGCTATTGGCAGTCAGAAGCTCCCTGACATGGCGGTCAATCTCGGTTGCCTGCAGATTGATGGGATTTTGTGACGCCGTCTTGGCCTTATAGATGCTGACGATCTCGTGCATGTCGTCGTAGAAACTGGCATCTCGGTCCGGCCTCATGTCCTCTTCGCTGAAGCCCGTAAAATGATGCAGGTCCAGATTTTGGCGGCGCAGGACTTCCTTGCGTCGCGAAGTCTCCAAATCATCCAGAACGGCTTGATACGCGGCAAGGGCCTGGGGCTTCCACACCTGATGATACGCGTTGATGATCGTTTGACAGTCGACAGCGGCACCGGCTTCCTGCGATTCGACAACATGGCGAAGCAGGGCCTCAAATGCCTTTCGGAGGCCAGCGTCCTCAGCTGCCTGATCGGCATCGTTAAACACCGCATGCAAGTCATGCACCTCGGCAAACGGGGTGCGGAGCAGTTCAGTTTCGCGGGCGCCCCTGCCCAAAGCGGAGAAGTCGCGGGTGTTGTAATCGATTGAACATGGCAGGAAATGGGCAGCTTCCGTAACGGCATAGCCGCGCTGCGGTTCCCAGGTCAGCTCGTAATCACCCTGGGCGCGCGCCCTCTGCCTGGCCCTGAAGTTCTGCCAGCGCGCTTTGTGTTCCCTGATCAGTTGAGGCTTGAGGTCGCCCTGCCGCTGTTTAAGCGCGGCGGCGTAGGCTGCTACCGTTACCACGAGCCGATTGCGGACCATGGTGTGCTCTGCCGCCTTGTCGCGGTGGCTCAAATGGCGCTGGACGGTCTGGCGCGTGAAACGCGTGTCGCGGGCGGACTCCCGCCCTGAGATCTGGCGGCCCATCGGAAGTCTCCAGAGAGCTGAGTGGCGATAATACATCAACCCGCCAGTCCTTGCATGAACCAGCATGTCGAACGAAGTCCTATTCAACTCAAATTTGAGGCGGCTACAGGAAAATTGGGCACGGAATTTGCGAGCCATAGCGCAACTGCCGACGCCGCGACAGGGGTAAAGGGAAAATGCTGCCGTTGATCGGGCATCGGGCGGGTTTTAGAGTTAAGCGAAACGTGCCTTTGGCTATCGGGGTGACTAATGGCAAACAAGTATTTCGGAACCGACGGCATCCGCGGATCGGCCAATAAATGGCCGATGGATGCGGAGACGGTGCTCAAGGTCGGCATGGCGGCGGGCAGCCTCTACTCCCGCGGCAGCCACCGGCCGCGGGTGGTGATCGGCAAGGACACAAGGCTTTCAGGCTACATGCTGGAACAGGCCATGACCGCCGGCTTCCTGTCGACCGGCATGGACGTGTTTCTTTTTGGGCCATTGCCGACGCCCGCCGTTGCCATGCTGACACGCTCGCTGAGGGCCGATCTCGGGGTCATGATCTCGGCCTCGCACAACCCCTTTGCCGACAATGGCATCAAGCTGTTCGGGCCCGACGGCTTCAAACTTTCGGATGAACAGGAAGCCGCCATCGAGAATCTGGTGGATCAGGGGGTGTCGTCAAAGCTGGCGGCAGCCAGCGAACTCGGCCGGGCCAAGCGCATCGAGGACGCCCAGGCACGCTATATCGAATTCGCCAAGCATACCTTTCCGAAGGAACTCAATCTCGAAGGTCTCAGGGTGGTGGTCGATACCGCCAACGGTGCGGCTTACAAAGTCGCGCCGACGGCACTCTGGGAACTCGGCGCTGAAGTCATTACCATCGGTGATGATCCGGACGGCTTCAACATCAATGACAAGTGCGGCTCCACGGCGCCGCAGGCCATGTGTGAGAAGGTACGCGAAATGCGCGCCGACATCGGCATCGCGCTCGACGGTGATGCCGACCGGGTGATCATCGCGGATGAACGCGGTACGGTCATCGACGGCGACCAGCTCATGGCGCTGATTGCCACGTCCTGGGCGGAGAAGGGCCAGTTGCAGGGTGGCGGCCTGGTGGCCACCATCATGTCGAATCTCGGCCTTGAGCGGCATCTGGCGGCGAAGGGACTGACGCTGGTCAGAACCAAGGTCGGCGACCGCTATGTGGTGGAACACATGCGCGGGCATGGCTTCAATGTCGGCGGCGAACAATCGGGCCACATTGTGCTATCGGATTTCTCGACAACCGGCGACGGGCTCATCGCGGCGCTGCAGGTGATGGCAGAGGTGGTACGGACCGGCAGGCCGGTCAGCCAGGTCTGTCACCAGTTCGAGCCCGTGCCGCAGGTGCTCAAGAATGTGCGTTACAAGGCCGGAAAACCGCTCGAGGACAATGGCGTCGTGCAGGCAATCGAGGGCGCCAGGGAGAAGCTTGGCCAGAAGGGCCGCCTGGTCATCCGTCCGTCGGGCACCGAGCCGCTGATCCGGGTCATGGCCGAGGGTGACGACGAGAGCCTTGTCAACGCGCTGGTTGACGAGCTGTGCGGGGTGATCGCGAAGGCTGCCGCCTGATATTCTTTGCCGTGGGGTCTCTC
Organism: uncultured Rhizobiaceae bacterium; assembly: GCA_964543235.1. Taxonomy (GTDB): domain Bacteria; phylum Pseudomonadota; class Alphaproteobacteria; order Rhizobiales; family Aestuariivirgaceae; genus JANMMJ01. The sequence continues at coordinate 42,541 of CAZIXE010000008.1, read as the reverse complement.
GCCTGAGTTCCGTCTGAAGCGGCGGCCTGCAGGGCGGCAACTTCGCCCGCGGGCCTGAGCGGGGCAAAGTCCTCAGGCGTAATCGTTTCCTTTTCGAGGAGAAGCGCGGTACCGGCGTCGAGGTCCTGGCGGCGTTGCCGCAGGATGGCTTTGGCACGGGCATAGGCCTCATCAATCAGCTTCTTGACGGCAAGATCGATCTCGCGGGCCGTTTCCTCGGAATAGTCCTTCTGCTTGAGGCCCATCATGTTGTCGCCGAGATAGGCGGAGCTCTGGCGCTCGAATACCGCCTGGCCCAGCTCGCTTGCCATGCCGAAGCGGGTGACGATCTGGCGGGCAATGTCGGTGGTGCGGGCGAGATCGTCGGCCGCACCTGTCGAGATCTCGCCGAATATCAGGTCTTCGGCGGCGCGGCCGGCCATCAAGACCACCATGCGGTTCTTGAGATTGCCGGTGGTGATCAGGAACTTGTCCTCGGTCGGGCGCTGCATGGTGTAGCCAAGGGCGCCGATCGAGCGCGGAATGATCGAGACCTTGTGAACCGGATCGGTGCCAGTCAGGGCCGAAGCCGCCAGGGCATGTCCCATCTCGTGATAGGCGACCCGCCTCCGGTCCTCGGGATTGAGAACGCGGCTCTTCTTTTCGGCGCCGGCAATGATCCTTTCGACGGCGGCCGTGAAGTCGTCCATGGTGACCTTGCTGGCACCGCGACGCGTGGCAACGATGGCGGCCTCGTTGACGAGATTGGCCAGGTCGGCACCGGTCATGCCCGGCGTGATGGCGGCCACCTGCTCGATATCCACCTCCCTGGCGATCTGCACCTTCTTCATGTGGACCTTGAGGATGGCGGCACGGCCCGACTTGTCGGGGCGGTCGACTACGACCTGGCGGTCAAAGCGGCCGGCGCGCAGCAGGGCGGGATCGAGGACCTCGGGCCGGTTGGTGGCGGCCAGCAGCACGATACCCTCACGCGGGTCAAAGCCGTCCAGCTCGGTCAGGAGCTGGTTGAGAGTCTGTTCCTTCTCGTCGTGGCCGCCGAAGCCGCCGGGGCCCATGCGGGCGCGGCCCAGGGCATCAAGCTCGTCGATGAGGATGATGCAGGGAGCAGCCTTGCGTGCCTGCTCGAAGAGATCGCGGACCCGGGCAGCGCCGACGCCCACGAACATCTCGACGAATTCCGAACCCGAGATCGAGAAGAAAGGCACCTTCGCCTCGCCGGCCACCGCCTTGGCGATCAGCGTCTTGCCGGTGCCGGGAGGCCCGACCAGCAGCACGCCCTTGGGGATGCGGGCGCCCAGCCTGCCATACTTCTCCTTGTCGCGCAGAAACGAGACGATTTCCTGCAGTTCCGCCTCGGCCTCATCGACGCCCGCCACGTCGGCAAAGGTGACCCCAGTGTCCTTCTCCACATACACCTTGGCCTTGGACTTGCCGACATTCATCATGCCGCCGAGCCCCTGTTTCTCGATGATCTTGCGGAAGAAGAACATGTAGAGGCCGAAGAAAAGCAGGACGGGCAGCACCCAGGAGAGAAGATTGGACAGCCAGGTGTTCTCGGCGCGGCCGGAGAATTTGACGTTGTACTGGGCGAGGTCGTTGGCGACGGCAGGATCGACCCGCGTCGTGACAAAGAACTCGCGATTGTTCTGCGGCGTCTTGAGCCTGCCCTGCAGCGTATCCTGGCCGACCACGACCTCGACGATCTCTCCCTTCTTCAGGAGATCGAGGAACTGCGAGTATTCGATGGGCTCAACGGTCTGATAGGCGGTCCACCAGCTCTGGAACAGCAGGATCGCCGCGAAGGCAAGAACGGCGTACCAGACATTGAATTGCTGCTTCTTGTCCATGCTCGCCTCCTCGCTGCCCTGCCAATGTCGGGTATGGTCCGCGCCCTGACAAGGTCTTCGTTGTGCCCGGTGTCGTGCCGCAGGACAGGGTTGCAGCTGGCGGTGGCGGCCAGTCTCCTGGTCCAACCGCGCCGGAATGAAGCGCGTCATGGATTTTTCTCGCCGAACGAATGCCTCGAATTCATGCAGCAAGGCCTGCAGCTCGAGCAGATGCCGGTGCGGAGTGGCTTTCGCCTGTTCAAGTACTGGTTCTTTCTCACCCGGGCAAACGGCGGCGGGGATAGAAACAGCGTCAGGTTATGCTTGCAGTCAGTGCCGGACTGTTCTTCAGTGTCTGGTAGACGACACAGTAGCGCTCAGTGAGCTTGAGGAGGCTGGCGCGCTGAGCAGCATCGAGATCGCCATCCAGTTCGAAGTTCACGCGGATGGCGCGGAAGCCGACGGGCGCATCCTTTTCGACCCCCAGCGTTCCCCGGAAATCCAGGTCTCCTTCAGCGCGAACGACGGCGCCATTGAGCGGCAGGCCAAGGGCTGCTGCCACTGCATTGAGCGTCACCCCGGCACAGGCCACCAGGGCCTGCAGCAGCATGTCGCCGGAGCAGGCCTGAAGCCCCGAGCCGCCGGTTGCCGGATGGAGGCCGGCCTTCACCAGGGCCCTGCCGGTTTCAACCGAACAGGTCAGGCCCTCGCCAAGATTGCCTTCGGCGGCGAGCGTGATGAGGGCGCTGGCCGGATCGGTCCGGTATCGTGCCTTGAGGGGCGCTTGCAGATCCTTGAGTTGTTGACTGTCCATCGCTTGCTCTCTGGGGCCGACAGCCGGCCTCAATCTTCGAAGGGATCCTTCATGAGGATGGTATCGTCACGCTCGGGGCTGGTCGAGAGCAACGCCACCGGACATTCGATCAGTTCTTCGAGATAGCGCACGTATTTGATTGCCTGGGCGGGAAGTTCCGACCAGCGGCGGGCGCCGGCGGTCGAGGTCTGCCAGCCCTCGAAACGCTCGTAGATCGGCTCAACCCGCTTCTGTGCCTCCTCGGCGGCCGGGAACTGGTCAATCGTCCTGCCGTCAAGCCGGTAGCCGGTCGACACCCTGATCTCCTCAAGCCCGTCCAGGACGTCGAGCTTCGTCAGGGCGATGCCGTGGATACCCGATGTCTTGATGGCCTGGCGCACGAGGACGGCATCGAACCAGCCGCAGCGCCGCTTGCGGCCGGTGACAGTGCCGAATTCGCGGCCGCGCTGGCCGATCAGCTCACCGATGTCATTGTCCTGCTCGGTGGGGAAGGGGCCGGAACCGACGCGGGTCGTGTAGGCCTTGGCGATGCCCAGCACATAGCCGATGGCGGAGGGGCCGAGACCGGTGCCGGACGCCGCCTGGCCGGCGACCGTGTTGGAGGACGTCACGAAGGGATAGGTGCCGTGGTCGATATCAAGGAGAATGCCTTGCGCGCCTTCGAAGAGAATGCGCTTGCCCTCGCGACGGGCCTCGTCGAGCAATGACCACACAGCATCGGAATAGGGCAGGATGCTGGCGGCGATCCCGGCGATCTGGTCGAGCAGGTCACCGGGCCTGACTTCGGGCTGGCCAAGACCCCGCCGCAAGGCGTTGTGATGGGCAAGCAGGCGGTCGATCTTGGTGTCGAGGGTGGCGAGATCATGCAGGTCGTTGACGCGAATGGCGCGGCGGCCGACCTTGTCCTCGTAGGCCGGGCCGATGCCGCGGCCGGTGGTGCCGATCTTGCCGGCGCCGGCGGCTGCCTCGCGAATCTGGTCCAGTTCGCGGTGCAGCGGCAGGATCAAGGTGGCGTTGCCGGCGATCCTCAAGTTGTCGCGCGACACGGCCACGCCTTGGGACTTGAGCTTGGCTATCTCGTCGGCCAGCGCCCAGGGGTCAATGACCACGCCATTGCCGATGATCGAGAGCTTGCCGGGGCGGACGATGCCAGAGGGCAGCAGCGAGAGCTTGTAGACGGTGCCGTCGATCACCAGGGTGTGGCCGGCATTGTGGCCACCCTGGAAGCGCACGACGATGTCGGCGCGCTCCGACAGCCAGTCGACGATCTTGCCCTTGCCCTCGTCGCCCCATTGGGCGCCGACCACTGCCACATTGGCCATGCCGCTTTCCTTTCAGACACGCGAACGGCTCCGGGGGTGATTGGCCGCCGGAGCCGTTGCCACCTGATACAGCAATGGAATTTTCGTTCAAGCCGTTTCGGCCGATCACGAAGCCGTCTCCGAATATTGAGCGAAGTTCACCAATTTTTGTGCACATGCAAAAAACTCGTGCATGGAAATCCGTATGGTATTTATAACCTATTGATATTTTACGATTTCGTTTCTGGCATGTATGTTGCCTCTAATGTTGCATCGCAATATGGAGACGACAATGGAAGTTCTTATCCTGGTTTGCGCGTTGAGCGTGTCGGCACCCGACTGCCAGAAGCACACGTCAATCGCGTCGTTCTACGCCCCCGATCCGCAGGAAAGCCTGTCAGGCTGCATGCGCCACGGAATGCTATTCGCCTCGCAAACACGGCTGGTTACAGAAGGCACCTACTCCAAGGTCGTCTGCGTGCCGCCGTCGCGCAAGGCGCAGAAGCAGCGGGCGGCCGATATTTTGATCCAGGGCTGAGCGCCAGCGACATGACATGTCGCTGACGCAGCCTATCAGGGGTCCGTCACAGACAGTCTGATAGCGTCCTCCGCGACCCACATGGGTGGGCCGAGACATGGAGGACCAGCAATGAGCTACGACATCCATTCACGCCGCAAGGCGTTGATGCACATCAGCTTTCTGGCACTGGCCGCGGCCGCTGCCGGCGCCATTCCCGCCCTGGCGGACAAAGGCAGCGATGACACGCGCGGCGGACGGTCGTCGGATGACGGCCCCGATCACGACCGCGACGACGACAAGCGCGGCGACCGTAACGACGACGATCGCGACAACCGCGACGACGACGACGACGACGATGACAGCGGGTTGTCGTCAGGCCGCAAGCGGCGCCGACGCCGGCGGTCGGAGAATGGGTGAGCGGCTGTCAGCCAATTTCGATACAAGATTGTAGTTCATATGGTGAACTCATCTTAAGCTGTGTTTCACAGCCCGTTCGGCGCACGGGGCCGCGCAGCTTGTCCGGGGTGGCGAGCAAAGGCGTACGACTTTGCCCTTCGAGATCTTGCTGCCTCAGAACTCCAGGCGGTTGGCGTGGCGGACCTGGGGCAGCTTGTTGACCGCCCACAGCACCGAATCGGGTACGGGCTCATCGATCTGCACAAGGCAGATCGCCTCCTTGCCCTGCGCCTCGCGGCCCAGGTTGAAGGTGGCAATGTTGACGTTGGCATTGCCAAGCAACGTACCGATGGCGCCGATGAAGCCCGGCTTGTCCTCGTTGGTGACGTAGAGCATGTACTTGCCGAACTCGGCCTCCATCTCGATGCCCTTGATCTGAATGATGCGGGGCTTGCCATCAGAGAAGACAGTGCCGGCCACCGAGCGTTCCATCTCGTCGGTCCGGATGGTGAGGCGGATGTAGTTCTCATAGGCACCACGCTGGGTCTGGCGCACCTCGTCCACCTTGATGCCGCGTTCCCTGGCCACGACGGGGGCCGACACCATGTTCACAGTACCGAGCATCGGCCGCAGCAGGCCGGCGAGGGCGGCAGAGGTGAGGGCGCGCGTGTTCATGTTGCCGACATCGCCGGCATACTCGATGACCACACCGTTGATCGGCGTCTCGGTGAGCTGGCCCGCGAAGGAACCGAGCTTCTCGGCCAGCGCGATATAGGGCCTGAGGCGGGGTGCCTCGTCGGCGGTGATCGAGGGCATGTTGAGGGCGTTGGACACGGCGCCGGTGATCAGATAGTCCGACATCTGCTCGGCGACCTGCAGCGCAACATTCTCCTGGGCCTCGCCGGTCGAGGCACCCAAATGCGGCGTTGCCACCACATTGTCGAGGCCAAAGAGCTTGTGCGAGGTCGCAGGCTCCGTTTCGAAGACATCGAGGGCGGCACCGGCGACATGGCCGGACTGCAAGGCGTCATAGAGCGCATCCTCGACGATGAGACCGCCCCGCGCGCAATTCACGATGCGCACCCCCTTGCGGCACCTGGCGAGCGCCCGGGCGTCGATGATGTTGCGGGTCTTGTCGGTCAGCGGCGTGTGCAGGGTGATGAAGTCGGCGCGGCGGAAGATGTCGTCGAGCTCGACCTTCTCGACGCCGATCTCGATCGCGCGTTCGGGCGACAGGAAGGGATCGAAGGCGATCACCTTCATCTTGAGCCCCAAGGCACGGTCGGCGACGATCGAGCCGATATTGCCGCAGCCGATCACGCCCAGCGTCTTGTTGAAGAGCTCGACGCCCATGAAGCGGTTCTTCTCCCACTTGCCGGCATGGGTCGAGGCATTGGCCTGCGGGATCTGGCGGGCCAGGGCCATCATCATGGAGATCGCATGTTCGGCGGTGGTGATGGCGTTGCCGAAGGGGGTGTTCATGACGACGATGCCGCGGCCGGTGGCGGCCGGGATATCGACATTGTCGACGCCGATGCCGGCGCGGCCGATGACCTTCAGCCGCTTGGCGGCGGCAATAATCTTGGGCGTTACCTTGGTGGCGGAGCGAATCGCCAGACCGTCATAGTCGGGAATAGCGGCAAGCAGGGCATCCTTGTCCCTGCCGAGATCGGGCTGGTAGTCGACGTCGACGCCGCGGTCGCGGAAGATCTGCACGGCGGTTTCTGAGAGCTTGTCGGAAACGAGTACGCGGGGTTTCATGGGCGGGTTCCGGGATTGCAGGTTCGCTTGAGGAGCGGTGGCGAATGGCGTGCGGGGGTGGCGATCGCTACTCGCCCTTCGCCGTCGCATAGGCCCAGTCGAGCCAAGGCATCAAAGCCTCGACATCGGCGGTCTCGACGGTGGCGCCGCACCAGATGCGCAGACCCGGCGGGGCATCACGATAGCCGTTGATGTCGTAGGCGACCTCCTCGGCCTCCAGCAGCTTGGCCATCTTCTTCGGCAGATCGGCGCCGCCATCGAGCGTAAAGCAGACCGAGGTGTTGGAGCGCGTGGCGGGATGCTTCGCGAGATGCGCAGCCCAGGGAGTCCCGGCAATCCAGCGGTCAATCACGGCCGCATTGGCATCGGCGCGGGCCTGCAGCGCCTTGAGGCCGCCCAGCGCCCTCGCCCATTCAAGGGCCAGGATATAATCCTCGACGCAGAGCATGGAGGGCGTGTTGATGGTTTCGCCCGCGAAGATGCCTTCGCTCAGCTTGCCGCCGCTGGTCATGCGGAAGATCTTGGGGAGCGGCCAGGACGGCACATAGGTCTCGAGGCGCTCGACGGCACGCGGGCTCAGGATGAGGACGCCGTGCGCACCTTCGCCGCCCAGCACCTTCTGCCAGGAGAAGGTCACGACATCGAGCCTGGCGAAATCGAGGTCTTGTGCGAAGGCGGCAGAGGTCGCATCGCAAATGGTGAGGCCCTGCCGGCCGGCCGGAATCCAGGCGGCGTCGGGGACGCGCACGCCAGACGTCGTGCCGTTCCAGGTGAAGACGACATCATTGGCGAAGTTCACGGCCTTGAGATCGGGCAGCTCGCCATAAGGCGCCTTCAGGACGCGGGCGTCCCTGAGCTTCAGCTGCTTGACGGCATCATTGACCCAGCCTTCGCCGAAGCTCTCCCAGGCGAGGAGGTCGACGCCGCGCGCGCCCAGCAGCGACCACATGGCCATTTCGACGGCGCCGGTGTCGGAGGCGGGAACAATGCCGATCCGGTAGTCGGACGGCACTTCGAGAACTTCGCGGGTCAGATCGATCGCCCTGGCGAGGCGGGACTTGCCATCGCCGGAACGGTGCGAGCGGCCGGTCAATGCAGATTCGAGGAGGTCAGGGGTCCAGCCCGGAAACTTGGCGCAGGGGCCGGAGGAGAAGTGTGGGCAAGCCGGCCGCCGGGCCGGTTTCGTCTGATTCGTCATGGTTTCCATCCTTCCAGATGGACCGGCCCTCGGTGGGGAGGGCTAGCCCGGCGCGGCTTATGCCTCACCGGACGGAACTTTGCAACTGCGGCGAAATGGCAGCATTAAGCGGCAGTGAAGTGGTTCACTGCCGCCTGATGCACCCGAGAACTCTCGATCGAGTCTCAGAACTTGAAGCGCAGGCCCGTCAGGATCTGGTGTTCGAGGGGGTTGTCCCCCGAAACCGCCAGATCGCGGAAGCGGTAGCCGATATCGATGGCCGCTGACTGCGACAGGTCGATCGAGGCGCCGGCCATGAGCGACCAGGCAACACCACTGTCGTCGCTGCCGCCATCGACACTGGCCCAGCCATAACCGACGCCGCCGCCGACATAGGGGGTAATCATCGTGCCGGTCGGCACATCGAGATAGAGGTTGCCGAGAATGGTGGTGACATTCATGTCGGCACCGCCGCCGATGTCATAATCGCCGGCCCAGTCGACGCGGAGATCGGAGCGCAGGTAGTCGTTGAACTGGTAGCCGACGCCGCCGCCGAGGCTGACGGCGCTGTCGTCGTCACCGCCGCTCCAGCGCAGGAACGACCAGCCGATATCGCCGCGCAGATACCAGCCCATGTTGGCGTAGTCCTGCGGCGTCTCGGCGGCCACCGGCGGCGTATAGGGATCGGCGGCCTGCGAGGCCGTCGCAAATCCCAGCATCATGGCCGAGCCCAGCAACGCGATCCGGATCATCTTGTTCATCAAACCCTCCTACACACAAAGCAAATCCGTAAGACTGATTTGAAGCTAGTTGTCGGAAGTGACTTTTGACTGGCCCGAAAAGGGCAGGCGTGTGGCGAAAATGGGATGTGTTGTTTGCGCCACAGAAACCTGTGCGGAATTGGCACGGGCGATTGACCGTCCATATGCCATAACGCTAGGCAGGGCCAGTCATGCGCCCTCCCCAACTTCGCGACTGGATGCTGCTCGCCGGACTTGTCGTGGCGTGGGGTTCGTCATTCGCCATGACCAAGGTGGCGGTCACGCATCTCGATCCGGCCTGGGTGATGGCGCTCAGGCTGGCCATTGCCGGCATTCTCCTGCTGGGCTTTGCGGTCACGGCCGGCCATGCCTTGCCGCGCCATGCCAGGCTGTGGGGCTGGTTCTCGTGGCTCGGGATCATCGGCCATGCTGCCCCGTTCTTCCTCATCTCGTGGGGCACGCAATATGTGACATCAGGCCTGTCCGGCGTGCTGATGGGAGCGATTCCGCTCATGGTGATCGTACTGGCGCATTTCTGGCTGCCGGACGAGCGGCTGACGCTGATGAAGGCCATCGGCTTCGTGGTCGGTTTTGCAGGACTGATGATCGTGCTGGGTGTTGGCGGGCTGGCGGGAATTTCCCAGGAGTGGCAGGCGCTCAAGGGAGAAATCGCGATCATCGCGGGCTGCCTGTGCTATGCCGTGCACGGCATCTTTGCGCGGCGCATCCCTTACGCGGAGCCGGTGCCGCAGGCGGCCGCGGTCTGCCTGTGCGGCGGTGCGTTCGGCCTGGTGTTTGCCGCGGCGGCTGCGCCTGCCGGGCTGGCCAGCGATTACGCGCCTGCCTATCTTTCGGTGATCGGGCTTGGCATCCTGCCCACCGGAATCGCCACGCTCATGATGTATCGCATCGTGCGCAATTGCGGGGTCAGCTTCGTGGCCTATTCCAACTACCTGGTTCCGGTCTATGCGCTGGGTTTCGGCGCCGTGACACTGGGCGAACCGCTGGCGCTCAATGTCGGGATCGGACTCGCGCTTATACTCGCCGGCATCGCAGTCAGCCGCCTGCGCGCCGGTGCGGTGGCGGCGCAGTCACCATGATGCGCAGCGCGCCGGCTTTCATCGCGCTGCTGCTGGCCCTGCCGGTGGCGCAGGCTTGCGACCTCGACGCGATCACGCGGCGGCTCGAAGAGCCGCTCGGGGAGTTACGCGTGGTGGAGCGGGAGGTCCGCGATGTTCAGTCCACGGAAGGCGGGGTGTGGCAGATCTACCGGGAGAAGGACGGGCGGGTGCACACGATCCTGCGCATCGACGCCGGCGAATCGGGTCGGAACGAGCTGAGGTTCAGCGCTGCCAGCCGCCGCGACTACGGTATCGTCGAGACCCGGTTCGACTACAACCGCCACGCTTTCGTCGACATCGATTCGCCGTTTGCGGTGGTGCGCAAGACGGCGGTCTACTATTTCTTCTGCGGTGGGAAACTGTATCTGCCGCGGGCCGGCATCGCCCATCTGCCGGAAGGCTATGAGGCGGGCGGGCGTGCCGCGAAGGCGCAGATCCTCGAGGCCGGAGAAATCGCCGATTTCACGCCGGGCTTTGCGCGCTGATCAGAAATCGCGGCCTTCAACGAAAAAGCCGTAGAGGCTGGTGAGCACTGAGGAACTGAACATGGTGACGATCCAGTTGGCGGCCAGCTGGATCAGCACGCCGAGTGCAAGGCCGAGACCGGACCCGAGCTGGGCAAGGCCGGCGCCGACGGCTTCGGCGGCAAGGCCGGCGCCGATGACCACGACCGAGTTCAGCAGCGTGAAGCCGAGGAACGCGCCGTTGTTGCGGGTAGTCGCCTGCCAGGCGTCACTGAAGCCGAAGTCGGTGCGGCCGAGGGCAATGGCGGGAAGGCGAACGCTGAGGCGCATGACCACCACGCCGATGACCAGTGCGGAGGCGGTGGCCAGGACGATGAGCAGGGGGTTGACGGTGCCGCTGCCGAAGCTGAGGAGCGCCAGGACCGTCGCCACCGCCAGGATCATCGCGAAGACCATGAGCACCAGCGCGATCACCGCCGAGGTATAGCGCCAGGCCTCGGGCTCGAGGGCGAGCGGCGACTTGCCGGCCGGCAATTCGTCGCGCAGGATGTAGCGGTGCCAGCGCACGGCAATGATGGAAAAGGCGACAAGCGTGGCAAAGGCCATGATCGCCGATAGCGCCGAGACGGCAAAGGGGGCGTTGCGGGGATCGCCGCCGGAGACGAAATGGATCAGCAGAGTGCCGCCGAGGACGATAGGTATCAGCGCGGCATAGACCGGCCAGCTGATGGTGAAGGCGAAGGCGATGTTGTTGCGCACCGAGCGAACGGCATGCGTGAAGGCTGCGATTACTGGCAGGTTGCGCATGGCCACGAATTTCCTCCCCGGAGCATGCGGCAGCATTTCACGGCAGGCGCGCAAATTCAACGTCCGGCAGCCGGGCGGCAACAAAGCGCCGGCGTCAGGCCGCCGCGCCCGTCTTGTGTGGGTGGACCTCGGTCTTGCGGCGGCGCCCCGGCAGCAGGCTCGAGAAGTCCCTGAGGATCAGGGCGGCAAGCTCGGTGGCAGGCACCGGGCGGCTGAAGAGATAGCCCTGGCCGTCCTCACATCTGGCGTGGCGGAGATAGGCGAGCTGCCCGGCGGTTTCGATGCCTTCGGCGGTGAGCGGCACGCCGATCGAACGGCCAAGCGAAATGATAGTCGAAATGATGCCTTCGGCGGTATGGGACTCGCCGATCTGGCGCACGAAGGACTGGTCGATCTTGATGCGCGAGAAGGGGAACTTCCAGAGATAGGAGAGGCTGGAATAGCCGGTGCCGAAATCGTCGAGGGCAACGCGCACGCCCATCTCCTGGAGGGTGTGCAACTGAGTGTGAATGAACTCGGCATCGCCCATCATGATGCCTTCGGTGATCTCAAGCTCCAGCCGGTAGGCCGGAAAGCGGGTGATCTCGATGGCGCGGCGCAAACTGGCGACAAGCTTGCCGGAGTTGAACTGGGCGGGCGACAGGTTGACGGCGAGGGTCAGCGTATCGGGCCACTGGCTGGCGATGCGGCAGGCCTGCTCGAGGCTCCAGGCGCCGATGCGGTCGATGTCGCCGGAGCGCTCGGCGGCGGCAACGAATTCGGCCGGCGAGAGCGGGCCGAGTTCGGGATGGGTGACGCGGAGCAGCGCCTCGAAGCCCTTGATGCGGCCATCCTTGAGGCCGATGATCGGCTGGTAGTGAAGGTCGAGCGCCTCGTGCTCGATGGCGGTGGCGGCGAAACGCTCGAGGCTGCGCTTGCGCTCTGAGTCCTTCTCAACCTGAGCGTCGAAGAAGCGGTAGGTGTTGCGGCCGGCGGCATGGGCGGTGGTGGCGGCGATCTCGGCCGCCTTGACCAGCTGCATCTGGTCGGTGCCGTCGATGGGGGTCAGGGCGACGCCGATGGTGACGGTGACGTTGAGCCGCGACTCGCCGAACTGCACCGGCTGGGACAGGCACTTGACGACGTCGTGGGCGAGAGCGGCGACAGCGATCGGATCGGCAAAGGGGGCGGCGATGACCCCGAACTGGTTGCTGCCGATGCGCGACAGGAAGCTGCCGGGCCCGGCGGCTTCGGCCAGCCGCTCGGCACTGACCTTGAGGATGTGATCGCCGGCAGCATTGCCGAGGGATTCGTTGGCGAGCCGGATGCCGCTCAGCTCGATCGCCAGGACGGTGAGGACCGGCTGGTCGGGCGAAAGCCGGCCGGCAGCCTCGCTGAAATGCGTCAGCCAGGCGGCGCGGTTCATCAGCCCGGTTAGGGGATCGTGGGTGGAGATGTAGTCGAGCTTGCGCTCCATCGTGCGTTTCTGGCGGGTGCGGTACCAGAAGCCCCATACCGGCCCGAGCGCCAGGAGCAGGCCCACGGTGATGGCGCCTTCGGTGGCGGCAGACAGCAGCAGGGCGCGGCGCTGGTCCTGGGAGAGGAGCACCTGCAGATAGCCGATCGGCCGGCCGGCAGCGACGATCGGGACGATGGCCTCGGCAAAGTGACGGGCCTCCCCGGCACGGATTTCCTTGCCGACCCGCACCAGGGTCTCGCCGCGGGAGAGGCGGCCGGCGGCATCCCGGTTCTGCTGGAACAGGTTGGCGCTGTAGGTGTTGGCCATGCCGAGCTGGTCGGAGCGCACGTGAAGCTTGCCGTCGCGATCGTAGATTTTGAACTGGTAGACGCGGCCGAGCTCGCGCGACAGTTCGAAGTGGGCCAGGGCCTCGCTGGAAGGCGGGTTGCCGGCCAGGATGGCGGCGAAATCAGGAACGTTGCGGACGAGATGGGCGGACCAGTTGGCGACTTCGAGACGGGCGTCCTCGCGGAGCATGCGCTCGGTGGTGCGGGACACGAGGCCCACGCCGGCCGCCACGATGATCGCGCCCAGGGCGGCGAGCGTGACCACCGATTTCCACCAGTGAGGGATAATGGCCGTTCGACCCGCCATTTGTTTTCCGCGCCTCTCCACCCTGTCCATAGATGGCGACGATGGTTCAAATTCGGGTAAAGTTAAGCGGCCCTGTGCCCGCCTTTTTGCCGCAAATGGTTGACAACACATTGCCTCCAGCCGCTACTTCCTGGGGGTCACAGTGCCGCGTTTTCCTTTGCTGCCCATCTTCGCGTGCCTTTTGCTACTTGCGCTAGCAGTGCCGGTGGGACAGGTGCGAGCCCAGGACGCGAGCGGCTATCGTGCCTATGTCAGCCGGCTGGCGGCGGACCCGCCTGCCGGGGTTCAGTTCCGGGAGGATCTCGAGGCCTATCTCAACGGGCTGGCGAGCAGTTACCGCAAGAAGAACCGGCGGCCCGGCCTCGCCGCCGACGGGGCGATGCGTGATGCGGCGCGGGTGCAGGCGATCGACATGATGCTGGCGGGAAAGTCGTCGCACCGGTCACGCACCGGCCATGACTTCAGGGCGCGGTTCAAGGCCTTCTTCCATGCCGACAATATGGCGTGGGCGAGCGGGGAGAATGCGGCCAGCGACCGGCGGCAGGGGCCGGCCGACCGGCGCAAGGCCCAAAAGCTGTTTCAATCGTGGGTCGAGTCCTCTGGCCATCGCCGCAACCTGCTCAATGGCCGCTACGCCTATGTCTCGACCGGGGTTGTGCAGCGCGGCGACGAGTTGTGGTCGGTTCAGATCTTCTGGTCGGAACCGATTGCCACCACCTTCTTCGTACAGCCGTAAGTTTCAGCGCGACAGGGCCACAGGCTTGGGCTGAAGCACCTTCTGCGCGGCATTGCGCACGGCCTTCTGGATTTTCTCAAAGGCCCTGACCTCGATCTGGCGGATGCGCTCGCGCGACACGCCGAATTCCTGCGACAGGTCCTCGAGCGTTGCCGGTTCGTCCTGGAGGCGGCGGGCCTCGAAGATGCGGCGTTCGCGGTCGGTCAGCTTGTCGAGCGCCTCGGCGAGGAGTTCGCGGCGCATGCTGGCTTCTTCGTTCTCGACAAGTATGTCTTCCTGGCTGCCGGCTTCGTCAACCAGCCAATCCTGCCATTCACCTTCGCTGTCGGCACGCACCGGCGCATTGAGCGAGGTGTCGCCGGACAGGCGGCGATTCATGGAAACAACGTCCTCTTCCGGCACGGCGAGGCGGCGGGCAATCTCCTTCACCTGGTCAGGACGCAGATCACCATCCTCAAGCGCCTGAATCTGGCTCTTCACCTTGCGCAGGTTGAAGAACAGCTTCTTCTGGTTGGCGGTGGTGCCCATCTTGACGAGGGACCAGGAGCGCAGGATGAATTCCTGGATCGAGGCCTTGATCCACCACATGGCATAAGTTGCAAGGCGGAAGCCCTTGTCCGGCTCGAAGCGCTTGACGGCCTGCATGAGGCCGACATTGCCTTCCGACACGATTTCCGAAATCGGCAGGCCATAGCCGCGATAGCCCATGGCCATCTTGGCCACGAGCCGCAGGTGGCTGGTGATCAGCTTGTGGGCGGCCTCGCGGTCGCCATGCTCCTTCCAGCGCTTGGCGAGCATATACTCCTCGTCCGGCTGGAGCATTGGAAACTGCCGGATTTCCTGGAGATAGCGGGCAAGCCCGCCCTCGCTGGAGACCGACGGCAACTGCAACTGAGCCATTTCACAACCCCTTCTGGAGCGATCCGGGCAGGGCAGCCAGGCCGCATCCGGAAATTAATATAGCGATGATTGCGCGCAAAATAAGATAACCGTAACGTCGACTGTTTCACTTTCTGTTCACGTTCCCTTTACATGCGGCGTGATCAACGGTTTGGCAGAGCGCATTACGCAGGGCCTGCAGATCGGACGGCAGGGGCGACTCAAAACGATAGGGGCGGCCCGTAACAGGGTGTTCGAAACCCAAGAGGGCAGCATGAAGGGCTTGACGGCGGAGGTCCTTGAGGGCTGTTTGCGCTGCCAGGGGCAGCTTCTGAACAGATGACCAGTAGCTTTTTCCATAAGTTGCGTCGCCGAGCAGCGGATGGCCGATATGGGCCATGTGCACACGTATCTGATGGGTCCTGCCGGTTTCGAGACGACAGCGAACCAGACTGACCAGGGAACCAAAAGTCTCCACGACCTCGTAATGAGTAACGGCCGGTTTCGCGGTGGCACTGCGTGACACCGCAATTTTCTGGCGATTTGCCGGCGAACGGTTGAGACTCGCGACTATTTTTCCCTTTTGGCGCTCCGGTATGCCCCAGACGAATGCCAGATAGGCACGCTCCAATCGGCCATCCCTGCCATGGGCGGCAAACTGTTCGCTCAAGCCGCGATGGGCGGCGTCGGTCTTGGCCACGACCATGAGGCCCGAAGTGTCCTTGTCCAGGCGGTGCACGATGCCTGGGCGCCTGATGCCGCCAATCCCGGACAGGCTGGTCCCGCAATGGGCCAGCAGGGCGTTAACGAGGGTGTCCTGGCTGTGCCCGGCGCCGGGATGGACAACAAGTCCCGGGGGCTTGTCGATGACGAGCACGGCGTCGTCTTCATGGACGATGGCCAGGTGCATGGCCTGAGGCTGCGGTGCGGCGGGCTGGGCTGCCGGGAAACGGACGGTGATCTCCTCACCGGCGGCGAGCTTGTGGCGGGGCTCCGTCACGGTCCTGCCCTCGACAGTCACCGCGCCTTCCGCAATAAGGGACTGGAAGCGGGTGCGGCTGATCGCCGGGAAGGCCCTGGCCAGCCAGCGGTCGAGGCGTTCGCCGCGATCGGCCTCGCTGGTGCGGCCGCGGCAGGGAGTGGGTGGTTCAGTGGTCATGGACGACGAAGACGATGACAGGGTGATGTCCCGGGGGCCGGTGCCGGAGGCGGCGGCGCCCCGATTCCTCCTGGCCGCGGTCTATATCATGGGCGGGCTGCTCGTGCTGATGTTCCTCGCCATCATTGCCGGAATCGTCTGGAAGGTTCTGGACCGGGCCGGCGCGCCACCGGCCGCCCCCAAGGTGATCGGGGCCGGGCTGGCGCCGGGAACGGCAATCGAATCCGTTTCGCTCTCCGGCGACACGGTGGCGATCAGGGCGGGCGATGAAATCGTCGTCATCGACATCAAGAAGGGCAGCGTGACCGGGCGGGTGAAGCTCTACGGCGACTGAAGCCGCGCGGCTTGCTTTGGGAGAAGTGCTCTTCTATAGAGCGGTGGCGCTTGGCTCCCTTCGTCTATCGGTTAGGACGGCAGCCTCTCACGTTGCAAAGGCGGGTTCGATTCCCGCAGGGAGCGCCAGCGATCCCGGGCGGTCACGCCTGACGCGGAGCGGCCGCCTTTCGTCCGCCAGTGAGATGGCGAACAGCCTGTGCCGGCGGGCTGACGCCAGCAGTCCGGTGCCTGCTGGTTGGCGCCTGCCGGGCGATTTCACAGATACGCCCTCTGCTGTTCTATTGTTACCCTGCACAATCCCGGAATCAAACCGTGAATGGAAGGCTGACTATGACACAGGCGTATTCAAGAGCTCTCATTGTCGGCAGCGGCAGCGGCCTCAGCGCGTCGCTTGCAAGGCTGCTCTCTCGGGAAGGACTCAAGGTCGCTCTTGCGGCGCGCAATGCGGTAAAGCTTTCGTCGCTGTGCGGCGAAACGGGAAGCCAGGCATTTTCCTGCGATGCTGCGGAGCCTGAGCAGGTCGACCGTCTCTTCCGGAACGTCGACGCTGCTATCGGAGTTCCCGACGTTGTTATCTACAATGCCAGCGCCAGATCCCGCGGCCCCCTGGTTTCGCTCGACACCGCAGAGGTCGAGATGGCACTGCGGGTCGGTGCCTATGGCGGATTCCTCGTGGCGCAGCAGGCCGCGAAGCGGATGATCCCGCAGGGGCATGGCGCCATTCTGTTCACCGGGGCCTCGGCAAGCGTCAAGGGCTATGCTGAATCTGCACCATTTGCGATGGGCAAGTTTGCGCTTCGCGGCCTTGCGCAGAGCATCGCCAGAGAACTGGCGCCGCAGGGAATTCATGTGATGCACTTCGTGATCGACGGGCAGATCTGCAATGCCGGGCGCTCCGCCCCACCCGCCGGCCCTGATTCCATGCTCGACCCCGATGCCATCGCCGCCAGCTATCTTCATCTTCTCCGGCAGCCCCGCAGTACTTGGACCTGGGAGATGGAGCTGCGGCCGTGGGTTGAGAGATTCTGAGCTGCTGCGCAAGGAGCGGCGCGGATCGCCGCTCCCGGCGCAGCTGCCGGGTTACGACCAGAATTCTTCCCAGGCATAGAGATCAAAGAAGTGCTCCCGGCCGGAGACGACACGGCCGTCTTTCAGTTCGAAGACGATGCAACACAAGACATCGAGGCGCTTGCCATTGCGCTCGCCGGTGTTGTGATGCAGGCTGACCACGCCGCCGTCCTTGCTCTCATAGACGTCGAGCAGCGTTGCCTTGAAGGTGCCATTGGTTTCGCCGCCATAGCGGCCGAACTGCGTGAGCACTGCATCGCGGCCCTGGCGATTGCAGCCGATCGCGCCGCGCCCGGGCGTGTGCCAGGAGGCGTCGGCATCGAGGACCTGCAAGAGCGTATCGATATCGGCGGCGTTGAAGGCGGCATAGCCGCGGCGGATGATGTCGGCATTGCTCGTGGCCGGCAAAGGCGCGGCGGTCATCTTCGACAGGTTGGTCATGGTCTTTCTCCTCCGTGATCCGCGGCCCCAACGGCCCGGCTCAGGTGAGGACTATGCCAGCAATGGCCTCTACGCACATGAGGAGGATTCCCTATGCCGCGGCCCGGTCCTGGTTTACCATTCCCTGTTCGACAGCATAAAGCGCAGCGGCCGCGCGGGTGGCGACGCCGATCTTTGCATAGAGGCTCTGGATGTGATTGTCGGCGGTCTTGGGGGCAATGTCGAGACGACGCGCCACTTCTTTCGCGGTAAGCCCGGAAGCGATCAGCCGCAGGACCTCCAATTCGCGGGGCGTGAGACCGGCGAGGCGGCGGCATCGCCAAGGCGGCCCATTTGCCGCTGGCAATGACGCTTCGAGGCCCTGGGCGGCGCGGCCGGCGGCAAGACGCGCCACGACCTTCCTCCATTGCCCGTGATGCGGCCTAGACAGCGGACGGGCAGGGGGCGGCGTGCCCCAGGTGCTGAAGTCGGCGCCGCCGGTCCCGTCCGGGTGCATCCGCACTGGTGGCACCTACAGGCCCCTGCCTGTGAATGGCCGGCTAACACTGATCGGGCGTTCAACAACTGTTTGCCGAAACCTTACCCGTTCAGATCAAAATGTCGGGGTATGCGACGCCCGGTGTTAAGACCCGAGCAATAAAATTTAAGGTATTGATTGTACTGCCGTTCAATGTGCAGCAGGGAAGGAGAGAACCACCCATGTCAGCCCTGAAGCCTGGCAGCGCCAAAGGCAACGACTCCGGCGCCACCGCCATTGAATATGCCCTGATTGCGAGTGCCGTCGCCCTGGCGATTGCCCTGCCGCTAGTCACGCTCGGCGAAGGGCTCGGCTCCACCTACGAAACGATCGGGAGCTACCTGTCCTTCTGAGAGTCAGTTGGCCATGAGCACCGGGCGGTTCATGTGCAGGAGCATTTCGAAGGTCGCGCCGCCAAAGACATATTCGCGATTGCGGGCATGGCCATAGGCGCCCATGATGGTGAGGCCGGCGCCCAGCTTCTCGGCATGCTTCATCAGGACCCGGCCGGCGTCGCTGCCGTCGGCGGCGATCGAGTCGGCCTGCAGCGGCACCTGGTGGCGGGCCAGAGTGCGCATGATGCGGGCCCGCGCTTCGGGCGGACCGGCCTGCTGCTCGCCGGACCTGCTGATTGACACAAGATGGACCTTCTGGGCTCGCTTGAGCAGGGGCAGGGCGTCGAAGATGGCGCGGGCGGCTTCGCGCTTGCCATTCCAGCCGGCAACAATGGTGTCGATCGTCAGGGTCCGCAGGCCCTCATAGGGCAGAATGATCACCGGCCGGCCACTGCGCATGATGACTTCTTCGGCATAATAGTCCTCGACGCTCTTCTCGATATCGCGACGGCTGGCGCCCAACAGAATGAGGTCGGCCGCAATGCCCGCCTCGACGACCTCATCCCAGACGAGGGCATTCTTCGATTCGATGCAGGCGAAGTCGTGGCTGATGCCGTGGCGGTCCATGGCCGTTTCGAAGGCCTGCCGGGCAGTGTCGGCATGGGCGGCAAAGTACTTGTGCTGGCTCTCGAAGGCATCGGCAATCGCCTTGACGCCCAAGGAGACGTAGAAGGGTGGCGCCGGGATCACGAACAGGCCCGAGACATGGGCATCGAAAGACTGGCCGAGCAAGGTGGCGGCGGCGATGATGTCATCAAGCCGGCGGATCTCGTTCAGGCAGACCAGTATGGACTTGTAGCTCATCAGGGCGCTCCCCTTGCCAAATTCAATAGTGCTGCCGGGATGCCGGCACGGGCGGGTTGACCGAAATCAAGCCGCACAACGCTTTGCCCAAGCAGCGCGAAAAGCGGAGATCAACCGCCAACATCCTTGCGCAGGACCCGCAGGCGCTGGGCCAGCGAGATGACATTGGCGACGCTGGGCGAGACCGGCCGCGCGGGCTGCGGCGATGCCTCGCCGGAGACAGGCAGAGTCGCCGGCGGCACCGGTCGGTCAGGGGTGAGCGGGTCGTGGCCATTGCCCGGCGCGCCGCCCGGTTCGCGGGCAGCAAGGCGGATGGGCTCCGGGAGCAACGGACTGGGCCGCACCTCGGGGAGCCCAGGCACCGGTCGCTCCACGGGCGCGGAGAGGCGCGAAAGTTCCTGGATGCGGCGGCTCAGGCGGTCCTGGGCGGTGGCCATATCCGGTTCCAGTTCGGCGCCCGGCTGCGGCCGGAAGGACTCGAGACGCAAGACCGATTCGGCCGGCGGCAAGGGAGGCGGTGGCGCGATGGCTGCCGGACCTGCAGCGGTGGCGCGGTCCTCGAGACCGGCGAGTCTTGCCTCAAGGGCGGCGATTGCCTCGGTCCGGCGGGCCAGTTCGGCCTCGACCACGGCGAGCTGTTCGCGCAGTGCCGCAAGCTCGGCGTCGCGCTGGGCAAGGATCCGGCCCCGGCTGTCGAGTTCTTCCGCCAGGCGGCCGATGCGGTTGCGGTTGCGCATCACCTCGGCGGTCTGTTCGATATTCCTGGCCCGGACGGCCTCGGTCTCGACCGCAGCCCGGCGTTTCACCATGGCAATTTCGGCGCGCAACTGATCGCGCTCGGCCTGCATTTCCATCATGCTGCCGGGAATCTGCTTGCGGGTGCGGCGGGCGCCGAGGCGGTAGGCGATCTTCCAGGCCGCCCGCCCCAGGACCAGGGCCAGCAGCGATGCCACGGCAAAGCCGAGCAGAACCATCATGACTGTCTCAAGCTGAGACATTAGCCCTCCGAATCAGCGCCGATCGCAGCAAATCTGCCGCCACCGGGCACCCGAGGACAATCATAGCGGGGAGATTTCGCGGTAGCGATAGCAAAACTGCGCCGGCACCCCGTGCCGTCCTGCGGCGGCGGGGGCCATGCCGGCGGTGTCAGGCCACTTCAAGGGACGGCCGGCGGTCCAACAGGGCGGACAGTTCGGCTTCCGGCAACGGCTTCGAGAAGTGGTAGCCCTGGAACTGGCGGCAGCCGGCGAGGCGGAGCAGGGCCACCTGTCCCTCCTGCTCGATGCCTTCGGCCGTGCAGGGCAGGCCCAGCGCTTCGGCCATGGTGATGGTGGCGCGGAGCAGCAGCAGCGCCTGCGGTGAGGCGAGCACGTCCCCGACCAGCGAGCGATCGAGCTTGACGTGGTCGAATTGCAGCTTGCGCAGGTGGCCGATGCTGGAGAAACCGGAGCCGAAGTCGTCCAGCGACACCCGCACGCCCATGCCGTGCAACCTGGCGATCACCGCGGCAGCGCGCTCGGTATTCTCGATCACGGCGCTTTCGGTCACTTCCAGCTCGAGCCGGCGGCCATCCAGTCCGGTCCGCCGCAGGATGGCGGCGACTTCATCGGGGAAGCTGCTGTCCTTGAACTGCAGTGGCGAGACATTGACGCAGATCGTGAGACCGGGCCAGGCGGTGGCGCTGCGGCAGGCTGTCTCAAGGACGAAACGGCCCAACTCACCGATCAGACCGTGCTCCTCGGCGACCGGAATGAACGTGTCGGGTCCGAACTGGTGGGCTGCCCCGCGTGGCCAGCGCACCAGCGCCTCGGCGCCGACGATGGCCAGCGTCGCGGCATCGAAGATCGGCTGATAGACCACACCGAGGCTGCGCTCGTCGAGGGCCCGGCGAAGTTCGGCGGCAATGGTACGGGCCTGGTGGCGCGCGTGGTCCATGGCGGCATCATAGACACTAATGCGATTGCGACCGGCATTCTTGGCGGCATACATGGCAATGTCAGCGCGGCGCAGCAATTCCTCGGCGTTCAGGCTGCCGTCCTGGGAATCGACGATGCCGATGCTGACACCGATGCTCAGCATGCGGTGGCCCACCGCCAGCGGCAGAGCCAGCGCGTCAAGCAGATGGGCGGCGATCCGGCGGGCGCGGGCTGCCGCCTCCGCGCCGGAGACGACCACGGCAAACTCATCGCCCCCGAGGCGCGCAATGTGGCAGTGATCATCGGCAGCATTGCGGAATGTCGCCGCTACGACCTTGAGCAGTTCGTCGCCGGCGTCGTGGCCATAGGTGTCATTGATTTCCTTGAAGCCGTCGAGATCGGCATAGATGATCGCCAGCCCGCCGCCCGGCGCCGCCGATGCGACATGGGTCAGGTGCTGTCTGGTGGCGCGGCGGTTGGCGAGTCCGGTCAATTCGTCGCGCAGCGAATTCTCGACGGCGCGGAGCTTGCGCAGGCCGGCATCCTTGAAATTGTGCCATGACGCCAGCACGAGACCGCCCATCACCACCAGTATGGTGACGAACATGGCGGTGATGACATCCTTGTATTTCAGGCGGGCAATGTCACCCGGCCGGCGGCTGGTCCAGCTCAGGCTGGCGATAGCGTTGCCGCCAATGCCGGTCAGGGTCAGGCTCTCGTCATCGCCGGGGCGCTCGTCATGCAGCGCCAGGCCCTCAAGAACATGCTGTTCCGCCAGCAACGCCAGCAGTTCGGCGTCGAGGCGCTTGCCGAACAGAACGCGGTTGGGTCGCGCCTGCGGCAGCTTGATCTGGGGTGATACCGGCAGGATGGGGGCAGCACTCACAGCGTAGATGCCGTCCGCGGCCCTGAAGAGTGCGGAAACCGTCTGGAAGGTCGCGGAGTCGCCAGGCAGCCTGGCAGTCAGCAGATGCACGTCCGCACCGAGGAACTGCTCGACCGGCTGGTTCAGAGGCTTGCCGTTCAGGTGCGCGAAGAGCGTGCGGTCGCGGTCATCGAGAATGAAAGCGACATCATAGAGACCAAGTTCGGTGCCGGAGCCCCAGGTGTCGATCGCCCAGACCTCGTCGATGGGTGCGTAGGCGCGCATGACCGGCTCGTCCCACAAGGCGTTGTCGCGGGCGAGGTTTTCCATGCGCTGGAGGACGGCATGCATGGCGGCATCGGCGGCCCGGCGGGTGTATTCCTTGTCGAGGGCGTTGGCTTCCTGAAAGATGGCGTTGATGATGTAGAGCATCACCACGCCAATACCGGCCGCGGCCAGACAGGCGGGAAGCAGGATCCTGATCAGGAAGTCAATGACGATCTGTTTTGGGGCGCGCATGCAAGGATGGTCGAGTAGGCTCGACCTGCCTTTATACGCACAGGAATTTGCGGTCCCGTTTCAGCGGCTGTGGCGTTGCAAGCTAAAATGAAGAGAGTGGATCAAGCACTCAGAAAGGATTCCACTCCGGCCGGCCGGTATATTTGAAGTAGCCCATGTTGGCGCCGAGTCTGGCGCCGACACCGGTCCGGATCGGTGCCATGATGATCTGGTCATGCTGCTGGAAGCTGACGGACAGGCCGCCGACCAGATAGGCGGAGCCTTCCACGGCCACGAAGCGGTTGTCCATGATGTCGCTGGGCGAGGCCGAGTTGTAGACGAGGACCAGCGAGCGCGAGCCGTTGCCGCCAAAATCGAAGCCCACGGAAGGACCCTGCCAGTAGATGCGGTTCTTGCCGCCACTCTTGTAGTAGATGGTGCCCTCGCCATAGCGCAGGCCGCCGATGAAGGCGCCGGCGCCCTCCTCGCCGACGATATAGGCAGTGGGTTCACCCTGGCTCTTGAAGACATATTCCACGGCCTCGGCGAGGCCGCGCGTGGTGCGGCCAAAGAAACGATGGCCGGTGTCGATGATTTCCTGGGCAGAGTAGGTCTCAGCCGTGCCGGTGCGCGCCGGCTTGGAGATGCTTCCCGTCGTCTGTGCCGCGCCGGAGGCTGCGACAACCACCGCCGCGGCGCCACCCGCGATCAAGGCCATCAGCTTGCGTCTGATCATGCTACCCACCTTCATTGCTAACCCCTCGCGCAGCGTGCACGAGCCCGGTGGCGCCATTAGGGCCGAGCCGGACCGGCCTGCAAACTAGCAGGGCAAGGCTTCCAGATGGTTAATGTTTGGTTCAAGCCGCCCGGGCGATGAAGGCCGGATTGCGGAAATGCTCGCCCTGCTTGCCATAGCGCAGCGGCGCGCCATCCTCGCGCGAGACCGTCCCGCCCGCGGCGGCAAGAACGGCATGGCCGGCCGCCGTATCCCATTCCATGGTCGGCCCGAAGCGCGGGTAAAGATCGGCCTCCCCGGCTGCCACCAGGCAGAATTTCAGCGACGAGCCGGCCGGCTTGAAGTCCTTGACATCACACTGTTTCAGCCATTCCTCGGTGCGCGCGTCGCGGTGCGAACGGCTGGCGACCACGGTCAGGCCGCGGGGCGGCGCCTGGCGGGTATGGATGGCAGTCCAGGCAATGGTATCGGCAGGCGTGTCGGGGCCGGCGGTACCCTGCCAGGCGCCGGCGCCCACCCTGCCCAGGAACAGGCGTTCGAGGGCCGGCGCATAGACGATGCCGGAAACGGGCTCGCCGTTCTCGATGAGGCCGATGTTGACGGTGAACTCGCCGTTGCGGCTGATGAACTCCTTGGTCCCATCAAGCGGGTCGACAAGATAGAAGCGGCCGGCGACCGCGGGAATGCGGCCAGTGCTGGCCGCCTCCTCTGAGATCACGGGGGTGGTTGCGTCATGCTTGGCGAGCTCGGCCAGGATGACCTTCTCCGCTGCCTCGTCAGCCTCGGTGACGGGCGTCAGGTCGCCCTTGGTACGGGTGGCGAAATCGGAGGCATAGACCGCCATGATCTCGCGGCCCGCCAGCAGGGCGATGGCGGCCAATTGCAGGAGGGCGCCGGGCGGCTGGGCGTTGGTCATGCGATGGGTCCTGTGTGATGAGGCGCGGGCGGTATGGACGCTTAAGCCGGCATCGTCAATGCGGAAATCCTTAACCGCTTCTGGTAGAAAAGTGGCGAATCACTCCCTGGGGCGAAGAAGAGGGGCGACTTCCCATGAGCAATCCAGTCCGACTCGACGATCTCGACCTTGCGGCGCTGCTGTCCAGCCGGGTGTGCCATGACGTCATCTCGCCGGTCGGGGCCATCACCAACGGGCTCGAGCTGCTGGAAATGGATGATGACGAGGCCATGCGCGAAGAGGCGATGAAGCTGGTGCGGAAATCGGCGCGCCAGGCATCGGCCAAGCTGCAATTCTGCCGCATCGCCTTCGGAGCGGCGGGGTCGGCGGGGGCGCATCTCGATCTCGGAGATGCCGGCGACAAGGCCAGGGCATTCATGGAAGAGGAGAAGGCGAAGCTCGACTGGCAGGCGCCGCGGGAAAACCGGCCGAAACAGCAGGTCAAGCTCTTGCTCAACATGATGCTGATCGCCACGGCCGGCATCCCCAAGGGCGGCACGGTCACGGTGACGGTGGCCGGCAACGACTTCATGGTCAGGGCGGCGGGGCCGGAGGCGCGGGTCCCCGAGAAGATCGCCGCGGTGCTCCAGGGTACGCTGGACACTGCCGAACTCGATGCCCGGCTGGTGCAGCCCTATTATGCCCGGCGGCTCGCCGAGAGCGCCGGGTTCACGCTGGAGATGGCCATGGATGGCGCCGATGCCGTGGTGAGGGCCAGGGGCAAGGCGGCTGCGCAGGTCGTCGCCGCCGAGTAGTAATCGAAACACGCGTTGCGATAATTCCGAAGCCGTAACCATCTGGACCGGTCGCCATGAAGGCCCGCTCGCGGGCCAATGTGGAGACAAGACATGGCAATCCTTTCCGCCGCACAACTCCTGGTCAACAGCATCGATGACAGCAATCGGACGCGGCCGGCGATCTGTTCGCTGGCATATGGCGGCTTCGGGGCAGTGTGGATAAACAGCAGCAAGGATCCGGCCGTGCCTCCTTCCAGCCGGTGCGTATGAGGATCTGCAGTTCCGGCGGGGGCAATGACAAGCTCATCAGCCAGCAGGGCAATGGTACCCTGACTGGCGGCGCCAGCCAGGATACATTCGTGTTCAGCACGATCCTCACCTCAACACAACCAGCAACGTGCACAAGATCGCCGACTTCAGTGTCGTGGGCGACACGATTCAGCTCGATGACGCGATATCCAAGAGGCTCGCAAGCAGCGGCGGGCATCTGGCAGCGGCGCAGTTTGATGTGGGCGCCGCGGCGGCCGATGCGTCCGACCGGACCATCTACGACAGCGCCACCGGAAAGCTGCTCTACGATGCCGACGGCACTGGCCCCGGGGCCGCCAAGCTGTTTGCGGCGATCAGCAAGGGGTTGCTGCTGAGCGAACTCGATGTCGTGGTCATCCGACGTAACTTTTAGATTCTACACGCTTAAGTCTTGCTCGCCGGAATCCGGGTCCGGCGGGTGGCACCTGAGCCGACCCGGCCACGCCTCACATGGAAGGCAAATTGACGTTATTGTGACCGGCAGCACATCCGAGGCTTGTTCCACCGGCTATCCATTTGATCATGGCAGCGCAATCGGGCGCGAGAGTGGAGGATCAGATGGTTTTCACGTACTACAACAGTGCTCTGGGGTGGGTGCACAGCGTCGATGAGAATTCGACTTCCAACGAGCAATTTGCCGGCAGCAACAGCGACGAAATGTACCTGTTCGGTCTGGGCAACGACACCATTGTTTGCCGTGGCGGCGCAGACAATGTTTCAGCAGGTGGCGGAAACGACTTGGTCTATGGCGACAGCGGCAGGGACATTCTCCACGGCGGTGACGGAAATGACCGGCTCTATGGCGGGTCAGGCGACGATGTTCTCGATGGTGATTCAGGCGATGATACCATTGCCATAGAGACTGGATATGCGAATTTTGGAAGGGACAATATCGATGGGGGCGAGGGCATTGACACGGTAGTGTTTGAGACGGGCTACTACATCTCGGTGAATGGTAACCCTTCACAGTTCTCCTCCGATCCCGCGGCGCAAGGAATCTTCATCTCGCTTGCCGACCAATTTGACTTCGAAGTGCATGATTTCAGCGCAAGCCTTGACGCGGACGGGAACGCTCCGCAAGTGGCGCTCATCGCCAAGCGTGGCACGGTTACGCTTTCCGATGTCGAGAAGTACGTCCTAACAAGCTACAGTGATTACTTTATCGGTGGTTCCGGCAACCGCAGCATCTATGGCGGCGCCGGCAATGACTTCATCGATGGCGCCGGCGGGTCGGACCTCATCGATGGTGGCTCCGGCACCGATACGGTCATGTACACGTCAAGTGCGTCTGGCGTCTCCATCGCCCTGCTCGATCTCGGCAGTGGCGGGTCCGGCTCGAGCGGCGATGCCAATGGCGATATCCTGATCAGTATCGAGAATGCGATTGGCACCGGCTACAATGACAGCCTCATGGGCAGCGGCGGCAACAACGATCTCCGCGGCATGCTGGGCGATGACCTGCTGCTCGGCCTCAACGGCAATGACAGCATTTACGGCCATCTCGGCCACGACGAACTGAATGGTGGCAATGGCGATGACCGGCTCATCGGCAGCTACGGCAATGACAAGCTGATCGGCGGCAGCGGCAATGACAGCATGGCGGGGGGCTACGACAATGATGAATTCTTCGCCGGCTCCGGCAACGACACGCTGGACGGCGGCATCGGGACCGACACGGCCGACTTTGCCCATTGGAACGATGTCAACCTGAGTGGCGTCAAGGCCAAGATCGCGCTCGGCAACGGCACGACCGCCGGCGAAGCCACGCTGACACAGTCCGTTGTGGATCCCAGCGGCCTGATGCGCTCGATCATCGTGGAACGAGACCTGCTTACATCCATCGAGAACGCCTATGGCAGCAACCTCGGCGAAAGCGTCACCGGCAATGGCGTCGGCAACGTTCTGTCGGGACGCGGTGGCAATGACGTCATCGATGGCGGTTTCGGCAATGACAGCATGTATGGCGGCGACGGGATCGACACACTTAGCTTCGCGAGCTTTGCCGCAGTGGGAACCACCACGGTTAGTGCCTCGCTTTCCACCGGAACGGCAACCTCCATCCGGCCGCTTCCCGGCTCGACGACCGGCCAGCTGGTGCAGGACACGGACACCTTCTACAGCTTCGAAAACATCACAGGCAGCGAAGGCAACGATATCCTGACCGGCAATGCCCAGGCGAACCTGCTGTCCGGCGGCAACGGCAGCGATGTGCTGATGGGCCTTGCCGGCAACGATACGCTGCATGGCGGCAATGGTAGCGATACGGCAGACTACCGGTACTCGGCATCAGGCATGATCGTCGATCTCGCGGCCGGCCAGGCCTTCGGCCTCAACGGTGAACGGGATACGCTCATCGCCATCGAGAATATCGAAGGCACAGACGGTGCAGACGAACTCACCGGCAATGCGGCCGCCAACAGGATCAACGGCTATGGCGGCATCGATGAAATCCGCGGGGGTGCCGGGGCCGACACGCTGGATGGCGGCGAGGGTATCGACTCGCTGATCTACGCCGACTCGGCGGCGGTCAGCATTGCTCTTGACGGGTCGCTTACCCAGACAGGCGATGCGGCCGGCGACGTCGTGTTCAACTTCGAATTTCTCATCGGCTCGCTGACAGGCAATGACACGCTGGGCGGCGATGGTGGCGCCAACCTCATCATGGGGCTTGGCGGCAATGACACGCTGGACGGCGGCTTCGGCAGCGATACGCTGGACGGCGGCACTGGGTTCGACACCGCATCCTACTACAGGTTCTTCCAGGCGGCCGACATCGACCTGCAGAGCGGTACGTTGGGCGGCGTGGTGGCGGGCGATACGCTGATCTCGATCGAGGCCATCATCGGATCGGGCATTGGCAACGACACGATGCGCGGCGACGCCGGCGGCAACTGGTTTGCCGGGTCGGGCGGCCAGGACCTGTTGCAGGGGCGCGAAGGCAACGATGTCCTGGACGGCGGCAGCAATGCCGATACGATCAACGGTGGCCAGGGCAATGACACGCTGACCGGTGGCAGCGAAGCCGACATCTTCGTGTTCGCCGGCCAGAACATCGGCCAGGACGTCATCACCGACTTCGAGGACGGCATCGACCTGATCCGCTTCAACACCAGCCTGGCTGACAGTTTTGGCGACCTGGCCATATCCGGAAACGGGACGAACCAGGTGACGGTCATCTATGGCGGCCAGATGATCACGGTGAATGGTACCGCGCCGATCACGCTGAGCAATGCCGATTTCGACTTCTAACGGATATCGTCAACCCAGCCGCAGCATCCGGTCCGGCGCCAGCAGGTAAGGCTGCACGGCGCCGGCCAGATTCGAGAGCGGCAACACCTCGTCGGGCAGTGCTATGCCGATTGCATCCTGCATGAAGGCGCGCCGGGCCAGGCAGCGGCGATAGACATCGGGCGAGGCGGCTTGCAGGGCGCTGCGCAGGTCTGCATCAGCCAACAGGTAGCCGTCCTCCATGCGCGTCGAACCGTATACGGCGGACGCCGGGATGATATCGCACTGGATCACCATGCCGGAGCGGAGCGGCAGGTCCGAGCCGGGGTAGATTGGCGAGCTTACCCATTCGTCGATGTCGATCAGATGGCCGGGATTGAGGGTGACGCCGAACTTCTCGTGCGGCAGCGTGCGGTCGATCAGGCTTTGGAGAACTCTGCCTGGTGTGCCGATGCGCATGCGGCCGAACCATTGGGCGAGGGCCGAGACATAGGGAGCGACGAAGCCCGCCACATAATCCTGCGCTTCCGGCGGAAGATCGGATGGGCTCCCGGCGACCCAGCCGGCGCGGCAGATATTGGCGCGCCAGTAGCAGAGATTGGCCGAGAGGGGCGAACCGCGGGCAATGCGCTGCCCCGTCGGGCCGGAGAGGCCCAGGTCGTGGTTGGCGCCGGTGGCGAGCGTCAAGTGGCAGCCGAGCGGCAGGCCGTTGATGGCCGCAAGGCTGGCCGCCTCGAAATCGCTCATGCCCTCCCGCAGGCCGAAGATCAGGCGCTTCATCCCCTCCGAGGTATGCCAGTTGGCAAACTCGAAGGCTGCCACCTCATCGGCGGAAATCGTGGTGCGCAGGCCGTCGCGGGCGTGCATGAACAGGCCTGCAGCGTTGACCACCTGACCGGTTCCGGCCAGTTCACGCAGGAGATCGGCAATGTAGGAGGGGATGTCGAGCAGGTCGGGCGTATCGAAGTACTTCCAGCCGACGGCGCCGATGCGCGCGCCCGGCCCGATGCCTTCGTCAGCCAGCATGTCGCGCAAGGGGCGGCTGCGGTCACGCGGCTGGTCAAGCAGCGAGAAGTCCTGGAACAGTTCGTGGCGGAGCCGTCCCGCCCCGTGCAGGGCGCTGATGCCGAGGTAACCCGCGCATTCGTTGCCGGTGATGAGCAGGGGATCCCGGTTCAGGCCGAGGATCAGCAGGGCTTCCTCGAAACGGGCATCGAAGTTGGTGAGCCAGGCGAGATTGGCGGTGTGCTCGCGGTCGGCATAGACGGCGAGATGGGTGAGCTTCTCTCGCTCCATGCGCGCCCGGGTGCGCTCCAGGCGATCCAGCAGCTTCAAGGCGGAAGGCGGCGCCGGCGGCGGCGGCGCGGGGCCATAGTCCGGCAGGGCGATCGCGGCGAGCGTGGCGGTGGCGGTCATGCAGGTCTCCCATCAGCCTGACCAGCATAATAAAAACCCCGGTGCTGCCGCCAGCACCGGGGTCAAGAGTGGCCTCTCTCCGGAAAAACCGGTGGTCAGGCGCTTTCGCGCATGTCCTCGTCCATGGAGGGTGCGCCCTCGCGCAGCACATAGCCGCGACCCCAGACGGTCTCGATGAAATTCTTGCCGCCGGCCGCGGTTGCAAGCTTCTTGCGCAGCTTGCAGATGAACACGTCGATGATCTTGAGCTCCGGCTCGTCCATGCCACCGTAGAGATGGTTGAGGAACATCTCCTTGGTGAGGGTGGTGCCCTTGCGCAGCGAGAGCAGCTCCAGCATCTGGTATTCCTTGCCGGTCAGATGCACGCGCTGGCCGCCGACTTCGACGGTCTTGGTATCGAGATTGACGATGAGTTCGCCGGTCTGGATGACCGACTGGGCATGGCCCTTGGAGCGGCGCACGACCGCGTGAATGCGGGCGACAAGCTCGTCCTTATGGAAGGGCTTGGTCATATAGTCGTCGGCGCCGAAGCCCAGGCCCCGGACCTTGTCCTCGATACCGGCCAGGCCGGAGAGAATCAGAATGGGTGTGCCAACCTTGGACACGCGCAGCGACTTCAGCACCTCATAGCCGGACATGTCGGGCAGATTGAGGTCGAGCAGAATGATATCGTAATCATAGAGCTTGCCGAGATCGACGCCCTCCTCGCCGAGGTCAGTGGTGTAGACGTTGAAGCCTTCCGACTTCAGCATCAGCTCGATGCTTTGGGCCGTTGCAGTATCGTCTTCGATCAGCAGTACCCTCATGCGAATCCCCTTCTTGCCGCCCTCAGTGCGAAGGCTCTATCCCGCCGCCCAAATCTCTCAGCCACTGGCGCGCACAATGATCAGTTAACTCTGAAGGTGAAGATAGCCCCCAAAAGGTTAACAAAATCTTCCCGCAGAACTTCCAAGTCTCCCGTTCAGACATTGTTTGATCGCCGTTGAATCACTTACAATTTTACACAACGCGCCACCAAAGAATCCGCCGGATAGTTAGGCATTTCCCGATCCGGTTTACTCGACCTTAAGCTTACCGGTTCATCATGTCGGATGAGTTGCCGAATCGCCTGATTAGTTGATTCGGGCTGCTCTGCAAAGAGTCGCTGGCAAGGCTCTTGCACATGGCATCGAGGCAGGTCTGTAGCGTTGAAGAGGTTCACATGCGTTCTCGCGAAACGGTTCTCAGGCTCCAGCGGTTCCGCACCGAGGAGAAGCGGCGCCAGGCGCAGGATATCGAAGCGATGATCGCGGACTTCCTGCGCAAGTACGACGATCTCGATATGCTGGTGAAGGCCGAGGAAGCCAAGAACGGCGTCACCGATCCCACGCATTTCAACTATTCCATGTCGGCCAAGTCGGCGCGGGTGCGCCGCGACAACCTGCTTAAATCGATCAGCGAACTCAAGGACCAGCATGCCGATGCGGTGGCGGCCTATGAGGAGCAGAAGGCGGAGCTCGACAAGCTCGAGCATCTCGCCGAGAAGGAATCGAGTCATGCGCTGACACAGGGCGGCCATGCCGGGCTCGCCGGCGCCCACGTGCGCTGAGCGCTGCTTGCGCGATCCTGCGGCCGGCTTTGGTGGCCGCTGCAACTGCTGACAGATACTGACATAGCGCTGGACTAGCTTCGCCCCCGACGCGAGTGGGAGACGGAGTTGCCCGGTGCGTGACACTCAACATTACCGGCTGGGGCTTCTACTGGTGACGCTCTCGGCGGTCGCCTGGAGCACGGCCGGCCTGTTCACGCGGCTCATTGCGGAGGATACAGCCACGACCCTGTTGTGGCGCGGGCTGTTCGGGGCCATCGGCATCCTCGCCGTCATGCTGGCCTGGCAGGGGCCGGCGGCGCTCGCCGCATTCCGGCGATTGGGCCGGCCCGGCTGGGCCTTCGCTCTCGTCTCGGCCCTCGGCATGCTGTGCTTCATCGGCGCGCTGCGGCAGACCACGGTTGCGCATGTCGCCATCATCTATGCGACGGTGCCGCTGGTGGCCGCTGGCCTTGCCTGGCTGGCACTCGGCGACATCGCCAGCCGCGGTGCGATGGCCGCGAGTTTCACCGCGCTCACTGGTGTGGCGATCATGGTGGGCGCCGGCCGGGAAGGCACGCTCGGCGGCGATCTCCTGGCGCTCGGCATGACGGTGTGCATGGCCGGCATGATGGTGATTGCCCGCAAATATCAGGACATTCCGATGCTGGCAGCGGCCTCACTGTCGGCGGTGGTGAGTGCCGCCTGCATGCTGCCCGCCGCTTCGCCGCTCGCGGTCACGGGCGCCGACTGGCTGCTGCTGGCCGGTTTCGGACTGGTCAATTCGGCGCTGGGTCTTGCACTCTTCACCATCGGGTCAAGGATGCTGCCACCGGTCGAGACGGCGCTGATCGGAGCGCTGGATGCACCGCTGGCGCCCATCTGGGTGTGGCTGGTCTTCGCCGAGACGCCGGAGCCCTCGACACTGTGGGGCGGGCTGATCGTGTTTTCCGCGGTGCTCTGCTATCTCTATGCGGCTGCCGCCCGGCAGGCAGCGCCGGCGTAGGCGGGCCACTTCACGCCGAGAGCCGGTGCTGTGCCAGGCGCTGGTAAAAGGGACGGGCGGCATCGGCGATCTTCATGAGTTCTGACGGCAGTTCGGGGAGAGGCCTGCGCGGCGTGGCGGCGAGGCCGGTCGACTGCCAGACGGCATTGTACCAGTGCGGCGCCCAGACGCCGTCGAAGGGCTTGGGGCCGGGCGGCCATGTCAGCATGGCTTCGTCAAACGCGATGCCGCAGGCGCGGCAGAGCGCCTCCAACATGGCGCGGGGATTTTCCAGCACATCGTCGGCATCGATTACGGGGGGCGCCTTGCCCGCCTTGCCGGCGGCCATCTCGAAGATCTCCGCCTGTTCGACGAAGCCGATGGCGCGCAAATCGACGTCAGCCCATTTCTGCGCATAGCTCGCCAGCACGCGCTCGGGGGCGCGGATCAGGAAAGTGTTGGTGAGTTCCAGAATCCAGCGGCGGTCGTAGCCCTCGAGCATGTGGTGGGTCATGTGTTTCTGGTAGAAGACCGACTTGCCGGCGGGCGGCGGGGCGAGGCACCTGGCCACCAGCCGGTCCCAGTCAGAGTCATTAGCGGCGATGATCGCGTCGCGCATGGGATGGTCGTTGCCGTGATGGACGAGGGAAAAGGCATAGAAGGGCTCGTCCCAGGCGAAGCAGTCGGCGCGGTTGCCGAAGGCATACATCATGGCGGTTGAGATGTTGCGGGGACCGGACCACATGGCGATCGTGGTCACGGCAGCGACCTTCGGGCGTCGCGGCGGCAGAGTTCCTTGTAGAGCGCGGAAAGCCTGCGCGAGACGGGGCCGGGTCCCCGCCATTCCTCCGTGGACAGAGGATTGCGTACCGGCCTGCCATCGACCTCGCGTACGGGCACGAGACCGGCGAAGGTGCCGGTAACGAAGGCCTCGTCGGCGCCGTAGACTTCGTAGAGCGAGAAGTATTTCTCGTGAACGGGAATGCCGCTGTCGCGGCACAGCCTGATCATGTTGCCGCGGGTGATGCCGGGAATGCAGTATTGCCCGGTCGAGGTCCAGACCTCGCCGCGGCGGACAATGAAGAAGTGGGTCGAGTTGCAGGTGGCGACGAAGCCGTGGGGATCGAGCATCAGGGCCTCGTCGGCGCCGGCATCGGCGGCCTGGATGCAGGCGGTGATGCAGTTGAGCTTGGAGTGCGAATTGAGCTTCTGGTCCTGGACGTCCGGGTAGCCGCGGCGCACGTGCACGGTGTGGAGGCGCAGACCTCTCTCGAACTTCTCCGGGTTCGGTTGCTTGTATTCGGGAATGATGACGATGGTGGCCGGCGAGATGGTGACGCGAGGATCCTGGTAGGGGGTGGCCTTGACGCCACGGGTCACCATCAGGCGGATGTGGACGCCGTCCTGCATCCCGTTGGCGTCGAGGCAGGCGAAGAGGCGGGCGACAAGTTCCTGGGGGGAAAGCCCGATCTCCATGTAGATCGCCTTGGCGCCCTCATAGAGCCGTTCGATATGTTCCCGCAGGAAGGGCACGCCGCCATTCACTAGGCGCAGGCCCTCCCAGACGCCATCGCCAAGGATGAAGCCAGAGTCGAACACCGAGACCGACGCTGCAGCGCGGGGCACCAGACTGCCATTGACGGAGATCAGGATCTCCAGATTGCGGGGGTCGATCGCGATGTCGTGGAGGGATTGTGTCATGATCCATTGCCGGGCCTGGAGCAGCCGCCATGATGATTGCTAACAATTTGATATATTAGGGATAATCGTTGAAGTTAATTGACTCTGAACGAACCTGAACTAGCCTTGCGTCAAGTGACCTGCCCCGATCTCCCCTGCGGAAGGAGCGAGCCATGCGGCACTGGCGGTTGTCCGAATTCACTATCGCAATCGAGGAATCTTGCAAGAGCACCTTGCTCTACAACAGCTTCATGGGTGCACTGGCGCGGCTCGACCGGGAAACGGCCGAGAAGCTCGCCAGTCTTTTGCCCGGACCGATGGGCAAGTTCAGGACCGGTCCATTCCCGGCCGTGGCGGATGCCATCGTGCAGCAAGACAGGCATCTGGCCGAACTCGCCCGCGGCGGATTTCTCGTTCCCGACGATTGCGACGAGCGCGCGGCAGTTGCCGAGCTTCTCGAGAAAGAGCGGAACTACGCCTTCCACCTCATCCTGTTGCCGCATGAGGACTGCAATTTCCGCTGCACCTACTGCTACGAGAGCTTCGCACGCGGCAAGATGCAGCCGCATATCGTGGAAGCGCTCGAACAGCTGGTGAAGGCGAAGGCCCGGGAGTTCAGGATCATCAATGTCGGCTGGTTCGGCGGCGAGCCGTGCCTGGCGCTCGATATCATCGAGCGGCTGTCGCGGTCCTTCCAGGCTGCCTGCGCGGCAACCGATGCCAGATACCTGAGCAGCATGACCACCAACGGGTATTTCCTCAGCCGGCGGAATGTCGAGATGCTGCTCAAGGGCGGCGTGCGCCATTTCCAGGTGACGCTCGACGGCAAGCCGGAAGACCATGACCGTGTACGCCATCTGCGGGGCGGCCAGCCGACATTCCGGCGCATCGCCGCAAACCTCGTGGGCATGACCGGCATCGAGGGCGAGTTCAGCGTCGCGGTGCGGGTGAATTTCTCGCAAGCCTCGCTGCCGAGCATGCCGGATTTCGTCAGCGAGCTGGCCGAGAAGCTCACCGGCGATGCGCGCTTCTTCCTCGACTTCCATGCCATGGGCAAATGGGGCGGGCCACATGACGCGGTCCTTCCCGTCGTCGATGCAGGCGGTGCGCATCGGGCCCGGATCGCGCTCAATGCCATGGCGGCGTGCAAGGGGTTTCCGCCGGCCGCCTTCCGCGATGCACTGCAGCCACATGGCAGCGTGTGCTACGCCGGCAAGGAAACGTCGATGGTCATCGGCTCGGACGGACGCATCTACAAATGCACGGTCGCCTTCGAGGATCCGCGCAACCATGTCGGATGGCTGCGCCGCGGCGGTCTTGTCGAGATCGATCACGACAAATGGCAACGCTGGGTGAAACCCAGCTCGCAAAGCGGCAAATGCGGCGCCTGCGCCTTCTCGGCATCCTGCCAGAGCCGGGCCTGCCCGCTGGCCGCCATGGACGAAGGCGAACCCCCCTGTCCCTATACGGAGGATGAACTCGGCGACATCATCAGACTTGCCGCCGGTCCGACATCCGCCGTTCCCGGCCGTGACCGCCGCCGCTATGTGAGCGACGAAGAGGTCATGGCTGCAACGTGAAGAAGTCGAAACGAAGGAGGCCTGCCATGGATTCGAAACTCGTCAAAAGTGCCGTGGAAGCCAAGCGGCAGATCATCGAGGGCAATCTCACCCTGTGGAATGCCAGGCTCGATGCCCTGATCGCGCTCGGCGACGTCAAGGGCGCCCTCGACCTGATCCGGGCGCCCATCGAGGACAGGATCGACAATTGCGGCTGCAACGTGCAGTGCGGCGCCGCACAGCTCGATCGCCTGTCGCCGGTCAGCCGCATCGCGGGCGAATAGCAGCGCTGCCCATCTTCCTCAGGAAAGGACCACAAGATGAGCCTGGAACTCATTCGCAAACGTGCCGACGACATCGTCAGGGCCAAGCGCCAGGTGGCGGAAGGCCAGTTGACCATCTGGAACGCCAGGCTGGATGCCGCCCTCGATGCCGGCGACGGGCGCGCCATCCTCGATGTCCTGGCGTCGCGGGTCGCCGATGACATCAACAACTGCGGCTGCAACGTGCAGTGCGGCGCGCGCAGCCTCGGCGAGATCGGAATCGCCCGCTGACGGCGTGAGCGCTACGCCTGGGTGCGGTCCGGGGCTTCCCAGGCGTGGTCGTCCTCAAGCGGGCGGCTGTCGCGGTCGCCGGCGAGCACGCTGGCGATGTGGGCGCGGCTGGCGCGGGCGATGTCGACGAGGGCGGCGTCGTCATCGATATGCCTGGCGGTTTTGATCAGGATGCTCTTGTCATAGGCGGCGAAATAGGCGGCGGCACGGCGGGCCTCATAGGGGTGCTTGCCGAGCGCCACCATCAGATCCTCGGTCAGGGCCACCGAAGAATCGAAGACCTCGCGGTAGACGTCGGTGACACCGAGGTTGATGAGCTGATAGGCGTGATAGCGGTCGAAGGCCCTGGCAAAGATGCGCAAGTCCGGGAAATGCTTGTGCAGGGTTGCGACCAGTTCGAGGGTCTTCTCCCGGTCGTCGATGGCGATGACGAGGGCCTTGGCCTGGCGGGCGCCGGCCGCCTCCAGGAGATCGCTGCGCGAGGCATCGCCGTAGAACACCTTGTAACCGAACTTGCGCAAGGCGTCGATCTGTTCAGCATCATGGTCGAGCACCACGGTGCGGAAGCCATTGGCATTGAGCAGGCGGCTGATCGACATGCCGAAGCGGCCGTGGCCGGCGATGATGACCGGGGCGTCGCTCTCGTCGATCACATCGGGCGCGCGCGCATCGCCGGTTGCGGCAAAGCGGGGCTGCAATACACGGTCATCGAAGATCATGAGCAGCGGGGCCAGCGCCATGGAAAGCGCCACCGTGGCGATGAGCAGGCCCGATTGCTGGGCGGCGAGCAATCCGAGGCCGGCGGCAAAGGAGATCAGCACGAAAGCAAACTCGCCGCCCTGGGCGAGCGAGAAGGAGAAGCGCGAGGCATCGGCGCCGCCCATGCGGAAGCCGCGGGCCAGGCCGTAGAGCACGATGAGCTTCAGCGCGACGAAGCCCAGGACCAGGCCGATCAGGGTCAGGGGCTGGTCGATCAGCAGCGCAAAATCGATGCCGGCGCCGACGGCGATGAAGAACACGGCGAGCAGGAGACCCTTGAAGGGATCGAGGTCCATTTCGAGTTCGTGGCGGTACTCGCTCTCGGCCAGTACGACACCGGCAAGGAAGGTGCCGAGCGCCGCCGAGAGCCCGACGAACTGCATGAGCAGCGTGATGCCGACGACGATGAGCAGCGCGAAAGCCACGAAGATTTCGCGGATGCCGGTCTGCGCCACGAAGCGGAACAGCGGCCGCATGAGATAGCGGCCGGCCAGGATGATGGCGGCGACGGCAGCAAGCACGGCGAGCGCCTGGGCCCAGCCGGGGAGGCCGGCGATGAGGCTGGCGCCATGGTCCTCGGCGGCATGGCCCGCGGCGAGCAGCGGCAGCAGCGCCAGCATGGGAATGACGGCAATGTCCTGGAACAGCAGCACCGAAAAGGCGTTCTGGCCGGCGGCGGTGCGCAGCAGGCCGCGCTCGTTGAGGCTTTGCAGCACGATGGCCGTCGAAGACATGGCGAGGATGAGGCCCACGGTGAGCGCGCTCCGCCAGCCGAGCCCCAGGACCCAGGCGGCCAGCCCGATCGCCGCGGCCGTCGCGGCGACCTGCAGGCCGCCAAGACCGAGGATCGGCTTGCGCAGGGTCCAGAGCTTGGAAGGCTGCAGTTCGAGGCCGACCAGGAACAGCATGACGATGACGCCGAACTCGGCGAAATGCATGACGTCCTGGCCCTCACGGCCCACGAGTCCCAGGGCGGCGGGGCCAATCAGGATGCCGGCGATTAGATAGCCCAGCACGGAACCCAGCCCCAGGCGGGTTGCCAGCGGGGCCGAGATCACGGCGGCGGCGAGATAGACGAAGGCGCCGAGGAGAAAATCTTCGAGATGCATGGGCTCAGGCCGTTTCCGTTGCGAAGGCCGGTGGCAGGGCATAACCCTTTGCCAGATGCTTTAGGGGATCGAGCTTGCGGTCGCGAAGCCCTGTGATGAGGTCGCGGTATGATGCGCAGCGGCGGGCCAGTTCTTCGGCCTCGGCGCGGCGGCCAGCATGGATGACAAAGGGCTCGAGCCAGCCCATGCCGCAGAGATAGGCGCTCTGGTCGAAGGGGGCCAGGAGCTCGCGCACCGGATAACGGTTGCGGCCGTCGCGGTGATAGGCCTCGGCGGGACCGCCGGTGGAGACCGCCGACATCAGAAACTTGCGGTGCAGCCGGTTGCCGCCCGGACCGTAGGCCCAGCGGTATTCAAGCACGAGATCGAGCCATTCCTTGATGATGGCCGGGCACGAGTACCAGTAGAAGGGATGCTGCAGCACGATCACGTCATGGCGGGCGAGAAGGTCCTGCTCGCGAAGCACATCGATGGCGAAATCCGGATAGGCGGCATAGAGGTCGTGAATGGTGACACCATCGAGCCCGGAAATGGCCGCCAGCATGGATTTCTGCACGATGGAAGCGGAGGGCCTGGGATGGGCGAACAGGACAAGCAGCTGCATGCCGGCATCTTATGATGGCGCTCGGCTCAAAAGCAAAGGCCGGGTGGAGAACACCCGGCCAGCGAAACTCCACAACTGTGAGACGCTTACTGACGGTACTGCTGGATCCGCGTGGTCCTGAGACCGGCCAGACCATGCCGGTCGATGGAACGCTGCCAACTCAGATACTCTTCCACTGTCAGCGTGTAGCGCTGGCAGGCTTCCTCGATCGAAATCAACCCCCCGCGCACCGCGGCGACGACCTCAGCCTTGCGGCGGATCACCCAGCGCTGGTTTCCGGGGGGAGGAAGGTCGGCAATCGTTAGCGGACTGCCATCGGGCCCGATGACGTAGTTTACGCGTGGACGCAACTGACCATTCATGTACTCAACTCAAGGGTTACGCATACTCACTGATACGGCCCACGATAAGGGTCCGCGCTTAACACGCGGCTAAAAGGTCGTGAAGATTTGGCAAATTTCGCCGCCGCCCATGTTCAGGAATGACACGTCCCGCGTGTGGCTGCGGCTGCGACGTCGTGCAGGGTGGACGAAGGGTTGCCAGTTTCCACAGACTCAGCGCCATGGCGGAGGGATTCCTGGCAATGATGCGGAAGCGCAGCGCGGTGGTATCGCTTCTCGTGGCGCTGACCTTCGCCCTGTCGATCCTGGCGGCGGCACGGCCGGCCGGCTTGCCCGGCGAGGGGACGCTGCTGGCCGATCTCGCCGAAACCATCTGCAGGCCGGGACAGGAAGCGCCCGGCAAGGGCAGCCTGCCGCAGCATGAGCCGTGCTGCATCCTGTGTGCGGCCGCGATGCCGCCCGTCAACGGACCGGCCGGAGCCGCGGGCGTCGCCCTCCGGCGGCAACCGGATGCAGGTTTCCGCCTGGCGTCGATCTATTTCCTGCCGGAGCCGCGGCCGGCGCTCCGGCTCACGGCGCTGATCCCGCGGGCGCCACCCAACGTCTGATCCGCCACGTCTCGACCCGCGGCCCCGGCCCCGTGATGAAAGTCGCGGCGCCCGCGCCTCGAACTCATGTGAGAGCAGCTGCGGCCGCCCGCCTGCGACCGCCGGCCCAATCAACAACGCAGGACAAGGACGATGAAAATCACCAGGCAAACCATCTTCGCGACAGCGCTCTCGGTCGCCGCGATCTACGATATCGCCTTCACCCAGGCCCATGAAACAAGGCTGGGTGCGCTCGTCATCGAACAAGCATGGTCGCGGCAGTCGCCCATGGCGGCGGATGTCGCGGCGGGATTCATGCGGATCACCAACACGGGCAGCGAGGATGACCGCCTGATCGCGGCGACTGGCGAGCTCGCCAATATCGTCCAGCTTCATGACATGAAGATGGAAGGTGGTGTCATGAAGATGTTCGAACTCGAAGACGGCATACCGGTTCCCGCCGGCCGGACCGTCGAGCTCAAGCCCGGGTCGTTGCACGTGATGTTCATGGAGGTGAAGCAGCAGCCCGCGGCGGGGACCATGTTCAAGGGAACGCTCACCTTCGCGAAGGCGGGAACTGTGGAGGTCAGCTACGAGGTCAAGGCGATGATGTCGCAATGATCCTCGCCGCCGCGGCCGGCCTCGTGGATTCCTGAATCCTGCCAGAGGCTTGGCCGCGGTCCTTCAGATTTCGATTCATGCTGTTGCAGGGTTCACAAACGATGCTCAAGAATGTCCGATACATTTCGTTCGCACTGGCGGTGGTGCTCACCGCCTTTCTCGCCTACATGCTGGCGGGCGGCGATCAGGCGAAGGAGAAGCTGTTGCCGATGACCGCCATCGGCGGGCCGTTCCGGTTGGCCTCCGCAAGCGGCGGGGTCGTCGACAGTCATGATCTGGCGGGGAAGCCTTTCGGATTGTTCTTCGGCTTCACGCACTGCCCGGAAGTGTGCCCGACGACGCTCTTCGAACTCTCCAACGCACTGCAGGAGATGGGCGAAGACGCAAAGGATTTGCGCTTCTTCTTCGTCACCGTCGATCCCGAACGCGACACGGCCGCCTTTCTCAAGGACTATCTGGCGAGTTTCGATCCGCGCATCGAGGCACTGGTGCCGGGCACGGCAGAACTTGTGGAGATGGCCAGGAGCTACCGCGTTTTCTACGAGAAGGTACCGACCAGCGACGGCAGCTACACGATGAACCACACGGCGACGGTCTATCTGATGGGGCGGGATGGCAGGCTGGCGGGAACGCTCGCCTATGGCGAGGACAAGGCGAGCCGCTTGGCCAAGCTGAGGAAGCTGGTGGAATGACAGAAAGCGTGCGGCAGGACATCGCCAGTCCTGCCGCTGGCAATCGTTCAGCCGCCGATTATGAGGCCACCCTTCGAGTCAACCTTGGTGCAGATCGTGCGTTTGACGACCTTGTCGTAGAAGCAGCGTCCGGCCTCCGCGTCGTTCGGCATGACGGTGGAGAGGAACGCAAGCACTGACAGGGCGGTGAGAAGCTTGGCAAACATGTTGGTCTCCATCTGGATGTGAATTGAACCATTTCAATTCGTGATCGCAGGGTAGCGGGATTGTGACTTCTTGATGTGATTCGTGTCACAATTTGGTCGAATGTGGAGGCGGTTGGCCGGGTCAGCGTGTGCCATCTGCTCAGGCGGAGTCGTGGAAACGGCGGCGCCTGTCCCGGCGCCGCCGCTCTGTCGATTGGTGGTGAAATTGCGGTAACTACCGCGAAGCCTTGATGCACACGACGCGCTTGGTCTTGTGATCGTATTGGCAGGCGGCGAAGGGGTTGCGGTTGGCTTCCGCCGGCAGGGTGGCGGAGAGGAAGGCGAGGGCAGACAGGGCAATCAGCAGTTTGGCGAACATGGTCGGTCTCCTTGGGCCACAATGGGTAAGGGTTCATTGTGTGGCCGGAGCATACCGGCATGGCTGTCCATTGATGTGCCGGCCGTCACATGCGAATGGACGGCATTCGCGGGCCGGTGCGGAACTCAGGTTCCCGTGCCGGCGAGCTTTTCGGGCGACTTCTGCCAGTTGACGCCGGCAGCGACGACGCAGGTCGCTCCCTTGGCAGACGTGATGAGGATGGTCCAGGTGCCCTGGTCGGAGGCGAAGACCTCGAGCACGCCCTTGCCGTCTTGGCCGACGATGCCCATCGACTGGCGGTCTTCGTGGTACTTGTCGCTAAGGGCGGCAATGATCTTGTCGCGGTCGCCGCAGAGCAGATTGGCCTCGGCCCCGGAGGCCGTGAGGGCCAGGGCGGCGGCAGGCAGGGACATTCGCAACAGGGTCCGGGAGAACATGAAAACCTCCGTCTCGTCATCCGAGGCGCGGTGGCCGGAGGTCAAATGCCCGATTGCCTTCGGTCAGGCGGGCCCCGGAGCGCATATGTCGATGGCACACTCCATCACAGCACTCCGATCACTTCTGGGGCCGAGCATGACAGAAGTTGCTTGCAAATCCTTAAATCCGCGGACGCCAGATTGAGGCTTGCGGTTTACCAGGCAGTTGCAGCGATGTCGGCGGCTCCCCGCGGCACCGGCCTGGCGCGCGGAGCTGGGTGGAGGCGCTTCGTGCGCGCTCTCTCCTCTCCTGCAGCCGGGA
This sequence comes from uncultured Rhizobiaceae bacterium, assembly GCA_964543235.1. GTDB lineage: Bacteria > Pseudomonadota > Alphaproteobacteria > Rhizobiales > Aestuariivirgaceae > JANMMJ01. The sequence goes on along the minus strand of CAZIXE010000008.1, from coordinate 146 downwards.
GAAAGCCGATGTTGAGTCGCCTCCAGCCCCCCTCCGGTGCCCGGGCTGCTCGGGCCACCTCTCCCGAAATGGGAGGATGCACCTTGATCCATCCCTCCCCCCGCGATGCGCGCGGGGGAGGGTGCCGCGCGCCGGCGCGGCGGGTG
>CAZIXE010000007.1:21072-85559 GCA_964543235.1 uncultured Rhizobiaceae bacterium | reverse complement strand
CCGGCGCGCTTACACCGCGCTACGCCTGAAAAGCGGATTGTTCACGGGCGACTACTCATGTCTCCGATCCGGACACATGGCGAATGGCCTGCCCGACAGGATAGAACTGGGAAGCGTTATATTATTGCAGGGTCAAATTAATCACTGGCAATCATTGATTAATGTGTTCAATTCGAACAGTCACGGGACCGGGACGGTCAAAGATCGATACGTCGTCCGCGATCTGTCCGAGCACGATGATGCCCGGCGACGGTACGCGGCCGGCGCGATAGTAGATAACGAAATGATCGGCGCTCCACAGACCCAACGTGCCGACAGCGAAGTCGCGCTGTCGTGCCAGCTCGGGCAAAGGGGCCGGCAGATAACCTGTCTTCTCTTGACGCAGATGATCCGTCATCTCGACGGTGAGAGGCAGCATCCCGGCGAGAGTTCTCGCCGCCTCATTGTCGGCAAGCACGGCGGTGAGCTCTCCCCAGTCGGAAGAAATGCGAATACGTTCCTGAGCCATGGCGGGTCCAACCATTCCAAAAGCGAGCACACCGGCACAAAGCAGCGATTTCACGCGGTCGTCCTTTCTTGAGTACTGGAGGGGCCTGCTCCCGAAGGGACAGGCCCCGTCGCGACCTTTATGAGCCAAGGTGCTGCATGAAGAAATCGGTCAGCTTGTCGAACGGGATCACATCGACCCTATCGTAGAGATCGACGTGGCTGGCCCCGGGGATGATCATGAGTTCTTTGGGTTCCGCCGCTGCCGCGTAGGCGGTTTCGCTGAAATACCGCGAGTGGGCATTTTCGCCATGGATGAAGAGGACCGGGCGCGGCGAAATCTCCTTGATGTAAGTCAGGAGCGGCATGTTCATGAACGACAGCGGCGTGGTCTGCGTCCAGGAGTTGCCCGAGTTGACCGCGCGTGCATGATAACCCCGCGGCGTTCCATAATAGTCGTGGTAATCGACCAGGAACTGCGCTTCGCCACCTTTCAGGACGTTGTAAGGCGGCTGGTAAGCGGGGCTTCCGTTCTCTGCATCTTCCCAACGCTGGCGGCTCAACTGCTCCAAAGTCTGCGTGCGCTGTTCAAGGGTCACGCTGTCATTATAGCCCTTGGACATGACGCGGGTCATATCGTACATGGTGCTGGCGACAACCGCTTTGACGCGCTTGTCGGCCGCGACGGCGTTTAGCGCCATGCCGCCCCACCCGCAAATGCCGATGACTCCGATCCGCTCCCTGTCAACGGAAGCGTGCAGCCCCAGGTAATCCACGGCCGCCATGAAGTCTTCCGTATTGATGTCCGGCGAAGCGACGTTGCGCGGCTCGCCGCCACTTTCACCCGTATAGGACGCGTCGAAAGCCAGTGTGACGAATCCGCGTTCCGCCATGTTCTGCGCATACAACCCGGACGACTGCTCCTTGACAGCGCCAAACGGGCCACCGACGGCAATGGCGGCGAGGCGCCGGCTTCCACGATCCCGCGGCAAGTAGAGGTCTGCTGCCAGGGTGATCCCGTAGCGGTTCTTGAAGGTGACCTTCTGATGATCGACTTTCTCACTTTTCTGGAAAGTCTTGTCCCAGTCCTGGGTGAGTTCCATGGGATTCGCTCCGGTCGAAGCTGATGTTTGAGCCGTGGCGTGACTTGCCCACAGGGCGACACTGCCGACGATTGCCGTCTGAACTACCTGCCTTCGCGTTTGTCTTAGTGTCATCGGAATACCTCCTGAAACGGAACCTGGATCAGCATTGCTGTCTGGGCAGGTTCCCGGTTGCGATCTCTCGGACGGACGGAGCTCTCCCCGCACATCCGCCCGATGGCGTACGGGCCGCACATCAGGCTTCGAAACCAAGATAGGACGGGACAATAAATCTGATTAGCGGCTATAAATCGCTTGCATTAATCGATCCACAGCATAAATCATGTACGGGCAGATGACAAAAAATATGCCCGAACAAGATTTTAATGACCTTTTGTGGTTCCTAGCGGTGGCCCGGGAGCGCAGTTTCACCCGGGCGGCGGCCAAGCTGGGCATCGCCCAATCGACCCTCAGTCACACGATCAAGCGGCTGGAGACTCGGATGGGCATCCGCCTTTTGGCGCGCACCACGCGCAACGTCGCGCTGACGGAGGCGGGGGAGCGCCTGCAGGCGTCGCTCGCGCCCCGGATCGACGAGATCGAGGCCGACATCGCGGCCCTCATGTCCCTGCGCGACAAACCCTCCGGCTCGATCAGGATCACGCTTTCGGATCACGCGCTAGCCAGCGTCGTCTGGCCCAAGTTGCAGCCGGTGCTGAAGTCCTATCCGGACATCAAGCTGGAGCTCAGTCTCGATACAGGGTTTCGCAACATCGTGGAGGACGGGTTCGACGCGGGCATACGTCTCGGCGAGCGCGTCGAGAAGGACATGATTGCGGTCCGCATCGGGCCTGATTGGCGGCTTGTCGCCGTTGGGTCGCCGGCCTACTTCGCAACGCGGTCAATACCGCAGCATCCTGAGGACCTTGTGGAGCACAATTGCATCAATATGCGTCAGCCGACCGCGGGCGGACTCTATGCCTGGGAATTCGGCAAGGACGGTCAGGAGCTGCGCGTCAAGGTCAACGGGCAGCTGACCGTCAATGATTCCTACGCAATGGTTGAGCCTGCCCTGAGCGGCTACGGCATTGCTTATGTCCCGGAAAGTATCGTCGCCGACCACATCAAATCAGGCAGGCTTACTCAGGTGCTCGATGAGTGGTCGCCATTGTTCGACGGGTACTTCATCTACTATCCGAGCAGGCGGCAGAATTCTGCGGCATTCAAGGTGATCCTGGACGCACTTCGACATAGCAGAAACTAGCCAAGTCAATTCGTCTTCATTGGCGTTTGCCCGCCTGCGAAAGCCGTGCCAAGCTTATTTCCGGTATGGAGCGGTTTGAGCAACCCGAGACCCAGGTGCCATTTCGTACCGGAGACATGGGTAACAGTCTTGCCTTTCGGCCGGAGGTGTTGAGGCCGTGGAGAGAGTGTTCGGAGAGGGACGAACCTGTTCGCTTTGGGCCGTATGCTGGACGGCGAGAGCATGAGCAAGATGTGCCGGGCGTTCGGGATCTCGCGCAAGACCGGCTACAGGATCTTCAACCGCTACAGGGATGAAGGGCCGGAGGCACTGTGCGCCCACCCGGCCAGCGCATAGCTGGTGCTTCGGCCCCCGCCCGGATCGCGCACGAGGATGCCGCGCTGGACCAGGTCGGTGATGTCGCGCAGTGCCGTGTCCTGCGAGGACCTGGTGATCGCCGCCCACTTTGAAGATGTGAGCCTGCCCTCGAACCCGTTGAGCAGGCGGTTGATCATGTTGCGCTGGCGCTCGTTCAGCGGTTGGTCCCTGATCGACTCCCAGAAGCGCGCCTTGCGCAGCACGCTCGCCAGCGTCCGCTCCGCCCCCTCGATGGCGCGGTCGAGGCAATCGAGGAACCATACCAGCCAGGCCGTGATATCGAGATCGCCCTTCTGCGTGGCTTCCAGAACCTCGTAATAGGCGTCGCGTTCAAGCCGGATTTGCGCCGACATGCTGTAGAAGCGCTGCGGGCTCTGTTCGGACCGCGCCAGCGCCATATCCGCGATGGCGCGCGCAATCCGTCCGTTTCCATCGTCAAACGGGTGGATGGTGACAAACCGCAGATGCGCCAGAGCGGCCTTGAGGACCGGATCGTGCGCGGTGTCTTCGCCGAACCATTTGAGGAAGGCCGCCATTTCCGATTCAAGGCGAGATGCCTTTGGCGCTTCGTAATGGACCCGCTCGCGCCCGATCGGGCCGGAGATGACCTGCATCGGGCCTGCGCGGTCATCTCGCCAGGCGCCCACAATGATCTTGGTCATGCCGCTGCGCCCGGTCGGGAACAGGGCGGCGTGCCAAGCAAAGAGGCGTTCATGCGTCAGTGGCGTGGCGAATTCTTGCGTGGCATCGAGCATCATTTCGACGACGCCCTCGACGTTCCGGTCAGCCGGAGCGAGCCCGCCGATATCCATTCCCAGCCGCCGCGCGATGGACGACCGGACTTGTTCCTTGTCGAGTATCTCGCCCTCGATCTCGCTGGACGCGAGAACATCCTCGGTGAGGGTGGCGAGCACGGCCTCGGCCCGAAGGTCAAATCCCAGCGCCTCCATGCGCCCGATCAGCCGGCCCTGCCGATAGCGCACCGGCGCAAGGCGCTGCACCAGCGCCCCCTTGTCCCATCGGAAATTGGGCCAATCCTGCAATTCATGGATATAAATCGGCATTCTCCGCACTTCTTGCGGAGATTATAGCCGCCATTCGCCGCAACCCGCAAGAGCAATCTCCGCATAGAATGCGGCGATTATGGCCAATATTCGCCGCAGAGCGAAGGCTGAGGGTATTTGCGGGTCTGGAATGGACCGATTGGAGATGGCGCGCCCGGCAGGATTCGAACCCACGACCCCTAGATTCGTAGTCTAGTGCTCTATCCAACTGAGCTACGGGCGCCCGCGTCTGCGGCGGACCCTTGCGTCCCGCCGTTGCGCGCAGTCTCTAGCCCGCAGCGGCGGCGAACGCAAGCCTGAAGCCAGAAGCCGCTCAGCCGGCCCGCTGCTCGCCGCGGCGCGCCGTCCTGAGCTCGCTGACATGGTCGGGGATGGTGACCACGAAGCTCGTGCCCTTTTCGCTGGTCTCGGCCAGCCGGATGTCGCCGCCATGCGCCCGCATGAGCTCTGCCGCAATTGCCAGCCCCAGCCCCGTGCCGCCCGCCCGCGAGGCGCTCTGGAAGGCCTCGAACAGCCGCTGCTGCACCTTTTCCGGAATGCCGGGCCCGTTGTCGCGGACCTCCAGGCAGGCGACACTGCCCTCCCGCCAGGCCCGGAAGGTGATCGAGCCGTCCGGCGCTTCCGGATCGCTGGCATGGGCCGTCTCGATGGCCTGCACCGCATTCCGCGTCAGGTTGGTGAGCACCCGGAACAGCTGCTCGCGGTCGGCATCGGCAATCGCCTGCGGCGCGATGTTGTTGTAGAGCGAGATGCGCTGCGAGGCCTGGATCACCGCCGCGTCGATCACCTCGTCGACCAGCGTCTTGAGCTCCAGGCGCCCGCGCTGCGGCGGCGCTTCCTGCGCCCGGCCATAGGTCAGGGTCTGCACGCAGAAGCCGATCGCCCGGTCGAGCGAGGCGATGAGCTTCGGCGCGAATTTCTGCACCGTCGGGTCCTCCACCGTGGCCAGCCGGTCCGAGATGATCTGCGCCGAGGACAGCATGTTGCGCAGGTCATGGCTGATCTTGCTGACCGCCAGCCCGAGTGCGGCCAGCCGGCTCTTCTGCTGCAGCATGCCGGCGAGCTGCTGCTGCATGTCACGCAGCTGCCGCTCGGCGACGCCGATCTCGTCGTGCCGCCCGGACGGCGCGATGACGCGGGTCGGGTCTTCCGGCCGCTCGGCGAAGTCCAGCATGTTGCGGGTGAGCCGCTGCATCGGCCGCACCAGCACCCGGTTGAGCGCCAGGAACACCAGCCCCGCCACCAGGAGCGACAGGATGATCGACAGGATCAGGATGTTGAAGGCGAAGCCGAACATCGCATCCCGCAGCGGCTGCTCGTCTAGCGCCACCTGGATCGTGTCGCCCGACATGTTGGGCGGCCGGTCGACGACGCCGATGACCCGCCCATTTCCCGCCGTCATGGCGGTGAAGGCATCGACGATGGCCGGTATCCAGCGGATGACGCGGAGATCGTAGCTGGCATCGATCATCGCATCGACGTCGCTCCGGAGCACCAGCTGCCGCTTGTCGCCCTTCTGCAGCGCCACCACGCGCACCCCGGCGCCTTTCAGGATCTCGTTGCGCAGGTCCGGCGACAGCATGCGGGTCGGCGCCGCCTCGACGGCCAGTGCCGCGATCTCGGCCTGCGCCACCCGGTTTTTCAGCCAGGTGATGCGGAAATTGGCGATCGACGGCACGAAGATCAGCACCTCGCCCAGCATCACGAAGATGATGGTGAGCAAGAGAACCTTGCCGGACAGGCCCCTTAAAGGCCCCGGTTGCACCGGCTCGTGCGTCACTCCCGTTTCGCTCATGCGCCTCCCGTGCGCAGATGGTCAGCCGAATCTGGCCATCAGACTGATAACGCTCCTTAACCAGGGTTTGGTTGCATGCCCGGTATAGTAGCAGATCGCCGCCCGCTTATTGATTTCGCCGAAGGTGGGGTAAGGCATGACCGCCTTGGCCATGTGCCTGATCTTCAGCCCCGAAGATATGGCGAGTGCCCACGTCCCGATCAACTCCCCGGCCTGGGCGCCGGCGATTCCCGCCCCCAGTATGCGCCCGCCCTTGCCGATCACCACCTTGATGAGGCCCGCCGTCCGGCGCTCGGTCTGCGCCCGGTCATTCTCCTCGAATGTCCAGCGCAGGACCGACACGGCGCCATCGCCATGTGCGGCGCGGGCTTCGGCCTCGCGGAGCCCCACCTGCGCCAGTTCCGGGTCCGTGAAGGTGACGCGCGGGATATGCAGCATCCCCCGGCGCACCGGCAGCCGCAGCAGGATGTTCTTGACCACCATGACCGCCTGATAGCCGGCCAGATGGGTGAATTGCGGCCCGCCGGCCACATCGCCCACCGCATAGACCCTGCGGTTCGTGCTCCTGAGGCCGGCATCGACGGCGATTCCCTGCGCATTGGTGGCGACGCCCGCGGCCTCAAGGCCCAGATTCTCGATGTTGGGCTGGCGTCCGGCTGCCACCAGCAGATGGCTCCCCGCCAGCGTCTGGCGCCTGCCGCCGCTCTCGACGTCAAGGGCGACACCATTGGCTTCGCGCCGCACCGCGGCGATGCGCGTCCCGGCCATGACCGTGATGTCTTCGGCGGCAAACTGGTCCAGCACGACGCCGGAAAGCTCGGCATCCTCCCTGGACAGCGGCACGTCCGCTTCGACCACCGTGACCCGCGCCCCCAGCCGCCGGTGGGCCTGGGCCATTTCCATGCCCATCGGCCCGCCGCCGATGATGATGAGGTGCGCCGGCAGGTCGCCGATGTCGAAGATCGTCTCGTTGGTGAAGAAGGGAACGCTGTCGATCCCGGCGATCGCCGGTATGGCAGGGCGCGAGCCGGTGGCCACCACAAAGCGGCGCGCCGTGATGGTCTCGCCGCCCGCTTCCACCCGGTCAGGTCCGGTAAACCGCGCGGTGTCCCGGATGACCTTCACGCCCAGGGCCTCGAAGCGTTCCTGCGAGTCCTGGGGCGCGATCGCCGCAATCACCGATTTCACATGGGCGCGCACCCTGGCGAAATCGACGGAAGGCGGCCCCGCCGCAATGCCGAACTTCTCGCCATTGCGCACCAGATGCGCCTGTCTTGCCGCCGCCAGCAGCGCCTTGGACGGCACGCAGCCGCTGTTGAGACAGTCGCCGCCCATGGCACCCTTCTCGATCAGCACCACCCGCTGTCCGAACTTTGCGGCGATGGCCGCCACGGTGAGCCCGCCCGACCCGGCACCGATGACGCAGATGTCCCAGGCGGCCATGGCCTAGCTGTGCCGCAGGCGCCTGACGGCGACCGGCACCAGCGCCAGCACGCCCAGCGCCACGAAGGCGATCACCATCTCCCGCGTGACCAGGGCCGCCGGATCAAGCTCGAACCGGCACGCGCCCAAGCCCCGCGCCTCGACACAGGCCATGTAGGCGGCCTTCTGCGCCTCGACGACGCTGTCAAATCCGGTCCCCAGAAAGGCAAACACCAGGCTGCCCGGAATGATGCCCAGCACCGTGGCCAGCACAAAGGGCTTGAGCCCGACCCGGCACAGGCCGGCCACCGCATTGACGACAAAGAACGGGAAAACCGGCACCAGGCGCAGGAACAGGAGGTAGTTGAACGCGTCGCGGGCGAAGCCGCTGGAGAGTTTTCGCACGAACGGCCCGGCCCGCTCGGCGACCAGCGATCCCAGCGACGTCCGCACCACCAGGAACACGATGGTTGCACCTGCCGTTGCGGCAACCACGGTCACCGGCGCGCTGATCATCCAGCCGAACAGCAGGCCGCCGACAATCGACAGGGGCAGGGCGCCGGGCAGTGACAGCGCGACCACCACGACATAGATCAGTGCATAGACGATCACGGCGCCGACCAGATGCTTGGCAACGAACCCCTTGAGAACGCTATGGTGTTCGGCAAGTGCCTGCAGCGAAATGTAATTCAGTGCGCCCGACAGATAGGCAAGCCCGCCCAGCAGGACGAGGACGCCAAGCGGCAGCCATCGCCGCAAGGCGGATGGCGCCGGCTGCTGGTCCACGGGCTCATCGATCATGGCGGGGCGTCCCGCGGGATAGGATGTCATGGCGGCTCTGGCAGGCACGGGTTTGAACTTGTTCCATAGATGACCCAAAACCGGCCGGTTGGGAACCGCCTCTCACGGCCTAGTGAGAAGAGTTCACAGCTGGTGCGGCAGCCGTGAACCCGGCGGCGTCCGTCGCGTTGACTTTGCTCGCGATTTCCCCTTATAAGCCCGCCCAATCCTGTCGAGAGAGCAGCATTGTTCCTCCGGGCGCGGCCGGTGCAACCGGTGACCGGCCGTGATGGTTGGGCGCTCTGGGGCCTGAATTCAACGGAGTTTGACGTGAAACGTACCTATCAGCCATCCAAACTCGTCCGCAAGCGCCGCCATGGCTTCCGGGCGCGCATGGCCACTGTGGGCGGCCGCAAGGTGATCGCCCGCCGCCGCCGCGCCGGCCGCAAGAAACTGTCGGCATAAGCGCCGGGCTCCCGCATGGGCGCCGCCGGCCAGGAGATCGGACGGCTCCTGCGCCGCAGCGATTTCCTCGCCGCGGCCAGGGGCCGCTATTGCGCCATGCCGGGTGTTGTTCTCCAGGCCCGGGACCGCGCCGACCTGGACCCGCCGCGTGTCGGCTTCACCGCCACCAAGAAACTGGGCAAGGCCGTCGTCCGCAACCGCGTGAAGCGCCGCCTCCGCGCGGCAGCGCGCCAGGTTCTGCCCATGGCCGCGCAACGCGGCTTCGACTATGTCTTGATCGGCCGCGCTGCCAGCGCTACGCGCGGCTTTGCCGAACTGCAGCAGGACCTCCTGGCTGCGTTGAAGCGTATTCATAAACCGCGGCCGCAAACGGCCTGACCGGGGACGCAATGAATTACGACAACAAGAATTTCATTCTCGCCATCGTCCTGTCGATGCTGATCATCTTCGCCTGGCAGTATTTCTACGCCCAGCCGATGCTCGAGCAGCAGGCAGCCCGGCAGACGCAAACTGCGCCGGCGACAACGGCCGCGCCGGTGCCGGGCAGCGAGGCCGCTGCCGTCCTCAACCGTGACCAGGCCATCGCCGCAACGCCGCGCGTCAGCATCGAAACGCCGACCCTTTCGGGTTCGATCAACCTCAAGGGCGCCGCCATCGACGACCTCCATCTCAAGAACTACCGCGAGGCGGTCGATCCCAGGAGCCCGACCATAACCCTGTTGTCGCCGTCGGGCACGCCGGGTGCGTTCTTCGCCGAGCAGGGCTGGACCCCGGCGCAGGGCGCCGACACCAAGGTGCCGATGCCGGATACGCCGTGGCAGGCGCCGCAGGGCGCCACGCTTGAGCCGGGCAAGCCGCTGACCCTCACCTGGGACAATGGCGAAGGGCTGCTGTTCACGCGCACCATCACGGTTGACGACCAGTACATGTTCACCGTCAACGACACGGTGGAGAACACGTCTTCGCAAGCCGTTTCGTTGCACACCTATGCCCGCGTCCAGCGCCAGGGCACGCCGCACACCGAAGGCATCTGGGTGCTCTATGAGGGTCCGATCGGCGTGCTCGATGGCAGCGAGCAACGCCAGCACTATTCCGACCTGACTGAAGCCAAGGAACCCGTCAGCTTCGACTCGATTGGCGGCTGGCTGGGGTTCACCGACAAATACTGGGCCGTCGTGGCGATTCCCGATCAGAAGGTCCCGGTCAAGGCCGAGTTCTTTCACCAGAAGAGCGGGGAAAAGGACATCTACCAGACGCACTTCCTGTCGCGTGACGCACTGGCGGTGCCACCGGGCGGCAAGGCGGCCGCCCAAACCGAGCTCTTCGCCGGCGCCAAAGTGGTGCAGATCATCGATGCCTATCAGGACAAGTTCCAGATCGAGCAGTTCGATCTGATGATCGACTGGGGTTGGTTCTACTTCCTGACCAAACCGCTGTTCTACCTGCTCGAGTTCCTAAAAAGCCTGTTCGGCAACTTCGGCGTCGCCATTCTCGCGGCGACCGTGCTGGTCAAGCTGGCGCTGTTCCCGCTGGCCAACAAGTCCTATGCCTCGATGAGCAAGATGAAGAAGCTTCAGCCGGAGATGGAAAAGCTCAAGGAGCGCTATCCCGACGACCGCATGAAGCTTCAGCAGGAAATGATGGAACTCTACAAGCGCGAGAAGGTCTCACCCGTCTCGGGCTGTCTCCCCATCCTCGTGCAGATCCCGATCTTCTTTGCGCTGTACAAGGTGATTTATACCACCATCGAATTGCGCCACGCGCCTTTCTTCGGCTGGATCAAGGACCTGTCGGCCTATGATCCGACCACCATCTTCAACCTGTTCGGGCTGATCCCCTGGGATCCGCCGCACTTCCTGATGATCGGTGTCTGGCCCATCATCATGGGCGTTACCATGTGGATACAGATGCGGCTCAACCCCACGCCGCCCGATCCCGTCCAGGCCCAGCTGTTCAACTGGATGCCGCTGCTCTTCACCTTCATGCTTGGCACCTTCCCGGCGGGTCTGGTGATCTACTGGGCGTGGAACAACACGCTGTCCATCATCCAGCAGTCCTACATCATGAGAAAGCACGGCGTCGAAGTGGATCTGCTCGGCAACATCCGTGACAGCCTGCCCTTCCTGAAGAAGAAGCCCGCGAGTTGAGCGGCGATTTCACGCAAGAGGAACTCGAAGCGGGCCGGCGGCTCTTCGCCGGCCCCAAGCATTTTGTCCTGGGCGTGGCGGCCATTGCCGGACTGCCGCCGCCCACCCTGCCGGAGGTGGCCTTCGCGGGCAGATCCAATGTCGGCAAGTCCTCCCTCATCAATGCCCTGGCCGGCGTCAGGGATCTGGCCCGGGCCTCCAACACGCCGGGCCGTACCCGGGAACTCAATTTCTTTGATTTTGGCGGCAGGCTGCATCTCGTGGACATGCCGGGCTACGGCTACGCCGAGGCCCCACGGGCGGAAGTGAAGCGGTGGCAGAGCCTGTTGAAAGCCTATCTCCGCGGGCGCCAGGCCCTGCGGCGCTGCTTCGTGCTGGTCGATGCCCGTCACGGCATCAAGGAGGCCGACCGGCCGATACTGGCGCTCCTCGACGAGGCTGCTGTCACCTACCAGCTCGTGCTGACCAAGATCGACAAGATCAAGGCGGCGGAACGCCATGCTGCCGTGGCCGACCTGGAAATGGCCATAAGGAAACACCCGGCCGCCTTTCCCGGCATCCTTGCCACATCGAGCGAAACCGGCGACGGCGTCGCCGAGCTGCGCGCCCAGATCGCTAAGCTGCTGCAGGCCTTACCCTGATGCGGGCGTGAACGTGTCGCCGAACGCCGCTTCATTGCCGACCGCAATCGAAGCATGCAGCTGGACCATCCGCCACTGCCCGTCCTCCCGGTGAAACACGGCACTCCAGCGTGGCGACACACGGCGTCCGTCGGAGATTGTAATGTCGGGAATGGCGACCCCCCATCCGACACTGCCTTCCTCGAAGGCCTCGACTTCCCTGACGCTCACCCTGACGCGCCCGCCAACTGTCTCTGCCTCGTGCTTGAGGAACGCATAGGCGGGTTCCCCTAGAAGCCATTCGTCAGGATCGGTACCGACGATTCGCAGGTTTGGGTCCCGCGACACGTGCCTGTCGCGCCACGCGGCATCGCCGCTTTCGGCGGCCTTGAACCAGCTGGCTATGATCTCGCGAAGTTCCGGTGATGGCCGCATTTGGACCTCCATTGGCTCGGCTCTCCACTAGGTTTACATCGTCTCTGCACGACGCGATACAGGCCGGGAACTTCCATGTTGAGAGGTTCAGGCAATCAACTATAAGGCGGAAAACCCAGTCTACGGATGCCGTTATGACCAATTTGTCTGTTCACGAGACCGCCCGCGTCCTGGCCGAGGCCCTGCCGTTCCTGCAGCGCTATGACGACCAGATCATCGTCGTGAAGTATGGCGGCCATGCCATGATCGATCCGGAGCTGGCCCGCACCTTCGCCCGCGACATGGTGATGCTGAAGGTCTGCGGCCTGCATCCGGTCGTCGTGCACGGCGGCGGCCCGCAGATCAACCGCATGCTCGACAAGCTCGATGTGAAGCCGGAATTCCGCGACGGCCTGCGGGTCACCGACGAGGCGACCATGAGCGTGGTGGAGATGGTTCTTGCAGGCTCCATCAACAAGTCGATCGTTGCCTCGATCCAGCAGGCCGGTGGCCGCGCCGTCGGCATTTCGGGCAAGGACGGCAATCTGCTGGTCGCCGAGCGGTTCATCAAGAAGAAGACCGATCCCGTCACCGGCAAGACCGAGGACATAGACTTCGGCTTCGTCGGCGAACCGGCCCGCATCAACACCGAAATTCTCGATCTGATCATCAAGAGCGATGCGATCCCGGTGATCGCCCCTGTGGGCGTCGGCTGGGAGGGGGAAACCTTCAATGTCAACGCCGACACGGCGGCCGGCGCCATTGCCACCGCCACCCAGGCCAAGCGCCTGCTGCTGCTGACGGACGTCGCCGGTGTACTCGACAACAACAAGCAACTCATCAGCGAATTGCGCATCGCTGACGTGCCGGACCTGATCGCCAATGGCACGATCAGCGGCGGCATGATCCCCAAGATCGAAAGCGCGGTTGCGGTGGTCGAATCGGGCGTCGATGGCGTCATCATCCTGGATGGCCGCGTCCCCCATTCGGTGCTGCTCGAACTGTTGACCCCCCACGGTGTCGGCACCCGCATTTCGAGGACCGGTGTATGAAGGGCTTTGCCCATGTCGACACCTGGGTCTTCGATCTCGACAATACGCTGTACCCAGCCTCCTGCCGGCTCTTCGACCAGATCGACGTGCGCATGGGCGATTTCGTCTCCCGCCTGCTCGGCATCGACCATGCCGAGGCCAGGCGCCTGCAGAAGGAGCTGTTCTACCGCCATGGTACGACATTGCGCGGCCTGATGGTCGAGCACGGCGTCAATCCCGACGGCTTCCTCGATTACGTGCATGACATCGACCACACGCCGGTCGCCCCCGATCCGCTCCTGGACGAGGCGCTGCATGCCCTGCCGGGCCGCAAGCTGATCTTCACCAACGGCACGGTGGCGCATGCCGAGAAGGTGCTGGCCCGCCTCGGGATCACGCATCACTTCGGCGACATCTTCGACATCGTTCACTCGGATTTCCTGCCGAAGCCGCAGATCGAGCCCTATCGCAAATTCATTGCCGAAACCGGCATCCGCGCCGAGACGGCGGCGATGTTCGAGGACATTGCCCGCAATCTCGAGGCGCCGCATCAACTCGGTATGACGACAGTCCTGGTGGTCTCGCCTGACAATCACGATGCCATGCGGCTCAATGCTGCAACCGGCGGCAGCGATCTTCCCCATGTCCATCATGTGACCGACGATCTCTCGGGATTCCTGCGCAGCCTGCCGCGGCATCGCGCCCGTGAGGCTTGACCGGCGGGGCGAATTCCGGGAAAGCAAGCTTACTGGCGGAAGCGGCGCCTTTGGGGCCACGGCGCATGAATTGGGGAATTCGCAATGACGAGCTTGCAGACCACCATCGAAACGGCATGGGACAACCGTGACCAGGTGACCTTCGAAACGAGGGGTGAGATCCGCGACGCGGTCGAGGCGGCCCTCGCCATGCTCGATTCCGGCAAGGCGCGCGTGGCCGAGAAGCGCGACGGTGCCTGGCACACCAACCAGTGGCTCAAGAAAGCCGTGCTCCTGTCGTTCCGTCTGAACGACATGACTTTGATCGGGGGCGGGCCCGGCAGCAGCGGCTGGTGGGACAAGGTGCCGTCGAAGTTCGAGGGCTGGGGCGAGAAGGAGTTCCGCGCCGCCGGCTTCCGCGCCGTGCCGAACTGCATCGTCCGGCGTTCCGCCTACATCGCCCCGAGGGTGGTGCTGATGCCCTCCTTCGTCAACCTCGGCGCCTATGTCGACGAAGCCACTATGGTCGATACCTGGGTGACGGTGGGCTCCTGCGCCCAGATCGGCAAGAACGTGCACCTGTCGGGCGGCGTCGGCATTGGCGGCGTGCTCGAACCGATGCAGGCCGGCCCCACCATCATCGAGGACAACTGCTTCATCGGCGCCCGCTCCGAGGTCGTCGAGGGCGTGGTCGTGGGCGAGGGCTCGGTGATTTCCATGGGCGTCTTCATCGGCCAGTCCACCAAGGTGATCGACCGGGCAACCGGCGAGGTCTTCATGGGCCGGGTGCCCCCCTATTCGGTTGTGGTTTCCGGCTCCCTGCCGCAGAAACCGCTCCCCGACGGTTCCCCCGGCCCCTCGCTTTACTGCGCCGTCATCGTCAAGCGGGTGGACGAAAAGACCCGCGCCAAGACCTCGATCAACGAATTGCTCCGCGACTGAGCCCGGACGCGACGGATTCTCCGGACATTTCCGTCTGGTGGGTGGAAGCCGAGACTTCCGCCAACAGAGGAGACGGATATGAACAGGATGGGACTGGGGTTAACGGCGGTTGCGATGCTCGCAGCCGGGAGCGCTGCTTCGGCGAATGAGCCCGGCATGCCCCGCGGCGAGCGCATTTTCGCGCGCATCGATGCCAACCATGACGGCAGGATTTCCCGCGACGAGCTGCTGCCGGTTTCGGCCAAGCGCTTCATGCGGGTCGATGCCAACGCCGATGGTGCGGTGACGGCGGCCGAAATCGACGGCTGGCTCACCCGCCTTGTGGAGCGGCGCAAGGCGAGGATCCTGTCGCGCATGGATGGCGACAAGGATGGAACCGTGAGCCGCGATGAACTGGACCGGTTCATCGAGGCCCTTTTCAACCAGGCCGACAGCGATCAGGATGGTGGCGTCAGCCTGGAGGAGGCCCGGGCCTTCCGGATGTCCAGGATGGATCAGCTGTTGCGGCATGCGGACGGAAACTGACATTTGTCCGCAAGGAGTTGACGGAATCGCCACGTGTGGGGGCAGCCAAAGCCAGAGACCGGCGCGACGGACGGCGAACTTGTGGCGCGGCTTGCGCGTGGCGATGGCGGGGCGTTTCGGGCCCTGGTCGATCGCTACGCGCCGATGCTTTACCGGGCGGCCTACCGGCTCACCGGCGGCCACCGCGACTGCGAGGACTGGGTTCAGGAGGCGTTCCTGCGCCTGTGGAAGGCGCCGGACAGCCTGCGGGACGGCAACGCCGTCAAGGCCTGGCTGATGCGCACCGTGTCGAACCTGGCCATCGACCGCCTGCGCAAGGCCCCGCAACTGGCGATCGATGAGATTGCCGAGCCGGCCGCCGCCGCTGACGGGGCTGCGGAGCGCCAAGCCGTGACAGCGGCGGTCGACGCGGCCATTGCCGCCCTGCCGGAACGGCAGCGCCTGGCGCTGGTTCTCGTCTATTACGAGAGCCTGTCGAACATCGAGGCGGCGGCGGCTATGGACATATCGGTCGAGGCGGTGGAATCGCTGCTGGCCAGGGCGCGGCGGTCGCTCAAAGCGCGGCTCGCCGGGCAGAAGCAGGCCCTGTTCGAGGACCTGCAGGATTTGAATGGGTGAACGGCAATGATGCGAGAAGACAGGCTGCGACTGAACGAGGTGCTCGGTGCCTACGGTGCCGATCCGGCCCGCTGGCCGGCCACCGACCGGCATCTGGCGGCCTTGCTGGATGGTGCCGATGCCAGCGAGGCGCGGGCCCTCGACCGGCTGCTGGCCCGGGCTTCGCCGGTTGCGGTGCCTGCGGAACTGTCGGACCGCATCGCGGCCGGGTTGCCGGCGAAGCCGCCCGTCAATGTGCTGCCGTTCCGGCCGCGGCTGCGGCGTCTGAGCACGATCTGGCCGGCCGCGGCTGCCATGGCGGCGGCCCTTGCCATTGGCCTCTATCTGGGCGTCGCCAATCCCGGCGGCTACCTCTTCCCCGCGACCGATACCGCCGCCCTCGATGATCCGCTGGGTCTCATTGAAATCGATCAGGCGGACGATGCCGGCGCCGGAGACTCGGTATGACCGTGCCAGACCAACCGGCCCCCGCACCTTCTCGGCCGCAGCGGCGCTGGAGCTGGTGGAGCATCCTGCTGATCGGCTCCCTGGCGCTGAACTGCCTTCTCGCCGGTGCCATTGCGGCGCGCTGGTACACCGAGGAGCGGATCGAGCGCTTTACCGGCGCAAGCTACACGCAGCTTCTGCCGCGCCGCTTCATGGCCGACCTGCCGGCCGAACGGCGCAAGCAGCTCTTCGCCCTCCTCGGCGCTCACCGCAAGGACTTCCGGGACGGCCGCGGCCGCCTGCGCGCCGCCTCGCTGGTCATTGCCGATGCCCTGGAGCGCGAGCCGTTTGACCCGGAACTGCTGAACAGGGCGCTGGATGGTTTCGCTGGCGAAGCCGCAGGATTGATCGGCCGCGGCTCGGACGTCGCCCGCGAAATCATAGCGAGCCTGACTCCTGAGGAACGCAAGATGCTGGGCAAGCGCATCCGCGAACGCGCCGCGGGCCGCCGCCACGGTCCCCCCGGGGGCGACTAACCGCGCCACTTTTCGCGCATTGTGACCAGTTCTTCCGCCGCCGTCGGATGCACCGCGAGAGTTGCATCAAAATCGCTCTTGGTGGCGCCCATCCTGACGGCAATGCCCAGCAACTGTGCCATCTCGCCGGCGTCGGGCCCGGCGATGTGGCAACCCAGCACCCGGTCGCTGCTGCCATCGACCACCAGCTTCATCAGCATCCGTTCGTCGCGCCCCGACAGCGTATGCTTCAGCGGCCGGAACGACGACTTGTAGATTGCGACATCGGCGTAGTCTTCGCGCGCCCTGGCTTCGGTGAGCCCGACCGTCCCGAGTTCCGGCTGCGAGAACACGGCAGTCGGCACCAGGCTGTGATCGACCATCGTCGGCTTGCCGCCGAACACCGTATCGGCAAAGGCATGGCCCTCCCGGACGGCGACCGGCGTGAGGTTGACCCGGTTGGTGACATCGCCCACAGCGTAGATGTTGTCCGCCGTCGAGCGCGAATAGCCGTCCACCATCACCGCGTAGTGCGGCGTCAGCTCCACGCCGGCCTTGTCCAGTCCGAGATTGACCACATTGGGAATGCGGCCGGTTGCGAACATGATCTGTCCGGCGCCGAACCGCGTGCCGTCGTTGAGCGAGACCCGCACGCCATCGCCGGAGCGCTCGATTGCCGCCACATCGGCACGCGTGCGGATTTCGATGCCCTTCTTCCGCATTTCGCCGGCCAGATGATCGCGCAGATCGTCATCGAAGCCGCGCAGGATCTGTTCGCCCCTGTAGACGAGGATGGTCTCGACGCCCAGCCCGTTCAGGATTCCGGCGAATTCGACCGCGATGTACCCGCCGCCGACGATGACCATGCGCTGCGGCAGCCGCTCGAGATGGAAGATTTCGTTGGATGTGATGGCAAGTTCGTGGCCGGGAAGATGCCGCGGCACGAAGGGGGCGGCCCCGGTGGCAATGAGGATGTGGCGCGCCGACACCGACCTGCCGCCCGCAAGGCGCACCGTATGCCGGTCTTCGAGGACGGCGCGCTCCATGATGAGTTCTGCCCCCGCCGACTCGAGGCCGCGGATATAGGCCTTGTTGAGCCGGTCGACCTCCCTGTCCTTGTTGGCGATCAGTGTTGCCCAGTCGAAACTGACCTTGTCGGTTGTCCAGCCGAAGCCGACCGCATCCTCGAAATCCTCGGCAAAGCGCGCGGCATAGACCAACAGCTTCTTTGGAACGCAGCCACGGATCACACAGGTGCCGCCCACCCGGTACTCTTCCGCAATCGCCACCCTGGCGCCATGGCCGGCGGCAATGCGGGCAGCCCGCGTGCCGCCCGATCCGGCGCCGATGACGAACAGGTCGAAGTCGTGGGCGCTCACCGGCTCACTGCCAGTCCTTGAAGCCGCGCTTTTTCATTTCCTGGGCAGCAATGGCCTGGGCCGACGATTCGTTCTGCTGTTGCCAGGTCTGTCCGAGACCGGCCGCCCGTGCCGTCAGTTCCGGCGCCTTGTCGAGGTATTTCTGGCCGGTAGGCGACTTGTAGAACGCGATGATCTCCTTGAGCTCGCCTTCGGAATATTCCCGCGCATAGACATTGGCGATCTCCTTGACCAGATCGCCCACATTCATCTTGATCGCCGCCGCATAGGTCTCGCCGAACACCCTGGCCTCTTCCGCCGTCATGTTCGGCCGCGTCTGCTGCATGAATTGCGCCGTCTGCGCGGCGACCTGATCGGTCATCCGCTCGATCTGCCGATCGAGCCGCATCGCCACGAGCAGCTCCATCGCCAGGTCGCGCTGCGTGTCTGGCGCCTGGGCCCAGGTGGGCACAGTGATCGCTACGCATCCCAGGATGGCGGCTGCCCGCATCATCTGTTGCAACATCATGGTCATGAACCTCTTTCGATGATCTGTGTACCCGCTTCGGTGCCGATGATGGCAACGCTCGCCATCCGGATGAACAGCCCATGTTCGACGACGCCCGGAATCAGCGATAGCGCCGATGCCAGTTTTTGCGCATCGGGGATGCTGCCGAAGGCACAGTCGAGGATGAGATTGCCGTTTTCGGTAACGAACGGTCTCCCGTCCCGTACCCGCAGCGTGATGGGGCCGCTGCATCCGGCCCATTTGGCGCCGGCCTCGACCTTGATCGCGGTGGACCTGAGGCCGAACGGCACGATCTCGACGGGAAGCGGAAAGGCGCCGAGCCTGCCGACCTTCTTCGATTGGTCGGCAATCACCACCATGCGCGCCGACGACGAGGCGACGATCTTCTCGCGCAGCAGCGCCCCGCCGCCCCCTTTGATGAGGGTGAGGTCGCCGTCAAGTTCATCGGCGCCGTCGACGGTGAGATCAAGCTGCGGTGTTTCGTCCAGCGTTGTCAGTGGAATGCCGAGCGACTCCGCCTGTGCCCGTGTGGTCTCGGAAGTCGGCACGCAGGTGATCGCAAATCCGGCCTTCACGATGTCGCCGATGCAATCCACGAAATGCCTGGCGGTCGAGCCCGTACCCAGCCCCAGCCGCATGCCGGGTTTGACGAAATGCAGGGCCGCCCTGGCGGCGGCCCGTTTCTGCTCATCGGGCGTCACTTCCCGAGTCCGCCCATCAGCATGTACTTCATCTCGACATACTCTTCGACACCGTGGTGCGAGCCTTCGCGGCCGATGCCGGACTCCTTGACGCCGCCGAAGGGGGCTTCGGCCGTCGAGATGATGCCCTCATTGATGCCGACCATGCCGTATTCCAGCCCTTCGGCCACCCGCCACACGCGCCCGATGTCGCGCGTGTAGAAGTAGCAGGCAAGCCCGAACTCGGTGGCATTCGCCATGTCGATGGCCTCTTCCTCGGTCTTGAATTTGAACAGCGGCGCCACCGGGCCGAAAGTCTCCTCGCGCGCCACCAGCATCTGGTCCGTGACATCGCGGATCAGCGTCGGCTCGAAGAAATTCCCTCCCAGCGCCTTGCCGCCGGTCACCACCTTGCCGCCTTTCTTGACTGCATCGTCGATATGCTCCTGGACCTTGGCAACGGCTGCCCTGTTGATCAGCGGGCCGGTCGTGATCCCGTCCTCGGCGCCGTTGCCCACTTTCAGCTTCTGGACCGCCGCGGCGAGCTTTTCCGCGAAGGCATCATAGACGCCCTCCTGCACCAGCAGCCGGTTGGCGCACACGCAGGTCTGGCCTGCATTGCGGTACTTGGACGCCATCGCCCCCGCCACCGCGGCATCGAGGTCGGCATCGTCGAACACGATGAAGGGCGCGTTGCCGCCCAGTTCGAGGCCGACCTTCTTGACCGTCGGCGCGCACTGGGCCATCAGCACGCGCCCGATCTCGGTCGAGCCGGTGAAGGTCAGCGCCCTGACGATCGGATTGGACGTCATTTCGGCGCCGATCTCTTTGGCCGAGCCGGTGATCACCGAGAACACGCCCGCCGGCAGGCCGGCCCGCTCGCCAAGCTCTGCAAGCGCCAGCGCCGAGAGCGGCGTCTCGCTGGCCGGCTTGCACACGAAAGTGCAGCCGGCGGCCAGCGCCGGACCGGCCTTGCGGGTGATCATGGCATTGGGAAAGTTCCACGGCGTGATCGCCGCCACCACGCCGACCGGCTGGCGGATCACCACCATGCGCGCGTTGGCCCAGGGCGACGGGATGGTCTCGCCATAGATGCGCCGTGCTTCTTCCGCAAAGAACTCGATGAACGAGGCGCCGTACGCAACCTCCCCGCGCGACTCGGCGAGCGGCTTGCCCTGTTCGGCCGTCATGATCTGGGCGAGATCCTCCTGGTTTTCCATCATCAGGGTAAACCACTTGCGCAGGATGGCCCCGCGCTCCCTGGCCGTCTGGCGCGCCCATTCCTTCTGCGCCCGCTGCGCCGCCTCGATGGCCTGCCGCGTCTCCCTGGCGCCGAGCTTCGGCACCGCAATGATCACCTCTTCATTGACGGGATTGGTCACGTCGATGGTTGCGGCGCCACCCACCCATTTGCCGTCGATGTAGCATTTGTCCTTGAGCAGCGACTTGTCCTTGAGTATGTCGCGCAACGCCTGTCCTTTGCGAATGTCCATGGCCTGTCTCCCTTGAGTTGGCGGGGGTCTTAGCACAGGGGCCGGAGCCACTCAAACCACGCCGGACGGGGAGTTGATGCCGGATCGCGCTGTAGTCTTTGACCTCGACGGAACCCTCGTCGACACCGCCCCCGACCTCATGCGCGCCACCAATCACGTGTTGCACACGCTGGGCCGCCGCGCCATCAGCCTGGAGGAGGTGAGGAGTTTCGTCGGCCATGGCGCCCGCGCCCTGATCTCGCGGGGCTGTGCCGCAACCGGCGAGCCGGTCGATCCCCGCGCCCTCGAAACCCTCTACCAGGAATTCGTGATCTACTACGCCGACAACATCGCCGCCGGCAGCACCCCGTTTCCCGGCCTCATCCCGCTCCTGGAGCGCTGCCGGGCCGAGGGCATTGCCCTGGGGGTATGCACCAACAAGCTCGAGAGCCTGTCGGTGAAACTGCTCGAGGCTCTGGGGATGCAGCATTTCTTCGGTGCCATCGTCGGCCCCGACTCGATCGGCATCGCCAAGCCCGATCCGCGGCCCTATCGCGAGACCCTGCGCCGCCTGGGTGACAGGAACTGGGCCTCGGTGATGGTCGGCGACAGCGAAACCGATGTGAAGACGGCCCGCGCCGCCGGCGTACCGGTGATCGCCGTGCCCTTCGGCTATACGCCGGAGCCGGTATCGGCCTATGCGCCGGACTATCTCGTCAGCCATTACGGTGAGATGTGGGACATCATCGCCCGGGTCCTGGATTCTTGACTTTTGGAGTGGCCGGCCCCATACCCCGCCGAAACCCCGACGGCACGGGCGATTAGCTCAGTTGGTAGAGCACTGTGTTCACATCGCAGGGGTCACTGGTTCGAGTCCAGTATCGCCCACCATCCTCACTTCAGCATCGCCTGCGCTTCCTCGACGCCGAGTATGGGCGGCCGCGTGCAGCGGGTCTTGAGCGTGACGAACCGGCCGGTTTCGCCTGATCCGAGCAGCGCCAGCATGATTTCGATGGCATGCAGGGCCCGTTCCAGCGAGCATCGGGGCTCGCGCCGTTCGCGGATTGCCCGCGCCAGGTCGGCAAGACCGGCGCCGCGGTAATTCGCTTGCCTGCCGCGCGGCGTTTCCTGGTTGGCGAAACCCAGCGGGTGCGGCCAGCCGTCGAGCGGTCCGACCGCACCGTCGCGTCCCGCAATCAGCACCTCGCCGCCGAAGAAGTTGGGATCCGGAAGGAACAATGCTCCATCCGTCCCGTAGAGCTCCGTATGCTGGTGGCGGTGCGCATGCACGTCCCAGCTCATGCTGAGCGTCACCTGCGCGCCGCTTACGAATTCGAGCAGGCCGTGAATGGTGGTGGGCGTCCTGACCGCGATCTTCTGGCCGCGGCGCGGCTCACTGGTGATGATGCGGGTCTTGCGCGCCATGCCGGCAAGCGCTGCAACCCGCCGGACCGGACCCAGCAACTGGATCAGATTGGCGATGTAGTAGGGCCCCATGTCGAGCACCGGACCGCCGCCCGGTTTGAAGAAGAAGTCCGGATTGGGATGCCAGCTCTCCATGCCGGGGCTGAGGAAGTGGGCCGTTCCCGACGCGATCCTGCCGATAGCGCCCTGGTCAATGGCGCGCCGCGCCCGCTGGTGCGCGCCGCCGAGAAACGTATCCGGTGCGCTGGCCACCTTGAGGCGCTTCCTTTTCGCGAGAGCGGCGATCTCACGGCCCTCTGCCAGCGACAGCACCAGGGGCTTTTCCGAATAGACGTGCTTGCCGGCGGCAAGAATCTGCTTCGAAATCTGGGCATGGGCGGCCGGCACCGTGAGATTGACAACGATATCGATCTCGTCACTGGCAAGAAGCTCCCGGACGCTCAGTGCCGCAATGCCGAATTCGGCGCCGCGCCGCTCGGCAGCGCTGCGGTCCTTGTCGGCACAGGCCCTGACCTCGACATCGCGAAACAGCGGCGCCAGGCTCAGGTAGGTCGTCGAGATATTGCCGCAGCCGATGATGCCGACGCCAAGCGGGCGCGCCATGGAAACCTCTCAGATGGCCTTTACGAAATTGAACGAATTCCGCGCAAAGCGTTCGAGATCGCGCGGCCTGTCATGCTCCATGACGTAATGCAGCGTCCGGCTGTTGCCGAGCGTCCTGAACAACGCCGGCCAGTCGAGGACACCCTTGCCCACATCCGCCCAGCCGTCCTCGTCGGTATTCTCGCCGGGCCGGGCGATGTCCTTCACATGGACCGCCGTGATGCGCGCGGCAAAGGTCTTGATCCACCTGACAGGGTTGCGCACTGCCCTTGCTACCCAGGCGACATCGCATTCCCAGTCGATCATCGGAGCCGCCGCGAACAGCCTCTCGATCGGCAGGCTGCCATCCGGGAGTTTCCGGAATTCGAAGTCGTGATTGTGCCAGCCGAAGCTCAGGCCCTCGCCGCGCACAGCGGCACCGATGCTGGCAAGGCGCTTGCCGAATCGGGTCCAGCCGGCAGCCGACCTGGGGCGCTGCTCCTCGGCGATATAGGGGCAATAGATGTGCCGGATACCCAGGGTTCTGGCGATGGCGAGCGCCCGGCCGCGGTCATTCTCGAGGAGGTCCAGGTCGAAATGGCCGGTCGGCATGGTAAGCCCGTGTTTCTCGAGCAGTTGCCGCACCTTTTTCGGATCGCGGTAGGCACCGCCAAAGCCCTCGACCTCGCGGTAGCCGACACGGGCAAGAAGCGCCAGCACGTCGGCAAGCGGGCCATGGTCGCGGGCACTGTAAAGCTGGAAGGACAGGCGCTGGGGCATGGCTCGGAGCAGGAACGGGTTCGTGAAGGCGTCGTTTCCAGTTAGCGTCAAGCAGGTGCGATGGCGAGTGAAATATGCAGGGGCGCGAGAGGAATGGGGCTCCACCGGCTGCCGCGAAGAGCCGCCGGGATACAGAATCTATTCGACTGCCCGCTGCTTGCCGTGTGCCCCGGCAAGCGCATTCTCCTGCTGGAAGGCCCGGCGCAGCCACGGCACGTCCGGCGCCTCCCAGTTCGGATCCTGGCCGCAGACCAGATCGAAAAAAGCCACTGCCGTGGCAGGGCTTTCCGCCGCATGTTCCCGGAACGAGTCCCAGAAGGCCAGTTCGTCCGCGGACTTCGCCGGCACCGGTTCGTCATCGCCCATTTCCTTCAGGATCGCCGCCGCGACCGACAGGCAGAAGCTCGTGTAGGCATAACCTTCCGGCCAGCGCTCCAGGCGGTGGTCGACATGCGCCGGCAACGTTGGCAGGTTCTGCTGATCCTCGCTCACCGCCTTCAGCGGGGCCGCCGCGATCAATTCCTTGAGCATCAGGCCGGCGGCATAGATGACGAAATCGTGCCGGTTGATATTGGCGAGGTGCTTCGACCTGTCGAAGGCCTGGCGCCACTTCGAGAAGGCATTGGCCAGCGCGGCATGGTCGACGCGCGCCGTCAGTCCGGTGTCCTTGAACAGAAGCTCGAGATTGCGTTCGAACGACCACAGGATCGTGCGGAACCGGCGCGCTTCATGGCTCAGGTCGTCAACCTTGAGGACTTCGGTCTTGAGCGGGGTCAGCATCAGTCTTTCCGGATCAGCAATTCGCGGGCTGTGGCCTCATTGGTGATCAGCACGTTGCAATTGATCAATTTGATGACGCCGAGCAGGGCGTCAACCTTTTCATTGCCGCCGGACGCAATGACCCGCCTGGGCACATCGCGCAGCCGTTCGATCGGCATGGCGATCACGCGCTGATTGATTGGATGATCCACCAGGCGGCCGTCGCGATCATAGAAATTGTACAAGAGATCACCGACCGCGCCCAGTTTGATCAGGCTGGTCCGGTCTTCGTCTGAGAGGAATCCGAAGCGGAAGACGGTCGAGTCGCGCGACATGTAGCCCACGCTGAGCAGCGCCATGTCCATGCGCTCGGCCCGGCGCAGGACTTCGTCGAGACCGCAGCGCTCGATCAGGGCCTGCTTGGTTTGCGGCGAATCGACCACCACCGGCGCCGCCAGGAGATAGCAGTCTGCGCCGATCGTGCGCGCAAACTGCCAGGCGAATTCCGACGGATTGAAGCGCCGGGCCTGCACGATGCCGCCGAGCAGGGAAATGACCTGGACGTTCTCCAGTTCGCGCGGTGCCAGCGTCTGCAGGGACTCGTAGAGGGTCGCACCCCAGCCGACACCGATCGACATGTCGTCGGTCATGTTCTCGGTGGCATACATGCCCGCCGCCACGCCGATCGCCTTCGCCATCAGCGCAGGATTGGTGGGTTCCGGCACCACCACCGCATCCTTCAGGTTGAACGCCCGCTTGAGTTCGGCCTCGAGTTCAAGGCACTCGGCAATCTCGCCCTCGATCCAGATCTTCACTTCGCGCTGGCGCAGGGCCTCGTTGATGTTGCGGACCACCGTCACGCGGCCAATGCCGAGCTTGTCGGCAATCTCGTTCTGCGTCAGGCCCTCGACGTAATACATCCAGGCGATGCGCATGCGGTTGCGGGCAATCCGGCCCGCCCCGCGTTCCTGGTTGCCGGGAGAACGGCGCGATGTTGATCTGTCGAGCATCGGCAACTCGCGAATTCAGGGCGACACCGTCGCTGGTCTATACAATTTGCTATCATAGAGTTCGTTTGTGCCAAATTCAAACCCCAAGTGGGGACCTTTTTGCAGCGCAACAACAGCGCCGGCAGCGCATCTTTGCCTGCACACACTTCGGCAGAATCGATAAGCGCATAGAAAATCACGAATATTTTTGCGGAAACGCAATAACGAAACATTTGCACATCAGGAAGATGTTTAGTATTGTAATTACGCGGAGCCACTCCGCCTTCCGCACCTGACAAGCCAAGAACAACAGCGGAAAGAAGGAGGATATGAGACGTTGACCCAATCATTGTCCCGTTCCGCCCGCGCGCCGCTCGGCGATGTCACGTCATTGCATGGACGTAATGGCAGCCGGTCACACCGCCTGCCCTGGAACGGCTGTGTCGCGTCCGGCCTGACGCCGCACGGCAATCACCCCTGACAGGCCTCATCAAGGGAGGAAAATTGATGATGTTGCAAAAACCCACCGGCACCATTTCGCGCAGGTCGCTGCTCAGGACATCGGCCGCGGCCGGCGCCGTTCTGGTCTCCGGAACCACCGGTCTGCCGCTCTTCAACCTGCGCCGCGCCAATGCCCAGGACCTGCCGAACCCGGCCGACGTGCTCGCCAGGATCAATGTCGGCAACTACGTGAAGAAGGAATACCGCGAGCAGTACAAGCTTGGCGACAATGACGAACTCTGGGATTCCGGCAAGGACTGGATCCGCACCGTCGACTGGGAAGCCGTCCGCAAGGAGCACGCCGGCAAGACCGTGCGCTTCCTGATCGGCGCGGCCGACCGTGAATCGGCCCAGGACGGCATCGAGCCCTTCCTGCAGCTTTCCGGCATCAAGGTCGAACTCGTCGCCATTCCCGACGACTCCATGTACGACAAGATCATTTCCGAGGCCCTGTCCGGCAACGCCAGCTTCGATGCTATGCAGTTCTTCTCACCCTGGCTCGGCGACTTCGCCGCCCAGGGTCTGTTGGCCCCGCTCGACGAGTATGCCGCCAAATGGAAGCTGCCACTCGACGACTTCTATGACACCTACACGCTGAACTATGGCCGCTTCGGTGACAAGGGCCTCTATGGCATCCCCTTCGACTGCGACATTCAGCAGGTGCACATCCGCCCGTCGATCTTCAAGAAGGTGCTCGGCAAGGATCCGGATCCGGTCAACACCATCCCGACCTATGACGAGATGATCCGCCTGGCTCCGGAGCTCAACAAGGCGGAGGCCGGCGTCAACGGCATTGGCATGATGTGCGGCCGCGGCTTCTGGGCGACCTATACCTGGCAGCACATCGCTGCCCAGTATGGCATGCAGCTCTTCAACGAGAACTGGGAGCCGATCTTCAACGGTGATGCCGGCGTCAAGGGCCTCGAAACCATCCTCGCCCTGTCCAAGCACGCGATCGAAGGCATTGCCGCCGCGGACTGGCCCACCAACCGTGCCGCCTGGCTCGGCGGCCAGGTTGCCTGCAACATCTCCTGGCAGGACTCCGGCACCCAGGCGACGCGTCCCGACCAGTCGAAGCTGGGCGACGACGTGCTCACCATCTACGAGCCGCGCGTGGCAGGCGGCACCTATGCGCCGCCGAACATTGCCGGCTCGACCTCATGTGTCGCGGCGTCCTCGCCGGAACCCGAGGCGTCGTTCCTGATGCTCGCCTTCCTGACCACGGCCTCGATCATGGCCATGAACGAAGCCAACGCCAATGGCGTGGCCCCCGGCTATCGCTCGGTGCTGAACAACGCGAAACTTCGCAGCGTCTCGCAGCCCGCCAAGGTCTGGTCGGAAGCCCTCGACTACGCCTGGTGTGCGCCGCGCTTGCCGGCGGCCTTCGAGATGGACCAGGAGATCGGCTTCCTGATCAACAAGGCGGTGGTCGGCGAGATTCAGCCCAAGGCGGCTCTCGACGAGGCTGCGGCCAAGGTCAAGGCGATCATGGGGAAATCGGGCTTCTACAAGGGCGCCGATCCGGTATCCTACGCCTCCATGGAACCGGGCATCTGGATGGGCAAGGGCAAGCCGGCCCCGTTCTGATTGCTTCTCGCAAATTTCCCGGCCGGATCGCCGATCCGGCCGGCCTTGTCATAATATTCCCACAATTGGTTTGTATATAGTTTCCTATGACGGCAGTGGCGCACAGTGATGGCAGGGTTTTGGCGGTGAAGCGGTCCCGGCGCCGCAGCCCCCTGATGCGCAAGGCTTTTCCCTACCTCCTCGTCCTGCCCGCGGTCGTCTACCTGCTGTCGATCACCCTCTATCCCGGCATCTACGCCATCTACCGCAGCCTCTATACCGGCAAGTTCAAGCTCGATTGGGTGGGCTTCCAGAACTATTCGGAACTCTTTGCCGACTCCACCTTCTGGACAGCACTCGGCAACACGCTGCTCCTGGGCTCGATTACTCTTTCCCTTGAATTCGTCATCGCCATGACCCTGGCCGCCCTGGTCTATCGCGACCGATGGGTACGGGGCTGGCGCATCCTGTTTCTGCTGCCGATGCTGTTCATGCCTTCGGCCGTGGCCTTCCTCTGGAAACTCCTGTTCAATGACGGCCGGGTGATCAGCGACCTCGTCGGTCGCCTTGGATTCATGGCCGGCAACATCGATTTCATGGGCTCGACCGCCATGGCGCGGCTGGTGCTGGTCGTTACCGATGTTTGGCAGTGGACCCCCTTCCTCTTCATCATCTTCGTTGCCGCGCTGCAGAGTCAGGATAAGGAGATCGAGGAGGCCGCCCGGCTCGACGGCGCCAAGTGGAATCAGATTTTCTTCTCGATCTCGCTGCCCCTGATGCGCCCGGTCATCGCCATTGCGCTCGTGCTCCGCGGCATCGACATCCTGACCATGTTCACCTCGGTCCATGTCATCACCCAGGGCGCGCCGGCCGGCAATACCGAGACGCTGAGCTATTTCATCTACCGGACCGCCTTCAAGAGCTTCAACCAGGGCTATGCCTCGGCGGCATCGGTGTTGCTGCTCATTGCCACCATCATCCTGGCGCAGACGCTGGTGCGCCGCTTCTTCCGGTCGGGGAGGGAGTGATGGCTGCCCGCACCCGGTCGCGCAGTGTCGCCGGCACCATGATCCTCGCTGCCTGGGGCCTGCTCAGCCTGTTGCCGATCGTCTTTTTTGCATCGATCGCGCTTAGGCCGCGCAATGAGATCATTGCGCCCAAGCCGATCTATTTCCCCACCATCACCGTCGAAACCTGGGCCAAGATCTGGGCTGAATGGCCGATCATGACCTACTTCAAGAACTCCATGATGGCGATCGGCGGCAGTGTCCTGATTTGCCTTCTGCTGGGGATTCCCGCCGCCTACGCGCTGGCCCGCTTTCGCTTCCGCGGTCGCGAGGACATCGGCTTCTACATCCTCTCGACCAAGATGATGGCGCCGGCCGCCGTGGCGATCCCGATCTTCGTGCTGTTCGGCCAGTTGCGCCTGCTCGACACAGTGTGGGCCTTGATGCTGGTCTATGCCGCCATGAACCTGTCGATCGTCGTCTGGATCATCCGGTCCTACATGATCGACATTCCCCACGAGATCGAGGATGCGGCCCGCACCGACGGCGCCTCCGACTTGCGCATCCTCTGGGAGATCATCGTTCCGATGTGCCTGCCAGGCATCATCACCGCCGCCGTCATCGCAGCGATCTTCGCCATGAACGAATACCTGTTCACCCTGATCATCGCGTCAAAACAGGCCTTCCCGCTGTCGGTGGCCCTTGCCAATTTCTCCGGCGGCTCCGACGGCATCATCTACAATGCCATTGCCCTGGTGGCGTTCCTCGCCTTCTTCCCGGCCTTGCTGCTGGTGATTCTGATCCAGAATCACCTCTCGCGCGGCCTGACCATGGGGGCGGTCAAGGGCTGAGTATGATGTCTGAATAACAAGCGCTAATGAGGCTCACTTACATTCTGGAAATGGCTCACAAGTGGTTGTGCCATCAGCATGATAGCAAGGTCTCTCCGTATCTGGACATTCAATTCCATAGTCGGGATTCCACTGCCCACAAGACCCATATCCATTTTCGCATGTAGCTTGTGCTTTACTCGCCCAAGATGAATGCGGTGCTATCTTTTTGGGAGCAATAAGGGCTGTTGTTTGACTTCGAGGATGGTAGGTCTCTACTTCACTTGCGGCGCTAGATTCAGATAGGAAAACAAATAGCGCGAGAAAGACTAAGAGAGGAAATCCAATCGATCTCATGAAAACCTCCTCCAGACTTCGCAGATAGTTGGTTAGCACAGGTTTACACATGTCGCAACGTAAAGAATATTGACACATGTTCCATGGCCAGGCACCGCGTTTTTTCGTCGCCAGTGC
The DNA here is from genome assembly GCA_964543235.1 of uncultured Rhizobiaceae bacterium. Lineage (GTDB taxonomy): Bacteria > Pseudomonadota > Alphaproteobacteria > Rhizobiales > Aestuariivirgaceae > JANMMJ01. The sequence continues at coordinate 55,959 of CAZIXE010000007.1, read as the reverse complement.
TGCTCGTCTGGATCCTCGGCCTCACGCAGATCATCGGCTATGGCACGCTCTATTACAGCTTCGCCATCCTCGCCGCGGACATCGCGCGCGATATGGGCTGGAGTGTCGCGGCCATTTTTGGGAGCTTCTCGCTTTCCCTCTTGGCCGCCGGCCTCGCCGCCCCGGTCTTGGGCCGCCTGATCGACAGGAAGGGTGCGCCGCGCCTCATGGCCGCGGGATCGGTCGCTGCTGCATTGGCCCTGGCGGCGGTCTCAGCGGCACCCAATGCCATGGCCTTCACCTTCTTCCTGGTGCTCATGCAGGTGGCCGCGGTCCTCGTGCTCTACGACGCGGCATTCGTGGCCGTCGTCCAGCACGCCGGAGCTGACGCGCAGCGCCGCATCATCCAGCTGACCCTGATTGCCGGCTTTGCCTCGACTCTGTTTTGGCCCCTGACCAACTGGCTTACCGGCCTGCTCTCCTGGCGCGACGTCTTTCTCGCCTATGCCGCGGTCAATCTTCTCGTCTGTGCGCCCCTGCACTGGCTGCTCGCCCGCAATAAGCCGGGACCGCGTCCGGGGCCTGCTGCCGGATCGTCTGAGGGTTTGGCTGCCCCTCACTTCACGCCACTCCCCGGCCCGCTGCAGCCCCGGGCCGGCGCTCTGACCACCTGGGGCTTTGCCTTAGCGAGTTTCGCGCTCTCGGCCATCCTCGCCCAGCTCGTCCCCATGCTCGAATCGCTTGGCTTCGGCACGTCATCCCTTGCGATCGCCGCAGCCTTCGGTCCGGCCCAGGTGGTTGTGAGATTTGCCAATCTGCTGTTCGGCGCCACCCGTCACCCGATCATCGCCACGCTGGCCTCCTCCGGCCTCTTGCTGGCCGCTCTGGTGATCCTCTCGGGAACTGCGCCCCTTTTTGCGGGCGGCCTGGCCTTCGCCATCCTGCTTGGCTTCTTTTCGGGCCTCAAGAGCGTGGTCGGTGGCACCCTGCCGCTTGCCCTGTTCGGCAGCGGCGGCTTCGGCCTCAGGCTGGGCACCATGGCCCGTTATCGCCAGATCCTTGGTGCGCTCTCCCCCTTCATCTTTGCCTGGGTCAGCGAGACCTATTCCGTGGCCTGGGCGCTGGCCCTGCTGACCGTTGCGGCCCTCGCGAGCCTCGCGGCCTTTCTGGGGGTCTTGCGCCTGTACCAAGCAGCCGCCACTGCACGGCAGTGATGCCAATATGGTTAACCGCGGCAAGATGCCGAAGCGCTGCCGCCGGCGCTTGACGGGCCCGGCGCATGCGGGTCAAATAGCTGTATGACTGTCGCTTTTCGCCGTGCCGAGACCTTTGCCGCCCACGCCGTCTGTGTGGCAGCCGGTGTGCGGGATGGCATGCGGGCCACCCAGTATTATGTGCGTGACCTGGCGCGCGCCGACGCCTGGAGCCAGACCCACCGGGAAGGCGCGACCTTCCTCTCCGTCCAGGTCGCCCGCCTGGCCCGGCTCGCCGACCGGTTCATGACCTGGAGCGCCAACATGGCGATTGCCCTCCTGTTGCCGAGCTGGCGCAGGCTGCCATCGCCATTTGCGCCGGGTATCATGAGCGAGATCGCCTCCGCCATCCGCCGCAACAGCTTCGTCGAGAACCCGCTGTTCAACGCCTATTTCTTCCGTGCCGCCCAGCACATCCTTGACCGCTACGCGACACCGCCCTTCCTGGTGCTCGAGCATCGCGTCGATGCCGCACGGCGTCTGCTTGCCAGCGCCATGGGCCCCGACGGCGAGGACGATGAGACCCGTTTCCTGGCAAGAACCCTGCTGGCGCTCGTCGAGACCGGGCCGGTCGCGCGGATTGGCCATCCGAAGGCCGGCAAGGATCTCTTCCATGGCGTCGAACAGAACGTGGCAGTCTACGCGATCGCCTGCATCACGCTGCTGTTCGCCGAGGAAGGAAAGCCCACCACCGCCCTTGACGAAGACCAGTTCTTCGCGGTCGTCGGTGCGCTGATCGAGCCGCGGCTGCGCGATATCGAGAACCTTGTGAACCGCCACGATATTGCCGGACTGGCCAGGGAACTCGCCGATATCAAGGCGATCTATTGACGTTCAGCCGCCTCTGGTTTTCGTCGTCTTGCTGAAGGCGAGCGTGTGCTCGAACGACTGCACCCCGGCCTGCGAGCCGAGTCCCGTGGCATTGAGCGCCGATGTCGCCTGCGCGAAGCGCACCATGCTTTCTGGATCGAAGCCCTTGACCAGGCCGACAGCGAAGCCGGCATTGAAGGCATCGCCGCAGCCGCATGTGCATTTGACCGCAATGTCGAAGGCCGGCATCCGGAAATGCGTACCGTCAGCGTGATGATAGTAAGCGCCGTTCTCGCCCAGCGTGAAGACGCAGCACGTGACTCCGTGGTCGAGGAAGTACCTGGCCGTATCGGCGATGTCGGCAAGCCCCGTCAGCGCCTGCGCCTCTTCGATCGAGGGCAGGAAATAGTCAGTGTAAGGGAGCACGCTGGCGACCGCCGGCATATCGTCCCTGGAACCGGCAAAAATGTCGACCGTGGTGATGGCGCCTGTCGCCTTTGCCTGTTTCGCGACCTCGGCGTTGCGCCCCTTGTCCATTGCATGCATCAGGCCGACGCCCCCCAGATGAACGACTCTGGCATCGGTCACCAGCTTCAGCATGTCGTCATCAACGTAGAAATCGCCGGTCGCGCCCTTCATGTGAAGGGCCGGCCGCGAGCCGTCGGCGCGGGTTGTGACGATCGACGAGGACGTCTTCCACCCGTCCTTCTGCTGCATACAGCTCGTGTCGACGCCGAAATGCTGAAGCCGCTGCAATACCCAGTCGCCCATCAGATCTTTGCCCACTCCGCCGACAGCCAGTGACTTCAGCCCCATCTTGGCGGCAGCAATGACCGCCGTGCCAGCCGCCCCCGAAACCGCCAGCGTCAACTCGTCGATGAAATAACAGCCGCCACCCGGCGGAACCGCCGTGAACGGCCAGCCCAGGCAATCGAACGTGATGAAACCCATCGAGGTGTAGTCGTAGCGCATGCGTCAGTTCCTCCCAGGCGCGCGTGTTTCCGCAGCATGTGGTTTTCAGGCAAGCATCAGCGCCGGCTCTTCGACATAGGCGCGGAAGGCGCCGAGCAATTGCGCGCCGAGCGCCCCATCCACAACACGGTGATCGCATGACAATGTGCAGATCATCCGGGTCTTCAGGACGGGCTGGCCATCGACGGGGACGAATTGCTCGCCGGCAGCGCCCACGGCAAGGATGGTCGCCTGCGGCGGATTGATGATCGCCGTGAACTGCTCGATGCCGTACATGCCAAGATTGGAGATGGCCGTGCTGCCGCCCTGGTATTCGGAAGGGGCGAGCTTGCGGGTCCGTGCGCGTACCGCCAGGTCCTTCATCTCGCGCGAGATCTGTGACAGGGTCTTGGTTTCCGCAGCGCGGACGACCGGCGTGAACAACCCGGCCTTGACTGCGACGGCGACGCCCACATCGCTGGCCTTGTGCCGCAGGATGCTGTCGCCCGCCCATGTGACATTGGCTGCCGGCACCTCCTGCAGCGCCAGCGCCATCGCCTTGATGATGAAGTCGTTGACCGAGAGCTTCCAGGCCGGCGCACCGCCGGCGTCACGCGGGGCAAGGGCGTTGAGGCGTTCACGCACCTTGATGAGCTGGCCGACATCGCAGGTGACGGTCAGGTAGAAATGCGGGATCGTCTGCTTCGCCAGCACGAGCCGCTCCGCAATGGTCCGCCGCATGCCTTCAACGGGCAGCGTGTCGTAGCTGCCGGCGATGTAAAGCGACTTGATCGCACCGGCAGGTGGCGGAGCCGGCGGGGTAGGAGTGGAGCCAGCTTTCTGGTTTGCCAAAGCGCGTTCAATGTCCGCCGCCACAATCCGGCCTCGCGGGCCGCTGCCGAAGATGCCTTCGAGGGCAACGCCGCCGGCGCGCGCCATCCGCCGGGCGAGCGGCGTTGCGCGGACCTTGTTGCCGAGGTTTGCTGCGGATGTGGAATGAGATTGTGGAGCGCCGGCCGCCGGCAGGCCGTGCAGCCTGGCTTCCGCCGCAACCGCGGCCACTGGCACCTCGGTCACCGCTTCGTCCTGGCCATAGATGAAGGCGACCGCGCTGCCGACGGGGACAACTGCACCTTCTTTCGCCAGGATCTGCCGGATGACGCCGTCACCGGGCGAATCGATCTCCATGGCCGCCTTGTCGGTCTCGATCTCGAACAGGACTGTGCCCTTCCGGACCGTTTCGCCTTCCTTGACATGCCACCTGCTGATCGTGCCGGTGGCCATGTCCATGTCGACCTTGGGCAGGATGACCTCGACCGGCATGGCTCAGAGCCGGCCCTTCACCAGCTTGCGCACACCATCCGCGATGTCGCCGACTTGCGGCACCGCTGCCTTCTCGAGCACCGGATTGTAGGGAATGGGCGTATCCGCGCCGCCCAGCCTGAGGATCGGCGCATCCAGATAGTCGAACGCTTCGCTCTCGGCGATCATGGCGCTGATTTCGGCCCCGATTCCCAGCGTCTTGACGGCCTCGTAGACACAGGCGAGCCGGCTGGTTTTCTTGACGCTCGCAATGACGGTTTCGGTGTCGAGTGGCCTGAGCGAGCGAAGGTCGATCACTTCCGCCTCGATGCCTTCGCCGCTCAGTATCGCGGCCGCCTCGAGCGCCCGGTGCACCATGATGGCCGTGGCAACGATGGTCACATCGCGCCCGTCGCGCATGACCGCTGCCTTGCCGATCGGCACGCGGTAGCTCTCTTCCGGCACTTCGCCCCTCATCTTGTAGAGAAGCTTGTGCTCGAACACCATGACCGGATCGGGATCGTCGATGGCTGACAGCAGCAGGCCCTTGGCGTCACGCGGCGTGGCGGGCTGTACCACCTTGAGACCGGGTACATGCGCGAGCCATGCCTCGAGCGACTGGCTGTGCTGGGCGGCAGCACCGGTGCCCGAACCCGCCGGGAATCGCATGACCAGCGGCACCGACACCTTGCCGCCCAACATAAAGCGCATCTTGGCCGCCTGATTGACGATCTGCTCCATGGCGAGCGTCGCGAAATCGGAGAACTGGAACTCGAGGACCGGCCGGCAGCCCGCCAGTGCCGCGCCGACAGCGACACCCGCCTGACCGAGTTCGGCGATCGGCGCATCCATCACCCGCTCCTCGCCGAAACGGTGGACGAGATCCCCTGTCACTTGAAAGGCGCCGCCATAGACGCCGATGTCCTCGCCCATCAGGAAAACGCGCTCGTCGGCCTCCATGGCCTGGGCCAGTGCCTCCTGCACCGCCTGCGCATAGCTCAATTCGCGTACCGCAGCATTCATCTCAGGCCGCCCCGCATCCGTAGACATCGCGCGTGAGCTCGGCCGGGGAGGGATCCGTGCCGCCATGCGCATAGGCCAGGCCGGCCTCGATCTCTGCCTCCGCCGCAGCCCGGATGGCGTCGATCTCGCGCTGCGTCGCGAACCCCAGTGCTATGAGCTCCCGTTCGAAATGGCCGATCGGGTCGCGCTCCTTCCAGAGCTCGATCTCCTCCTTGCTGCGATAGCGATTGCGGTCGCTCCGGGAGTGGCCGCGAATGCGATAGGTCTTGCACTCGATGAGCGTCGGACCGTCGCCGCGACGTGCCCGCGCAATGGCATCGAACACGGCTTCGCCGACTTCCTCGATGCGGTTGCCGTCGACCACCACGCCCGGCAGACCATAGCCTGCCGCCCGGTCGGCCACATGCGGCACCGCCATCGACCGTTCCGTCGATACCGACATGCCGTATTTGTTGTTCTCGCACACGAAGATGACCGGCAGCTTCCAGATCGAAGCCATGTTCAGCGCCTCGTGAAAGGCGCCCTCGTTCGACGCGCCATCGCCGAAGAAACACATCGCCACGTCGTCACGCTTCTGCTTCTTGATGGCGAGTGCGGCGCCTACGGCAATGGGAATCCCGCCGCCGACGATGCCGTTCGCCCCGAGATTGCCGCTCGCGACATCGGCAATGTGCATGGAGCCGCCACGGCCGCGGCAATAGCCCTCCTCCTTGCCGAAGAACTCGGCGAACATCAGCTTGGGATCCGCCCCCTTGCCGATGCAATGGCCATGGCCGCGGTGTGTCGAGGTGATGTAGTCGCTCTTGCGCAGCGCCATGGTGGCGCCGACGGCGCTCGCCTCCTGCCCGATCGACAGGTGCATGGTACCGTGGATCAGGCCGCGCATGTACGATTCCTCGGCGCCTTCCTCGAAGCGGCGGATGAGATACATGCGCCGCAGCGCCTCTTTGAGCTGATCGGCGGCGAAATGGCTGTAGAACGGCCGCAGATTGCTGCCCGTTGCATCCTTTCGCCGCGCTGCCGGTTTGCTCATTGCGTTGCCCCCGCCAGCATGTCGTCCTGCCGCCGGCGCAGTGCCACGATGCGTGCGGCGCCGTCTACTGCGGCATTGTCGTAGGTGAGAAGCTCCCCTTTCCTGACAGGCCCGGTCGTACGTCCGCCTTCGAGGAGTCCGCAGGGTATGCCGCGCGCCGCCTGTGCGTCCTCGTAAGTCATGATCCAGGCCCGGTAAGTGTATTCGCCAATCGCATCGAGCTTCTCGCCTGCCGCCAGGTCGCGCTTGGCGATGGCGCAGACTTCGGCGCTGGGCCGGGGCAGGGGCTGCATATCGGCCTGGCCGTAAAGCACTGCCCTTGCACAGGACAGGGGCACCTCGAGGCTGGTCAGGTGATAGGGCCGGAAGAACTTGTAGTAGGGGCCGGGGCCGAGTTTGAGATCGTGCATGCGCTCCCGGATCCGCGGATGCGCCATCTCGGCAATGACGAACACGCCGGGCGCCACACCCTTGCCGATGGAGTAGTCGACCACGCCCTTGCGTGACAACACCCCGCCGTCCTCTTTCGGGCACAGCACCTTCTCAAGCTCATCGAGCGTGGCTGCCGGCCCGTGCATGCCCGGCCTGTCCGGAATGAGCCCCGTGGCGTTGGCGATGGCTGCCATTTCGACCATGGTTTTGGAGCCATCCACGAACTCGACCAGCATGCGCGGGTTCATGTTCCGGCGTGCGGCCTCTTCGAGGTACTGATCGGGCGTAGCCTCGACATTGAGCGGATTATTCTTGCCTTTGCCCGCCGCCACGATGGGGTAGCCCAGGCCCGTGACGAAATTGATGAGCTCCATGCACGAGCTCGGTTCGTCGCCAGCGCCCAGCGTATAGACCACCCCGAGCCGCCGCGCTTCGCTTTGCAGGTAGGCACCGATGGTGACATCTGCCTCGACATTCATCATGACCAGGTGCTTGCCGTGCTCCATGGCCGTCAGACCGATTTCCGCGCCGACGGCGGGTTTCCCCGTCGCATCGATGACGACGTCGATCAGCGGATGGGTGCAGACCGCCTGGGCATCCAGCGTGACGGCTGTCTGGCCGGCTTCGAGCGCCCGGTCGAACGCCGCCTTGCCGTCGGCCACGCCGAAACTGCCTTCCGGGCGCCCGGCAATCTGCAGCGCCTTGATGGCCGCCTCGACATTGATTTCGGCGATGGCGGCAACCGTGATGCCGGTCATCTGGCCGCATTGGGTTACGATGTCGGTGCCCATCTCGCCCGAGCCGATGAGTCCCACCCGCACCGGTCGCCCTGCCTCGGCAAGTCGCCTCTTGAGATCGGCATGAAGCCCGTGCGCCGGGCCGATTGGTCGCGGCTCCCGTGTTGAGATTGCAGAAGCCACCGTCTCGCCCATCATCCTCTTGGCTCGCTGAAATTGAAAATAAGGATACTTTTATGCTGTCAAATGTCAATATGTCACGAAAAACATATCCGGCCTTCCTGCACCCGGACAAAGCTCCGCCACCCTGTGTAATAACCCAACAATATTAATATGCTGGCTGTCCATTGGGCGCCTAGCAGCCGGCTGCTGAAGGGGGCGATCAGAGTGGCTGCGAAGGCGATTGAAAGCCAAATTTTTATGACACATATGTCTTCTCGATTAGAAAGTGTTGCATTTTTGCTCGGCTCATATCATGCTGTTATCAATTGGGCGCCGCTGACGGAACATCGCATAAGATTAGTTCAGCATGGGAGGTAGCTCGGAAAGTCATGGCAGAAATCAAGCTGCGCGGGATCAGCAAGGCATGGGGGTCATTCGTCGGCGTTGATGCCATCGATCTCGACATCAGGGACAAGGAGTTCATGGTGTTCCTCGGGCCGTCCGGCTGCGGCAAGACCACAACCATGCGCATGATTGCCGGCCTCGAAGAACCGACCAGCGGCGACATCATCATTGACGGCGAGCGCGTGAATGACGTCGATGCCCGCGACCGCGACGTGGCAATGGTGTTCCAGAGCTATGCCCTCTACCCGAACATGACGATCTACGAGAACATCCGTTTTCCCCTGCGCATGCGCGGTATTCCGAAGGCCGATCATGACCGTCTGGTGCGCAGGGCAGCGGCCATGGTTGAGCTTGGTGACTACCTGCAGAGGAAACCGGCCGCCCTGTCGGGCGGGCAGCGCCAAAGGGCGGCACTCGCCCGCGCCATCGTCCGCCAGCCGCAAGTCTTTCTCATGGATGAGCCGCTTTCCAATCTCGATGCCAAGCTGCGCCTCACCATGCGCGCCCAATTGAAACACATTCAGCAGGAGCTTGAGACCACGACCGTCTATGTGACCCACGACCAGATCGAAGCCATGACGCTGGCCGATCGGATTGCCATCATGAATCAGGGCAAGATCCAGCAACTGGGCACGCCGGACGACGTCTACAACAATCCCAACCATGTCTTCGTGGCAGGCTTTATCGGTTCGCCACCCATGAACCTTATCAATGGCGAGCTGCATGCCGGAGACTTCGTCGGCCCCGATACGAAGGTGGCCAGGCTCGGCAAAGGAAACCGCAAGAACGTGACGTTGGGCGTCCGCCCTGAGGACATGGACATCTGCGATCCCGCAAAGGCAGACCTTGTCTCGAAGCTCTATTCTCTCGAGCCGACCGGTGATGTCACACTGGTAACAGCCTGGGCTGGCGAACAGCTGGTGGTTGCCAAGGGCGCCCGCAATTTTCGCCAGCCGATCGACACGCCGATAGCCTTTCGCTTTGACCGCAAGCGGCTCTTCCTGTTCGACGGCGAGTCGGGCAGCCGAATTGACATCTGACATCCGTCATCCGTCAGGCCCAGCATGTTCGAAGGCCGCCGGCACATTCTCCATTGCAAGAAGGATTTGCCTCAAATTTGCAAACCGCGATTCACGAATTGCAAAGCGTAACGAACGATTAACCTCAACGCCTTCGCTCCATTTGGCTATGAGTCCCTATTGTTTCGTTTACTTCGCTGGGGACTAGCAATGGCGGCAACAGGTATCTCGAACGCAAACATCTGGAAGGAAGTCGCATCCGAACGTGAGCGCAGTGCACGGCTGATGACGCTCGTCAGCGTGGCGCTTGGTTTCGGCCTGCTCGCGACCTTTTCGTACAGCTACGCTTCGGCGTCCCGCATGTCCGATCTGTGCACGCAGATACAGGAGATCAGCGTCACCGGCGGCAAGAGCGCGCGGGAAGTCGCGGCCACGCTCGCTGCGAACTACTGTTCGTAGTGCCTGCGCTTTCGGGGCAGCTGACGCTGGAAGGGAGGAGCTGCCCCGAACGCTGCCAGGCCGGGACGGCATGTGTGATCTGCTCAACAGGCCCCGTTAGCACGCCGTAAACGTTAACGGCCATTTCGACACCTGCCGGCGCCGGAAAACCTCAACTTTTACTCAGGTTAGACGGCCGCGGCCTATCGTCCGGCACGGATGCTGCATCACCACCAGGTCGAAGACGCAGCCCGGGACGGAGTCAGCGATGATAGCGAGTTCAGCGGCGCGCAGCCGCTACATCGACACGGAGGTCGTACAGCGCCTCGTCAAGGCAGTGGACTTCCTCAGCCTGAGTATCGGCGCCCTGCTCGTCACCATAACCGCCACGAGCCACTGGCGCGAAAGCAATACGCCGGCCCTGTCTGGATTCTTTGCGCTGACCCTGGTGCTGGCTGCGATGCTCTTCGTAAGGGCGCTCGGCCTCTACGAAGTAAGGTCCCTCGTCGATTGGGCGAGGGGCGTCGTGTTGGCAACTGCGGCTGCATTCCTGGTCGGCGGCTTGGCCTATATGGTTGCGGCCTGGACGCTGCTTCCGCTCGATCCGTCCTGGCTCTGGCGGTGGTTCATGCTCCTGACGGCACATTTTGTCGCGACCCGCGCTGTGGCGTCCCTGTGGGTGGTGCCACAGGCCGCCTTTGGCCGTTTTCGCAAGAGGATTGCCATCGTCGGGGGCGGCAAGGCCGCAGAAACCGCCATCCACACCCTGGAATCTTCGCCGGGCCTCGACGTCGACATTGTTGGCCTTTTCGACGACCGCTACGACGAGCGCAGCCCGGAATCCATCCGCGCCCATCGCAAGATTGGCCGTATCGCCGAACTGGCGGAGTATGCCAGGAGCCAGCGCGTCGATCTCATTATTGTCGCCATCCCGCTATCCGCGGAGGCGCGCCTGCTTCATATCCTGAAGCGACTCTGGGAGCTCCCGGTCGACATCAGGATCAGCGGTCAGGCCTCCAGCCTCAAATTGTCGCCCAGGGCCTATACGAGGCTGGGTAACCTGCCGCTGCTCGCGGTGTTCGATCGTCCGCTTTCAGGCTGGAACTCGTTTCTCAAGGGCGCGTTCGACCGCACCATCGCTGCCACGAGCCTGATCCTTCTCGCGCCTGTGATGTTAGCGGTCGCTATCGCCGTGAAGCTTGAGAGCCGGGGCCCTGTTATCTTCCGTCAGCGCCGTTATGGTTTCAACAACGAGCTGATTGAGGTCTTCAAGTTCCGCTCGATGTACACCGAACTGTCGGACGCGACGGCCTCAAGGCTCGTAACCAGAAACGATCCCCGGGTGACGAAGGTTGGCCGGTTCATCCGCAGGACGTCGCTGGATGAACTGCCCCAGCTCTTCAATGTTCTGTCCGGGCAGCTGTCAATTGTGGGACCGCGACCGCACGCCACCCAGGCCAAGGCCGCTGATGCCCTCTACGAACAGGTTGCCGATGGTTACTTTGCCCGCCACAAGGTCAAGCCCGGTATCACCGGCTGGGCGCAGATCAACGGCTGGCGTGGTGAAACCGACACCCGCGAGAAGCTGGAACAGCGCGTCAAGCACGACCTCGAATACATCGACAACTGGTCACTCTGGCTCGACATCTATATCGTCCTCAAGACTCCTTTCGCGCTGTTGAAAAGCGAGAATGCTTATTAACCATAAACCGCGTCACTGTCTTCAAGCCGACATTAAGATTCTGTTAACCTAACTGCATGTGCCGCCGCTCAAGGCGTCACACATGTGGGGGATTAACAATGGATATTACGCAACTCATCATCCAGCTGATCATCGGGGCGATCGGCGGGAATGCCGCAGGTGCGGCATTGAAGAACTACAGTCTCGGCACGGCCGGAAACACGATTGCCGGAGTTGTCGGAGGTGGACTTGGCGGCCAGATCCTCGGCGCCCTTCTGGGGGGTGCGCCGGCAGCTGCCGATGCGGCCGCGGGCGGCATCGGGCCGATCATCGAATCGATCGCCGGGGGTGGCATCGGTGGCGCCGTTCTGATGATTGTCGTGGGCATGATCAAGAGCATGATGAGCAAGCCGGCCTGACCTGACCGCTTGCCCAAGTGACGCGGGCGCTCCCTTCCGGGGGCGCCTTTTTCGTCAGAAGCGGTCGCTGCGGAATGGCGATAGGTCGATGTTGGGCGTGGCGCCGCTCATCATTTCGCCGATCAGGCGCCCGGTCGTGGGACCCCAGGTGAGGCCCATATGGCCGTGTCCGAATCCGTACCAGACATTCGCATAATGCGCGGCGCGGCTGATAACAGGTAAGGAATCGGGTGTCCCCGGACGCCGGCCCATCCACCGGGATGCGGCAGCGTCCGGTGGCGCTAGTTCCGGAAGCACTCTCTTGAACACCTGCCAAAGCCTGTCGGCACGTGCATAGTTGGGCGCTGCCTCCAGTCCGGCGAATTCATCGGTCCCGGCCAGCCGCAGGCCGACATCCATGGGAGTGGCGGCGCCCGGAATCCGCGCATAGGTGATGGATCGCGACAACGAAACACCCGGATTGGGAAGAACGATATGGTAGCCGCGCTCCGCCTCGAGCAGGATCCTTTCGCCGAGTTCCCTCGCCAGGAGATGCGAATAGGCCCCTGCGCAGATCACCAGCCTGTCGACGGGGAGCAGCCGTCCCGATGCCAGCCGGAGGCCCGTCGCGCGGCCGGCATCCGTTTCGATCTGGACGACATTGTCGTTTTCAATTGTGCCGCCGCTGGCCACCACAGTAGCGGCAATCGACTTCACCACTTTCTCGGGGTTCCTTACGAAATACCACCCGCCGTGAAATGCTGCACAATGGATGTCTTTTGAAAGCGCCGGTTCGATCTCGCGGGCCGCATCGCGGGACAGCCGTTTCGTCTCGTAGCCGTGGGCGCGTTTGGCCCGCCGCTCGCCTTCCTCGGCCCTGTACTGCGCCTCGTCATCATAGACCCTCAGCGTGTCCTGCTTCACCAGGAGGTCTGCAGCCTTTGAAAGCTGGAGCAACTCCTCCAGGTCGGCAACCGCCCGCATCGACAGCAGCGCCCTCGCTTCGGTGATGGCCCGCACCCGGGCCGGCAAGGCATTGCGGCCTGCTGCCATGAACCAGGGCAGGGCCTGGGGCAGGTAGGACAGGCGGATGGTCAGCGGTCCCAAAGGATCCATCAGCCAGCCCGGGATCTTGGCGAGTACGCGTCCGTGAATGGTCGGTACGATCTCCGCAAAGGCGATGCCGCCGGCATTTCCGAACGAGCAACCCTCGCCCGGCGGCACCCGGTCGATGACTGTGACCTGGAAGCCTTGCCGCTGGAGATGGGCGGCCGCCGAGATGCCGACGATCCCGGCGCCGATGATGGTTGCGGAGCGCAGGCCGGTCATGGCGTGCTGAATGCTATCGAACTGAAGTAGGACACGCAGAAGGACTCGAAGGTGGACACCAGCCGTGTTGGCCGCATCTGCTTCAGGAAGGCAAGCGAAATCACGCCCTTCTCCGTGTCCTCGGCGATGGGCCGGACAGCCAGCTGCTCGCCATCGTAGCTGCGGTCGCCTTCCGGGCGGGTAATCAGCAAGGAATAGCCCAGCCCCTGACCGACCAGCCCGCGCACCAGCTCGAGCGACGGCGATGAAAAGGCGATGCGGGGCACTATGCCCTTCGATTCGAGAATACGCGTGAAATATGTCTGACTGGGCGGCACGTCAAGCAGGATCAGGGGCTCATCGGCAAGCTCATGCAGCGATACGCGGGACCGCTCCGCCAATGGATGACGGTGTGGCAGCAGCACATAGGGATCGAGTGACTGCAGTTCGACCGTGCGGATATCATCCGGCATGTCGAGCTTGTAAAGTAGTGCGAGATCGTATCGTCCACTGCGCAGGCCTCCGACCAGCCCGTCCTGCGTGCCTTCCTCGAGCCTGATCCGGACCTGCGGATGCAGCCTTTGAAACCCGGCGATCAGCCGTGGTGCATGCACCGGTGCGATCGTCTGGAAACTGCCGATAAACAGATCGCCGTCGATTTCGGTACCCGCCGCATTGACGTCCCGCTGGAACTCCCGGGCATGGTTCAGGAGATTGCGCGCCCCGGCAATGAAGCGCGCGCCCTGTGGCGTTGGCCGCACGCCCTGCGCGTGCTGGCGGATGAATAACTGCAGGCCAAGCTGCCCCTCGAGCTTGATGATTGCCGCCGACACTGAAGGTTGCGCAATGCCGAGCGCTTGCGCCGCTGCGGCCACCGATCCAAGATCACTGACGGCCACGGCAAACTCGAGTTGCCTGAGCGTGTAGCGAAGCATAGATTCTATCTATTCAATATCTTGTTATTATCTATTTTTCCTAAGTCAAGCCTTATGTCATGAAGGAGTGCCGGTGGCCGAAAGGATACGAGACATGGACAAGGCGCTCACGCCGGGTGAGACATCGGAACGATTCATCTCTGCCATGGGACGAACCGCAACCGGCGTCTCGGTGGTGACAACGGCGGGACGCGGGGGAAGGTACGGGCTGACTGTTAGCGCGATTTGCTCGGTGTCGGCCGAACCGCCGCTGTTGCTGGCCTGCGTGAACCGCAAAAGCCCCACGGTCGGGGCCATCGACATCAACGGCGTCTTTGCGGTCAATGTACTGGGCGACGGCCACCGGACCTATGCCGAGACCTTTTCCGGCCGGACCAGGGCAGGCAGGCCGTTTGACTTCGACAGCCACGCCTGGGCTGCGGGGACGACCGGCCTGCCGGTGATCCCCGATGCCGTCGCTGTCTTCGAGTGCGAGATTGACACGTCCTACGATGCCGGCTCTCACCGCATCTTCATTGGCCGCGTGCTCTCCGCCCGCCTCGGCGCGGCGGCCCCCCTCATCTATTGCAACCGCACCTACAAGCGCATCACCGACTACTGAGGACCTGTCCGATGATCAGAAATGGCGAACAGTATCGCGAATCCATTCGCGATGGCCGCGAGGTCCATATCAATGGCGAGCGCGTACGCGACGTGACCACCCATCCGATGTTCAAGCCATTGGTCGACATCCGCGCCCGCATCTACGACATGCAGCACGATCCCAAGACCCGAGATGTCATGACCTACCAAGCGGGCGGTGAAGACTTCTCCATCGGTTTGAAGCTGCCCTACACGCAGCAGGACTGGTGGGAGAAGCGCCGTTCGACCGATGCCGTGTTCCATGACATCGGTGGTGTCGTGACGCGTGTCGGCGACGAGACGGTTGGCGAGATGTGGTCGTTGTTTGATGGTCAGGATGTCCTGAACGAGGTCGACCCGCAATTCTCCCAGAACATCAAGAATCACATAGTCCGGGTCATCAAGCATGATCCTTTCCATGTTTCGGCCAACACCGATCCCAAGGGTGACCGTTCCAAGCGCCCGCAGGAGCAGGACCCCGACATGCTGCTCCACGTTGTGAAGGAGACCGACAAGGGGATTGTCGTGCGTGGCGCCAAGTATGAGACGGCGGCCGCCTACGCCAACCAGGCCTTTACCAAGCCGACGATCGCCAACTGGGGAGACGAGAAGCTCTCCGACTACGCCCTGGGATTTGTTTGCGACCTGGGTTCTCCCGGCCTCAAATTCATCTGCCGGACGGGTTTTGCCGGCCGCGCTTCGGCGGAGGACTATCCCCTTGCCAGCCGCTTCGATGAAGTCGACTCGCTGGTTGTTTTCGACAATGTCCTGATCCCCTGGGAGAATGTCCTCTTCTACCGCCACACCAGGGCGGCCGCCTTCATCCGCGCCACCCTCCATCGCTATTCGGCCTTTGCTTTCGTGCAGCGCAACCTGAAGGTCGCCGACATGATCATCGGTGCGGCACTGTTCAACGTGCGACAGACCGGTCTCGACAAGCAGCAGGCGGTGCAGGAGAAACTGGCCGAACTCGCTGTCTATCGGGAGGGCATCAACGCTCACCTGACTGCGGCGATTGCCATGGCAGAAAGGAGCCCGGGCGGGCTCCTGATGCCGAACCAGTCGCTTCTGATGACCGGGCGCGTCCATGCGTGTTCCAATTTGCCGCGGGTAATGCATGTCGCCCGCGAGCTCTGTGGCGGTCAGATTTGCGTCACCCCCGATGTCGCAGCGTTCCGCGCTCCTGGTTCCGGCCCGTGGCTCGAGAAGTTCTATACCGTCAACGATCAGTGGATTGCCGACGATCGCCGCAAGCTCTTGGCATTTGCCCGCGATCTTTTGAACTCGGACTATGCCGGCCACCGTCTGACATTCCAGCTCTTTGCGCAGTCGCCACCCTTTGCTCACCTGGCTGCGGTCTATCGCAACTTTGATTGGGACAACGCGCTGGATTTCGTGCAGCAGGCGGCTGGCCTGTCGGACAAGGTCATGGGCAGCACGACGCGCTCGACGGGCGACAGCGCCGTGAACAGGTGGTTTGCGACCCGGCTCAAGGCAGCCGAATAGGCCGGCGCACCGATCCTTTTTGTAGGACTTACAAATGTCAATTGAGAAGATCGAAGTGCTCGTTGTTGGCGGCGGCCAGGCAGGCCTGGCCATGAGCGAACACCTTGGCAGGAATGAAGTGCCGCACCTCGTCCTGGAGCGGCAGCGGATTGCCGAACGCTGGCGCTCGGAAAGGTGGGACTCGCTGGTCGCCAATGGTCCGGCCTGGCATGACCGGTTTCCTGGCATGAAATTTCCCGATACGCATCCCGATGCCTTCCCGGCCAAGGAGTGCGTGGCCGACTACTTCGTTGCGTATGCGCGAAAGATAGCCGCGCCTGTCCGCTGCGGAGTGGAGGTCAGGGAGGTTCGGCGCAACCTGGGCAGGCCCGGTTTCCGCGCAGAAACCTCGGCGGGCCCGATCGAGGCCAATTATGTGGTTGCCGCGACTGGGCCATTTCAGCGTCCCGTAACTCCGGCCATTGTTCCGAAAGATGCAGGGGTCGTACAGATCCATTCCGCTTCCTATCGCAATCCGGGACAGTTACCTGACGGCGCAGTCCTGGTGGTTGGCGCAGGGTCATCGGGAGCACAGATCGCCGATGAGCTTCTGCACGCCGGAAAGCGTGTTTATCTGTCGGTGGGACCGCACGACCGCCCGCCGCGCCGCTATCGCGGGCGCGATTTCGTGTGGTGGTTGGGCGTCCTTGGAAAGTGGGATGCGAGTGCTCCAGCACCCGGCACCGAACATGTCACCATCGCGGTGAGTGGTGCCGATGGCGGCCAGACGGTCGATTTCCGCAACATGGCTGCGCAGGGAATGACGCTGATGGGCAGGACGGTGGCCTTCAGAGATGGTGTGATGACCTTTGCGCCGGACCTGGCCGATAACCTTGCCAAGGGAGATGCCAATTACCTGTCGGTGCTGGCAGAGGCCGACGAATATGTCGCGCGCAATGGTCTCGACTTTCCCCTGGAACCGGAGGCTCACAGGATCGGACCTGACCCGCAATGCGTGAGCGATCCCATCCTCACCCTTGATCTGGAGAAGGCTGGAATCACCTCGATCATCTGGGCAACCGGCTTTGCTCTCGATTACAGCTGGCTGAAGTTCGATATCTTCGACGGAAAAGGCGTGCCGAGGCATCAGCGCGGCGTCTCGGCCGAGCCGGGCCTCTACTTCCTGGGATTGCCCTGGCAGTCGCGACGCGGGTCGTCATTCATCTGGGGCGTATGGCACGATGCCAAATACCTGGCGGATCAAATTGCCATTCAACGCAGCTATCTGGCCTATAGCGGCACCGCGGAGCGCCTTGCCGGCGCCGGGAACTGATGGTGATGACGGACCGAACGGCACACATCCGTCATCGGCCGTGCATCAGCGCTGGGCAATTCGATGGCGACGCGGTCGCTCTGGCGCTTTGCATCCGTTGGCCGAACATTCAGGAGAACCGACATGACAGCCCATCGCCGAATCCGGCCCTTCAATACCAGAGATACCTATCCTGAGCAAAAGCTGGACAACGATCTCTGCCAGGCCGTTGTGGCAAGGGGGACCATGGTGTTTGTCAGAGGACAGGTAAGCCAGGACCTCGACAGCCGCGAGTCGCTTCATGTTGGCGATGCCACGCTACAGACGCGCAAGACTATGGAAAACATCAAGCTGTTGATGGAAGAGGCGGGAGGCCAGCTTGACCACATCTGCCGGATTGTCGTGTATCTGACCGACATACGCTTTCGCGAGGCGGTCTATCGCGAAATGGGCAGGTGGCTGAAGGGTGTATTTCCCTGCTCTACCGGCCTGGTGATCACCGCTCTTGCCAGGCCCGAGTGGATTGTCGAAATTGAGGTGACCGCCGTCATTCCTGACTAGGGAGGAGTCCATGCCACTTTCGGCCCATGCCCGGAAAATCCTCCGTGGCCTGCACCAGGTCGCGGTGTCGAGCCTCGAAGAGGCATTCACCGTTCCCCCGGCGATCTATTCCGACCGCGAGATAGCTGCCCTGGAAACCGAACGCATCTTCAAGTCTGACTGGCATTGTCCAGGCCTCGCCGCCGATATCCCGAAGCCCGGTGACTACATCACCTACACCATTGCCAACCAGCCCATATACGTGATCCGTGGCAGGGATGGCACCATACGTTCCTTTGCCAATGTCTGCCTGCACCGCATGATGACTTTGCTGCAGGAGCGAGGCAATTGCCACCGCATCACCTGCCCCTATCACGGCTGGACCTACGACATCGATGGACGGGTCATTGGCGCCGGCTACATGGCTGGACGCGATCCCGAGTTCGACAAGAAGGGCTACCGGCTTCCGGAGATTCGCACCGAAGTGTGGCAGGGCTGGATCTATGTAACGCTCAATCCCGATGCGCCGGCAGTTGCCGATCTGCTGCGGGAACTTGAGCCCGATGTTGGCCGCTATCGGCTGGACAAGTATGTTTCCGTCGCCCTGCAGGACCATCGCTGGAACACCAACTGGAAACTCCTGACCGAGAACTTCATGGAGGGCTACCACCTGCCGGTGGCGCACCGCGAGACGGTGGGCGCCTGGATGCCGGTGGATTCCACCAGGTTTCCGCTGAAGGTCTACGAAGCCTTCACCTATCAGACCTTTGAGAAGGACGAGACTGCCCGGTATGGCCGGGCCCATCCCGACAACCGGCATCTGGAGGGCGTCTGGCGCTACACCACCATCATGCCCACTGTTTTCCCGGCACATATGTATGTGCTGGCACCGGATCACATGTGGTACCTCACCCTGCGACCGGACGGCGTCGACCACGTACTCGTGCGCTTCGGCCTTGCTGTCGCACCCGAGGTTCTTGAGGGCCTGGGCGACGGCCGCCAGGAATGGCTTGATGCGACCCTGACGTTTTTTGACAAGGTCAACGCCGAGGACAAGTTCGTGGTCGAAGGCATTCACCGCGGCTCGTCATCGCCGCTGGCGCGCCCCGGACCATTCAGCTGGCTCGAGCGCGAGATTCACGATTTTGCTCGCTATCTCGACCGCAAGCTTGGCGAACCCGAAACCGGAACCGTACGGGTTGCCGCCGAATGACGTTCTCGATTGCCGGTCATTGCGCGGCGACGGGCGCTTTCGGAGTTGCCATTACCACCTCTTCAATCGCCGTGGGCGCCCGATGCCCGCACGTGCGTGCCGGCGTCGGCGCTGTCGCGACACAGAACGTTACGGATCCGAATCTGGGCCCTCTGATCCTTGACTGTCTCGCTGCCGGTCTGTCCGCCCGCGAGGCCATCGACAAGGTCGTGCGAACCCAGAAATTCATTGAATACCGGCAACTTACCGCCGTCGATCGGCATGGCAACAGTGCCTCATGGTCTGGCAGCAGGATACTGGGCAGTCATGCCGTTTCGGAGGCGAAACATTGCGTCGCGGCCGGCAACCTCCTGCAAACCGCCGAAGTGCCCAGGGCAATGACCGACGCCTTTGCAGCCCATGCCGGGCAGCATCTGGCCGAACGCCTCCTGCGCGCGCTGGAGGCGGGACAGTCGGCCGGAGGCGAAGAGGGGCCCGTGCACTCCGCCGCTCTCATCGTCTATCACGAACACAGCTTTCCGCTGGTGAGCCTTCGTGTCGACTGGGCTGATGACAACCCTGTTCGTGTCCTCCGCCGCCTCTGGGAGGATTACCGGCCGCAGATGGCGGCCTATCTCCAGCGCGCGATCGATCCGACCAGAGCGCCAAGCTATGGTGTCCCCGGCGATCCCTGAAGGCATTGCACGCGAGGGCCTTTCGCTATGGCGCAGCGAGCCTGTCAAGCAACCGCGCCAGCATGGCGTCACACTGGCTGAGTTGTTCTGCGCTCACATACTCATCCGGCTTGTGTGCAACGGCGATGCTGCCAGGGCCACAAATCACCGCTGGAATGCCCAGCGCTTGCTGGAACAGCCCACCCTCGGTGCCGAAAGTGATCTTGCCGGTTGAATTGCCTCCGGTCAGCGCGCGCACGAAGTGCACGGCCTCGGAGTCAACCGGCGTATCAAGCGCCGGATAGCTCTGCAGCGGCTGGAACTCGAATCGGGCGCCGGCATGCACGTGCCGGAATGACGCGGCCACGCGTTCGGCCGCGCTTCTGATTTTCGCTGCGATGGCGCTTTCGTCGTCCTGTGGCAGGTAGCGGATCTCGAAATCGAAACTGCAATGATTGGGGACGATGTTCATGACCTCGCCGCCCGCGATCTTGCCGACATGCAATGTCGTATAGGCGACGTCGTAGTCCCCGTCACGCGGCCCGTGTGTGGCGATTTCACTCTGTATCGCTCTGATCTCCGCTATGAGGTCGGCGGCCATGTAGATGGCATTGACACCGATGGGCGCCAGGCTCGAATGTGCCTCAAGGCCATGCGCGGTGACCCGATAGCCAAGCTTGCCCTTGTGAGCGGTCACCACCTGCATGAGCGTCGGCTCTCCGACGATGCACAGCCGCGGCTTGACCGGGCGATCTTTCAGCAGGTCAAGCAGGCGCCGGACTCCGATGCAGCCAATTTCCTCATCATATGAAAAGGCAAAGTGAATCGGCGCGGTGAGCCGCCGCTGCACGGCCGCTGGGGCCATGGCCAGGCATGCGGCAATGAACCCCTTCATGTCGGCGCTGCCGCGAGCATAGAGATTGCCGTCGCGCCGTGTGAGCACGAAGGGATCCGACGACCAGGCCTGGCCATCAACGGGCACGACATCGGTATGACCGGAAAGCACAATTCCCGGCCGATCCTCCGGCCCGACGGTGGCCCAAAGATTGGCCTTTCGTCCATCCTCGCTATGTACGAGCCAGGACTCAATGCCAAGTTTCTTGAGTGTTTCGGCAATGAACGCGATGAGATCGAGATTGCTGTCGCGGCTGATGCTGGGAAAAGCCGCAAGTCGCTCGAGATGGGCTATTGTTGGGGTCATGGCACCGCTCGTGCCATGTCGAGGCGTGGCTGTCCAGCAATGGCCTTGACTCGCTCGTCTGGCCTGCTCCTATGATGATCCACCTTCCGATCCGAGGCCTTCATTGCCGTCCCGCCGCTATTCCGCCCTGGCTGTCGCCCGCCATGCCCTGTCGCCCGATCTGCCCTGGCCGCGCGCCTGGCGCGCCCCCGACCCGAAGCCGGCCTATGATGTCGTCATCGTCGGGGGTGGCGGTCATGGCCTGGCTACGGCCTACTATCTTGCGAGGAATCACGGCATCAGGAAAGTCGCGGTTCTCGAAAGAAGCTACATTGGCTCCGGCAATGTCGGCCGCAATACAACCTTGATCCGGTCCAACTACGTTATCGACGGCAATACCCAGTTCTTTGAGTTTTCACTTAAGCTGTGGGAAAGCATCTCGCACGAGCTGAATTTCAATTGCATGGTCTCGCAACGCGGTCAGATCGTCCTCGCCGTCAGCCCCAGTCAGCTCGATACCTTCGCCCGGCGCGGCAACATCATGCGGCTTAACGGCATCGACGCTGAGCTGCTCGACCGTGGCGAGGTGATGAAGCTCCTCCCGTATCTTGATTATTCCAGGGAAGCGCGTTTCCCGATATGGGGCGGCATTCTGCAGCGACGCGCTGGCACGGTCCGCCACGATGCGGTCGCCTGGGGCTATGCGCGGGCCGCTGACATGGCCGGCGTCGATATCATCGAGAACTGCGAAGTAACGGGATTTGTCATTGAGCATGGGCGGGTGACGGGCGTCGAGACGTCGCGCGGCACAATCCATGCCGGCAAAGTGGGCGTTGCCGTTGCTGGTCATTCCTCCCATGTCGCGCGCATGGCCGGCCTTCGCCTGCCAGTCGAAAGCCACATCCTTCAGGCTTTTGTGACCGAGCCCATCAAACCCATTGTGCACCATGTGATTTCCTGGGGAGCCGAACTCTTCTACCTTTCGCAGTCCGACAAGGGCGGGCTGGTATTCGGCGGTCACATCGACGGCTTCAACACGTATACCCAGCGGGGGCAGTTCACCAAGGTACAGACCGTAGCGGAGTGCGCCGTATCGTTGTTGCCCTTTATGTCGAGGCTGCGCCTGCTGCGGCATTGGGGCGGCATCCAGGACATGACCCCCGATGGCAGTCCTTTTATCTGCCGGACGCCAATCGCCAATTTCTATCTCAACGGGGGCTGGTGCTATCAGGGCTTCAAGGCGACCCCTGCGTCGGGCTGGACCTTTGCCCACACCATTGCCAACGATCGCGAGCATGAACTCAACCAGTGCTACGCGCTGGACCGCTTCGAGAAGGGGGGCGAGCTCGATGATTATGGGATCGGCAACTGGACCTACAAACAATGATCATACCCTGTCCCCATTGTGGCGAACGTGATCTCAGCGAGTTCCGCTATGGCGGTGACGCCGGCAAGCAGCGCCCTCCCCATGGAACCGGGGACTTGCGCACCTGGCATGACTTCTACTTTCTTTTCGACAACCCCAAAGGCCCCCACACCGAGTACTGGCAGCATGTCCTGGGTTGCCGCCGCTGGTTTACGCTGAAACGCAACACCGCAACCAACATCATCGGCGAGGAGTCATGACGGCGTTCCGGCGCCTCCCCGCTGGCGGTCGGATTGACCGGACTGTCAGGCACAGTTTCACATTTGACGGTGACCTCTGCAAGGGCTTCGCCGGCGACACCCTGGCGTCGGCTCTGCTGGCCGAGAACATCACGCTCGTGGGGCGCAGTTTCAAGTATCATCGTCCCCGCGGCTTCATGACAGCCGGTCCAGAGGAGCCGAATGGTCTGTTCACCCTCGGCGAAGATGGGCGCACCGAGCCCAACACGCCCGGCACCATGGTCGATCTGATCGACGGCCTGAAGGTACGATCGCAGAACGCCTGGCCGTCGCTTGCCCTTGACGTCATGGCGGTGAACGCGCTGGCTGCACCGCTGTTCCAATCGGGTTTCTACTACAAGACCTTCATGGGCCCGACCCGGGGCGCCTGGATGTTCTACGAGCCCATTATTCGCAAAGCCGCCGGACTTGGCGCGGCAACCGGGCTTCCCGATCCCGCCCGCTACGAACATCGCCATGAGTTCTGTGACGTGCTGGTCGTCGGCAGCGGACCCGCAGGCCTGTCCGCTGCGCTGACCGCCGCACGCAGTGGCGCGCGCGTGGCTCTTGTGGAACAGGATCGGGAATTGGGAGGCAGCCTGCTCGCCGAGCGCAGTGAAGCCAATGAAGCCTGGCGGATGGCGATCATCGGCGAATTGGAATCACATCGTGGCACCCGCATCAGGACGCGCACCACGGCACTCGGCCTTTACGACGGAAACCTTGTTCCTCTGATCGAGCGCCGTGATCATCTTGTACCCCGGGCCAGCAAGGGCGAACCACGCCAGGTGCTGGTGCTGATGCGCGCTCGCACGATTGTCTTTGCCACTGGCGCCATCGAACGGCCACTGGTTTTCGCCAACAATGATCGCCCGGGCATCATGTTGTGTTCCGCGCTCAGAACCTATGTCAACCGCTATGCCGTGGCTCCCGAGAAACGCGCGGTCATCGTCACCAACAACAATTCGGCCTACGACTCCGCTGTTGATCTCGCGAGCGCGGGTGTGGCGGTGTCGGTTGCCGATCTGCGGCCGACGATACCTGCTGATCTCCTGGCGCGCGCTGCATCCCTGGGCATTGCCGTGTTTCCGTCCACCGGCGTCGCCGATATCGAAGGGAGCGGAGGCGTCGTCCGGGCGAAGTTGTCAGGCAATCATGCAGCAACTGTCGAATGCGATGCCGTTGGCATGTCGGGAGGCTGGTCTCCGTCGGTTCACCTGACATCGCACACCGGCGTCAAGCCACGCTATGATGAAACGATCGCCGCCATTGTCCCGGGCGGCTTTGCCGCCGGTCACTTTGGCGCTGGCGCCGTCATGGGAACCTTCGGCCTCGTATCTTGTGTTGCACTCGGGGCTGCTGCCGGTGCGAGTGCCGCCGGCTACTGTGGCTTGCGCCGCAAGACAAAGCCCGTCGCTCCTCCTGCTGGTGCCACGGATCTCGAATATGGCATTCTTCCCGCTTGGGAGATACCAAGGCTCGGCAAGGGCCCGGCATTTGTCGACTTTCAGAATGACGTAACGGCCAAGGACGTCACCATCGCTCATCAGGAAGGCTACCAGGCGGTGGAACACCTCAAGCGCTATACGACATTGGGGATGGGAACCGATCAGGGCAAGACCTCTAACACCAATGCACTGGCGATGATGGCTGGATTGCGGGATGTGCCCGTGGGGCAGGCGGGAACGACCACTTTTCGCCCGCCCTATACCGGCGTTGCGATGGGGGCACTCGCCGGCCGCACCGTTGGGACGCATTTCCGGCCGCGCCGGCTTTCGCCTCTTCACGACTGGCATGAGGCGAACGGCGCCACTTTCATCGAAGCGGGACTCTGGCTGCGGGCCTGGTATTACGAGTGGGCCGGCGACTCTCCCGAGGCCGCATACGTCAAAGAAATGGAACTGGTTCGCCGGGGTGTTGGCATTGCTGACGTCTCGACTCTCGGCAAGATCGATGTGCAGGGTCCGGATGCCGCCGAATTTCTGAACCGCATTTACGTCAATGGTTTCTTGAAGCTGCCGGTGGGCAGGGCCCGCTATGGCGTCATGCTGAACGACGATGGCGTGGTGCTGGACGATGGCACCACCACGCGCCTGTCTGAAACGCAGTTCTACATGACCACGACGACTGCCCAGGCCGGTGAGGTCATGTCCTGGCTCGAATTCCTGTTGCAGACCCAATGGACCGACCTCAGGGTCCACGTCGCCTCGGTTACTGACGAATGGGGTGGCATGGCCGTATCGGGCCCCAGGTCCCGCGAGGCATTGGAACTGGCCTTTCCAACCGAAACGCTCACGGATGCAG
The DNA here is from genome assembly GCA_964543235.1 of uncultured Rhizobiaceae bacterium. Taxonomy (GTDB): domain Bacteria; phylum Pseudomonadota; class Alphaproteobacteria; order Rhizobiales; family Aestuariivirgaceae; genus JANMMJ01. The sequence continues at coordinate 31,141 of CAZIXE010000007.1, read as the reverse complement.
CGCTGCCCTACATGGGGTGCCGCGACTTCAGCCTGGACGGCGTACCGGTCCGTCTGCTTCGCCTTTCATTCTCCGGCGAGCTCGCTTACGAAGTTCACGTCCCCGCTGGCTACGCACAGGCAATTTGGGAGCACATCCTCACGGCTGCAAAACCCCTCGGCATCAGGCCCTATGGGCTGGAAGCACTGGCGTCACTGCGTATTGAAAAGGGTCACGTGGCCGGCCTGGAACTTGATCACCGCAATACTTTGGACGATCTCGGCCTCGGCAGGCTGGCGGCGAAGGATAAGGCGTATGTCGGCCGGGAACTACGGTTCCGGGAGAAGCTGCAGGCGCCGGAGCGCTGGAGCCTTGTCGGCCTCGAACTGCTGGAACCGGAAAAGAGGCTGCGCGGGGGCGCCATACTCTTTGCCGCCAATGACCCGATCAGAGGCCACGGACGCGGCTACATCACCTCGGTCACATGGTCTACCGAGCTCAACAGGTACATTGCCCTTGGTCTCTATCAGGGTGGTCTGAAGCACGAAGGCGAGGAAATCATCTGCGCCTATCCCTTGAAGCAAGAACAGGCGCGCGCCCGCATTGTTTCACCGCATTTCATCGACCCCGAAGGAAAGCGCCTCCATGCTTGAGCGCCGATCCGCCCTCGCCACTGCCACGCCGTTCTGCAGCAACCAACTGGTCATGGGCGAATCCGCGCATTTCACCCTCACTCAGATCGCAGGTTTTGGCCGGTCCTTCGAGAAGCAACTGGCTGCAGTACTGGGCAAACTGCCCGGTTCGGTTGGCCTAGCCGTCGAACAGGGCAAGCGCACCCTCATGCGCATCGGTCCGGATCAGTTCTGGGTCATTGGCAGCGAGCACGATGAGTTGCAGCTGTCTGGCGGTGGCAATGTCGTGATAACGCCGCTCTCGCACAGCCGGACCCGCATCTTCGTCGAGGGTCTGCCGGCCCGGGACGTGCTCGCCAAAGGCATCCCGCTCGACCTCCATCGGCAGGCTTTCGGGCCCCGGATGTTTGCCATGACTGGCCTTCACCATACGCCAGTACTGCTGCACTGTGTCAGCGAGAATCGTTTTGAACTCTATGTGTTACGCACCTTTGCCCTGAGCATCTGGGAATGGCTGAGCGATGCGGCCCTTGAATACGCGACATGAGAATCTTGAAGCCAGTTCGTTTCGTCTGCACGCCGGATGAAAGGCTCGATCGGACCGCCCATCAGCGATTCGACCGTGCCTCCTGGTCGATTACAGGGCAATCAGCGGATATCCCGCGACAGCCTGAAGGAATGTCGCTGCCGTGAGCAGGCTGATCACCGCCGAGGCCGCCAGCACCGTCCAGGGGCGCGGCCACAGCCACGCCGCCAGTGGCACAAGCTGCATGGCATGCAGGCCGAAGAAATGCGCCACCCTGAGATCGCCGCCAGTGGTTGACCAGTGGAAGAAGGGCAGGCCCGCAGCATCACTGGGGATGCCTCCAATCCAATGCGACGATTGTGCGCCGAGATAGCCGCCGGCAAGTGTCCCAAGAATGGCACCGAGCATGAGCCCAACTCCCATGGCCCGCGCCGCAAGGTCGTCGCGGCTGGTGAGCACGCGCCAGCCGAAATACGCGGTGATCGCCGTGAGTGACAGTGCTCCGAGCCCCATCAGGGAATAGAGAATCTGTGCCAGTTCGCTTTCCGTATTGAAATGCGAGGCCTCGCCGCGCGCCGCCCTGAAGGCGATGTAGATCAGTTCAAGCGCGGCAACGACCACGAACACATAAGAGAGCCAGCGGTTGGTGCGTTTCTGCCGCTCGCCGGCCGGCATCAGATGGAACGCCCAGGCGAACGTGATGAAATGCGCGGCAAAGGACAGAAAGAATTTCGAGGGTTTCTCCCAGACACTCACACCATTGATCAATCTGCCATCCATCAGCCCGGCGATTTGAGTCAGCGCAAACAGGCCGAAGGTGATCAGCACCAAGTTCCACCACAATGGCGCGGCGAGCCGAACCCGCTGAAGGGTCCGCATGTGCAATTTCGATGAGGTCAGGGCAAGGGCAGTGGACATGGCTGTTGGCTTTCAGTGACTGTCGGAGAATTTGCGGGAGTAGATGCGGGGAAAGGCGGCACCGGCATGGAAGGTAAGGAGGCCAATCGGTCCAAACAGGAAGGTCAGCGGCAGGACTGCCTGTAGTGTCCACCGCGGCAGGCCGCGCCTTTCTGTTCCACGCGCGATCCAGGCGCCGACGAACAGATCAAAGGCAAGATAGTGAACCCATCCGGCAAGCGCCACCCAGGGCGATTCGAACAGCGCCTGCACATCGGCGAGACTGCCGTACCCTCCCTCGGCAGTGCCAAAGAAGACAACGATCAGAACGAAATATGCAGCCGACAGGGCCAGCGGAACGAAGTGACCGGCGATCCGGTCGCGCCAGTAGGGGCGCTTCATGACAACGGCCGCAGCAAGGACGATCCATCCTGCCAGGGCAGCCAGGTTGAAGACAGTGAACGACGTGTCCGGTGACATCTTGAATTTCCATCTTGACAGTGGCAAGATGCCTTTGCAGCATGATCTTGACGATGTCAAGATAAATCTCTGGTTCGACCTGTGAGTGGGAAACCAAAGTCATATCATCACGGCGATCTCCGCGAAGCCCTTGTGGATGCAGGCACCCGTATCCTGGTCGAGAAGGGAGCCGGCGCACTGACGCTGCGCGCCTGTGCCAGAGCGGCGGGTGTCTCTCACGCAGCACCCCATCATCACTTCGACAACGCCGCCGGACTTCTCGCCGAGATCGCCGCAAGAGGCTTCGAGGCATTTGTCGCCGCGCTGGACGCGAAATCACAGGCGGCACCCTCGCCGGAATCGCGGCTTTCGGCCATGTGCCGCGCCTATGTCGACTTTGCCATGGCCAATGCCTCTATATACGCGCTGATGTTCCGGCAGCCCGCCGGCGACTTGGCGTCCCCCCACTTGAAGGAGGCGGCAACCCGTGCATGGCAGCAGCTCGAATCCGCTGTTGCGGCAGTCATCGGCAATGCCGATCCCGCGCAGATCGTCCTGCAGGCATCATTCGTATGGGCTCAGGTCCACGGCCTGGCCACGCTGCTGCTCGACCGGCGTCTGCCGCTGCAGGTGGACAGGTCCGAACTTGTCGAGAACACTGCGCGGGGCCTCATCGTTGCGCTGCGGACGGCCGGACGCGCCGGCTAACCGGCCGAGGCAACATCGGCTTCGATGCCCTGCGTGAGCCGCTTGAGGTCCTGAAAGGTGAGGCGAAAGACGGCGTTCGGTGTACCGCCAGCGGCCCAGATCTCGGGCCAGGTGGCAAGGTCCTGGTCGAGCACGATGATGAGCGGCGCCTGTTGCCCGACCGGGGGAACGCCACCGATGGAAAAGCCGGTCTGATCCTTCACAAATGCGGCATCGGCGCGCCCGATGCGCTCTCCGATCAGCGCGCCGACTTTTGCTTCATCGACTCGATTTGTCCCGGACGTAACCACCAGGACAGCACGGCCACTTGTCTCTCCACGAAAGACAATGGACTTGGCGATTTGCGCCACCGTGCAGCCGACCGCCGCGGCAGCCTCGGCTGCCGTGCGGGTGCTCTCCTCGAACTCCTGCACCTGGAAGGCTGGTCCAAGCAGGGACTGAACGCGAATTGCACTCGGATGTGTCGCCGGTTTCATTGCGTCGTCACGACCGCATACGCTTGCCCTCCGGGTCGAAGGGCGGGGCCGTGATGATGGTTGCCCTCCGCTTCTCCCCGATGATCTCGATCTCAAAAGCACCATCGCGGATGTCGCCCGCCAACTCCCTCGGGACATAGCCCTGCGCCATCGACAGATCGACGTAATGCGCATAGCCGCCCGATGTGACCCATCCAATCACCTTGTTCTCGTACCATATAGGCTCGTCGCCGAGCACGTCGGCGTCGCCGGCATCAACGACCATCGACACGCGTCGCAGCTTGCCGCCGGCTTGCTTTTCCGCCATCGCAGCCTCGCGCCCGATAAAGTCATTCTTGCCGAGATCGATAAAGCGATCGAGACCCGCTTCGAATGGCCCGTAGATCGGCCGGAGCTCCCTGTACCAGGTGGGGAAGTTCTTTTCCAGGCGCATCGACAGCAGCGCCCGCATGCCGAAATTGCCGATATCGAACTGCGCTCCGGCCGTCATGATCTCCTGGTAGAGCCGCCGTTGGTACTCCGGCCTGACCCAGATCTCGTACCCAAGATCGCCGGTGTAGGTGACGCGATTGATGAGGGCAGGGCAGTTCGCAATGTCCATTGCCCTGTGGTCCATGAAGCGGAAGGCAGCATTCGAAACGTCTTCGTCCGTCAGCCGCTGCAGGACTTCTCGCGACCTTGGCCCGGCAATCGAAAGACCGACCAGCCCCATGTCATAGCGGTGCACGGTGACCGACCTGTCCGCCGGCAGGTGCTGCTCGAACCAGCGCATGTGGTACTTCTGTGCCTGGCTTGATCCCCACATGTAGAAGCATTCGTCATTGGCTTTCGCGATCGTGAAATCGCCGATGAGCTTGCCGCCCGGATTGAGCATGGGAGTCAGGCAGAGCCGCCCGGTCTTGGGCATCTTGTTGGTCATCAGCCGCGACAGGAACGCCTCTGCCCCGGGCCCGGAAAAGCGGTATTTGGCAAAATTGGCGATCTCGGTCACACCGACCCCGTTCCGTGTGCCCAGGACCTCGGCCTTCACATGGGGAAAGTCGTTGGAGCGGTGGAACGACACGATGTCCCTTGGCTCGACACCCTTGGGTGCGAACCACAGCGGCGTCTCGAGACCCCAGGAATCGCCCATGACTGCCCCTTGGGCGATCATCGTATCGTAGAGTGCCGTCGTCTGCTGCGGCCGGGCAGCCGGCAGTTCCTCGTTGGGGAAGCGGATGGAAAAGCGCCGCGAATAGTTCTCCCGCACCTTGGCATTGGTGTAGCTTCGGGTAGCCCACTCGCCGAACCGCGCGAGATCCATTGCCCAGACGTCGAAGCCCGGATCGCCATTCACCATCCATTGCGACAATGCGAGCCCGACGCCACCGCCCTGGCTGAATCCTGCCATCACCGCACAGGCACACCAGAAGTTCCTCAGCCCCTGCACCGGTCCAACCAATGGATTGCCGTCCGGGGAAAAGGTGAAGGGGCCGTTGATGACCCGCTTGATCCCGGCCTTGGCCAGCGCCGGAAAGTGCCTGTAGCCGAGTTCGAGCGACGGGGCGATACGGTCGAGATCGGGTGGCAATAGTTCTGTTCCGAAGTCCCATGGCGTCTGTCGCGGCTGCCACGGCCGGCAGTCCTTCTCGTAGGTACCGAGCACCAGACCCGAACGTTCCTGGCGCATGTAGATTTCGGCCTTGAAGTCGATGATATGCGGTAGCTCGCGGCCGTATTCCTTGTTGTAGGAGATGACTTCGTCCATGTCATCGGTGACAAGATACATGTGCTCCATGGCGAGCACTGGGAGTTCGATCCCGACCATGCGGCCGATTTCCCGCGCCCACAGGCCGCCGCAATTGACCACATGCTCGGCATGGATGGTGCCGTTGACGGTGACCACCTCCCACGTGCCGTCCCGCCGCGGTCTGAGTTCCGTGACCAGGCAATTCTGGTAAATCTCGGCGCCGTTGACGCGCGCCGACTTGGCATAGGCGTGCGTTGTGCCCTCGGGATCTAGGTTGCCGTCAGCCGCATCGATCATGGCCCCGACAAAATACTTCTCTTCGAGCAGCGGATTCATCCTCTTGGCTTCTGCCACGCTGATGATCTCCGTCTCCAGGTTCAGATAGCGGGCCCGCGCATGGGCCATCTTCAGCCACTCCATGCGTTCCGCCGTATCCGCAAGGATGATGCCTCCGGAACGGTGCAGTCCGCAGGCCTGTCCAGAGATGCGCTCCAGTTCCTCATAGAGCGAGATCGTGTAGCCTTGCAGCTTTGCGACATTGGGATCGCCGTTCAGCGTGTGAAACCCGCCGGCCGCGTGCCACGTCGACCCCGACGTGAGCCGGTCGCGTTCAATCAGCACAACATCTTTCCAGCCTGCCTTGGTGAGGTGGTAGAGAACGGAACAGCCGACCACGCCGCCGCCGATGACGGCAACCTGAGTATGAGTCTTCATGACGGAAACAGGCTCCCTGCACTGCTGCGGCTTCCGATACGCCGCCACCGTAAACCCCGCAAGCGTCTAATCTTTTCACGAAGGACGGCGGCAGTGACCGAGAGTCCTGGGAAAGTCCCCGGCCGGCGCTTCGCCTGCACCTGGGTTTGCCGTGGCGTTGGAGGCGGGGCCGGATTGGCCGTGGCCGGATATCCGCTGCAGCGGACGTGGCGTTTACGGCTTCAGTACGAATTCCGCTCGCGCGCGAGAGCCGGTCTTGCACTTTCAAGCGGTTAACGTAAAGTTAGTTCAACCGAAACTGGAGATGATGAAAATGCTCGTATGGAAGCTCTTCGCCAGCGTGATCGCGGTGTCATTGGCCGCTGCACCATCCATGGCCGCGGAAACCAAGAAGAAAACCGGTTCCCGGAATGACTACACTGCCGAGCAACGGGAAAGATCTATAGTCAGGCGCTTGAAGCTTGCCGTAAAGCGTATGGAACGCGACTCTCCCGCGTCCATGTTGACTATCGAAGGAAGCGCTACGTCTGCTACATCAACTACTGAATCCAAGCACGTCCTTGTTTGCGCCCGGACGCCGGCCGGTATTCACTGGCGGGTGGCGCGCGCGCGCGGTTTTCCTCGTATTTCTGTCAATCTTGTCTGGCTCCGTCCGCTCGTGGTCGCAGGAATCGGTGTGGGACGGAATCATTGGCAAGGATGACCGGCAGGCAGCCGACAGCGCTGCAACGCCTTGGCGCTCCGTTGGCCGCATAAATCATGCCGGATTCAGGGATCTCGCGCATTGCACGGGCACGTTGATCGCGCCCGCGGCTGTGGCAACGGCGGCCCACTGCTTTTTTCATCCCCGCAGCCACCAGCGCTTGCCTCTGGGCGGATTCCGCTTCGTCCTCGGCTATCAGCGCGGCGCGTATCTGGAGCTTGGCCGTGTGAAATGCGTGAGTATTCACCCCGCATTCGACCCGGAAAAACGCGCTTCACTGCATTCGGTGTCGGAGGATGTGGCAGTTGCGATACTCGATAGGCCCATGGCCGAAACGCCCATCGAACTTGCTGCCGATGAGGCGGTGAAGCAAGGCGTTACGGTAAGCCATGCCGGCTATGGCCGTGACCGTCCCAACATCCTTTCCGTGCACCCCGGTTGCCGGATCACGGCGCTTCACGACGGGGGCGCGATCACCGATTGTGACACGACCTTTGGCCAGTCAGGTGGCCCGGTTCTGATCGAGCAGCAGGGGAATTACCGGCTCGCGGGAACGATGTCCGGCTTCATAGAGGATCGGGGCTCGGTGATGGTTCCGGTCGTCCAACTCCGTACCCTGCTTGAGAAAACTTCCTGCCCGCAATAGCTCTGCGGGGCCGGCGGACGTGATTGCGGGGGGCACCCCTTCCACATTCCTTGCGATTGCGCGATAGTCCGGCCGCATTCGGGGACACATCAACACGTCGGGGGAAAGCCTATGGATATGTCGCTGTTTACCAGTTTTGAAGGCCGCATCAATCGCGCCAAATGGTGGCTCGCCCTCATCGTACTGCTGGTTGCGCAATGGATTGTCTTCGCAGCTTTCGGCCTGGGCCTGGGCATGAACATGACTGACGTCACTGGCGAGGATCCTGCGGCTATGGACCAGGCGATGTATGGGATGGCCTTGCCCGTGTTGATTATCGTGCTGCTCTTTCTTTGGCCCACCCTGGCGGTCTGCACCAAGCGCTGGCATGATCGTGGCAAATCGGGTTGGTGGTCGCTGATCGCGCTCGTGCCCTTCATCGGCGGTATCTGGATTCTTGTGGAGTTGGGCTGCTTGCGCGGCACCGACGGCACCAATCAGTATGGAGCTGATCCCCTCGCGTGAAGATCTGGCAGGCATGGCAACTATGCCGGTTTCGCCCTAAACTCTGCCGATGACCAAGCGGCCGACAGATCCCTTGCCGATCCTCGAAGCCCTCGTGCGCTGTCCGTCCGTGACGCCTCAGGAGGCGGGCGCCCTCGACTATCTTGAGAGGCTCTTGGCGTCCAACGGTTTTCACTGTGAACGGCTGGTCTTCAGGGAGGAAGGTACACCCGATATCGACAATCTGTTCGCGCGATGGGGCCAGAAGGCTCCGCATCTGTGTTTCGCGGGGCACGCCGACGTTGTCCCCCCCGGAGATCTGAAGGACTGGACCCACCCGCCTTTCGCTGCAGCACAGGATGGCAAGTATCTCTATGGCCGCGGCGCCACGGACATGAAAGGCTCGATCGCGGCCTTTGCTGCGGCCGCGATCGATTGGAAAAGTCAATTCGGGGACAAACCGCCCGGAAGCATCTCCTTATTGATCACCGGCGACGAGGAAGGCCCAGCCGTCAATGGAACCGCAAAGGTCCTGCAATGGATGAAGGACAATAACCACTTGCCTGATCATTGCATCGTGGGTGAACCAAGTTGCGTGGATATTTTGGGGGATACGATCAAGATCGGCCGCCGCGGGTCGCTGAGTTTTAGCGTGACCGTCGAGGGCAGGCAGGGCCATGTGGCCTATCCCCAGAAAGCCGACAACCCCATCCCGAAACTGGTCCGATTGCTTGACCGGCTGTCGTCGGAACGGCTTGACGAGGGTAATGACCATTTCGAGCCTTCGACTTTGGTGATTACCACCGTTGATGTCGGCAACGCGGCCGGCAATGTTATTCCGCCACGTGCCACAGCGAAGTTCAACATTCGCTTCAGCCCGGTGCACAATTTCGAATCGCTGCGGCAGTGGGTGGATGCCAGGGTCGCCGCAGTCACGTCAGAACTGGGCGGTACATTCAATGTGCAGTCCTTCCAGGGCGCCGAGGCTTTTATCACCGAGCCCGGGCCATTTGTGGGTCTGGTCATGGATGCCATCGAACAGGAGACGGGACAGACAGCCAGGCTTTCGACATCGGGCGGGACTTCCGACGCCAGGTTCGTCAAGGATTTCTGCCCTGTGCTCGAGTTCGGCCCCACGAATGCCACCATCCATCAGGTTGATGAGCGCATCAGTATCGACGAGTTGAGAACGACCGCCCGCGTCTACGGCGCGATCCTCGATCGCTACTTCAGTAGTCAACCCTGACGAGATAGAGTCCGGCCGGCGGCGCGACTGGCCCGCAGGCGTTGCGGTCCCGTGCCTCGAGTGCTGATTTGAGGTCGCTCTCCCGCCATTTGCTCTCGCCGACGAGCTTCAGGGAGCCCACCATTGAGCGGACCTGGTGATGTAGAAATGACCGCGCGTCGGTCCGGATCTCGATCTCATCACCGAGACGCGTCACGTCAAGATGATCAAGCGTCTTGAGCGGCGACTGTGCCTGGCATTGGGACGAGCGGAATGTGGTGAAGTCGTGCCTGCCGACCAGCAGCTGGGCCGCATGGTGCATGGCTTCTGAATCCAGCTCAACTGGCACCCACCAGACCCTGCCGCGCTCCAGTGCGGGCGGTGCCTTGCGATTGAGAATGCGAAACAGGTAATGCCGCCGCCTGGCCGAAAACCGGGCATGGAATGTGTCCGCAACCGCTTCCGCGGCAATCACGGCAATCGGGTGCGGGCGCACATTCGCGTTCAGCGCGTTGCGCAGCACCCGGGGATCCCATTCCCGTTCCAGATCCAGATGTGCCACTTGGCCGAGGGCATGAACGCCGGCATCTGTGCGTCCCGCAGCATGTACCGGCGCGGGCGCTCCGTTGATTCGCGCTGTCGCTTCCTCAAGTGCTCCCTGGACAGACAGCCCATTGGTTTGCACCTGCCATCCGACGAAAGGCCCACCATCATATTCTATGGTCAGCTTGTAGCGTGGCATTCACGCGATCCGTTCGCCGCGCCCGACCGGGAAGCCGCGGAGGAAGGCCGGTGCATCGACGGCGCCCTTGCCCTCGCGCTGGACCTTGAGGAACCTGATCGCGCCTCTCCCGCAGGCGATAGTCAGCGCTTCGTCAAGTACCGTACCCGC
>CAZIXE010000007.1:0-20972 GCA_964543235.1 uncultured Rhizobiaceae bacterium | reverse complement strand
TTGACGATCAATTCTGCGCCAAGCCGCGCAAGATCATCATGCAGCGATCCGAAGGTGGTTTCTGGACCGATAAGTATGCGCTCCGTGCGGCAGACCGGACCGGTATCGAGTCCTCGATCCATCTTCATGATGCTGACCCCGGTTTCACGGTCGCCGGCCATGATGGCCCGCTGGATCGGCGCCGCCCCGCGCCAGCGTGGCAGCAGTGAAGCATGGATGTTGAAACAGCCATGAGCCGGTGCATTGAGGATCGCCTCTGGCAGTAACAGGCCATAGGCAACGACGATCGCCGCTTCGGGCCGAAGCGCCGCGAATGCTTCATGTTCTGCTGCAGACTTCAGGGAGGCAGGCGTTCTGGTCGCAAGACCGTGGTGGGCGGCGAGGTCGTGGACTGCCGATCGCCGTTCCCCATAACCTCGGCCGGCCGGTCGCGGCGGCTGTGTGTAGACCGCAGCGACGTCATGCCCGGCATCGAGCAGCGCCTGGAGTGCCACGCGGGCGAACGCCGGTGTTCCCATGAAGACCAGCCGCATCGGCTTCAGAGCTTCCCGAGCTTTTGCGCCTTGGTAAACTTCTTGATGACCCGGTCGCGTTTCAGCTTCGAAATGTAGTCGATGAACAGGACGCCGTTGAGATGGTCGATCTCGTGCTGCACGCAGGTGGCCAGCAGCCCGCGCGCATGCAGCTCTCGCGGTTCCCCTTGCCGGTCGAGGTAACGCACCTTCACCTCCGATGGCCGAGTCACCATCTCGTAGAATTCCGGAATCGACAGGCAGCCTTCCTCGTAATCGCTCAATGCCTCGCTGCGCCAGGCGATTTCGGGATTGGCCATGAACAGCGGTTGCTTCTCTTCGCCTTCCTTGGCGAGATCCACGACCAGCATGCGCTGCGCAATGCCGAGCTGGATCGCGGCAAGACCTATCCCTGGGGCGTCATACATTGTCTCCAGCATGTCGTCGAAGAGCTTGCGTGCGGCCGCATCCACCGTCTTGAGAGGCAGCGACACCTGGCGGAGAATGGGATCGGGAAGCTTGACAATTTCGCGTACGGCCATGCCGGGGAGAGATAGGTTACAGCTGCAAATTGGTCAATTCTTCCGTTGCGGCGGGTCACCGGTGTGTTATCAGCATGACAGTCATAACTACCGGGATCGGCAATCGTCTCGACGGTGGTGAGTCGTGGTTGTAGATTCCCCTGCGCCTCAAGGGCGCAGGGAGAGAAGAGATGTCGACGAAACACAGAATGCTGTCGGCTGCCGTTGCCGTTCTTGCCATCGGCGGTTTGGCCCAGTTCGTGTGTGCTGCGGACGTTGGTGCCGCCGGCGCGGAACTGGTCACAGATCAGGTGTTGCTGGGCGCGCAGGAGAACGCCGGCGAATGGCTGATGTATGGCCGGAATTACCTCAATCAACGGTTCAGCCCGCTTGACAAGATCAGCAAAGAGAACGTGACTCAACTCAAACCGACCTTTGCCTACTCGACTGGAGGCAAGTTCGCGGGACTGGAAGCCACGCCACTTTATCGCGATGGCACGCTGTACTTCACGGGCGACTACTCGCGTGTGTTTGCACTTGATGCACGAACCGGCACGGTCAGGTGGTATTGGGAACCGCAATATGAGGATGGCTTGGAATCTGTGCTCTGTTGTGGCCCTGTCAATCGCGGTCTGGCCATGTATGGCGACAAGGTCTACGTGGCGACGCTGGATGCCCGCCTCGTTGCCCTGAATATGAGCGACGGTTCAGTTGCCTGGGAGCAAAAGATTGACGACTGGAAAAATGCATACTCGGCGACGGGCGCGCCACTTGTTGTAAAGGGAAAGGTGATCACCGGAGTTGCCGGCGCCGAGTACGGAATTCGCGGCTACATCCGCGCATATGATGCAGAAACTGGTAAGGAGGTTTGGACCCGCCACACCATTCCCGCACCCGGCGAACCCGGTAGCGATACGTGGCCCGGAGAGACGTGGAAGACGGGCGGCGCGAGTACCTGGCAGACCGGGTCCTATGATCCCGAGACCAACACGCTGTTCTGGGGAACCGGAAATCCGGGGCCCTGGAATTCCGACTTGCGCAAGGGCGACAACAAGTGGAGTTGCTCGCTTCTGGCAATTGATCCAGATACGGGCGAGATCAAATGGGGATACCAGTACACGCCCAACGATGCCTGGGACTATGACGGAAATAATGCGCCGGTGCTGCTCGATGTGGGCATCGACGGCAGGCCTCGTAAGGTCGCTGTTCAGGCCAATCGCAATGGATTTCTCTATGTCATTGACCGGGTGACCGGAGAGTTCATCTACGCCACGAATACCATCGACGGCATAAACTGGACAAATGGCTTGGACCCGAAAACCGGGCGGCCAAATCCTAATGAATCCATGCGACCAAAGTCTGGCGGTGACAAGGTGGAAGGCATCGTCCCTGGGTTGGAGGGTGGCACGAATTGGTTCCCGATTGCCGCCAATCCGGAAAAGGGGATTGTCTATCTGAACACCAACGATTGGAGCATGTCGCTCAAGGCTTGGAAACCGGAGGATGTCGTCTACAAGGCTGGTCAAGTTTATATGGGCGTCGACTATCAGATGTACCGTCACAAGGACAAGACGGGTTATCTGAAGGCCTTTGACGTTTCTTCCAAGAAATGGTTGTGGGAGTTGCCAAGTGCCCTGCCGATGTTCGCGGGCGTTTTGGCAACGAAATCGGGCTTGCTTTTTACTGGTGATCAGCTTGGGTTCTTCCAGGCGGTGGACGCGGATACGGGCAAGATTCTCTGGCGCTTTCAAACGGGCTCCGGAATCAATGCATCGCCGATTACCTATGAACTCGATGGCAAGCAATATGTTGCCATACTGTCGGGTCTGGGCGGTGATCCGAGTTTTTACTTCTCGGGTCCCAAAGGGGGAATGCTCTGGGTCTTCTCAGTTGACGGGGCAACCCAGGACACCACCTCCTTCAACGCTCAGATCATAGAAACAGCCCTCCCGGTCTATGGTCAGCAATAGCGGCAAGCGTCTGGCCGTCGTCACAGCGATGGCGGCCTTTTTGGTTATCTCGTCGACATCCTTGCTGACTGGAAGCGAGCCGGTAAATTTCCTGCTTGGGCAAAAAGACGCCATTGAACAGGGGAGGAAGATATATCGGTCACGCTGCTACATCTGCCATCTCAGCAATGGTGGCCGCGGGCCCAATCTCTTCCAAAGCAAGCTGAGCGACTACAAGTTCCTTGAGACGGCGACCAATGGTCGGCGAACCATGCCTGCCTTTGGCACGATCCTGATGCCTGACGAAATCTGGGCCGTCCACGCTTATGTCAAATCGGCGGATCATTACGAATGAAGCCCGCCCTCATTTTGGCCCTCATGCTTGCATCTACGGAGCCGGTTTTCGCTGCAGACACGATAACTGGAACGTCGCAGGTCCGCGATGCTTCGACCCTGGCCGTTGCAGGAGCGCGGTTTCGCCTCGACGGCGTTGAACCTCCCGCCGCTGACAGCGGTTGCGGGCGGGCTTCTTGTATCGATGCCGCGCAGCTGGCCCTGCGCCAGCTCATTACAGGTCATGAAGTCACTTGCACCAAGGTGCGAAAGCTGGGCCATGGCTATTTCATGGGACGCTGCACGCTGGACACGGGTATACAACTCGGCGAGTGGCTGCTTGCCAATGGTTTTGCGACTGCGGCAACTTCGGCCACTGCGGCAGAGCGGGCGGCCGAGCTTTACGCCCGCGATCAGAAGCTGGGTATCTGGTCCGACTGACTGGTTCGTCTCAATGTGACAAGAGTCCACGTCGGCTCGCCCTGCGCTGTTCGGGGCTTGCCTTTTGGAACGCTTTCCCCCATATGCCCGGCCGGGAGGTTGGCGGCGGGCGTGCCGCTTGCCAACCGGGTCAGGTCCGGAAGGAAGCAGCCCTAACGAGTTTGGCACGGGTCGGTGTCCAGCCTCCCACGGTAAGCAAGCAGCCGCTCAACGGAAACCTCGCGCCGGCGCTGCCGCGATGCTAAGACCACTCCCATGCCCGATGTTGCCAGTGGCGCCTATCGCGTCCTTGCCCGCAAGTACCGCCCGACCACCTTTGCCGATCTGATCGGGCAGGAGGCCGTGGTCCGCACCCTGGCAAACGCTTTTGCCACGGGACGTATAGCCCAAGCCTATATGCTGACCGGCGTACGCGGCGTGGGCAAGACCACCACGGCGCGCCTGATTGCGCGCGCCCTGAATTATCCGGATGGTCCAACGACGGACTTAAAGGATTGGGGGCCGCACTGCCAGGCCATTCTCGAGTCGCGCCACATGGATGTGATCGAGATGGACGCCGCGTCCAACACCGGCGTCGACAACATGCGGGAGATCATCGACAGCGTGCGCTACGCGCCGGTCTCCGCGCGCACCAAGGTTTACATCATCGACGAAGTTCACATGCTGTCGAAGAGCGCATTCAACGCCCTGTTGAAAACGCTCGAGGAACCCCCACCGCATGTGAAGTTCATTTTCGCGACGACGGAAGTTCGCAAGGTTCCCGTCACCATTCTCTCCCGCTGCCAGCGTTTTGACCTCAAGCGGCTCGATACCGGAGTGCTCTTTGATCACTTCCGCAAGATTGCCGGGCTCGAGCAGGTGGTGGCGGAGGAGGAGGCTCTCAAACTGATTGCCCGCGCCGCCGAGGGCTCCGTACGCGATGGTCTGTCCCTCCTCGACCAGGCCATTGCTTATGGAGACGGAAACGTGCGGGCCGCCGACGTGTCATCCATGCTGGGACTCGTCGACAGGGGCCGCATCATCGATCTCTTTGAGTCTGTGATGAAAGGGGACATGGCGGCTGCAATCGGTGAAATCGAGGACCAGTACCAGGCCGGCGGCGATCCCCTGACCATACTGACCGATCTGGCCGACTTTGTGCACTTTGTGACCCGCCTGAAAGTGGTATCGAGTGCTGCCCTGACTGATCCCGCCAGGACCGAAGTGGAAAAGAAACGCGGAGGCGAGCTTGCCCCGAAGGTCGGCATGGCGCAACTGTCGCGCACTTGGCAGATGCTCCTCAAGGGGATCAAGGAGGCAGAACTTGCCGGCAACCCGTTGATGGCGGCAGAG
Organism: uncultured Rhizobiaceae bacterium; assembly: GCA_964543235.1. Lineage (GTDB taxonomy): Bacteria > Pseudomonadota > Alphaproteobacteria > Rhizobiales > Aestuariivirgaceae > JANMMJ01. Next base: position 15,884 of record CAZIXE010000007.1, on the reverse strand, counting down.
ATGGTCCTGATCCGTCTTGCCTACGCCGCCGACTTGCCCTCCACTGAGGAACTGGCGAGGACTGCTGCTCAGGCAAAGCCGGCGGCCATGCCCCGCCCCACGCCCGTGCCGCCGCCGTCCCGGCATGAAGATGAGCCAGCGCTAACGGCCGGTCCCTATGCGGTCGTTCCGGAAAAAGCGGATCCGCGCGAACCGGCACCTGCCGAACCGCACGCCTTCGCCTCGCTCCGCGACATCGTGGCACTCGCTGCCGAGAAGCGCGACATCAAGCTTCGAAACGATCTCGAGCGTCTTGTTCGCCCCATCAGGGTAGCGCCCGGACAGATTGAACTTGCGCTGGAGCCCGGCGCCCCACCGGCTTTGGCCAACGAACTCGCCCGCAAGCTCGAGGCCTGGACCGGCAATCGCTGGATCGTCCTGGTGGCTCGCGATGGCGGCGAAAAGCCCCTGCTGCAGCAGCAAAAGGAAGCTCGTGAATCGCTGTTCCGCGAAGCCCGCGAACATCCCGGCGTAAAGGCGGTGCTTGCCAGATTTCCAGGCGCCGAGATTGTCGACGTGCGTGATCCTGAACCTCAGACGATGGAGCAAGATGAAGAATCTCAGTGATATGATGAAACAGGTCCAGGCGATGCAGTCGCGTATGGCGGATATGCAGGCGCGGCTGGAGCAGGCGACGGTAACCGGCCAGGCGGGCGGCGGCATGGTCAGGCTCACGCTGAACGGCAAAGGCGGCATGACGGCGCTGGCCATCGACCCGTCATTGTTGAAGGCCGATGAGAAGGTGATTGTCGAGGACCTCATCATCGCCGCCCACGCCGATGCCAAGTCCAAGCTTGAGATCCTGATGGCAGATGAAATGAAGTCCGTGACCGGCGGTCTGCCGCTCCCCCCGGGCCTCAAACTGCCGTTCTGATCGGTACAGCTTTGCATGAAGCGCACAACGGGTCCTGAAATCCAGCGGCTGATCCAGCTGCTTGCGAAGTTGCCAGGCCTTGGCCCGCGCTCGGCGCGGCGCGCTGCGCTGCACCTGATCAAGAACCGTGAAAAGCTCCTGGCTCCGCTGGCGGCGGCGTTGGCCGAAGCCCGCGACAAGGTCAGCGTGTGTTCCGTGTGTGGCAATGTGGATACGCTCGACCCGTGCACTCTCTGCGCCGATCCGCGTCGTGACCGCGCCATCATCTGCGTTGTCGAGGAGGTCGGAGACCTCTGGGCCCTGGAGCGGGCCGGCGCCTGGGCGGGCCTCTACCATGTGCTGGGAGGCACCTTGTCGGCGGTTGAGGGTATCAGGCCCGAGGATCTGTCGATAGTGGCCCTGCTTGAGCGAGTGAGCGGCGGCAGGATCAAGGAGGTTGTTCTCGCGGTAAACGCGACGGTTGAGGGCCAGACCACCGCCCACTATATCACCGAGCGGCTCAGGGTCCTTGGCATTCAGACCTCACGGCTGGCTCACGGCGTACCGGTTGGCGGCGAACTCGATTACCTTGATGAAGGCACGCTCACTGCGGCAATGCGCGCCCGTCGCCCATTTTAACCAAATTTCGAGTCGAATTTTAGCGAACGCAGAAACGGACCGGCCCTTGCTCCAACCTGAGCAAAGCATGAATGGGCCGTCCTGATTTGACACAGCGCGCGATGGCCCGGGACAAGCCAAGGAGCCACGGGCATGACCGCATTCAAGACCCTTCTGAAGAACTTCCGATCGTCCCAGAAGGGCACGACCGCCATCATCATGGCGCTGTCGGCGGTCCCCCTCATGATTGCAGCCGGCATGGGACTGGACTTCATTCGTGCGAGCAACCTCAAGGCTCATCTACAGGGTGCCATTGACGCAGCGGCGTTGGCGGCGGCGGCATCGCCCGGTCTCCCGGACAGTGAACGCATCAGGATTGCCGAGAAAGCCTTCGCGGTGAACTGGCGCCACGCCATGACCATCGGCATCGATGCCACCCCGGTCTTCAGGATCGAAAAAGGCGCCGTGACCGCCTCGGTCAAGACTGAAATGCCGACCTCCCTGATGAACATCGCCGGCATCGACATCCTCGATATTTCCGGCGCCACAACCGTCAAGATACCCGAAGACAAGAAGGCCGAAATTGCCCTGGTACTCGACTATTCAGGCTCGATGACCGAGATTTCCGGGGGCCAGGTCAAGTACGTGGCGATGAAGAAAGCGGCCAAGCGGCTGGTCGAAGATCTGAAAATCACCGCGCCGAAGCGGGTCAAGATTGGCCTCGTCCCCTTCTCCCATCATGTATGGCTCAGCCTGCCCAAGGAATATGTGAAGGGCCAGGCAGGAACCGGCACCTGGACGGGCTGCACCCAGGACCGTCTGTCGCCCTACAACTTGCAGGACTCAACCCCGAACCCGGCGGATGACATGACAAAATGGGGACAGCCACTAACTCAGAACAATCACGGCGGGTGCGGCCCCTATTCTGGTAAGAACCTTATCGTCAAACCGCTGACATCGGACCTGGCCAGCGTGACTGAACAGCTCGACAAGATGGAACCTTACGCCTACACCCACATCGCCCTGGGTGTCGAGTTCGGCTGGCACCTGCTGTCCCCCAACGCGCCCTTTGTCGGCACCGCCGCTTATGACGACGCAAACACCGGCAAGGTCATGGTCGTGCTGACCGACGGCCGGCAGACGGAACCGGCATTCGGCCCGAACGGCGTGCGCACCGTAGCCCAGGGAGAGAAAAATCTTTCCTCCCTGTGCAAAGGGGCAAAGGCCAGGGGCATCACCATGATCACGGTCGCCTTCGATCTTCAGGACGAAGATACGCGCAACCGCCTCAGGGACTGCGCGACCGACCCGGTTCGGCACTTCTTCGTTGCCGAAGACAGTGCCGACCTTGCCCGTGCCTTCGAAGAGATCAAGACCCAGATCACTGCGAGCGTCTTCATCAGCAAGTGACCGCCTGCCGCTGATTGGCGGCCCGATGACGGAGAGGGCGCACGGTTCCCCGTTCGTGCCTTCGACCTGCCTCTCATGCGACACGTTGTGGCACGATCATCAGTACCACATTTTTGCGACAATCGCGTTTCAGTAGCATGTCTTGGGCGTCGGCACCGTGCGGCCTGTCGGGCGTCTGCGCTGAATGTCATCTAAAAAAAAGCTATAAAGCGATTTAATAACAGGAGCTTACGATGAAGATGCTTGTCGCGCCAGCGGTTTCCGTGATGCTGCTGGCGGCCGCCGTTTCTGCCGCGCCGGTGGCAGCTGAAGAGGCCAAGCCCTATGGCGTCTGGGCCATGACCAACGGCAAGGTGACGGTGCGGGTCAGGGATTGCGGCGGCAGGCTCTGCGGATCCATCGTGGCGTTGAAGGAGCCGATCAGCAAGATCGACGGCAAGCCGAAGGTCGACCGCGAGAACCCGAAGCCCGCGCTGCGCAGTCGGCCCTTGATCGGCTTGCCGGTATTGATCGGAATGAAGCCCGTCGGCGGGGGCAAATGGACCGGCGCCATCTACAATCCCGACGATGGCAATACCTATTCCGCCAGCATGGAACTCGCGGGGCCCAACCGCATGAATGTCAGGGGCTGTGTTGCCGGCATCCTGTGCAAGACTAACAAGTTCGTCCGCATCTATTGACCGGACCGGACTGCCGCCCGGCAGCTCCTGAATGGCCGACACTTGGCTCGGCAAAATGCCTGGGCCCGGCACCATGCAGTGTCACTTGTCCGAGCCTCACGGCATGATCGCCGATCTGTGCATAGACCTCGGCCGAGCCCATGGCGATGGGAACCTCGAGGCGGAAACGCGCCGTGTTGCTGTGCGGATGCCCGGGATAGGCCTTTGCAAGGCCCGGTGACGCCAGACCGGTCTGCCCACTGATCCGTTCCTCCGCGTCTCCGGTGGCGCGGTGTGAGGCGACTGCATAGATTGATGATACGTTTGCCTGAGCTTCGGCAGCCGGCAGCAATGTACCCGCGATGATCAGGGTCTGCCCATCTCCTCCTGGTGCCAGCCTGTCGAAGTTGAACGCCAGAAAATGCCGGCCCAGATCGGCCCGCGGCGCGAGTTGCAGGCGCGCGTTGTCGTGAAATTTCACGCTTTCGACGTCGTAGGAATGTGGCCGGGCAAGGACCGCGGCAATGAGCTCCGGCCGCAATTCGACCCCGAGCCTGGTGAACAAGGCAGCGAGCCGTTCGCCGGGATTGAGCAGATCGGAATAGTCCAGCAACACACTGTCTGCGGGGTTTGCCGACGCGAAGTCGCTGAAGCGCTGCTGCATGGCGGCGATTCGGGCCGCTGCCGTCTCCTTCGGCATGCTGCGCCAGAAGCCGCTGCCCGCAATGTTGGCGGGATCACGCAGCAGGAAAGCGAAAGTTGCTGGCCGGAACATGGCAGCGAGGAAATACAGGTAGTCTTCCAGATCAGGCATGTCGTAGCGGATTTCCTTGAATCCGGTTACGCGCACCTCATCCGGAACATTTGCGTACATGGTTTCCCGGCACAGCATGGCGATCCTTGCGGTGATAGCACCAAGATCGATGCTGTCTGCGCCGAAGAACGGACTGCGGCTTCCCGCATCGGGCTGAACATGCGACCTTGACAGCCTGAGGGCCTCAAGCGCCTTGTATTGGTAGTAGAAGAACCCGTAGTTCTCGCCGCGCACGAACACACCCGGATGGGCATTCAGCATCCCGAGCAGCAACGTCGATCCAGTCCGGCCCGACGTCACAATGAAGACATGGCGCCTGTCGGTCATGCTGGTGACTGCTGATAGGATGTTCCGTCGTAAGAGTCGGATGGCCCGCTCATGGTCTTGTCTTCCAACGCCTCATCTTGTCCAGCGTGTCCGCCAATGAAACGATGCCGGCATCTGGCCGCAGCCCGGTCGCGGCGGCGCGGCTGAGGCCTGTGCAGGATCCATTGGGTGTCACAGCGCACTGATGAAACCGGCGTCCAATGCATCACCGCAACCCGTCGTTTCGACCACCGTGCCGCCGGTCGTAGCCGCGACGGTGTGTCCGAACTCTTCGATGAAATCGACGCCGCCGCGGCCGGGAATGCGGCTCACTGGCCGCTCGAGTAAATCGAGAACGTAAAGGCCGATCACCGAAACATCGTAACGCATGCAGGCGAATTCACCGTCGTCATTGTGAGATCATGAATGGTGGCGGGCCTCGGCCGGCTTGGCAAGACTGGAGAGGGCCTTGCGGAAGCCAGCCCTTCCTGCGAATCTTGACCGGCACTGTCATAGCGGCCCGCAAGGCGGCCGCACGGAGGAGGAAATGTGTCACCATTGCGTCGTTGATGGCATCAAGCAGGACATGCTTAGCCGTCGCAGCCTGTTTAAGAGGGGAGCAGCGTTGGCAACGGGGGCTGCTGCAGCCGCAGCCCTGGCGAAACCGGTGTTCTCTGCTGATATGCCGGCTTTTTCAAAGCCTTACGACCTGACCCACGAACTGCATGAGCACTTCCCGACCTATTTCGGCGAGCAGCAGCTGTTCGTGACCCAGAAGTTCAACTATGCAGAACACAAGTTCAATCTCTTTGAACTCCGCATCAACGAGCACACCGGCACCCACATGGATGCACCGCTCCACTTCTCGCCGGATGGCACGAGCGTTGCGGAAATCCCGGTGGACAATCTGATTGCCCCCCTTGTTGTCGTTGACATCCGCGAGAAGGCTTCAGCCAATGCCGATGCCCAGGTCACACCGGACGACATAAAGACCTGGATCGCAGCCAACGGTCCGCTGCCTGCGGGATGCTGTGTTGCCATGAACTCCGGTTGGGACCAGCATGTCAGCACTGACAAGTTCCGCAATGCCGATGCCGACAAGAAGCTGCATTTCCCCGGCTTCCACATCGAAGCGACGAAAATGCTGATCGAAGACGGCAACGCCACGGGAATCGCGGTCGACACCCTGTCTCTCGATTTCGGACTGTCGCCGGATTTCGCAACGCATTACGCCTGGTTGCCAAGCGGTCGTTGGGGCCTCGAGTGCGTGTCGAATCTGGGCGCCATGCCGGCCAAGGGGGCAACGCTGTTCGTTGGCGCTCCGAAGGTTCGCGGTGGCAGTGGCGGTCCCTGCCGCGTTATCGCAGTGATCTGAAACAGGTGCTGCCGCGAGGTGCTTGTCAGTAGGTAGCGCGCCCGCCCGAAACGTCGAATACGGCCCCGGTCGTAAAGGAGCATTCCTCGCTGGCCAGCCAGAGGATCAGCGAGGTCACCTCCTCGACCGTGCCGAACCGTTCCATCGGAATCTTGGACAGCATGAAGGTGATGAATTCGGGCGTCATCTGATCGAAAATCGGCGTCTTGACCGCTGCCGGCGTCACGCAGTTCACCGTGACCCCCGTCTTCGCCAGCTCTTTGCCGAGCGACTTCGTCATACCGATCACGGCGGCCTTGGAGGACGAATAGGCCGAGAAATTGGGATTGCCCTCTTTGCCCGCAATCGAGGCAATGTTGACAATGCGGCCATAGCCAGCCGCGATCATCACCGGAACGACCGCGCGGCAGCAGTAGAAGACGCCATTGACGTTGATATCGATTACCTTGCGCCAGGCATCGAGCGGATAGTCAGCAAGCCGCGCAACAGGTCCGGTGATCGCCGCGGACGTTACCAGGATGTCGATCTTGCCGAAACCGTCCCGCGTTTGCTGCATGGCGTTCTCGACCGCCGCGGCATCCGTAACGTCAAGCCTGACCGTAGCGACGCCCGGTAGCGTGCCGGCAGACCGCAGTGAATCCTCGCTGACGTCCCAGACCGTCACCCTGCCGCCTTCCGCGACCAGGCGCTGGGTCACAGCCAGGCCGATGCCCGAAGCGCCTCCGGTGACAATGGCATGGCGGTTCGTGAAGCGCTCCTTGAACAGCATTGGACTCTCGCTGGTTGATGCGGCCCGTTCTCCTTGTCGCAACTGACAGGCATGTCAACGCCTAAACAGCAGGGCAGGGCGGGGTCACCGATGGCGATCCACAATGTCTGTTGCGGAACCCGCTTGGCTGTGCAACAATAATTCCCGAACTTCAACCAACGAAACAATCATTGCATAAACTCGGGACGCGCCATGGATCAGCACACTTTTGACGGATTGTCGATGGAAGGCAAAATTGCCGTCGTCACCGGTTCAACCCAAGGGCTAGGCGAAGCCATCGCCCATCTCTTTGCCGATCGCGGCGCCAAGGGCCTGGTTATCACCGGGAGAAATGCAGCGCGCGGCGCGAAGGTCCGGGCAGACCTCGAAAGCAAGGGCGTAAAGACCATTTTTGTCGAAGCTGATCTCGGTCGGATGGACGACACGCGCAAAGTGATTGCAGCCGCCGACAAATCATTCGGGCGGGTTGATGCGCTCGTCAATTCCGCCGGAATTACCGATCGCGGCACCATTTGGGACACCAAGCCCGACCTCTTCGATGCCATGATGGCAGTGAATGTCCGCGCCCCCTTCTTCCTCACCCAGGACGCCATTCACGTTATGAAGCGCGAGCGCATCGAGGGCACCATCGTCAATATCATCTCCATGTCGGGCCACGGCGGGCAGAGTTTCATTACCGCCTATTGCACGTCGAAGGGCGCCCTCATCACGCTCACCAAGAACGTCGCCTACTCCATCATGCGTCACCACATCCGCTGCAACGGCCTCACCATTGGCTGGATGGACACGCCGGGCGAAGACCGGATCATGAAAACCTATCACGCTGCCGAGGCCGGCTGGCTGGCCAAAGCCGAGGCGGAGCGGCCTTGGGGTCGCCTGCTGAAGCCGGTTGAGGTGGCGCGGGCGGTCGCTTACTTGTCGAGCAGTGAATCGGGCATGATGTCGGGTGCCATCATAGATTTCGACCAGCAGGTCCTGGGCGCTGGCGACAGCCCCGCTTCACCGCCTGCGGTTGCCTGAGAAATCACTGTTACTTCACCGTCTGTTTTGGGCTAGCCATCGTGTGCCGCACCATTATACTACAATTTCGGGCAAAGACCGGGCATCGAACCCGGCACCGCGGCAAGTGTATGGGAGGATAGGCTCGATGGCGCTGCTGGATGTGCGGCACGTATCGAAAAGTTTCGGTGCCATTCGCGCTCTAACCGATGTCAGCCTCTCGGTCGAACCCGGTGAAGTGGTGGGCCTCATGGGCGACAACGGTGCCGGCAAGTCCACCATGGTCAAGTTGATTGCCGGTAATTTCCCCCCGACTGATGGCGAGGTCCTCGTCGAGGGCGAAGTCTGTCATTTCCACAAACCCGTTGAGGCCCGCGCCAAGGGGATCGAAGTCGTCTATCAGGACCTGGCACTGGCCGACAATCTGACCGCCGCCCAGAATGTGTTTCTGGGGCGCGAGATGAAGAAGGGATTCTGGCCTTTCCTGGTTCTCGATAAGCAAAGGATGATCGACCGCTCAGCGGAACTGTTCGCTGAACTGAAATCGGAAACCCGCCCGCGCGACCTGGTCCGGAAAATGTCCGGGGGCCAGCGCCAGGCTGTGGCGATCGCGCGGACGAGGCTGTCGAACGCCAAGCTGGTACTTATGGACGAGCCGACCGCCGCCATTTCGGTGCGGCAGGTGGCCGAAGTCCTGGAATTGATCCGCAGGCTGAAGGCGCAGGGCGTGGCTGTTATGCTGATCAGTCATCGTATGCCCGATGTCTTCGCCGTTTCCGACCGGATCATCGTCCTGCGCCGCGGTTCGAAGGTGGCGGACAAGGCGACCATACAGACTTCACCAGAGGAAATCACCGGACTGATTACGGGGGCCATTCGTGCAGCATAGTGCGGAAGCTGGCCACGCGGCCATATCGGATGTGGTTCAGATCAAGGAACAGACGCTCCGTCAGCGCATCCTGTCGAGCCAATCTTTCTGGGTGACGATCGCGCTCATCGTCCTTGTCATCTATATGTCGGCGATGGAGGCGAGCTTTGCGACCGTCGAGAACGCCGCCAACATCACCCGCAATTTCGCGCCGTTTGGCATCATGGCTCTGGGCATGATGGTCGTGATCATCACCGGTGGCATAGACCTCTCCGTCGGTTCCGTGATGGGACTGGTGGCCATTGTCGCTGGACTTTTTCTCACCTGGCACTATCCCTGGTACATGGCATTTGGGATGGGCCTGGTTGCGGGCCTCGCCTGTGGTGCCGTCAACGGGTTCTTCGTGGCCTATGTCGGCATGCCGTCATTCGTCGTAACGCTTGGCATGTTATCGATGGCCCGCTCGCTTGCGGTGGTCTTCTCTGGCAATCAGATGCTTTACCAGTTTGGTCCCGACGCCCCGATCGTCAAGGCAATCGGCCAGGCGAAATGGCCGGTACAAACGCCCGGCGACTGGATTCCCGACTGGATACCGCAGTTCTCATCGCATTTCTGGACGATGGTCGCCTTGGCCCTGTTCATGGGCTTCGTCTTCAATTTCACCGCCTGGGCGCGACATCTCTTTGCCATCGGTGGCAATGAGCAGGCCGCACGCCTGACCGGCGTGCCAGTGGACTGGATCAAGTTTCAGGCCTACGTCTTCTCGGCATTTACGGCGTCGATCGCCTCGCTGCTTTTGCTTGGCTATAACGGTTCCGCCATTAACGCCATGGGCCAGGGCTACGAGTTGCGCGTCATCGCCGCAACCGTTATCGGCGGCGCCAACCTCATGGGCGGCGCCGGTACCGCTTATGGCGCCATTATCGGCTCGGCGCTGCTGGAAGTGATCCGCAATGCCCTCCTCATGGCCGGCATTGATTCCAATTGGCAGGGCGCTTTCGTCGGCGCTTTCATCATTCTCGCGGTTCTTCTCGGCATGCAGACCGGCGGCAAGTCCATTGTCGCCGCCACGCTGGAAAGACTGTTTCCCCGGAGGCACCGTTAGAAGCAGGTCGGCCGGGCAGACCGGCAGACCCTGGTAAACACAGTGGAGGAACCCAAATGAAGAAATTTCTGCTGACTGCCGCGGTCGCCCTTGGCGCCCTGACCGCTGCGGTGTCGGGCGCTCAGGCCAAGTTCGTCTTCGCCCTGGTGCCGAAGAACATGAACAACCCGTTCTTCGACCAGGCCCGCGATGGCTGCAAGAAGGCGGAAGCCGAGGCCAATGGCGCGTTTGAATGCATGTATATCGGTCCTGGCGAGCACGGTGGCGGTGACGAACAGGTGCAGATTGTCCAGGATCTGGTGGCGAAAAAGGTAGACGGCATTGCCGTGTCGCCGTCCAACGCTGCTGCGATGGCGGTGGCTTTGCAGGCCGCCAAGGAAGCGGGCATTCCCGTGCTCACCTGGGACTCAGACCTGCTTCCCGAGAACCAGGATCTCCGCGTCGCCTATATCGGCACGCACAACTACGAAATCGGCACCAACCTCGCCAAGCTGGCGAAGGCGATCAAGCCGAATGGCGGCACGGTGTGCATCCAGTCGGGCGGCGCCGCTGCGGCCAACCACAATGAACGCATGCAGGGCATCCGCGACGAACTGTCCGGCATGAAGTCGGCAGCTTCGCCTGGCGACCGTCTGACCGGCCAGGGTGGCTGGACCGAGGCCGAGGGTTGTCCGCTCTACACCGACGATGACTTCCCGCGGTCGGTGCAGCAGTTCGAGGACTTTATGGCGAAGAACCCGAATGTTGATGCCTTCATCCCGACCGGCGGTTTCCCGCAATTCATTCCGGACGCCAATCGCGCAGCCGTTGGCAAGTACAAGGACAAGATCGCCTCGAAGGCGCTCGCCCTGGTGGTCGCCGATACGCTGCCCGTTCAGATCGACCAGATGAAGGAAGGCCTGTCGCTTGGCCAGGTTGGCCAGCGGCCGTTCGAGATGGGCTACAAGACCATGATGGCGTTGAAGGACATGAAGGAGGGCAAGGCTCCTCCGGCCGATCCGACCTACACAGGCCTCGACGTCTGCACGCCTGAAACGGCCGACACCTGCATCGCGAAGTAAACGGCATCCTATCAACAGGTGGTGGCGGGAGGGTTCTCCCGCCACATTCATTCTGCGGCTCCCCTCATCCCCGATACTGCGTCAGCCGCAGGGCGATGATTGCGGTTCCGGTCGTGAGCAGCAGAATGATGGCAGCGATGGCATTGATCGAAGGATCGAGCGTTGTGCGCAACATGCCCCAGACAAAGGTCGAGAGCGTGTTTCCTGCTCCAATGGTGAAAGAGGCGATAATGAAGTCGTCGAGCGAGATCGAGGCGGCGATCAGGGCGCTGCCGATGAGTGCACCCCGGATCTGGGGCAGGGTGATGTCGCGGAACGCCTGAAGCCGCGAGGCGCCAAGATCGAGCGCCGATTCGACGGTGTCGAAGTCGAAGCTGTGGAGCCTCGACATCATGATCAGCAGGACGAAGGGCTGGCTCACCAGGGCATGGCCGAGGATGACGACCGGCAGGCCGAGGCTGAGGCCGAGGCCGCGAACGATGAGCACGACAATGGCAATGGCCACGACGAGGGGTGGCAGCAGCACCGGAAAGGACAGGAATGTCACCGAAGCGGCGGCGAGCCTGCGTCCGGCCCGCAGCAGGCCGAAGGCGCAGAGCGTCCCGGTCAGGGTGGCGATGAGGGAAGAGCACACTGCCGCGGCGAGGCTGGTGCGGAAGGCGTCCCAGAAGGAACTATTGTCGAACAGCTTGCGATACCAGTCGAGTGTCAGTCCGCCCATCGGGAAGCCGATCAGCGCGTTGCGGCCGAAGGAGAACAGCACGACAAGAAGCAGTGGCCCCAGCATGAAAACGAGGCTCAAGGCCAGAAATCCCTTCCATGCAGGGGTCAGCGTCATCGCCTCGGCCTCACCACCAGGCCGATGGCCGCCAGGAGCGTGAGACTTGCGGCGAGCAGCCCGAAGGACATCGCCGCGCCGGCCGGCCAGTTGAAGCGGGTGGAGAATTCGAGGGCGATGAACTGTCCCAGCATGCTGCCGCCGGAACCGCCGATCAGCAGCGGCGTCACGTAGTCGCCCGCGGCGAGAAGAAAGCAGAAGGCGAAGGCAGCGAAGATCCCGGTCCGGCATTGCGGCACGATCACCGTCTGGAAAGCCCGGGCTCCGCTGGCGCCCAGATCGCGCGCCGCCTCGAGATTGTCCAAGGGCACGTTGCGCAGCGCCCCGTAGATCGGGAGGATGGCCAGCGGCAGGAGAAAATGCACGAGCGCCACGATGACGGCACCGCGGTTGTAGAGGAGGAGGGGTGTCGGCTGGTCGATGAGTCCCAGCCCGATCAGTGCCTGGTTGAACAGGCCGTCGGCGCCCAGGATCGACTTCCAGGCATAGATCTTGACCAGGTAGCCGCCGAACAGCGTCACCAGGGTGGCGAAGATCAGGGCATCGGCGTAGCGGCCGGCCCCGAACCTGACGGCGTAGGCGAAGGCCAGACCCAGCGCGGTGCAGATCGCCGCAACAACGAGACCGATAATCAGGGAATAAGCCGCCAGTTCCCCGTAATTCTCGACGAAGCGGGACCAGGCGGCGAGGCTGAAGCCGGGCGTCAGCCGGAAGTTCCTGACGCTCCAGAAGCTGACCGCAAAAAGCAGCAGCATGGGCACAAGGAACAGCCCGGCGGCAAGCAGCATGGCGGGCGCGAGGAATGGCCAAGCCCGCCCGCCTGTCGGCGACATCAGGCCTTCAGGAAGCGCTGGTATTCCTCCTGGCTCTGCTCATGGGTGACGAAATCGCCCTCGGGCTCCAGCGGCCAGAATGGATAGAAGCGCGCCTTCTCAAAAAGTTTGGGCAGATTGTCATACTGGTAGATCTGCCGGTTCTTGTCGTCGACCAGCGGCAGCGCGGCCTTCGATACGATCGCCTGGGTCAATGCATCGGCAATCTGCTTCTGGCCGGCGGCCGAAATGCACTGGTTCAATGCCTTGTAAGCAAGCTCGCGATGCGGCGCGCCCTTCGGCACGGCGACGGTATCCATGAACACCATCGCCCCCTCCTCCGGTATCACATAGTCCAGCACCTTGTTCTTGGCGGCGGCGAATCCGACCATGGCGTCCCAGCCGATTGCCGAAATCACCACCTCGCCCCTGGCGAAGAGGTCGACCGCCTCGCCATAGCTGGTAGAGAAGGTCCGCGCATGATTCTTCTTGATGTCGATGAGGAAGTCGACGGTCTTCCTGAGCTCGTCCATGGTGATGCGGGTGGGCGTGGTAGTGCCGGTGGCAATCGGCGCCCAGGTGGCGATCAGGCCGGTGGCATCGTCGACCAGCGCCACCTTGCCCTTGTATTCATCCTTGAGGCAGTCCTTCCACGAGACGGGGCGCGGAACGGCGCCCGGATCATAGACCATGGACAGCGTTCCCCAGGTGAAGGGCACGGCATAAAGCTTTCCGTCCCTCCGCAGAACGTCGACATTGAGGAATTCGGGGAAGATGTCGGCGATACCCGGTGCCATCGACTCGTCGATCGGTTCGATCAGATCGGCGCCCACCAGGATCGGAATATGGCCGTAGTAGATGGTGATGAGATCGGTCTGGCCGGCGCCGCCGGCCTGCAGCTTGGTAATGATCTCCTCATTGGTGTTGATGTAGGTGGCAGCCAGCGACATGCCATTGTCGGCGAGAAAGGTGCCCAGTTTCAGCGGCTCGTCGTAACCCTGCCATCCGAGCCAGTTGAGCGGTTCGGCAGAATGGGCCGGTTTCAACGGAAGGCCCGCCACTGCCACCGCGAAGGCGGAAGCCATGACCTGGCGGCGGTTCATCATCAGTCTGCTGATCATTGTCTTTCCTCCCTTGTCAGCGGTATTTCGGGGCGACGGAGAAAATGAAACGGGCCGGCGCGTCCGAGGTATTGAAGTAGGCATGCCGCGTGCCCTTGGGAATGTAGCCCGAATCTCCCTTGTTCATTTCCCACCAGTTGGGCGAGTGATCCGGCAGATAGACATTCATCCGGCCGGACAGGCAGAAGAGAACCTCGTCGCTCGGATGGGCGATGAACTCGCTCTCCTGGCCGCGATGAAGATCGACGATCGCGGTGGTCAGCATCGGCGTCGAACAGACAATGCCGACGCGCAGCGGCTTCTTCTCGCCGACGATCTCGTAAAGATAGTCGCCGGCCCTGACCAGCCTGGCGCGCTGCGGCCCCCTGTCGCCGCCCGGCTCATAGTTGCCGATCGGGTCGCGCGGTCCCATGCGGATATCCTTGAGCCAGGGCTGCCTGACGGCGTAGGCCTCGATCGCCTCCTCGAGGCGGGGTGTGATGCTTTCGAGAATGTGGCTGGTCTCGTTGCCGAAATTGTAGCCCCAGTGCCAGGTGTCGGGCGGGAAATACAGCGTGTCCCCCTCCCTCAGCACATGCACCTCGCCGGTTTCCGGACAGTGGAAGGTGAACTCCCCCTTGAGGCAGTGATAGGTCTCGGCGCAGTTGTAGTAGGTCTTGAAATCGGGTGAGTTGCCGAAGCGCGAGCCGACATTCATCTCGAACGACATCATGTGGATGTCTTGCGATGAGCCATAGATCCAGTCTGAGACATAGCCTGCCTTTTCGTCGCCCCACAGAAATCGGGGAGCGTCTGCCGCCTTGATGAGCGTAGGCTTGGCATAGGCTATGCCGCGCGGACCCTGGGGCACGAGTTCGGCCTTGCTGTTCATGGGTCTGCATGCTCCTTCGATTTTGTCCAGGCGATCAGCCGTCTGGCGACAGCTGCCTTGAGTTTGGGATCAATGCGAATGAGATTGAAGTTCTCGCCGAGCCACATACCGTCAATGGCAAAGCGAATGATGGACGCGAGGATGGGATCGAGGCCGTCATTGGCGATGAGCTTCTGGCTGCGGGCACTCTGCTCCCGGACCGGTGCCAGGCGTTCCGGATAATTGGCGAGTGCTGCGGTCAGCGACCCGTTGACCCGGTCGATCAGGTCGGTGCCCCCCGGAACGTCGCCCATTGAGACTCGTACATAGGCGCGCGTATAGCTGCCCTGCCGTACCGGATCGCGCGCGGCCTCCTTGTCCATCGCCGTGTCGAAGAGCTGGATGAACCGTTCGATCATCGCAGCCGTCAGCTTGTCCTTGCTCGGAAAGTGATACAGCACGCCGCCCTTGCTGAGGCCCGCCTCGCGCGCGACCTCTTCCAGCGTGAGATTTGCAACCCCCCTGAGCGCCACCACCGCATTGGCGGCGTCGAGTATTTGCTCACGGGCATTGGCTGGGAGGCGGCGTTTCACCATGGTCAAATACTATACCGTCCGGACGGTACAGTCAACCGCTGAGCCGCTGCGTTATACGCTTCGAGAAGAACTTTGGGGCTGACGTGGCGGTGTCTGTTGAAGCGGAGTCCCCGGAAGGACGCGAAGTTTCCGTACTTCGCAGGCCAGGCAATGTCAGTCGCCTGTCGGAAGGGCGTCCGCAGCGGCCTCGCCCGGATACAGCGGGCCGGCCGCAGCTATGCGACAGTCCAATAATAGAAGACCAATCGTGGGGCCTTAAAAGCCGGGCCGCCTGCCGGCGGCCGGCGATTATGTACCGCTGTGCAATCACGGGGAACATTACGAGCCGGGCATGGTCACGCCCTTTACGGTGACGCAGTGTGCAGACGGGGCGCCTGCCGGAGACGCGGATCGCGCCTTCGGCAGACGAGAAACGTGCTTGTGCGGCAAGGCGCGCTCCGCCAGACTGCGAGGATGGCTTCACTTTTTTCTCTTGATGGCCGCGTGGCGCTGGTGACCGGCGCCTCGCGAGGATTGGGGTTTGCCATGGCCAGCGCCCTTGCCGCCCATGGCGCCAAGGTTCTCCTCAATGCGCGTGATGCCGGAGCAGTTGCCGAAGCTGCAAGGCGCAGCGGCGGCCTCCCCATGCCATTCGATGTGACAGACGCGGAGGCCTCGCGCGCGGCGCTCGAATCGATCGTCGCCGATCACGGCCGGCTCGACATTCTGGTCAACAATGCCGGCATCCAGCACCGCAAGCCGCTGACCGAGTGGGAGGATGCGGATTTCGAGCGGGTGCTCGCCGTCAATCT
>CAZIXE010000006.1:0-86055 GCA_964543235.1 uncultured Rhizobiaceae bacterium | reverse complement strand
AGTCGTGCTGCTGGCGGCCGAGCGGCCGGTACCCAACGGCAGCCGCCTCTACTGAAACTCGCTACACGGGGATGTGGACGATCGCCCGCAGGCCCCCCAGGGGGCTGTCGGAGAGCTGTATGTCGCCGCCGTGGGCACGGGCAATGTCACGCGCGATAGCCAGGCCAAGCCCGGTCCCCGTTTCGTCCTGGTTGCGGGCATGATCGAGACGAACAAACGGTCTGAACACTTCTTCGCGCAGTTCCGCCGCAATTCCCGGCCCGTCATCATCCACGATGACTTGCAGCTGGTGCGCCGACAGGCTGGTTCCAATCTTCACCCGCTTGCCGTACTGCAATGCATTCGCGATCAGATTGGTGAGCAGGCGCTGAAAGGCATTGGGCTTCACCTTCACCATGGTCCCCGAAGCCGCTTCCACCGTCACCTGGCTCTTGGACCGGCTGGCGTGCCGCGCCGCCGCGGCAATCACCTCGCTGATATCGACTGGCTCGGCCCGCTCTCCCCCGTCACCCCGCACGAAGGCCATGTAGCCCTCGAGCATTCGCTGCATTTCTTCGACGTCCTCCTTGAGCGCCTCGACGTGGCTGCTGTCTTTCAGCATGGCGATTTCCAGCCGGAAGCGCGTCAGGATCGTCCTGAGATCGTGTGACACGCCTGCCAGCATGGCAGTCCGTTGCTCGACATGGCGCTCGATCCGTTCCTTCATGGCCAGAAATGCCATGGCTGCCTCGCGCACTTCCGCCGCGCCGCGCGGCTGGAATTTGGCGACGTCATGGCCCATGCCGAAGCTCTTCGCCGCCTGCGCCAATTGCAGGATCGGTTCGATCTGCTTGCGCAGGAACACCACGGCAATGGCAAGGATGACCAGGGATGACAGCAGCATCCAGATCAGAAAGACATGCGTGCTGGCGGCGTAGGTCCGCTCTTCGCTGGCCTGGATGCGAAAGATCAGCTGCTTCTCTGCCTCGACCCGTATGTCGACAAACCCTCCCTGCCCTGACGTATCGATCCAGAACGGCAGTCCCACATCGTTCGCCAGATAGCGATTGAGGCGGCGGTCCACGGCCGAAAACAGCGGTGCCGGCAGCGGCGGCGGCAGCACTTCGTTGCGCAGGATGGACAGGCGCATGTTGAGTTTTTCGTTCGCCAGTTTCTCGATGCGCGCCAGGTCTGCCGCGCTCCGCGGTGACTGCCTGTAGAGTTCGATGACGGTCGCGATCTCGCGGGCCAGCGAGCGTGACAGGACCTTGGTGACCTGGTCCCAGTGCCGGTCAAGGATGATGCCGGCCATGATCGTCTGCAGGGCCACGATCGGCGCCACCACAATGATCAGTGAACGCTGGTACAGGCCGGCCGGCAGATAACGTTCCAGGAACCGGCTGAAGCGCCAGTAGAGGCCCGGTTTCTCACTCCGCTCGTGCGGCAGGCTGGTCGCTTGTGACGTCATCGTTTCGCTCTTCGTCGAGATGCAGGATGTACCCCACGCCCCGGACCGTCTGCAGGTGGACGGGATTGCCGGGATCCGTCTCGATCTTTTGCCGCAGCCGGTTGATCAGGACATCGACGCTGCGCGCCCCTTCTTCGACGCCCGGTTGGGCGAGATCAAGGCGGTGCACGGTCTGGCCGCCGCGCTCCGTCAGGATGCGCAGCAAGTCCCGCTCGCGCGTCGTGAGCTTGACGGGCATGCCGCCGCGGCGCAGTTCGCCCCTCTGCCGGTTGAAGGTGAACGGGCCGAACCGCAGCTCCGCGGCAGCCGGCCGCCAGCCGGATCGCCGCAGCAGGTTGTGGATGCGCAGCAGCAGCTCCCGCGGTTCGAACGGCTTGCCGAGATAATCGTCGCTTCCCGCCATGAGTCCCGATATCCGGTCGCTCGAATCCGTCAGTGCCGAGAGGATCAAGACCGGCACCTGGTTGTTGAGGCTTCTCAGGGACTGGGTCAGCGCCAGGCCCGATTCACCCGGCATCATCACGTCTACGATCAGCAGGTCGAAGGCCATGCCCCGCATGGCCGCCCGCGCCTCGTCGGCCGAATGCACCGCGGTCACCCGGAACCCGTTGTCCTGCAGGTAGGTCTTGAGCAGGCCGCGGATCCTGCGGTCGTCGTCGACGACCAGGATGTGCGCCGGAGCATCGCTGCCCGCCGGGCCTCTAGCCGACGAGTTTGCCACCTTCGATCCGGCTGAGAACCGCCTCGCGATTGGCGGGGCTGATCAGGTGAAACAGCACGCTGCGGTAGGGCTGGTGCACGCCCTCGCCGGCTTCCGCGATGGCGCGGCGGACCCGCGCCAGTTGCGGCGCCATCAGCTTGCGGTGCAGCTGCTCTCCGGATCTGGTCAGGAACAGCAGCCGCTGCCGGCGATCCTCCGGCCCTTCCTGCTGGTAGATGAAACCCTTGTCGATCAGTTCCTTGAGCACGCGGCTGAGGCTCTGCTTGGTGATGCCGAGGATCTCGAGCAGCTGCGCCACCGCCATGCCCGGATTGCGGCCCGTGAAGTGCAGGACGCGGTGATGCGCCCGGCCAAATCCGTACTCAGTCAGGATCTGGTCCGGATCCGACACGAAGTCGCGATAGGCAAAGAACAGGAGTTCGATGAGCGCCACGATGTCGTCGTCGCTCAGCGCCGCCGATTCCTTGGTAATTACGTCAGTCATATTGACATATTTTCTGCATCTGCTAGTTTTTTGGGCTGCTCACGGTCGCATCAGCCGTGCCGTCAGTATCGTTGACATATAGGCGCAATTGACCGGATGTTGCAAAATATCCGCAACCGCCGGATTGGCCCAATGGGAGAACTGCCATGTCGATCATCCCCTTCGATCAGCGCGATGGCGTGATCTGGTTCAACGGCCGGATTGTCCCGTGGAAAGAGGCGAAAATCCACGTGCTGACCCACGGCCTCCATTACGGCTCCTGCGTCTTCGAAGGTGAACGCGCCTATGGCGGCGTGATCTTCAAGTCGCGCGAGCACACGCTGCGTTTCAGGAAATCCGCTGAGATCATGGATTTTGAGATCCCCTACACGGCCGAGGAGATCGATGCGGCCAAGGCAAGGGTGGTCGAGCTCAATGGCGGCGGCGACCAGTATGTCCGGCCGGTGGCCTGGCGCGGGTCCGAGATGATGGCCGTCTCCGCCCAGCACGCGAAGATCCATGTGGCGATTGCCACCTGGCCCTGGCCGTCCATGTTCGATCCCGAAACCAAGATGAAGGGCATCAGGCTCGATATCGCCGATTACCGCCGGCCCGACCCGCAATGCGCCCCCGTCCACGCCAAGGCGGCCGGTCTCTACATGATCTGCACCATCTCCAAGCACAAGGCCGAGAAGAAGGGCTATGCCGACGCCATGATGCTCGACTGGCAGGGCCGCGTCGCCGAATGCACCGGAGCCAACATCTTCTTCACCCGCGACGGCGACCTGCACACGCCCATTGCCGACTGCTTCCTGAACGGAATCACCCGCCAGACGGTGATCGAACTGGCCAGGAAGCAGGGGCTCGAAGTCATCGAGCGCCGCATCATGCCGGATGAGCTAACGACATTTAACGAGTGCTTCATCGTCGGCTCCGCCGCCGAGGTGACCCCGGTGGCCGAGATCGGCCCCTTCACCTTCAAGCCCGGCAACATCTCGCGGGCTCTGATGGACGCCTACGCGGCGGCCGTCCGTCCGGCTGCCAGGGCGGCCTGAGGGCTCTGTTGGTACATGATGCGCCAAAGTGGACTCACTTTGGCGGTAACATCATGCACAGGCATATCAGCGACGATCACGTTCATTACTTTGACGGTTGCGTCAGAAGTCGCCGTGATCAGGACCGGAATGAAGTTTGGCGGAATCGCTCCCGAACTCTCTCCATTGCAGGCCTTGAGCCTGCCATCCAGTCTGGATGGCCGCCTCAGGGGCGGCCATGAAAAGTTTGCGGTCGCTCCACCTGAGGTGATGCAGCTCTGGCGGGTTCACACCTCCTCTCTCGCCGCGGACGCCAATGCCGGCGTCTTGTATGGACGGCACAACATGAGGGGCTCCTGGCGGAATGCGAGCATCCGCTAGCTCAGGGCCACGGCGTGGGTCTGGCTGACCGGTCACGGCTCCGGCACCAGGCGCGCGATGCGTGGCGGGCCTGGCGGTCATGAACGCCCGGCGGCTGATCACGTATTCAATAATTGCCAAATTGGGTCAGCATTCCTGAAGTAGTTTCTGAATACTGTTTCAAAAATGCACAGCAATTAACAATTGAACTGCATCGCTTTTTGGTTTTACTGTGAATGTTAACTGTGCTACTTAAAACTATTCGAGCATTACGTGCATCCTCTCTTGTGCCGATTGGAGGACATATGGACGGCAGATCACCTAGCTAGGGGCAGCCGCGCGCCGCGAGCCGGCAAGAGCTGACGCCACGGCGCAACTGCCCCCTGAACCCCGGCAGGAACACCAGATTGACCATGCTTAAGCCCCGTCTGCACGGCGGCGGAGGTGGCTTTGCATGCTTGCGCGTTGCCTCTGCCGGGCGGAGGCAAACGCCATCCATCGAGGCCACCGGACTCCGATCCGCCATTTGCCATCGAAGGAGACACAATCATGGCGCTCACCCTCACCAGCAATTCCGTAACCCTCGACGAGTCATTGGGTCTGCAAACCAGCGGTGTCGTTACGGCGACAGAAGACAACAATGACAGTGATGTCCTGCTGGCGCTGTTGCCGGCGGCATTCACGACCCGCCTCTTCACCGGTCTCGGGCTCAGCAACGCCTTCGCCACTGCCAACGGCGCTGCGATGAATACGCTCGTCACCCCGGACGCGGGTGCGACCCTCGCCTTTGCCAAGGACAGCACCGGCGCCGGGTTCGACGAGTATCAGGCCGGTGTCACCGATCCCACCACGGGTGTGGATTCCGGGTTGCAAACTCTGGACGGCGAGAAAATCTATCTGTTCCAGGACCAGGAAAGCGGCCTCGGCGACGACATGCTGCTGGGCGTCGATGCCAATGGCAGCATCATCTTTGCCGCCTATCTGAGCGCGACCGGGGCAGTCTCTCTTATTCAGTTCGAAGCGCTCAACAATGATACGGCTGGCGGTCCGTCGGTTGCCAATCACGACGACTTCCTTGATCTGGACGGCAAGGTCTTCATCAGCCAGCAGACCGAGACCGATTTCAATCTGGCAGGGGCGCCTTCGGGCCAGAACCTGTTCCTGATGTTCACCCAAGCCAATCCGACAGTCGATGCTAGCGGCAGAATAACCAATCCCACCATCATTGCCACCGGCAAGGACCCGGCAAACCAATCCACTGGCGTCAACATCACCACCGGCGACACCATCAACACCAGCCAGGCCGGCGGTCCCACCACTTTCGGCACCAACAACCAGATGATCACCGAGCAGGAGGGCATCCGCTTCACCTTCGTGACCGGGGCCAGGGCGGACGTCACCATTCCCAACCTCGATCAAAACGAAGCCGATCTTGAAAGCAACATCGACTTCACCGGCCTGTTTGGGGCGCGCTCAGCGACCTTCGATGTCGTCCAGCTGCAAAGCGGCAAATCGGCCCAGGTCAAGATCACCGCCATCAACAACACGGAAGCCGCGTCGGCCATTTCGGGCAACAACTTCATTGATAGCTATGCCAACGATGGTTCTCAGACCGTCAATATTGCAGCCTCCAGCATCAAAGTCTTCTCGGGAACCACCGACGTCACCTCACTGGTGACGATTACCGAAATCGGCGACAGTGTCCTGATCACCGGCGTCAAAGCCGGCTACTCGATTACCTATGCCACCGCCACCGATCATAACCGCGTGCTGATCGAGAATGGCGCCGCCCTCAACGCCAAGGGCAACACCCACGCGGATTTCGACATCGGCGGCTTCACGCTGCTCGAAGTGGCGACCGACACGGTCCAGGTCGGCGACAAGATCCGCTTTGAGGACGACGGCCCGAGCATTACCATGGGCACTGTCGGCACGCCGGACACACTTGAGGTCGACGAGACCAATCTCCTGGGCGACGCCACCGCGAACTTCGCCGACAATTTCAGCAACACTTCGGACTTCGGCACCGACGGCGCCGGAAACGTCGCCAGTGCCTATGCACTGAACGTGTCTTCTGCGGGAGTCGATTCCGGGCTCGACGACACCGCCACCGGCAACAGCGTCTTCCTGTTCAAGGAAGGCAGCCAGATCGTGGGCCGCGAAGGCACCAATGCGGCCGATGCCGAAACTGGCGACATCGTCTTCATCGTTAGCGTCAGTGCCGCAGGCGTGGTGACCCTCGACCAGAAGCGCGCCGTCGTCCACCCGAACGTCAACGATCCCAATGATTCCAAGACGCTCGCAGCTGCCGACCTCATCACCCTCACCCGCACCGATACCATCACCGACAAGGATGGCGATACTGACGAGGATGATGCCACCATCAACATCGGTCAGGCCCTGAACTTCCGCGACGACGGCCCGACCGCCGGTACGCTGACCGGCATCCTCCTCGATGACGATGCCTTGCAGTTTGGCAATCCGGGCGGCACCGGCGATGATGCGGATTCTGCCAACGTGAACGGCGTATTGCCGCACAGTTTTGGTGCGGATGGCGCCGGCACGGTTGCCTACCTCGCCACCGGCGCCCCCGGGGGCTTCACCTATGAGCTCTCGGGAACCAGTCTCCTCATCAAGCAGGGCACCACGACAGTGTTGACCCTGACGATCAACGCCGCAACCGGCGCCTACACGGTAACCCAGAACAATCCCATTCAGCACCCGGCCGGACTGAACGAGAACAACCAGTCCTTCACCGTCAACTATCGCGTCACCGATCGCGACGGCGACAAGGCCGATGGCACGGTCACCATAGACGTCGACGACGATACGCCGATCGTGACCGTGGCGCCTGCTGATCTCGAGATCGAGAACACCGGTCCCAGCCCGAGTGGCACCGCCGCCTTCGACTACTCGATCGGCGCCGATTTCAGAACCACATTCAGTTCCTCGAACTCGGATTTTTCCGCCATCACGCTGACCGGCACGGTTGGGACCAACAATATTTCGAATGCCAGTGTCACGTGGTCCTCGGAAAGTGCAAGCACGGCAGTGTTCAACGTGTCGTTCCAGTACCAGGCTGATCCAGGCTCATCCGACCTGAGCACCGCCACCGGCACGCTGACTTTTACCAAGGACGCCGCCGATGGCCTGGACAACAACAACGGCACTTACACCTTCCAGCTCAACGCGCCGATCCAGGGCTTCACCATCCTGACCACCGGCAATGCCTTGGGCTTCACCGGCTATACGGTCAATACCGCAACCGTGGACAAGACACAGCCCGACGTTTCGGTGGCCCAGCTCAGCGACAATTTCTGGGTCCAATTCTCAGGGGTAAGTGAACCGGGCGCCGGTACCGGGACCAGCAACCTGCAGGCCCTGGCGCCAAACGTTGCCCTGGGCGGGGCCAATGGTGACGCCTTTGTCAATGGCGAGGTCTTCAAGCAGACCGCCACCTGGGTGAGCGTATCGCAGACCGCTAACGGAGTCGCTGGTGATACGCTCCAGAAGGGAGAGGTTCTGGACATGGACTTCTTCCTCGACAACCCCTTCGGCTTCGTGAACGCGACGCCTGACACCCAGGCTACCGGCATCTTCTTGAAGTTCGACGGCATCGGCTCCGAGGATCTGGTGGTCGTGCTCAAACTGGTCGATACGAAAGGCACTGCGTCGACGGCTGATGACGAAAGAACGACCAAGGCCATCATCATCGACAATGCCGACATACTGAAGTTCGGCAGTGTCATCCCGGCGCCCTACAACAACAACATTGTCCTCGA
The DNA here is from genome assembly GCA_964543235.1 of uncultured Rhizobiaceae bacterium. GTDB lineage: Bacteria > Pseudomonadota > Alphaproteobacteria > Rhizobiales > Aestuariivirgaceae > JANMMJ01. The sequence goes on along the minus strand of CAZIXE010000006.1, from coordinate 78,248 downwards.
CAACAACGACGGGGCGGTGATCATCGAGAGCAACGACTTCAACGTTGACGCCGGTAAGAACTGGTTGATCGAGGGGGCGCAGCTGCTGGTTTCGACGGAAGGTATCACCGGAACCGGCATCAATCTCAATGGCGCGACGGGCAGCGGTGGTGGCAGCACCGGCACCCAGAACTTCGGTACTGACACCACCGACAATGACGTGATCAAGATATCCGATATCGGCTTCCTGAGTGCCAACACCGGTACGCTGGAAACCAGCCTGGATTTCAGCTTCTACCTGCAGGATACAGATAGCGATCAGACCACCACACAAACCATCCATGTTGACATAGTGCCCGAGGTCTGAGGCGCTGTCTTGTAGCTGCCGGCCATCCACCGTCCCGGCTGGCAGATTCAGGCGAGAAGGCCAAGATCCCTGATCGCGGCCTTCTCGTCGAAGCGCTGCGGCCTGCGCAGCCACCTGAGCGCCGCCCTGGCCCGCCTGAGCGCTTTGCCCCTGAGCGGCCCGGCGGCGGCCGCCACTTCCTGCATTTCGTCGAGCTTGCCATTGCAGTGCAGGACGATGTCGCAGCCCGCCGCCAGCGCCGCTGTCACCTTCTCCGTGAAGCTGCCGGAAAGCGCCTTCATCGACAGGTCGTCGGTCATCAGGAGGCCATCGAATCCGATTTCCTTGCGGATGGCCTTGCCGATGACTTTCCGGGACAGCGTCGCCGGGCTCGCCGTGTCGATCGCCGTGAACACCACATGCGCGGTCATCGCCATGGGGAGATCGGCGAGCGCCGCGAAGGGCTGGAAATCGCTGGCCCTGAGCACCGAGAGCGGCGCCTCGACCACCGGCAGCGCCTGGTGGCTGTCGACCCGGGCGCGGCCATGCCCGGGAATGTGCTTCATCACCGGCAGCACGCCGCCATCGAGCAGGCCCGCCACATGCGCCCGCGCCAGCAGGATGATGCGTTCGAGCTGCAGCGAATAGGCGCGGTCGCCGATAATGTCATGGGCGTTCGGCTGCGGCAGGTCGAGCACCGGCAGGCAGTCGGCGGTGATCCCCGCCTCGCGGAGGTCGCGGGCCATGAGCCTGGCGACGTTTCGCGCCGCCCTGAGGGCTGCCAGCGGATCCTGCGTATAGAGGCGGTCAAAGGCTCTGGCCGGCGGATACGTCCGCCAGTGATTGGACGGCGGCCCCAGCCGCTGCACTCGGCCCCCCTCCTGGTCCACGAACACCGGCGCATCGCGCCGCCCGACGGCCTGCCGGAAGGCGAAGGTCAGCGCCCTGAGCTGTTCGGGCGTTTCACAGTTTCGCTTGAAGACGATGAGCCCCCACGGTTTGGCAGCCGCAAAGAACGCCGCCTCCTGGGGCAGGAGAACGGGCCCGGCGCAGCCCGCAATGAAGGCACCGATCATGGGCGGCGCGGCAGCGGGCGCTTACAGGCGCTTGGCCAGGCAGTCGCGCTCGCCGGCGGCGATGAGCTTGTTGCAGAGTGAATCGGCCGCAGCCTTGTCGCCCATCGGTCCGACGCCAAGACGGTAGCGTGTGACCCCGCCGACCGAGCCCTTCGACACGCGTGACGACAGTCCACCCAGGATCGTCGGATGCCGCGCCCTGAGCCGGTCGAACTCGGCAAGGGCCTCCGCCTCGCTGCGGAAGGAAGCAAGTTGCGCGACATAGCCGCCGCTACCGGAAGTGGTACCGCTATCGGTGGCCGGCGGCGGCGCCGGGGCGGGCTGCGGCGGCGGCAAGGCTTGCGGCTCGAGCGCCGCAACCTGGTCGGAAGGCGGTGTCGAAACATTGTCATTGGCAGCCCGGGCGGTGGTCGCATCCTGTGTCGATTTGCCTTTCAGCTTCTTGAAGGCGCTGTTTTCAGACCCTGACAGGAGGTCAAAGAATGACCCCGAACGCGAGGCCTGCGCCGGTGCCTCGGGCGCGGTCTGGACCGGCACCGAGCCGGTACTGGGCGGCACCAGGACCACCGGCTCTGCCCCAAGATCTGCCGTGGCCTCCGTTTCGGCAGGTTTCGGCTTCTTCGCTACGACCTTGTTTTCAGTAGGCTTTTTCTTGACCGGCGGCGCTTCCGGTGCGGCTGCCGGCGCCGGATCGCTGATCTCTTCAATGCCGGGTGAGGAGTCGGGCACCGCTGCGGCAACGGGCTTGGCGGCGGCCGGCGAAGCCGCGGGGCTGACCTCGGGCTCTGTCGCCGCGGCCGGCATGGCGCTGGGAATGGCGGCCACCGTCTGTCCGCTGCTTTGCGGCGATAGCGAGCCCTGCTCGCCTGTTCCGGCGCCCGGTGGCGGCGGCAGCGGCAACGGCAAGGGTTCCGTCGAATTGGCATCCGGGACGGTCGTGGCCGCCGGCGCGCTTGGCGTAGCCGGCGCGGGCGCCGCGGGCGGCTCGTTCACGGCCCCTGCCGCCGGCTGCGGGACGGGTACGGCGGCAGTATCCTCACCCGCCGGTTCCGGCAGCAAAGGCTGCTCCACGGTAGGCGCCATCTCGGAGCCCTGGACCTCTTGCTCGCCGACGATCCGGTCATAAATCAGCTTCTTCTTTTCAGCCGTGGCGGGTGCCAAGGATTCAGGCTCCGGTGCAGCCGTCGTCTCAGGGACAACCTTGGCTGGCTGTTCCGGCGCGGGCACCACCGGCGTCTGCATTGTCTCCGACGTACCCTGGGGTGCGACCGCTGCCATCTTGTTCTTCTGGTAGTACCAGACGCCACCCGCCGTCACGATCGCCGCCAGCAGCAGCAGGCCGAGGAGCAGCCAGGGACCGCTGGACCGCCGGCTCTCGGGCTCGGCATAGTCATCTTCGAAATCGCGATAGGCCTGGTGATAATCCTGGGCGCTCGCCCGTCGCCGCGGCGGCGGCGGCGCCCCCTCCTCGAACACTTCTGCAAGGTCCTCTTCCACCACCGGCGGGCGGGGCCGCGCCGCCATCGGGCGCCGCGGCCGCGGTGCATCCTCAAACAGCCCCTCGTCCTCACTGTAGACGGGCGGCGGTGTCAGCCCTCTGCGATAGGCCTCATAAGCCTCGCGCTGGGCGCCAAGCCGGGGCTCGGGAAGCGGCCGCTCGCCATAGCGTGGCTGCGGGGCCGGCGGATAGCCCCGCACCTGCCCCGGGGGCGCCGCTGGGCGCCGCTGGCCAGGTGGGTCCAGCGGGCGGTAGCCCTGCGGCGGTGGCTGCGGCACATATTGGGGCCGGTAGCCACTCGCCGTGGGCCGTGGCTCCGCCGGTGCGCCGAGCGGCGGACGTGGCGGCATGATCGGCGACGTCGCGGACTGGGCCGACTGGCTCGGGCGGGTCGGCTGGAACACCGGCGTATACTCCCGCGGCGCCGGCACAGGGGCAGGCGTGCCCGGAACCGGTCCACCCTCCCTCTTGGCCTGGGCCAGTTCTTCCTCGGCAAATGTGAATTTGGGCTTTTCCCGCCCAGCTGGCGACGCAACCGGTTCGCTACGTGCGGGTGAGGCTGCGGGCTCAGTTCCGATCGCCCTTTCCCTGGCCTGCATGACCCGCTGCTCGGCCGCCCGTTCCGCTGCCTCTCGCTGCGCCCGCAGCTTCTCCGCCAGGGGGTTTTCCATGGGCGTGGCCCGCTGCACGATCTTCTGCGGCGGCGGCGCGACGCTTGCCGCAGCTTTCACCGGTGCCGGTTTGACTGGCGCTCTGGGAGCCATTGGCGCAGGTCTGGCGACCGTCTGCGGCGCACGCGGCGCCGTCCCAGCCTGGGGGGGCGCGGGCTTGACATTGAGCCGCGGCTCGGCCTGAGGTTCCACTTTAGCTGGTCCGGCCGATTCGTTGATTTGCTTGGAAACTTTCGGCATGTCTTTAACACCTGTGCCGATGCCAAGCTTCTCGCGCCAGTTCGATTTACCCGAACCGCTGGAGGAATTTTGGTCCATAAGACATCCCGCTTTTACATCTCTTCGACGGGCCTCACGCCGAGAATTCGAAGGCCGTTCCCCAGAACATAGCGAATCGCCCGCAACAGCGCGAGCCGCGCAAGCGTAACATGTGCATCGTTTGTCAAAATAAACCTTAATTGCGGCGACTCTTTGCCCTTATTCCAAAGGGCATGAAAATCGCCTGCCAAATCATTGAGATAAAACGCTATCCGGTGGGGCTCATGGGCGATTGCCGCGGCCTCCACGAGGCGAGGATACTCGGCAAGGCGCCGGATGATTGCAGTTTCGGCTTCGTCGCTGAGAACAGAAAGGTCAAGGCCTGTACCATCCCGGGATGCCTCGAGTTGCGGACCGAATTCGGGTTCCGCATTTCGGAAGACCGAGCAGATCCGCGCATGGGCATATTGCACATAGAACACCGGATTGTCCTTCGACTGCTCCGTCACCTTGGCGAAGTCGAAATCGAGCGGCGCCTCGTTCTTGCGATAGAGCATCATGAAGCGGACGACATCGGGCCCCACCTCGTCCACCACGTCACGCAGAGTCACAAATTCCCCGGCCCTCTTCGACATGCGTACCGGCTCGCCATTCCGGAACAACTTGACCAGTTGGCACAACCTCACGATCACCTTGACTTCACCCGGTTCCGCCAGTGCCGCGGCAACCGCCTCCAGCCTCTTGACGTAGCCGCCATGGTCGGCGCCAAGCACATAGATCAGTTCGCGGTAGCCGCGCATGATCTTGTGGCGGCTGTAAGCGACATCTGACGCAAAGTAGGTGTAGGACCCGTCCGACTTGACCAGCGGCCGGTCGATATCATCACCAAATGCCGTGGCCCGGAACAGTGTCTGTTCCCGATCTTCCCAGTCTTCCGGAACCTCTCCCTTGGGTGGCGGCAGTCGGCCCACGTAGACGTGCCCGGCCTTGCGCAGTTGCTCAATGGTATCGGCGACTTCCCGGGATTCATGCAGGGCCTTCTCGGAGACGAACACCTCCTGCCGGATATTCAAGGCTGCAAGATCATCGCGGATCATGTCCATCATCATGGCGATGGCCTTGGCCCGCGTGAGCGGCAGCCATTCGGCCTCCGGCATTTCGGTGAGTGTCCGCCCATGCTCCGCTCTGAGGGCCTCACCCACCGGCTTCAGATAGGAGCCAGGGTAAAGGCCGGCTGGGATTTCACCGATCTCTTCGCCCAGCGCTTCCCGGTAGCGCAAATAGGCTGAGCGCCCCAGGACATCGACCTGTGCGCCGGCATCGTTGATGTAATACTCCCGCGTGACCTCGAACCCCGCCTCGGACAAGAGCTGTGCAAGCGCATCCCCGAATACCGCGCCACGGCAATGGCCCACATGCAATGGCCCGGTAGGATTGGCCGAAACATATTCCACATTGGCCTTGATGCCCTTGCCCACAGCCGAGCGGCCGTATCCTTCGGCAGTCTCAAGGATTGCCTTCACCACCTTGGGCCAGAAGGACGGCTTGAGTCGCAGATTGATGAAGCCCGGCCCTGCCACATCTGCAGACGCCACGTCTGCATGGCCTGCAAGCCGCTTGCACAATCCGCCGGCCAGGGCCCGCGGATTCTGTTGCGCTGCCTTGGCCAGAACCATCGCGGCATTGGTGGCGAGATCGCCATGCGCCAGGTCGCGCGGCGGTTCGACCGTCACCCTGGATGTGTCGAGGCCCGCGGCGATTTCTCCGGCTGCCGCCATGCCGGCGAGTTCGGCCAGCACGGCCTTCTGGAAAAGGGCGAAAATGTTCATGGGAACCCGGTCAGAAGCGAATGTGAGCCGGACCCCTACCGGAACCCATAGCTCCGGTCAAACGCCACCCCTGTCGCGCCGAGTGCGGTCCCGCAGAAATCTCCCAACACGTCTCGGGCCTTCAGCGCCTAGCGGAAGGCCGGGTCGAGATCGAACAGTTCCCTGTGCCTCTCGATGGCATAGCGGTCGGTCATGCCGGCGATGAAGTCGCACACCTTCCGGGCGAGCCGCGTCTTGTCGCCACCCACGACTTCGCTTTGCCACTCCTTCGGCAGGAGTGATGGCGTCGTTGTGAAGGCTTCGAAGAGGTCACCGACCACGCGTTGCGCGCGGCCCATGATCTCGACGACGCGCGCGTGCTGATACATGCGCCGCGATAGAAAAAGCTGCAGAATCCGGTTCTTCTCCAGCATTTGTGGCGAGAACCCGACGACGGGCTCGCCGAGTCCGCGCACCTCGGCCGCGCTCGCCGGGCGCGTACGTGCCAATCGCCGCTGCGTTTCCGCGATCACGTCTTCCACCATTGCTGAGATGACACGCCGCACCGTCTCATGGACCAGCCGAGGCCGTTCGAGTCCGGGGTAGAGTCGAACGACTTCGGCAAGCGCCTCCCCTGCCAGGGGAACATCGCCGAGATCAATGATGTCGAAGAGTCCAGCCCGGAGGCCATCGTCGATATCATGCGCATTGTAGGCGATGTCATCGGCTATGGCGGCAACCTGTGCCTCTGCCGACGCAAAATCCGCCAGTTCCAGATCGTGAACCTCCGAATACTCGATGATCGCCTCCGGAAGCCCATGCTCGCGCCAGCGGCCTGCGGGATCGCCTTCGGGGCTGATCAGTGGGCCGTTGTGCTTGACCAGCCCCTCGAGCGTCTCCCAGGTCAGATTGAGTCCGTCAAAGGCGGCGTAGTGCCGCTCCAGGCGGGTAACGATCTTGAGTGACTGGGCATTGTGATCGAAACCGCCATGCGGCGCCATCAGCCGGTTCAATTCGCGCTCGCCGGCATGACCGAATGGAGTGTGTCCAAGATCGTGGGCGAGCGCCAGCGCCTCCACCAGATCCTCGTTGAGCGCCAGGGCGCGGGCCAGCGCCCGCGCCACCTGCGCCACTTCGAGCGAATGGGTGAGGCGGGTCCGGTAATGGTCGCCCTCATGCGACACGAAAACTTGCGTCTTGTGCTTTAGCCTGCGGAATGCGGAAGCGTGAATAACCCTGTCGCGGTCGCGGGCAAAGGGTGAGCGATAGGGCGCTTCGGTTTCTGCAACCAGTCGTCCTCTGGTGTCTTCCGGCCGTGAAGCGTAGCGGGCCAGCTCCGTCCGCATGGGTTGACATCCTGCGCGGCTGCGACAACATACCACTCATGAACGTCTCCCTGACCCGCTCCGCCGCTCAGCGTATCAAGGACATTCTTGCCGGCGATCCCGCGAAGTCCGCGCTCCGCGTTGCTGTGAACGGAGGCGGCTGCTCGGGATTTCAGTATGAATTCTCTCTCGAATCATCCCGTAACGACGACGATCTCGCTGTCGAGCGGGATGGCGCACTAGTTCTGATCGATTCCACTTCACTCGTCTATATGGACGGCGCCGAGATTGACTTCGTTGACGACTTGATCGGGCAGTCCTTCAAGGTAAACAATCCTCTGGCCAAAGCCTCCTGCGGCTGCGGCACATCGTTTACCATCTGAGCTAGCCCTTGCGCCTCGCAACCTGGAATATCAACTCGGTCAAAGCGCGCACCGACACCGTCATCGCTTGGCTTAAGGAAGCTTCTCCCGACGTGGTTTGCCTGCAGGAGATCAAGTGTGAGGATCACGCCTTTCCGCGCGAGCCGTTCGAAGCTCTGGGTTACAACATTGCGGTCCATGGCCAGAAATCATTCAACGGCGTAGCCATTCTGGCCAAGCAGCCCTTGGAAGACGTTAGGTCGGGTCTCCCGGGAGACGATGCCGACAACCAGGCACGTTATCTCGAGGCCACAGTCGCCGGGATCCGGATCGCTTGCGTCTATCTGCCCAATGGCAACCCGCCCGACACCGAAAAATACCCCTACAAACTGCGCTGGATGGACCGGCTTGCCGCGCACGCGCAGGCACTGCTCGGCTTCGAGGAACCGCTTGCGATCATGGGCGACTACAATGTGATACCGGCCGCCCTTGACGCAGCCAGGCCCGAAACCTGGCTGAATGACGCACTTTTCTTGCCTCAGAGCCGTGCCAGGTTCCGCCAGATCCTCAATCTCGGTTTCACCGAGGCGTTACGCGCCATCAACGATTCCCCTGGCATCTACACGTTCTGGGACTATCAGGCCGGTGCCTGGCAGAAAAACAACGGCATCCGGATCGACCACGCCCTGCTGTCGCCACAGGCTGCTGATCGCCTCGTTTCGGTCCGCGTGGATTCTCATGTCCGTGCCTGGGAAAAGCCCTCCGACCACGTCCCGCTTGTCGTTGAACTCCTGGCATAGTCTCAGGTTGACCCTGAGACAACCTATGTGGTAACAACCCCGATACCATTGTGCGGGAGCGTGGCGTATTGTGGCTACAATCAACGGCACTGATGCAACCGACGTTCTTGACGGCACCGCAACAGCGGACTGGATATATGGGCGGCGGGGCGACGACAGGCTAAGCGGTGCGGCCGGCAATGACCGCTTGTTTGGCGATGATGGCGACGATTGGCTGGAGGGCGGCAATGGCAATGACCGCCTGACCGGCGGTAAAGGCGACGATGCCTTCATAGGTGGTGCCGGTGACGACACGTTTGACGGGAATTCCGGCGTCGAAGACCATGACTGGGTCGGTTATGACGAGGAGCGCGGTACCCAAGGTGTCTCTGTCAATCTCGCCACCGGTTTCGCCATCGACAGCTACGGCAACGCCGACACCCTGATCGATATTGAAGAGGTTTCGGGCACTGAATTCAACGATGTCCTGACCGGCGGCAATCCTCAGAATGACAACTGGGAATCGTTTTATGGGGCCCGCGGGGCGGATACGATCAACGGCGGATCGGGCTTTGACGCGGTCACCTATGTCTTCGATTACTTCTCCGGCGGCGAGATGGGCATTGTCCTCAACTGGGGCGCAGGGACGGTGCGCGACGGGTTTGGCGACATCGACAGGATCTCCAGCGTCGAGATGGTGACCGGCACCATCTACTCGGACGCCATGACCGGCAACAGCCAGGACAATCGTTTTGACCCCCGCTTCGGCAACGACGTGATTAGTGGCGGCAATGGCTTCGATTTGGTGAGCTATCGCGGCGACGTTGCGTTCGCCCAGCGCAATGGATTCTCCGCTCGCGGCATTGTTGCTGACATGGCGGATGGCCTTATCTACGACGTGCGCGGCTATGCGGACTGGATTTCAAGCATAGAAGATATCATGGGCAGCGCCCTCGGGGACGAAATTCGCGGCAATGGCAGCGCCAATTACCTTGATGGCTATCTGGACGACGATGTACTGGCCGGGCGCGGGGGCAATGACACCATCTTTGGTGACCACGGCCATGACCGCATCTATGGTGGTGCCGGCAACGACCTGCTGATCGGCAGCACCGGCGATGACGTGCTGCGCGGCGGGGCCGGCACCGACACCTTCATGATAGAGCTGATCTGCGATACCGATCGCATCCGTGACTATCAGAAGGGCATAGACAGGATCGACGTCTCTGCATTCGGATTTGCGTCCGGTGCGGCGGTCTTGGCGCTTGCCGTTCAGCAAGGTTCTGACGTCGTGATCGAGCTGTCGGCCGACTCTTTCATCGAGTTTGTCGGCACCGCCAAGAGCGGCATCAGTGCCGCGGACTTTCTGGTCTGACAGATTACTCAGCCGACGCTTGCTTTGCCCGCTTCGCTGGATACTGGTCGGACCACACCGTGGCGCGCGCTTCGGCCTCCAGCCGCTCCGCTGCGCTGACATCCGCCAGCATCCGGTCCAACCGGTCGTGAATCTGGGGATTCTCATCGGGCTTTGCGGTCTCCCGGGCGAGGATGTACCACATGACGGCACGTGTGCGGTCTGCCCGCACGAACTCTCCATTCCAGTAGAGATCGCCCAGTTGTGCCTCGGCCGGCGCATAGCGCTTGCGGGCCGACGTGAACAGCCACTTCAACCCCTGCTGCGGGTTGGCCTCGATGCCCTGCCCGCGCAAATGCATGACGCCCAGTGCATACTGCGCCGCCGGGTGCCCATAAGTCGCTGCGACCTTGTAGATCCGCATGGCGCGGGGAAAGTCCTGCCGGATCCCGGCTGTGGTGTTGCCAAGCCGGTAGTAGTTTGCCAGCTGTACCAGCGCGTCGACGGTAATCTTGAGCCTCTGGCTGTCGGACTCGTCCTCAGTGAACGCTTCGGCTACCCTGCTGTAATAGGAGAACGCCGCCGCATCGTTCTGCGGCGCACCTCTTCCCAAGCGGTACATGTGTCCGAGATACCAATCCGCGACCATGTTGCCATCTTCGGACGCCTTCTCAAAATACTTCCGCGCTCGAATGTAATCCCCTGTGCGATAAGCCCTTTTGGCCTTCTTGAGATCGCCGGCCCAAAGGTCCTCGATCCTGAGGTCGGGAAGCTTGATGTCTGGCGGTGCAGGGAAATAGGAAAAAAATTCGCTAGCAAATCCCTTATCCTCGTCTGCGGCTTTGCTCTCCGGGGACAGAACGAAACAGAGCGGCAACGACGCCAATATGAGCGCAAACAAACGGGCCCACGCCTGCCTGTGGCCAGCGGGAACCCTCGGTCCAATTTGCCTGCGGGAGGCTGCGGCGCTCATTCAGTAACCAGTGCTTGCCCGTAACTCTGTTAGCTCATTCGCCATCTGAACTGCGCAGTGCTGCCCGATCTCACTCTCGTCGTGGCCAGAATTGCTTGGCCATGTGCACTCCGGACGCATCATGGCGGCCCTTGAGCCTCAGCGATGATGACGGAACCGTAATCGCAGATTTTGGCGGATAGAAGATTGATTCTGGGCACACATTTTGACCAATGTACAAAATGTTGCCTTGTTGCCGCCGCGCAACATGGGAACCGTTAACTTGGTTCACCTTCATTGTGGACATGAGACGCGGCACAAAGCAACATCCCAGGCCCATGCCGGACGTCCTGCCCTCAGACTATTCCTCACCCGAGCCTGCCCCTGGCCGCCAGCCGTTGCAGTTCGCCTATGTGCCCCGCAGCGGGCTGCTGTCTCTGACCCTGACCAACGCCCTTCTCAACCTGATCACCCTGGGGATCTACCGCTTCTGGGCAAAGACCGCCGTGCGGCGGCATATCTGGAGTTGCGTCCAAATCAATGGCGAACCGCTCGAGTACATTGGCCGCGGCATAGAACTGTTCAAAGGCGCCCTGATCGTCTTCCTTGTTCTCGTCCTGCCGGCAATCGCCGCGATCACCGGAATTCAGATCGCCTGGGGCCCTGAACACCCCGCCGTCTTCATCGTGCAGTTCGCGTTTTTCATGCTGATCTTTGTTTTGTGGGGAATGGCCGTCTATCGCGCACGGCGGTATCAGCTGTCGCGCACCCTGTGGCGCGGGATACGCGGCGCTCTGATCGGCTCCTCCTGGAGCTACACCTGGCTGAATGTTGCTGCCCAGTTGCTCAAGGGGATAACCCTCGGCTGGTCCACCCCCGCCATGAACCTCAACCTCCAGGAGCGTATGATCGGCGACATGCGTTTCGGTGAGGCCCCATTTCGCTTCCGTGGCCCCGCGGGGCCATTGTATCGCACTTACGCAGTCTGCTGGTTCTTGACGATCTTCCTCGTCATCGGCGTCCTGGCTGGCATCGGTTTCGAGATCAACTATCTGTTCGGCGACAACCTGGACAGGGCGCTCGAACAGATTTTCCGCCCGGACGACCAGCCACGCAATCCGGATCCTTGGTTCATCATTGCCATCATTGCTGCCGTTTTTGCGCTCTACATTCTGCTGGGGCTGATCTACTCCGTTGTCTGGGCCATCTATACGGCGAGGGAAATGGCGGTCTTTGCCAACTACACGACATTTGATGGCGCCCGGTTCCAGCTCGATGCCACGGCGCTGAGCCTGGTCACCCTTGCCATTGGCAACCTGATGATCCTGATCCTGACACTGGGTGCAGGAAATCCCTTCGTCCAGCAGCGCAACGTACGTTATGTGATCAGCCGGATGTCGGCCGAGGGAACCGTTGACATCGGCCGCATCGAACAGTCGCGCCACAGGCTGGAGGGCTATGGCGAGGGACTTGCTGACGCGTTCGACATCGGAGGCTTGTGATGGCCCCCATTCGGGCCATTCTGTTTGACGGTAGGAGCGCCCGGGAACGTGCAGCGCTCATCTCCGTTACGCCAACCGGCGTTGCCGTCTCCGTTGAGGAGCTGGATCAGCCTCTGCAATGGTCATACGCTGGGTTGAGGGCCATTTCCCCTCCAGCGCCCGGGTTCCCCCTCCGCCTGTCCCATGATTCGGCTCCCGGCATGCGTCTGACCATCTCTGATCAGACACTGATCACCGATCTGCTCCGGCTCGCACCACACCTCAGACACGGGCTCAATCCGCACCGCCTTGTCCGGTTTTTCGCCATGGCCGCCGGCAGTCTCGCCGCGGTCGCTGCCGTGATCTACCTCCTGTTCACGATTGCGCCGCAGCAACTGGCCTTTGTGGTCCCCGACGCCTGGCGTACGCGCCTCGGAGACCAGGTGGAGAAGTCCTTTGTCGCGGGCGCCCGCGAATGCACGGCTGCCGAAGGCAGGGCATCGCTGGAGCGCATGGCTGCGCGCCTGCGCGAGGGCAACCCTGCCCTGACACCGTTCAGCTTGCGCGTGTACGACATCCCGGTGACCAATGCATTTGCCTTGCCTGGCGGCCGCATCGTCATTTTTCGGCAATTGATCGAGCGCGCGGGCGCGCCTGACGAACTCGCCGGTGTTCTGGCTCATGAAATCGGCCATATCAGTCACCGCCATGCCGAGGCCCAACTGATCCGCACCGTGGGCGTGCAGCTTCTCATCAGCCTTGCGACCGGTGGCGGCTCGGGGGGTGACACGCTGGGGAGCTTTGCCGGGCTGCTTGCCATCCTGAGCTACTCGCGTGCCGCTGAAATCGAAGCCGACAGTTTCGGCAGGGAACTCCTCGTCAAGGCCGGGATTGATCCGCTGGGCCTCAAACGCTTCTTTGAAACTATTGCCCGCGAAGAAGGTACCCCGCTCAAGGGTGTTTTCGGCAGGATCGGCAACATGATGAGCACCCATCCTGTCACGCGCGACCGCATTGAGGCAATAACACCTGCCGGGGGGCCCACGCGGCTAGTTCTCGCCGCGGCCGATTGGCAGGCCCTTCGCAATATCTGTGACTGAAGCGTTTGTGGCATTACAGCCGCAGCTGCTGGCCAAGGGCGCGCTCTTCATAGGCAACGAACCACTCCATCATCTCACGCCACAGCCGATCCACCAGTGCGGGGTCGACGGCCGCCGACTTCGCCTCGTTTGCAACCAGCGCCAGGACTTCGTCCACGCGCTCGGGGATCAGGGCCGGCAGACCGTCGCGGGCCTTGACGGCTACGGCCTGCTCAATCCAGCGTTGCCGTTCGGCGATGAGCTGAACCAGCTCGCGGTCGATCCTGTCAATCGCCGCGCGAACTTCCTGTATTGTCATTGTCGTCTTCTCGGTCATAAGCGGAGTATAGAGCAGCCGGAACGTCTCGCGAATGTCTGGCGCCGGACTTGATGACGCCAGCCCCGGCCAGTTCGCGGCGCGCCACGGGCGTAACGCGCCATGGCCGCTCCCCCTGAAGGCCTCGCGATGTCATGACGACCGCGCCCGCATCACCGACAAAGACGGCGTAGGCGCCATTCCGCCACACGTCAAACCTCTCAATTCGCAACTCCGAGGCCTGACAGGCACCACGCAGGGGATGATCGGCAATGACGATATCGACGGTGTTGCAGACCCTGCGTGCATCGCCTCCCTCACCTATGAAGGCAACGCGTTTGCCCTTGACCTCCGTGCGGCAGATTGATTCCCTGCAGATCCAGCCACTGCGCTTGGCCGCCAGCGCTGGCGTTGCCTCGTCACCTTCAGCCTGCAGCCACTTGCCAACCGCAAAACTCCCCTGCCCGGCACGCACCGGCACGAGCTTGCCCTCAATGTTGCGCATCGCTGCGTTGGCCGCCGAGTGCTCGACGAGAAGATCGGGAAGGCGCTGTATCGGCGCCATCATCATGCCCGTCAGCACGGCAGCCAGCCCTGCAAGCCGCAGCGATCCTCGCCACAGGCATAACCAGATTGTCCCGCCGCACATGACGATCGTGGGCCAGAGGGGAAGGAGTGGAATGCTCATGCGCGAGCCTGCCATCCCTGCCACGCTGTCCGAAATCAGCATAACCATGTCGAGACCACGGCCCATGATCAGAAGCGGGAAAGTCTCGAAGCCGAACGGCATGAGCAGGACACTCAGTGTGGCTGCCGGCATGACGATCAGGCTGATGACCGGCAGTGCCAGCAGATTCGACACCAGGCTCAGCGGGGCCACCCGCCCGAAGTGATGCGCCGCGGGAATGGACGACAGCGTCCCGGCAACCAGCGTCGACACGGCCATGCCTGTGACTGCGAGCGCCGTTGCATTGACCGCCCGCCGTAGTGGGCCCGGCTGGGACGCGGTCAAGCGCCCGGCACGGAAGGTTCCATAGGCCTCATACGCGGCGGCGAGCCCCATCACCGCCATAAACGACATGTGAAAGCTTGCCGAGACGGCCGCGGCAGGCTGGGTGACAAGAATGATCAGAGCGGCAAGCGACAGGTTGCGGATGGAAATGGCGGGGCGGTCGGCGATAACTGCCAGAAAGACGACGGCCAGCATGAGATAGGAACGCTGAGTGGCGACATCGGCCCCGGCCAGCAGCATATATGCGAATCCGGCCAGCATGGCAGCGCCTGCCGCCCACTTCTTGATGGGCTGATGCAAGGCCAATGTGGGCGACAGCGCCAATAGTGCCCGCACCAGCCAAAAAACGCCGCCGGCAACGAGCGACATATGAAGACCCGAGATCGAGAGCACATGTGCGAGGCCCGATATCTGCAGGCTTTCATTGGTTGCCTTGGTAATTCCCCCGCGTTCGCCCGTGATCAGCGCCTCGGCGAAACTCCCCTGCCCGCCAGGCAGTACCGCATGGATGCGCTGCCCGATCGCCCGCCGCACATCATGGATTTCTGCCCGCAGCCAGTATGCCACGGGAACTGCGGGGTCCCTTATGACCACATCCCCGCTGAACCGGCCGACGCCGCCGATCCCCGACAGATAGAGCTGTCGACCGTAGTCGAATCCCCCGGGCAACACCGGAACCGGCAGAGGACGCAAATAGGCCCTGCCTTCGATGAACTGGCCCGGTCGGAGGGGCATTGGTGTCCGCGCCAGCATGAGGCGCAGCTTCTGCGGCATGTACAAAGGAGCAACGTCATCAAGCTCATGAACAGCCAGGTTGACGATGCTGCGTCCTCCGCTCCGCAATTCGATACTCTCGACTGTTCCGGCGACCCTTACCGCCTCTGTTGAGGCTGGTAACAGCGGTGCAGCCACGAGTAACGTGTGAAACTTGGCCAGCAGCAAGCCGCCGAAAACGAGCACGAGGACCAGTCCACTGCGCCGCATGTGGCCACAGAGGGCGGCAACAGACACTCCGGCCAGAACTGCCAGCAAGAACCCGCAGAGTACCAGCGAGGGTTCGACAGGTAGGGCAAAGTATATCCATATGCCGACTATGAGGAATACAGGCGACCACAGCACCACCGTGTCGCGCTGCATCGCCAGCTGCCGCTCCATCCACGAGGGCAGCACTTCAGCCTCAAGATCCTGAACCGCCGCCGCGGTCACTCTCGTCTCCTGCCGCACTGTACCGTGGCGAACATGCGCCTCCGCCCACGGCGCCAAGTGCAGTCATATTGTCCGACTTACGCTGCCAAGTCACCGGCCATCTTATGCCCTGGGCACTTACCGGCACCGGGGTGATATGCTATGCGCGCACCAAACCGATAGCTCCCTATCCTTCGAGTTCTTGCCACGGAGAACGGCGACCATGTCTTCGCCAGTCATCACGCGTTTCGCCCCGTCCCCGACCGGATTCCTTCATATCGGCGGTGCGCGTACCGCGCTTTTCAACTGGGCTTTCGCGCGCCATCATGGCGGCAAGATGCTGCTGCGCATCGAGGACACCGATCGCGAGCGCTCCACGGCAGCCGCGATCGACGCTATCCTGGAAGGCCTCACCTGGCTGGGACTCGATTGGGCCGGTGAAGCAATCTCGCAGTATGGCCGGGCGGCGCGTCACCGGGAAGTAGCTGAGCAGCTGCTGGCGCAGGGCAAGGCCTACCGTTGTTACTGTACGCCCCAGGAACTCGAGCAGATGCGCGCCAGGGCCGAGGCTGAGAAGCGTCCCATCCGCTATGACGGAACCTGGCGCGATCGTGATCCTGCGACAGCCCCGATCGATGTCAGGCCGGTCGTCCGCTTCAAGGCGCCTCAGGAAGGCGAAACCATTGTCGACGATGAGGTCCAGGGCCGCGTGGTCATCCCCAACAAGGACCTCGATGATCTCATCATCCTGCGCTCCGATGGCAATCCGACCTACAATCTTTCCGTCGTCGTAGACGACCATGACATGGGCATCACCCACATAATTCGCGGTGTTGATCATCTGACCAATGCCGCTCGCCAGATCCAGATCTACCGTGCCATGGGCTGGCGTGTGCCGGTGATGGCCCACATTCCGCTCATCCACGGCCCTGATGGTGCAAAACTGTCGAAACGCCATGGTGCCCTGGGCGTAGAGGCCTATCGGTCCATGGGCTATCTCCCCGAGGCCATGCGCAACTACCTCGCCCGCCTCGGCTGGAGCCATGGTGACGACGAAATCTTCTCAACCGGACAGTTGATAGAGTGGTTTGACCTGGGATCGATTGGCAAGTCACCTGCACGCTTTGACTTTGCCAAACTGGAAAACCTCAACGGCCATTACATCCGGCACACCGATGACCGGGCGCTGCTTGACCGCTTCCTTGCCTTCCTTCCGCATGCAGAAGGCGGCAATGAATTGCTGGCGCAGATCGATGCCTCCATGAAGAACAGGCTGCTGCGCGCCATGCCGGGCCTCAAGGAGCGCTCCAGGACCTTGGTTGAACTGAAGAACGGCGCTGCATTCCTGTTTGCCAGACGGCCGATCTCGCTTGATGCAAAGGCCCGCCAGATTATTCTGGATGGTGGCCGCGAGACCCTTGCGAACCTGCTCCCGGTGCTCCAGGCAGTTCCCTCCTGGGACGCTGGTGGTATTGAGGAAGCGGTCAAGGCCTATGCCGAGGCCGGTGGTCTGAAGCTCGGGAAACTGGCTCAACCTCTCCGTGCTGCTCTCACGGGCAGTACGGTCTCCCCCGGCATTTTCGACGTCCTTGACGCATTGGGCCGCGAGGACGCCCTAAGTCGTATAAGGGATCAGGTCAGCTAATTTGACCTATAAATGCTGCGGTGCAATAATCACCGGTGAAAATGTGAGGAGACCCGCATGACTGAAGCAGACACAAGCGCGACGCTGACGGTCAGAGGCAATACCATTGCGCTGCCGGTGAAGCGTGGAACCATCGGTCCGGACGTCATCGATATCGGCAAACTCTATGCGCAGACCGGCATTTTCACCTACGATCCCGGCTTTACGTCGACAGCCTCCTGCGATTCAAAAATCACCTACATCGATGGCGACGAAGGCATCCTGCTGTATCGTGGCTATCCCATCGAGCAGCTTGCTGAGTACGGCGACTTCATCGAGACCTGTTATCTTCTGTACTACGGTGAACTCCCGACTATGGCGCAGCGCAAGGAGTTCGAGAACGCCATCACCACGCACACGATGATTCATGAGCAGATGAGCCGCTTCTACTCCGGATTCCGGCGCGACGCGCATCCCATGGCCGTGATGGTCGGCGTTGTTGGCGCCATGTCGGCCTTTTATCACGACTCGACCGACATCAATGATCCGCGGCAGCGCGAGATCGCCTCCCGTCGCATGATTGCCAAGCTGCCGACGATTGCCGCCATGGCATACAAGTATCACATCGGCCAGCCGTTCATTTATCCCAAGAATGATCTCTCCTACGCGGCCAACTTCCTGCGCATGTGTTTCGCCGTCCCGTGCGAGGAGTATCAGGTCAATCCGGTGCTCGCCCGGGCTATGGATCGCATATTCATCCTGCACGCCGATCACGAGCAGAACGCTTCGACGTCAACGGTACGTCTCGCCGGATCGTCCGGCGCCAATCCTTTTGCCTGCATAGCTGCCGGCATTGCCTGTCTCTGGGGTCCGGCCCATGGTGGCGCCAATGAGGCAGCGCTTCAGATGCTGAGTGACATCGGCGACCCGGCCAAGGTTCCCGCCTTCATTGCCAAGGTCAAGGACAAGACCTCCAATGTTCGGCTGATGGGCTTCGGACACCGCGTCTACAAGAACTATGATCCGCGTGCCAAGATCATGCAGAAGACGGCGCATGAGGTTCTGGCGGAACTCGGAATCAAGGATGATCCCCTCCTGGACGTTTCCCGCGAGTTGGAAAGGGCGGCACTCGCCGACCCGTACTTCATTGAGCGCAAGCTCTATCCCAATGTCGACTTCTACTCCGGCATCATTCTGCGGGCCCTCGGCTTCCCGACATCGATGTTTACGGTGCTCTTCGCGCTCGCCCGCACGGTCGGGTGGATATCGCAGTGGAAGGAGATGATTGAGGATCCCAGCCAGAAGATCGGCCGCCCGCGCCAGCTTTATTCGGGCGCCCCGAAACGTGACTATGTGCTGATGAGCAAACGCGGCAAGTAGCCGGAAAGCTCAGGCGCCGCGGCGGTCCATCAGCATGGCGCCAATTTCGGCTTCCGCGACCTTCTTGCCATCGACATGCGCTTCGGCCCAGTACTTCCAGACGGGCGGCCGCTTGTGCTGCAGCTGGACCTTGAACTGAACGGTATCGCCGGGCACGACCGGCTTGCGGAACCGGCACTTGTCGATCGACATGAAGAATACGAGCTTGCCTTCATCTTCCGGACCCAGCGTTGCCAGCACCACGGCGCCCGCGGTTTGCGCCATGCCTTCAACAAGCAACACGCCGGGAAATACCGGCGCCCCCGGGAAATGCCCCTGGAAAAACGGTTCATTGATCGTGACGTTCTTGATGCCCGTGCCTGACTGATCGCCATTGAGATCGGCCAGCCGGTCAATCAGCAGGAACGGGTAGCGGTGCGGCAGCAACTGCATGATCCGCCCGATGTCGGCGCCCGCCAGCGCTTTCGCGTCCTCCGGCATGACCCTAGAACCGTGTGCCGATCGAGAACCGGAACCACTCCTTGTCGTCATAGTCCGCCTTGAGGATCGGATAGGCGACGTCGAAGCGCAGCGGCCCGAACGGCGACTGCCAGATCAACCCGGCACCGATCGACGCCCGGAAAGTCGCAGTGTCAAACACGTCGCAATTGTTGACCCCGGGACACCCCGGCGCTCCGGCCAGGATAGTGTCTTCCGGCGCGTTGAACACCGTGCCGAAATCCGAGAATACCGCACCCTCGATGCCGAATTCTTCAGGCAGGCCAACCGGGAAAGTCACTTCCACCGTGCCCAGAGCATAGGTCTGTCCGCCAATGGCGTCGATGTTGCCGCTCGCACCGTTGAGCATGCGCGGCCCGACGCCCGACCTGGCGAAGCCGCGGAATGAATCCCCGCCTTTGAAGAACCGGTCCTGAATCGGCACGTCCTTGCCGTTCCAGCCCTCCATATGGCCGACATTCCCTTCGAGTTTCAGGACGATGCCGTCAGAAACGAGCGGCTGGAACCACCATGCCGACGCCTCCGCGCTGGCATAATAGACATCGCCGCCGAGCCCGGCGAGATCGCCGGTGAGTTGTGCCCGGAATCCCTTCGTAGGTTTGAGCGGGTTGTCGAGGTCGTCATAGGTATAGGTAGTACTCACCATCGACTTGTAGGTAACGCCTTCTGAATCGCGGATTGCCAGCGAGGCGTCGTCATCGACGTCAAAGATGTCCCGCCGCGAGAACGAATACTTGAAGTTCAGGCTCTGCCATTCATCCAGGCGGAAACCCGTGCGCAAGGCGCCGCCGATCTGTTCGACGGTGTAGGACGAGTAATCCTGGTTGTCCGAACGCGTGGCGAAGGCATCGAATCCGGCCGAAATCGGCATGCCGAGGAAATAGGGCTCGGTAAAGCTGAAATCGATCTGCTGGCGTTTGAATGACAGCTGCGTGGCAAGCCGTACATTCTGACCGCGCCCCATGAGATTGCGCTCGGAGATGCTGATGCCGCCGACCACCGCTTCCGCCGTCGAGTAACCGATCGAGAAATTGATTGATCCGGTGGACTTTTCCACCACTTCGACCACCAGCGCCACCTTGTCTGGGGCACTGCCCTGCTCTTCGCGGAAATCGATCTTCTCGAAGAAATCCAGCGCTGTGAGGCGTCGCCGCGCGCGGTCGATCAGCACGCGATTATAGGCATCGCCTTCGAAGATCCGGAGTTCCCGCCGGATGACCTCGTCCCGGGTTCGCGTGTTGCCGACAATGTCGATCCGCTCCACGTAGGTGCGCGGTCCTTCCTCGATATTGTAGACGATATTGAGAATGCGGTTGGCCGGATCGCGCTGCATGTCGGGTGTGACCCGCGCAAAGGCATAACCGGCCTTGCCAGCTTCGATGGTGATGTTCTCAACTGTCTTGTCGATTTTGCTGCCATCGAAGTCATCGCCCGGATTGGTGATGACGGCGCGCTGCAGATCGCGCTCGTTGATCGGCGCCTGGCCGCGATTGACCGAGACGTCGCCGAGGCGGTAAAGCGGCCCTTCTTCCACGGTGAAGGTGAGGACGTAGTTGATTCCGTCCGGCTGCAGCTGGGCGTCGACCGATATCACCTTGAAGTCGGCGAAACCGTTCTTGAGATAGTGCCGTGTAAGCAAGACCTTGTCGTACTCGATGCGGTCGGGATCATACTTGTCGTTCTTGGAGAAGAACTTCCACCACGCATAGCGGGCCGTGGCAATAACCGACCGCAAGTCGCCGTCGCTGAACGCCTCGTTGCCGACGAAATTGATCTCACCGATCCGCGTTTCGACACCTTCGGTGATCTCGTAGGTGAGATCTATGCGATTCTGCGGCAGTTGCACGGTTTTTGGAACGACGGCTACGGTTTGGAACCCGGCCCGCCGATAGACGGCCTGGATACGCTGGATGTCGTTCTGGACGCGTGCCGGCGTATAGACCATGCGCTCCCGCAACTCGATCTCCTTCTCGAGATCCTCGGTGTCGATTTCATCGTTGCCGGAGAAGCGCACACTGTTGATCATCGGATTCTCGACCACCTGGACGACCAGGGTCGAGCCGCGCCGAAACACCTGCACGTCCGAGAAGAGGCCCGTCTGGAACAGCGCCTTGACCGATTCGTCGATCCGCTCGGCATCGAAGGCGTCGCCGCGCGTCACCTGCAGATAGGAGAGCACCGTCTCTGTCTCGACCCTCTGCGTGCCCTCGACCACGATTTGGCCGATCGTCTGGGCCTGGGCGGCAACCGTAATGGCCGGGAGAGTTGGTCCTGCAGCTGTAAACGCCAGCGCCCAGAACCAGACAATGACAAACCGCTTAAGCATCAACCCCTCTACTCCCCGACCCACGCCGCCCCGCGTCGCCGGAGACCCTGAACTAACGCCCTTTTACGATGTTTTGCGGCGAATGCAAACCGGTGATTGGTCCAGTCTTTTCAATGAACTAGCCAGTCATCCAAGGCTTGATGAACCACCGCACGACATCGTTCCAGGTTCCCAACAGCATCAGCCCCAGCACCAGCGCGAATCCGATTCTGAATCCCCACTCCTGTGCATCGGGCCCGAGCGGTTTCCCACGCGCCGCTTCGATCGCGTAATAGACCAGATGTCCACCATCCAGCATTGGAATAGGAAACAGGTTAATTAATCCGATACTGACCGACAGGAAACCGACGATCATCAGGAAGCTCATGATCCCGAGTGACGCAGCGTCGCCCGCTGCCTTCGCGATCGACACCACGCCGCCCAGCTGGTCGGTGCTCTCCCGCCCGCTGAACATCTTGCCGATGTAGCGCAAAGTCGTGTCGATGATCGACCATGTCTGCTTCGCACCCTTCACCAGCGCTTCGCCGAACGGCTTCTTCTCGATCACCAGCTGGCCGTTCGGATCCTGCCTGATCCCCAGCAGGCCGTAGCGCACCGGATTGTTGAACTGGTCGACCTCTTCCTTGGCCCGGGGAACAGCCTGCACGGTCATTTCTCGGCCACCTCGGTCAAACACGATGGTGATGGTATCCCCGGCCCGCGTCCTGACAATCTCTTGTATATCCAGGAAGCTGGTCACTTGGCTGCCGTTGATCGATTTGATGAGATCGCCGGGCTGAAGCCCTGCCTCAGCGGCGGCGCTGTCGGCCAGCACCTCATGCACCCGGGGCTCGTTTGCAGGCAGCCCGACGAACATGAACGCAATCGTGTAAATCACAATCGCCAGTACAAAATTGGCGATTGGTCCGGCCGCGACGACCAGCGCCCGCTGCCAGACGGGCTTGCCATGGAATTCCTCGAAGGTCATCGGGGCGTTGCCGGCGTTCCGGTCGGGCAGGCTCGCGGCATTGGCATCGCCGGCGAATTTGACATAGCCGCCGAGCGGCATCCAGCCGATCTTCCAGCGCGTCCCGTGGCGATCCGTAAATCCGGTGAGTTCCTTGCCGAAACCGATCGAGAACGTGTCGATCTTGACACCGCACAGCCGGGCGACCTTGAAGTGACCGTATTCGTGTACGAACACGATGATGGTCAGCGCCAGCAGGAATGGCACGGCATAGCCCAGCAGTGTAAGGACCGGCAAATGAATCAGCGAGAGGACGTCCATTTAGAGTGCTTCCGAATGGTCGGCGAACGAAGGTTGGCAGTTGCCCAACCGCCCGGACGTCTCCGGGCCCTGGAGCGGCCATCCATGCATGCCATTTGACCTTTTCTGTTGACGATCCATTAACCACAGAACTGAGTGATTACGACATTAATTCGGCAGATTATGGTTACCAGATCAGTAATCCCCGGCCTGTTGCATCGGCGCCAGCCCGGGCAAGGCCAATCAGGGCCGCCACCATCGACACGGCGACCAGCCCGTCGACGCGGTCGATTACCCCTCCGTGGCCGGGAATGAGATGGCCCGTGTCTTTGACGCCGTAGTGCCTCTTGAAAGCCGACTTGAACAGGTCTCCCCCCTGTTCGAAAACAGCCAGTGCGGCGCCAACCAGCGCCAGCCACCCCGGCGACCCGATGTCGGCGACAGCCGAGTAGATCGACGCCGCCAGCGCAGCACCCGCCATTGCACCCAGGAAACCCGCCCAGGTCTTGTTGGGCGATATCACCGGGGCAAGTTTGGGTCCTCCTATCGTCCGCCCGCTGAAATAGGCCGCAGAGTCAGCGGCCCAAACGATTACGAGTATCCAGATGATGGCATGAAAACCGAACTCATGATCCGCACCGAGCTGTACCAGCGCCGCAGCCGACAACCCGACATAGAACACGCCAAGTGATGTCCAGGCATTGCGTTCATGCAACTGAAACTGGACCAGAACGACCGATACTGTGGCAAGCGCCACAACGGCTATCAGTGACGCCGCCGGTCCGGCCTCACCGGGAAGGAACGCCCCCGAAAGCGCGGCTGCTGCATGCAGGGCAAATTGCGCCGAACTGCCGTCATGTGCCAATGCCGTCCATTCATAGGCCATCAACACGGCGATCAGCCCCACCAGCAGCCTGAACCACACGCCGCCCAGCCACACGTCAAGCAGGACTGCCGGTATCAGAACCACGGCCGATAAGCTGCGAACCCCCAGATCGCTCCATTTTGATGGGCCGCGGCCGGCAGCCCCGCTCAAGCGCTCTGGACCTTGAGTCCGCCAAACCGGCGGTCGCGTTTTTGATAGATCGCTATGGCGCGCTGCAGGACGTCCTTGGTGAAGTCCGGCCACAGTTCGTCGACAAACACGAACTCGGTATAGGCGCTCTGCCACAGCAGATAGTTGGACAGCCGGTGCTCGCCACTGGTGCGGATGAGCAGATCGGGATCGGGAACATCGGTAGTGTAGAGCCGCGAGGCGAAAAGCTCCGGAGTGACCTCATCGGGGTCGAGTTCCCCGCGCCGCGCCGATTCGACGAGACTGCGCGCGGCTCTGATGATCTCCTGGCGGCTGCCATAGTTGAAAGCCACGATCAGTGTGAGTTGCGTGTTTTCGGCCGTGAGCTTTTCGGTCTCCGTCAGTAGCGACACGAGGTCCGGATCGAGTCGATCGCGCTCGCCGATGATCTTGATGCGGACGCCCGCGGCATGCAGCTCCGCCACATCCTGGCGAATGAACCGGCGCAACAGATCGAACAGATAGGTAACCTCGCCGACCGGCCGCGTCCAGTTCTCGGAACTGAAGCTGTAGATCGTGAGATACTCAATACCGAGGTCAGCGGCGGCACGAACGGCCCGCCGCAGCGCGTCGACACCGGCCTTGTGCCCTGCGGTGCGCGGCAGTCCCCGCGACGCGGCCCACCGGCCATTGCCATCCATGATGATCGCGACATGGCGTGGCGCAGGAACTGCCGCGTTCATTTCTATGCCCCCGGTCGTCGCCATTAGACCTGCATGATTTCAGCTTCTTTGGTCTTCAGCGCCGCGTCAATTTCCTTGATGATTTCGTCGGTCATCTTTTGAACTTCATCGGCCTTCTTCTTGTGCTCGTCTTCGCTCATTTGATGGGCTTTTTCGAGCGCTTTGAGTTGTTCCATGCCGTCGCGTCGCACGTTCCTGGCTGCGATGCGGGCCTTCTCGGCATATTGATGGGCAACCTTTACCAGTTCCTTGCGCCGCTCCTGAGTGAGTTCCGGCATCCTTAGCCTGATCACCTGGCCTTCCGTCTGCGGGTTGAGACCCAGGTTTGAGGCACGGATCGCCTTTTCGGTGGCAATCACCAGTCCGCGGTCCCAGACGTTGATCTGCAGCATGCGCGGTTCAGGCACCGTGACCGAGGCCACCTGGTTCAGCGGCATGTGGGCCCCGTAGGCGTCGACGTGGATGGGATCCAGCAGGCTCGCCGCGGCCCTGCCGGTTCGCAATCCGCCGAAATCATGTTTCAGTGCTTCCACCGCCCCATGCATGCGGCGCTTCAGATCCTTTGCATCGAAAGGAACAGGTTGTGCCATGGCGGTTAGTCCCTAGTCACAATTGTATAGCGCCCGCCACCCGTGATGACTTCGAAGACGGCGCCGGGTGTGCGGATCGAGAATACCACTACCGGAATCCCGTTATCCCGCGCAAGCGCGATGGCCGCCGGATCCATGATCCTCAGGTCGCGGGCCAGAATCTCGGTAAACGTTACTTTGGCATAGCGTTTTGCCGTGGCGACCTGCTTGGGATCGGCATCGTAGACGCCATCGACGCTGGTTCCCTTGAGCAACGCGTCGCAAGCCATCTCCGCGGCCCGAAGTGCTGCACCCGTGTCGGTCGTAAAGAATGGCAGGCCGGTGCCCGCCGCACAGATCACGATCCGGCCATTCTCGAGATGGTGCACGGCCTTGGCCCGCGAATAGGTCTCGCACACTGTCGGCATGGCAATGGCCGACAGTACCCGCGCATCCGCTCCCCTGGATTGCAGCACGCCCTGCATGGCCAGCGCATTTATCACCGTGGCCAGGATTCCCATATGGTCGGCCGACACCCGGTCCATGCCCTTGGCAGCGCCCGCCATGCCGCGAAAGATATTGCCGCCGCCGATCACCAGCGCCATCTGCGCCCCGGCTCTGGCACACGCCAGCACTTCATCCGCCAGCCGCCCGACCGTCTCAAGGTCGATTCCGTAGGGCTGGGTGCCCATCAGGACCTCGCCGGAAACTTTCAGCAGCACGCGCTTGAATGCCAGATTGGCCATTCTCTCCCCGCTCTCAAAAAATGAAGGCCCCGAATTGGGGCCTTCATATGACCTTGTGGCTGATTCGTCTCACCCGCCGGCGGCAGCCTTGGCCACCTCTGCGGCAAAATCATCCTCGGCCTTCGCGATACCCTCGCCCAGTTGCATGCGGACATAGCCTGTGACATTGATCGGCGCACCCGCCTTCTGGCCGGCCTCGCCGATGGCCTGCGCCACGGTCTTCGAACCGTCATGCACATAGGCCTGCTCCAGCAGGCAATTCTCCTTGGCGTAGGACTTGAGCCCGGAAGCCACGATCTTTTCCAGGACATTGGCGGGCTTGCCGGCATTCTTCTCCTCGAGAATGGCCTTCTCGCGTTCCAGTGTCTCGGCGGGAACCCCGGCAAGGTCCATGGCCACCGGATTGGTGGCGGCAATATGCATGGCCAGCATGCGGCCGAACTGCACCAGTTCCTCCCTGTTGCCGCTCGATTCGATACCGACGATCACGCCGATCTTGCCCATGCCCGGCGCCACCTGATTGTGCACATAGGAACCGATGGCGCCCTGCCCGACCGTCAGCACAGCCGTCCGCCGCACCGTCATGTTCTCGCCGATCGACGCCACCATCTCTGCCACGAATTCCGCAACTGCATGTGTGCCACCCGGATACCTGGCTGTCTTCAGTCTCTCGAGGTCACCAGAGGCAGTGAGTGCCAGCTTGGCGATCTCGCCAACCATTGCCTGGAATTTCTCGTTGCGCGCCACGAAGTCTGTTTCCGAATTGACCTCGACGAGCGCCCCCGTTGTTCCTTCGACGGCCAGGCCGATTAGCCCTTCGGCAGCGACGCGCGTCGACTTCTTGGCGGCCTTGGCAAGCCCCTTGGCCCGAAGCCAGTCGACGGCAGCATTCATATCGCCTTTGGTTGCGGCAAGAGCTGCCTTGCAATCCATCATGCCGACGCCGGTTCTTTCCCGCAGGTCCTTGACCATTGCGGCAGTGATCTCAGCCATTGCAATGTCTCCAGTAATTAGGCGGTAGCAGCTTCTGGCAGCACTTCGGCGGCCGGCTCTTCGGCGGCGCCGATGTCGACACCTGCCCCTGATTGCGCCTGGGAGATACCCTCGATGCAGGCCCGCGAGACCAGTTCGCAGTAAAGGGCTATCGCCCGGCCGGCATCGTCGTTGCCGGGGATGGGATAGGTGATACCGGCGGGATCGCAATTCGTGTCGAGGATTGCCACCACGGGAATGCCGAGACGGTTGGCCTCCTTGATCGCCAACTGCTCCTTGTTGGTATCGATCACGAAGATGATGTCGGGCACGCCACCCATGTCCTTGATGCCGCCCAACGCCTGGTCAAGCTTCGTCTTTTCCCGAGTCAGTTGCAGGATCTCACGTTTCGTCAGTCCAGAATTTTCTTTAGCCAATGTCTCATCGAGCTGACGTAACCTTTTGATGGAATTGGAAATCGTCTTCCAGTTTGTGAGTGTGCCGCCGAGCCAGCGGGAGTTGATGTAGTACTGCGCCGAGCGCTTGGCCGCTTCGGCGATCGCATCCGACGCCGCCCGCTTCGTACCGACGAAGAGCACGCGCCCGCCACCTGCCACGGTGTTGCTGATGGCCAGCAGCGCCTGGTGCAGCAGTGGCACGGTCTGGGCGAGATCGATGATGTGGATGCCGTTACGCGATCCGTAGATATAGCTGCGCATTTTCGGATTCCAGCGATGGGTCTGGTGACCGAAATGCACGCCAGCTTCGAGCAGCTGACGCATGGTGAATTCTGGCAATGCCATGCAGTGCTTCCTTTTCCGGTTGATCCGCCGCGGATGGTGTAGCCGGTTTCCCGGCACCGGAGGGACGGCCCGCTATGTGGAGGTCTCACGACCCCGTGCAAACCATCCCGCATCCGCGTGTGAAGTTGAACGCGACGCTCTTTAGCGCTCATGGACCTGGCTGGCAAGAACCAAGTTATGCCCTGCGCCGAACCTTTAATCTGCTTGTTCCAGTTACCATATCTGTTTTGGTTCCAACCCGGCTGAAAGCCTCGGCGAGTGCCGCACCAGAAGCCGGAATGGACCGCAAATTGGCGCCCGCGCCAGGCTGACAAGACAGGATCGCGTTCTCCCGGCAGGGTGCCTGGAGAACGGTGATGTTGACACGAACAAGCCGACAGTGGTTGGCCATGCTTGCAGGTGCGGCGGTCGCGGTGTTGGCCGCCACCGGCGCGATCGCGCAGGTTCCACCCTGCGGTGAGCGGGCTCCGATTGTCTCTGCCCTCAAGAACCGGTACGGCGAATCGCTTTCGGCATTTGGACTGGCAGGTGACGGCTCGCTGGTCGAACTTTATGTCTCAGCGTCCGGCAGCTGGACCTTGCTGGTGACCGCGCCGCGCGGTGCCACCTGTCTGGTGGCAGGCGGTCACGACTGGCACTTCCTCGACTGGCCTAAGGGCACGGGAGCCGGCACTTTGTCCAGGCCCTAGTCAGGCAACGCAGCCTTCGCGAGCGGTCTTTGCACATATCGCGCATAGAGCCAGCCGATCCCCACAAGGCACAGCCCAAGGCCGACGAAGCTGGCAATGCGATAGAGCCCGCCGATGCCGGACAGATCGATCACAAAGACTTTGAACACGACCACCATCATGACGGCCAGCCCCGCGAGCCGGACATATTTCTGGCCGATACGGATACCTGCAACGAAGAGCGCCAGTGCCGCAGCCAGCCACACGGCCGAGTAGGCATAGTTCTCGGCGTCGCTCTGGGACCACGGCACCATAACGGCACCCTGGAACAGCCGCTTGGTTTCCAGCGTGAGATAGGCCAGGAGCAGCACCAGCGAGAGGATACCTGCGCCGGCACGCAGTTCCTGCCATTTGACCTGATCAAGCTTGCGAGCGATGAAGGCCCCAAGGACGGAGGGCGCCAGGTAGGCGAGCAGCAGCGCATTGACAACACTGCCTCCAGGCACGGCATCGCCGCTCACCACGGGGTTCAGCAGGATCAGGCTGCCGAACACGGTGAGGCCGGTTGCTGCCGCGAGGAGCACCATTGCACCCCACCGCGAGACGATCCTGGAAAATGCCTGCTGACGATGGAGCAGGCCATAGGCAGTTGAACACCACGCCATGACATGGGCCCCGGCCTCGAGCAACCCGGGTCGCTGCCCTTGAATGCGGCCGGCGATCAGTACCCGCAGTTCAAGCGACAGCAGCGCCACCGCGACGCCCAGGGCCGATCCCTCCAGTGCCACATGCGAGCGGCTATAGCCCGAGGCCTGGAACAACCGGGAAGCGCCCCAGAACAGAATGGCCGGCGCACCATAGCCATAGAGTGGCCAATGCTCTCCAAGCGGCAGGCTATCCTCGCCAAACCACAATTCGCGGGCAATCAGCAGTCGCAGCACGACCAGCCCTGCCACGGCCGTGGCGATCGGTCCGAACAGCTGAATTCTGACTTGCAGGCTGGCAAGGCCGAGAGCGGGCACGAGCGCGGCCAGCGCCAGCGTCAGCCAGAGCCGGTCGAAGGCCTCGTCAAGGGCAAGCAGCGCTGCCGCTGTCGCGGCGACGGCGAACAGGCCGAGGGCCAGGTTCTGGGCCGGGTTCTCTGCCCTGGCCCGCAGGCTCCAGATCGCCGCGCCGAATGCCAGCGCGATGACCAGACCCGCGGCCATCCACTGTCCGGAACTGATGGCATGGTGCGCACGTCCCAGTCCCAGAGCGCCAAACAGGATGGCGCCCCCTGCCGAAATCGCCGCCCAGATCACCGGTGCATCGCGCCAGCGCACGCCGGCATATCCGGCAACCGCAAGGGCCGCGCCGAATGTCCCAAGCCACAACAGGAATGATCGTGCCCCCGGGCCCGCCAGGCGCACCGCATTGCCCAGCTCGTCATAGGCAATCTGTGTGAATTCGCCCTCGTACCAGGCGCCGAGCGTAACCAGAGCCAGGATGCCCGCCAGCCCCGGCAGGGGTGCCATGCCCTCCTTGCTGAAGCCAACCGCTACAGCCCCGAGGGTGCCGGCAAGGAGCAGCGCCAGCGCCGCCGCGCCGTGGCGGGCGGCAATTGCATTGGCACAAAGCACCAGCAAGCCCGCCGCCACGCCTGCAAGACCGATGGCGAGCGGTGGCGTGATCGTTGAGGCCTGCGTGAGCGAACCGCTGCCGGGCTGGAGGATGGCCATTCCGGAGATGGCAAAGAACGACAGCGACGCAATCGCGATCGCGAACAGGCCAAGCGGCACGGAATCGGCCGCCTCATAGATCCCGCCATGCGCCCAGAGCAGGCCCCAGATCAGGGATCCGCCGACCGCCGCATAGCCCAGCCACCACCAGGTCCGCACCCGCAACAGCGCCAGTGATGCCGCAAGGATGATAAAGATATACGGGAAGAACCCCCAGGCCGAAGGGTCTTGGGAGGGGATCAGCGTCGGCGTGGCATAGGAACCGATTAGGCCGAGCGCCGCGATCAGCGGGCCCTGGACCAGCGACAGCAGGAAGGCGGCCAGCGCGATGGCCGCCATGATGGCGAAAGCCATGAGCGGCGGCAGCAGCTGATAGAATGCGTAAGCGGCATAGACGCTTCCGAACGCAATCACCAGACCGGCCGCAGTAAGTGCGGCCGGCACGTAGTTTGGCTGCGCCGCCATGACCGGCGTGCGCCGCAGGCGGTCGCCGCCCGCAATCAGGGCCAGCCCGCCCAGCAATCCGAGGACACAGCGGGTCAGCGGCGAAAGCCAGCCCGCGTCAAACGCATACTTGACGAAGAGCACCCCGCCGATCGCAATGGCAAGCCCGCCGATCCACACGAACCAGCGCGAGGCCAGCGCCTGCTCGACATCGCGCGATGGGCCAGCTTCCGGCTGCCGCGGCTCGGGCGATCTCCCCCAGTGCGTGGATGTTGTCGCCTGCACGACGGCTTCCGGCGGCGCGGTATCGGACGCTGGTTCGGCTGCCTCTGCCACCGGCGCGATCGCTTGGCCTGTGACGCCTGGCGTTACCGTCGGGGCTTCGCCGGCGGTGGTCCGGGCGCTCAGATGCTCGAATTCGCCCCTGAGCTGGTCCAGCTGCAACGATAACTCCCGCAGCCTGCCTTCAAGCCTCGAGCTCTTGTTAAGCGCGATGATTGCCAGGGCGAAGACGGCGACAACAAT
Source organism: uncultured Rhizobiaceae bacterium (assembly GCA_964543235.1). Taxonomy (GTDB): domain Bacteria; phylum Pseudomonadota; class Alphaproteobacteria; order Rhizobiales; family Aestuariivirgaceae; genus JANMMJ01. Next base: position 47,490 of record CAZIXE010000006.1, on the reverse strand, counting down.
GATCAGTGACACGCCATCCAACTGTGTTTCCACCCGTTAGAGTTCAGGACCTGCCCGGTTCGGCCGCAATCCGAGCATACGCCATGATTCATGGCTCGCCCAAATTGAATTCGCTGCCGCGCTGCCGGGCGCAAGCGGCCTGCCTCCGCTGCACAGCCCCGTCCGCTGTCCAGACGCGAATTGACTTCCCGGGCCCTTTCCGCCATATCCGCGCCAGACCCATCCCGACAGAGACACTCACATGGCCAAGGGCAACGTTATCAAGATCAAGCTCGCCTCGACCGCGGACACCGGTTACTTTTATGTGACCAAGAAGAACTCGCGCACCAAGACCGAGAAGATGTCCCTCAAGAAATACGATCCGGTGGCGCGCAAGCACGTCGAATTCAAGGAAACCAAGATCAAGTGAGGCGCCTGCCGGACTGGTCTTGCGGGGCATCGCTCGAGCGGTGCCCTTTTGCATTTGAGCCGGACTGGCGCCAAGGACTGTCTCCAGTAATCCAGGGAGATCGACATGGCCTCCGCACCTGACTATCGCGACCGGATTTCACAGGTTTCGTTCCGCAACCAGGCTTTCATCGGCGGCACCTACGTTCCTGCAGTGTCTGGGCGGACCTTCGACTGTATCTCGCCGATCGATGGCAGGCTGCTGACCATGGTTGCCGAGTGCGGCGCGGCCGATGTCGACGCCGCCGTCAGGACGGCCCGTGCGGCCTTCGAGAAGGGGTCCTGGTCCAACGCCGCACCTGGCAGGCGCAAGGCCGTCATGCTGAAGTGGGTGGCGCTCCTTGAAAAGCACAGGGAAGAACTGGCACTGCTCGAAACCCTCGACGTCGGCAAGCCGATTTCGGACTCGTTTGCCGTCGATATCCCGGGCGCCATTCGCTGCCTGCAATGGTATGCGGAGACCTGCGACAAGGTCTATGACGAGCTGGCCCCGGCCAGGCCGGATTCGGTTTCGATGATCACCCGTGAGCCGATCGGCGTTGTCGGTTGTGTCGTGCCATGGAATTTTCCCCTGCTCATGGCGTCATGGAAGCTTGGTCCGGCCCTGGCAACCGGAAACTCGGTCATCCTGAAACCCGCCGAGCAGTCGCCGCTGACCGCCATTCGCATTGCTGAGCTGGCCGCCGAAGCGGGTCTGCCGCCGGGCGTGCTCAACGTGCTTCCCGGCTTCGGCGAAACCGCCGGCCAGGCCCTGGGGCGCCACATGGATGTGGACATGATCGCCTTCACCGGTTCCACGGAGGTCGGCAAGCTGTTCCTGCGCTATGCCGGCGAAAGCAACATGAAGCATGTCGCCCTCGAGACCGGCGGCAAATCGCCCAACATTGTCTTTGCAGATGCTCATGACCTCGATCACGCCGCGAAGACGGCGGCAGCGGGCGTATTCTACAATGCGGGCCAGGTCTGCACCGCTGCAACCCGCATCATTGTCGACCGGGCGATCAAGGATGAGTTTGTGGAACGGCTTGCCAGGCATGCCGAAGCCTGGCGGCCCGGCGATCCGCTGGATCCCGGGACGCGCATGGGCGCCATGGTCGACGGCAGCCAGATGGACCGCGTCCTCGGCTATGTCGGAATCGGCAGGCAGGAAGGCGCCCGTGTCGCGTATGGCGGCGAGCGCGCACGGCGCAATACCGGCGGCTTCTATGTTGAGCCCACCATCCTTGATGATGTTTCGAACGACATGCGCGTTGCGCAAGAGGAGATCTTCGGGCCTGTCGTCGCCACCATCTCCTTTGATGGCGAAGAGGAAGCGGTAAGGATCGCCAACGACTCCATTTACGGTCTGCAGGCTTCGTTGTGGACCAGGGACATAGTCCGCGCGCACCGCGTCGCGCGCCGGCTGCGGGCCGGCACTGTCAACATCAACAATACCGACGGCGGCGATATCACGGTGCCGTTCGGCGGCTACAAGCAATCAGGCATCGGTCGCGACAAGTCATTACATGCGCTGGAGAAGTACCAGCAGATCAAGCACACCTACATTCAGCTTTGAGGGGTGCCGCCAGCCGTTGAACGAGGGTGCCGGCCCAGGGTTGTTCATCGAGGAGGCCACTCGAAGAGGCCCCGGGCCGGCGAGCCCCGGACCCAGGAGATGCGGCGGACCTGGGCCACGGGACGCGTGACAGGCTGCGACAGCCTGAAAGAGGTGCCCGGCGGGGCGCACAAAGCGGGATGGAGAGCCTGCCGCCGCGCTGCCCCGCCGTCTGGAGTTCTGCCTTGAGGGTGAAGACCTCGAAGAGCAGCGCTAAATTCGACTAAAACTGTATCGGACGTTTTCCCCGAGTGCCAGCGTAAGTCGTGGTAAACGCTGCACTTTTCAGCCCTATTATGAACTGGTAAGGTCAACGGGTAAGGTTAAGGCCGTCTCGCCGTCCCGCGACTCTCAGAACGGCACCTCATCGTCCAGATCGCGCACGAAGCTCTGGGCCTTGCCGCCGCTTGGCCGGCCGCCGCTCATCGGCCCCGATTGTCCGAATTCCTCGGATCCGGCATAGCCGGCGCTGTCGCCGGCCCCACCATTGCGGCCATCGAGCATGGTGAGCTCGCCGCGGAAGTTCTGCAGGACCACTTCCGTCGAATAGCGCTCGACACCGGCATTGTCGGTATATTTGCGGGTCTGCAGCTGTCCCTCGACATAGACCTTGGAGCCCTTCTTCAGGTATTGCTCGGCAACCTTCGCCAGGTTCTCATTGAAGATGACCACGCGATGCCACTCCGTACGTTCCTTGCGCTCGCCGGTCTGCCGGTCGCGCCATGTCTCGGACGTGGCAATGCTCAGATTGACGATGGCCTTGCCGTCCTGGGTGTGGCGGACCTCCGGGTCCCTGCCGAGATTGCCCACCAGAATGACTTTGTTGACTGATCCGGCCATGCCCGCACTCCTTTTCCTGTCCGCACACTAGTTCAATGCCTCCGCCGTTTCATCGCGGAAGCCGACTTATCCACACGACAACAATATGTTCTCTTTATGTTCGCGTCAAGGCGAATATGATCGCGGCCGCCAACACGGAGTTCCCCAATGCAACGCGAAATCAAGTCTGCTGATGCCACGCCCCCGTTCTCGAACTATGCCCAGGCCATCGCCATCGAACCGGGCGCCCGCATCGTCCATGTGGCGGGACAGGTGGGTGCCCGAACCGATGGCACCATTGCCACAACCCCCGCCGAACAGCATGAGCTTTGCTGGGCCAATGTCATGGCCATTCTCAGGGAAGAAGGCATGGACCACACCGACATCGTCGATGCCCATGTCTACATCACCGACCGCTCCCATATCGGCCTCTACCGCGAGACCCGCGACCGCATGCTGAAGGGCCATCGCGCCGCGGCGACCCTGCTGATCGTTGCCGGTCTGGCGCATCCCGACCTGGTCGTCGAAGTTTCGGTGGTGGCTGCCGGTTGAAGAAGATCTGGTCCCGGCCTTGCATGACGGTGGCGTTACGAGAGAAATTGGATCATTCTAGCGATGCCAGCGCCTCAGCCCATGGCGAGACATACTGACTTGCAAATGCAGATCGCAAAGCAGCTCCAACCGCGCCCCGTTTCGCTGTCGCTCATCGTGCCTGTTTACAACGAACAGGAGGCCGTGCCGCTGTTCCTTGACCGGGTGATCCCGTTTGCCGAGGCCGCCAGCCTGGCGATCGACGGCACCCGCAACTACGAGGTCATTTTCGTCAACGACGGCAGCACCGACGCCACCCGCATCGCCATTGCCGCCGCCGCGACCCGCAATCCCAAGGTCAAGCTCCTCAACCTGTCGCGGAATTTCGGCAAGGAGGCAGCGCTGGCGGCCGGGATTGCCCATGTCAGCGGCCGGGTCGCGATCCCCATCGACGTCGACCTGCAGGATCCGCCGGAGCTCTTCCAGGAAATGGTGCGGCGCTGGCAGGAGGGCGCCAGGGTGGTGAATGCCAGGCGCTCTAACCGCGATGCCGACACCTGGCTGAAGCGCCAGACCTCCGAATGGTTCTACCGCATCTACAACCGCCTCGCCGAGTACCCGATCTCGCCCAATGTCGGCGATTTCCGCCTGCTCGACCGCGAGGTGGTCGAGACCCTGAAGCTGCTCAACGAGAACAACCGCTTCAGCAAGGGGCTGTTCTCATGGGTGGGTTATGAGACCGCGACCATCGAGTATGAGCGGCCGCCGCGCGTGGCGGGCGCCTCCAAATGGCCCTATGGCAGGCTGTGGGCGCTGGCCATTGACGGTATCGTTTCCTCCTCCACCATCCCGCTCCGCGTTTCAACCTGGCTCGGCATCGCGCTCGGCATCTTCGCTGCCCTGTTCGGTTTCTACATCGTCATCCGCACTCTGATTTACGGCGTCGACACACCGGGCTACGCCTCGCTCATGGCCATGGTCCTGTTTCTCGGCAGCTTCAACCTCGTCTCCCTCGGCATCCTCGGCGAATATGTCGGCCGCATCGCCCGCGAAGTCCGCGGCCGGCCGAACTATGTGATCGAATCGAAGATCGGGCTGGAATAGGCGATGGACCGCAGTGCCTATCAGCAGATGGCCGCCGACGAGGCTACCCATTGGTGGTTTGCCGGCCGCCGCCGCATCGTCGCCAGGCTCATTGAGACGCTCGTCCGCCCCCCGGCAGAGGCCGAAATCCTCGAAGCGGGTTGCGGCACGGGAGGCAATCTGGAACTGTTGTCGACTTACGGCCGCCTGCGGGCCTTCGAGTTTGACGACATGGCGCGGCGCACAGCGGCCGAGAAAACCGGCATGTCCATAGCCTACGGTGCCCTGCCCGACGATCTCCCCTATGCCGACGCAAGTTTCGACATGATCGCGCTGCTTGACGTTCTTGAGCACATTGATGACGACAAGGCCTCCCTGGCAGCCCTTGGCCGGAAACTCAAGCCGCATGGCTCCATCCTCCTCACCGTGCCCGCCATGCCCTGGCTTTGGTCCCGCCACGACGAGATCCACCATCACAAGCGCCGCTACACCAGGTCGAGCCTGACTGAAGCCATTCGCGCGGCCGGTCTCGAGCCCAAAAGGATCGGCTATTTCAATACCCTCCTCTTTCCGCTTGCCGTGGCCCACCGCCTCGCCGAACCGCTGCGCAGACAAACCGGCGGGACTGCCGCGCCGCCCGGCCCGGTCATCAACGCGCTGTTCACCCGGATCTTCGCAGCCGAGCGCCACGTGGTCGGCACCGTGCCGCTGCTTTTCGGGCTTTCCCTGTTTGCGGTAGTGGGGCAGCGCCGCCGATGAAGGAGGTCCTGGCCCAGCTCTGCAGGTTCGTGGGCATCGGTCTGCTCGCCACACTGGCCCATGTGGCCGTCGCCTACCTGGCGCGGTCGGCGGCCGGCATTGGCCCCTATCAGGCGAACCTGGCAGGATACGCGGCGGCCTTCTCGATCTCCTATCTCGGCAACTTTCACTGGACTTTCAGTCTGCGCGGCAGCCACGGCCGCCATCTTGTCCGGTTTGCCGCCGTCTCGCTGCTGGGCTTGGGGATCACGACCCTGATCATCCATGCCGTCACCACGCTCGGCGGCCTGGACTACGCCTTTGCCATGCTGGCCATCCTCGCGATTGTCCCGCCCTTCAACTTCGTGCTGTCGCGAACCTGGGCGTTCAGGCCCCATCGGCTGGGCCCCGGTCAGGATCGATGGACATGAAGCAGAGCCTCACCCGGAGGACCGGCGATCGCCCTTCCGGTAACCCCGGCAGCCCGGGGAGCCGGCCGCGCAATCTGCCCACCGATGTGCCGGGTGTTCGCCGCCTGCTGCCGGATGCCGAAGGGATCCTGTCGATCCCATTTCTGCTCTATGGCATCTATTTATGTTGCATTGGCCTCGCGATGTACTTGCTCGGCGTCGCGCTGGTGCTGCCGCGCTACCTCATCGGCCCCTATCAGCAATTGACCGCCGTCAGCGAATGGCTCGTATGGTACAGCGGGCTGCCGCTGGTGGCTGGGCTGGTGCTTTCGCTGTTCGATGTGCTGGTGCTGTTCAATCGCAAGCGCACCGAAAACGGCCTCAGGACCACGCCGCTCGCCGCGGATCAGGTCACCGTCGCCCTCACCGCCTACAATGACGAGGTCAGCATCGCCGATGCGGTCCGCGATTTCCGCAGCCATCCCAAAGTCCGCCGCGTCATCGTCGTCAGCAACAACAGTACCGACAATACCTTGCAGCGCGCCCGTGACGCCGGTGCCATCGCCATCAATGAGCCGAACCAGGGCTATGGCCATTGCGTCCATCGCTGCCTGTCGGAAGCCGCGAAACATGAGGACACGGAGATCGTCATCCTGTGCGAAGGCGACCGCACCTTCCGCTCGATCGACATCGACAAGCTGCTGGCCTATGCGCCCCATGCCGACATCGTCAACGGCACCCGCATCGTCGAGACGCTCCGCGAGCGCCACACCCAGCTCACCACCTTCATGTTCTACGGCAACCTGTTCGTCGCCAAGCTTCTGGAAGCCAAGCATCTCGGCTCGGGTACCGTCACCGATCTGGGCTCCACCTACAAGCTGTGCCGGCGCAGCGCATTGCTCACCCTGCTCCCGCAGCTCAACAGCGCCATCAATCTCGAATTCAACGCCCATTTTATTGACCAGGTTCTTGCCAGCCATCTGGTCTTTGTCGAGTGCCCCATCACCTTCTATGCCCGGGTGGGCGAGAGCAAGGGCGGGAACGTGCACAACTGGCGGGCCCTGTGCGTCGGGCTGCGCATGATGCACGGGCTGACCTTCGGCTGGAAAACCCCTGATGTATGAGGGCTACCACACCTCGCGCTTTGCGCCCGATCCGCGCCGCGACGTCTTGTGGCGCACGCTGTGGCGCGCCCATTTCAGTCGTCTTATCCAGCCGGATTTCTGTGTCCTGGACCTGGGCTGCGGCTATGGCGATTTCATCAACAATGTCGTGGCCCGCCGCCGCATCGGCCTCGACGCCTGGGAGGGTATCCGCAGTCACCTCCAGCCCGGGGTCGAAGCTATCGTCGGAAGTGCCGATGACCTGTCGATGCTGGACGACGGCACGATCGATTATGCCTTCGCCAGCAACCTGTTCGAGCATCTGTCCCGGGACCAGTTCCGCAAGGCGCTCGCCGCTCTCCGCCGGAAGCTCTCGCCACGCGGCGTGCTGACCATCCTGCAGCCCAACTACCGTTATGCCTGGCGCGAGTATTTCGATGACTATACCCATGTGTCGGTCTACTCGCATGTGAGCCTCGCCGACTTCCTCGCCGCCAATGGCTATGAAGTGCTTGACGTGCGGCCGCGCTTTCTGCCCCTCACCATCAAGTCCAGGCTCCCGGTCTCGCCCCTCCTGATCCGCGCCTATCTCGCCTCACCCTTCAAGCCGCTCGGCAAGCAGATGCTGGTAACGGCAAGGCCCGGTCGTGAATAATCGCGTGATCTCGCAGCACGATACGGCCACCGCCCAGCCGCGGCCGGCCGGGCGATATCTTTGGCTGTTGTCCGTTGCTGGAGCGATGCTGCTGTTGAGCGCACTCGTCATGAACTTCGCCGGATGGGTCGCCAACATGATCAGGGCGGTTACCTTCCCGCACCAGCTCGACTACGGCGAGGGCATCGTCTGGCAGCAGGCGATTATGATCATGCGGGGTGAAGGCTACGGCGACATCAACGATGTGCCGCACATCATCTTTCATTATCCTCCGGTCTTTCATGTCACGGCCGAGCTGGTCGCATCGTGGCTTGGCGTCGATGGTCTGGCCGCCGGCCGCCTTGTCTCAGTGCTATCGGCCTTCGGGTCGGCCGCTCTCATCGGTTATCTCGCCTGGCTGGCAGCGGCACGCTCTTGCGGCACGCTGTCACGATCTCTTGCCAGCGTCTCTGCCGGCCTATTCACTTTCGCATTCATGCCCATTGCCTACTGGTCTGCCCTCTACAGGGTCGACAATCTGGCAATGTTCCTGACACTTGCCGGTGTGAGCCTTGGCCTGTTTGCTCGGGGCCGCCTCCCCTGGGTCTTGTTGAGTTCACTGTTTCTGGTCCTGGCGGTCTTTACCAAGCAGACCATGATAGCCGGCCCCCTCGCTCTCTATCTGACACTGGCGCTGAGAGATTGGAGATCTGCAGTGGCCGGGCTTGCCTCGTCGGTGGCGCTCGGACTGTTGCTCCTCCTTGCGCTGCATCTGCACACGCAAGGCGGCTTTCTCCGGAACGTCGTTTCCTACAACGTCAACAGACTTGATCTCGAAAACCTGACTATGGTCTCGACGGTCTTGAAGTATCACCTGATGTTCATTGTCATTCCGGTGGCATGGTTGCTGCTGACTGTCCTTTCGCCGGGTGCTTCCCCTGCTGCCCAAGAGACTTCATCCGCAACTCAGGTCAGAGTTCGCAGCCGCCTGGCGACGGCGGAGCTCTTCGCCGTCAGTTATCTTCTGATCTGCACGCTGCTGCTTCCACTGGTTCTGAAAAGCGGTGCTGCATTCAACTACCTGATCGAATGGATGAATTCCCTAAGCATCATTCTCGGGATAGCACTCGCACCCTACATGGGGTTTCTAGTGTACAGCCTCGCCAGCTCAAGTCCTGTTGCCCCTCTTAACAAAACCAAAGTGGTAACTGGCGCCCTAGTGACCATTTCACTGGCTCTTCAGGTCGCCATCGCTGCCCCCCAGACCGCCCTGTTTGGCGGCAAGGGCGAGAAATGGCTGGCGGAACAGCGGCTGCTTTCGGAACTGATTGCGTCAGCTCGCCAGCACGTGATTTCGGACGACATGGTGTCCCTCCTTCGCAGCAGCAAGGGCATCTACCTTGAGCCGGCGATTGTGGCCGAGCTGTCGGCTCTTGGCAGGTTCGACGAGAAACCAGTTCTCGCACAGGTCGGCAGGCGGGAGTTTTCGATGATCGTCGCTGAGGGGCGAAACGACGGGCTTCAGTTTCGCGCGCGCTATACGCCGGCAATGCGGGAAGCTATTCTCCGATACTATCCCGTCGAGCGCGAACTCGCCGGCTACACGGTCCACCTGCCTCCCGGCGCGCCTCACTGATTGCGGCGCATCACCCGGATGTAGCGTTCTTCTGCCACCGGACTGTAGCCGCTCAGCAGGCCAGGCCTCGCTGACTCGAAGGCCTCGCGCAGCCACGCCATGTACGGCGACATGTCGATCAGTATGAGATCGGGCTTCTCTCTCTCGATAACCTGTATCGCCTCCTGAAGGCCGCGGTCATAGTAGTATTCCAATACGGCACGGCGCGCCTGGTCCTCACCGGCGCGCCTCAGCATGAAAGCGGAGTAGAACACCATCCACTGCCCGTTGGCCGGATCGACCCACTGGCCGCCGATCTTGCGGATGAGCGGGAAGGCGATCTGGATTTCCTTGCTGATCATCATCACCGTCGGCCGGTCCAGCTCTCCGGCCCAGGCCAGGTCCGTCATCGGCTGCCGCCTCCAGGCGAGGTCCTTCGTGGCCGCCCCTGCGATGATCGCCAAGACGATCGAATATATCGTCACGGTAAGCCTCACCGATCCGCCACCGCGTGAGACGTCTGTCAGGCGCGCCAGGATCAGTATGCATAGCGCGCAGATGCCGTAGAACAGGGCAGGATAGGCGTGATAGGGAAAGCCCTTCCCCTGGATCACATAACCGGCGAGGAATCCAGCGGCGGCGAGGATCATTGATACGACTCCCTCCGTTGGCCGCGCCACGCCCGCCAGCCCGATGCTGATGATGATTGCAGCCAGGCCGGCGACAAAGACATGTTCGCCCAGGAGAATGGCCATGAAATCGCTTCGCGCCGGAACATAGATGTCGCGAAGGATCGGAACGACAATTTCCAGGTAGTGCGGAAAGCCCCAGACGAGGGTCACCGTGAGACCCGTGCCGATCAGTCCTGCGTGGACGATTCCGCTGTCGAGCATCGGGCGCCAGGACCGCGCATGAACGAGCGCATGAGCCAGCAGCAGAACCCCGGGCAGTGCAAATATCGGTTTCAGCGCAAGGGGTAGTGAGGCCAACAGGACTATCGCCCAGGATTGCCAGCCGCGGGCCCAGCTACCCACTTCGGCAAATCTGATGAAATTGGCCACCATCGGCAGTGACAGCATCACGGCATAGTGCTCGCGCTGGGCAAACCCGTGCATGGGCAGGATCAGCACGCCGGCAGCCATGACCATGAACAGCCACAGCCTGGCATTCGCCATTCCGTTGATCGTGTTCGGAAGTACCCGCGACGTCAGCGCCAGGCTCACGAATGCCACGAGATAGGTCTGAAGGGTTACGGCATCCTCTGCCATGAAATGCAGCCATGCCGCAATTCGGCTTGGTATCAGGTAAAGCAGGACAGCAGCCGGCGGATTGGTCTCCAGTATGTCCTTGTAGAGAACCTTTCCCTGCAGGACGCCTTCGGCAGCGGTGATGAGCCAGCTCACATCGGCGTTGTGGTAGCGGTCGTGAACCAGCAATGAGATGCCTGCCATGAACAGCACGATCAGCGACACTGCTGGCCAGGCAAGGCCAGCAGCACGCGTTCGGGCCGCAGCGGCTTCGCTGTCGAGGAAGGCTCTGCTATCCATGAATCACGCTGAGCCCTGCGACGATCATCATGACGCCCAGCGCATCGCGCAGCGTGATGGCTTCCCCGAACAGCAGGGCCGACAGGAGCGGCACGATGATGAAGCCGAGCGAGGTGAAGGTATAGGCGAGCCCCAGCGGCACGGTTCGCAACACATAGATCCAGGAGAGCGTCGCGCCCGCATAGACCGCCATGGCGGCGGCGAAATAGGGATCGGCCGCCGCCGAGAACCAGCTGGCCGCCGGCGCCGCGTTCATGCGCTCGCCAACCAGCTTGAACAGCACCTGCCCCAGCGAGATCAGGGCCGGTGTGCCGGTGAGGCCGAGCCAGATGCCGGGCGGCCAAGTCTCGAAACTCGTCATCGTCTCTTATACTCCCTCTGGTGGCCGGGCCGGCACTGCCGCCAGCCTTTCAATCCTGGCGGTACACCACCGCGTCCTTGTCCTCATAGGCTTTCCGCCAGCCGGCCATGGTCGCCAGCATGGCATTGCGTGCATCGTCCGGCGTCAGCAGCGTCCAGGTGATGGCGTAGCGCTTGAGAATGTCCCTGAGCACCTGCACCCCGTCCGGCTTCATCGATTCGTTCACCTCGCTGATGAAGCCGTCGAGGAAGAGCTGTTCGGCGCGCCCGTCGATGAAGGTCTTGCGGCCGTGGAAGATCAGCGACCCGCCGAAATTGTAGGAGTTGAGCACATTGCCGGTGATCCCCGCCTTTTCGACATAGGCCAGCGCCCCGGCCGCCGCGGTCTTTTCCGGCGGCTTGACCGGGATGAAGCCGATGAAGATCACCGCCGCCGCCAGGGCCGCCGCGCCGGCCCCCGCCAGGCTGTGCCGGAAATGCCGGGCGAGTGTGCTTTCGAGCCTGTCGCGCTGCTGCGCGAGCCAAGTCCCGAGTGACAGCCCGGGATGCTGCCGGGCGATCTCGGGCGCGATGACCAGCGGCAGAAGCAGGAACGGCACATGCACGAACCGCACATAGGTGAGAAACATGTGCAGAGCGAGCGCGATGAAGGCGAGCTTGGCGATGCTGAGGCGCAGCCGCAGCCACAGCAGGCCGCCGATCAGGACGAGCAGCGCCGCCTCATGCACGCGCTTGTCCGGCGCGCTGAACGGCTGCCATTCGTCGATATAGCGCATCGCCTCGTTGCCGCCCGCCATGTTGACGCTGATCCACAGGGCCTGCCAGCCATAGGCATGCACAAGCGCCGCCGCGGGGCACAGCGCGAGGAACATGAGCCAGCGCGCCAGCAGTGGCCGGTTGCCGAGCCGCACCTCCTGCACGAGATGCAGAAAGGCGAGTCCGGCGATCACGAAACCCAGGGTGAAACTGCCATGCAGATTGGCCCACAGCACCATGAGCGCCAGCAGCCAGAAGGAGGGCGCCTGCCGCGCCTCGGCGGCCCGGAACAGGCGGACCGTCCAGAAAACGGCGATGGGCAGGGCCAGCATGTGCGGCCTGGCCAGGAAAGTCGGACTCGTCAGGAAGACGGCCGCCATGGTGATGGTGGCGGCAAGATGCGGCCTGAGCACCGCGGCGAGCGCGTCATAGACGAGCCATACGGTAAGGCAGGCGCAGCAGATTGTCAGGAAGGCGACGGCCGGCCAGCCCCCCGCCTTAAAGGTCAGTGCCAGAATGATCTGCGACAGCCATTCCTTGGCGATGAACGGCTTGCCGGCGAATGTGTAAGAATAGGTCTCGACGGTGGGAAACGTACCCGTCGCCAGAATGTCGGAGCCGAGCTTGATGTGCCACCAGCTGTCCGGGTCGTACAGCAGGTTGCTGCTCCAGACCAGAAGAAGCGCGCCCGCCACCAGCACCAGCAGTATTCCGAGCGCGGCCCGGAAACGCCCCGCCTCCTGTTCCAAACCTGCGGCCTCGCCGAACACCTGCGCCTCCATGGCTGTCTGCACTGCGCCGGCAGACGCAATGTTTATGCCATCATCGCCGCGTGATGCCAGCCTCGAGGCTCCTTCAAAGGCAACGCCCGGACCCTCTGGGCCCGGGCGTATCGAAACTCGCAGGGGATGTGCTTAGCCGCGGCCGAACAGGCGCGCCAGGGCACTGGCCTTACCATGGACCGCCTTCTTCGCAGGCGCAGCATGCTCGGCACGCTTCACGTCATGCATCATCGCGGTATGGTAAACATTTGAATAAGTTTCAAAAATCCAGTTCATGACCGATCTCCTTGTTGTTCTTCTTGGTGTGTATGAAAGATAGGACTTTCGCGGCCGCAATACAAACGGCAATAAGCTACACAAAGTGAAACAATAAGTCACAGATCGGCCCGAAAGAATTCGTCACGCGACGCCGAGCTTCTTCTGCAGGCTCGAACTCGATGTCGTGTACTGGAACAGCAGGCGCTCGCCGGGGTTCTTGTATTTGAACGCCTGCTGCGCCATCAGCGCCGCTTCATGGAATCCCGACAGGATCAGCTTGAGCTTGCCCTCATAGCTGTTGATGTCGCCGATGGCGAAGATGCCGGGCACCGATGTCTCGAATTTTGCCGTATCGACAGGTATCAGGTTCTCGTGGAGGTTGATCCCCCAATCCGCAACCGGCCCGAGCTTCATCGTCAGCCCGAAGAATGGCAGCATCCTTGTCGTCGGAATGTCGTAGAATGTGTTGTCATTGCCCTTGATATGCGCTGTCGTTAGCTGGCCATTGTCACCCGAAAGCCCGGTCACCTGGCCCAGCTTGAATTGCATTTTTCCGTCGGAGACCAGCTCGCGCATCTTCTTGACGCTGTCGGGTGCCGCCCGGAAATCATCGCGCCGGTGCAGCAAAGTTAGGCTTTTTACAAGGGGTTGCAGGTTGAGCGTCCAGTCCAGCGCCGAGTCGCCGCCGCCGACGATCAGCACATCCTTGCCGCGGAAATCCTCCATTTTCTTGACGGAGTAGAACACCGACTTGCCCTCATAGGCATCAATCCCCGGAATTGGCGGCTTCTTCGGCTGGAACGAGCCGCCGCCCGCCGCGATGACCACCACTTTCGAACGCAACACCAGGCCGCCATCGGTTCTGACCTCGAAATCGGCATCCCCCAGTTTCTTCAGTTCCGTCACCATCTGGTTGAAGTGGAATTCGGCATGAAACGGCTTGATTTGTTCCATGAGCCGGTTGGTCAGTTCCTGCCCGGTGACGACGGGCAGAGCCGGGATGTCATAGATCGGCTTTTCCGGGTAGAGCTCCGTGCATTGTCCGCCGGGGCGATCGAGGATGTCCACGACATGACATTTGATGTCGAGGAGGCCCAGTTCAAATACGGCAAACAACCCGCAGGGCCCAGCGCCAATGACCACCGCGTCGGTGCTGATGACCTCATCGTTCATCGCAAATTCTCCACTTAATCTATTGATCAGAATTGCTTTTCAGGGACTGTTACGCGCAGCCCGTCAAGCGCGTCTGTGACCTTGATCTGGCACGACAGGCGGCTGGTATCCCGGACATCGAAGGCAAAATCGAGCATGTCTTCTTCCATCGTGCTGCGCTTGCCGGTCTTTTCGATCCAGCCGGGATCGACATAGACATGGCAGGTCGCGCAAGCGCAGGCGCCGCCGCAGTCAGCATCGATGCCCGGCACCATGTTCTTGAGTGCCGCCTCCATGACCGACATGCCAATCTGCCCATCGACGGTCTGCTCGGTACCATTGTGCTGAATGAATGTGATCTTGACCATCAAGCGAAATCCAGTATGCCCCGTTCGGAAAATCGAACACTGCATACGGGATCAACTCGGGAAAAACAACCGCCGCTGCAGGGCGTCAGGAGTAGAACTGCTCGATTGCCCGGTCGAATTCGGCAACCGCCTCTTCGAGCGCCATGAGCAGCCGGTCGCGGCTCTGCCGGGCTCCATCATGCCCCAGGGTTTCCAGCTGTTCCGCTACCGCGGCCACGACCGGTGCGCCGACGGTTGCCGCCGAGCCCTTGAGCGAATGGGTTGCGAGCTTCCAGTCATAGGCGTTTTCAGCGCATCTGATCTGCCGCACGAATTGCGGCATCTGTTGCCGGAAGAGCTGGATAAGCTCCAGTTCCAGGTCATTTTGATACACCGTGTATCGTCGAAGCTGCTGCAGGTCGAAAATGGTTGGATCCGGCATCAGGGGTGTAACGCGCTTGCCTGATGTTCTCCGCCCCATAAAGCCCCCGGATGTGCCTGCCGACTTCCGTGCAGCCTAGCAGCGGCAGGCTAGGCTTCCGTAAAGGAATATCGTGAACCGAAGCTTGCCTGAATCGACTCAATCCGATCCACAATTTTAACCAAAACTTAATTTAGTGGTTCTTGTGGCTTTCCCGCGGGTTCAAGGGGGACTCCCGATAGGCTATGGTTGATCCTTACGGCTCAGGGCCAGAAGAGGCCAGTTTCGCCCTGCGCCGCATAATGAGTGGTGCGGGTAGGGCGTATGGTAAACATCTCAGACGATCCACGTCGTTCGACAAAGAAGGTGCCGGGCGAGTCGTCCGGCATCGAGCCGGGTTTCCGCCGTGCCGGCGAAGCCCCGCGCCGCCCTGAAGGGCCACTGCGCGGTCGCCCCGCCAATGAGAATGACCCGGCGATCTTGCGGGCTGGCGGCCAGGCACCGATCACCCCCTATCTCGTTGCCTTTGTTATTGCCCTGATCTGGATCTTTGCGTGGTTCTTCACGCGCAGCGCCGCCGTGTTGAACGGTGATCCTCTGGCCGCTGCCCAGTTGCCCGCCACCGTTGCAGCGCTGATCGAGTTCATCCTGCCGATCGCCCTCGTGTTTGCTGCCGCCTACTTCGTCGTGAAGGCATCCGAACTGCGCCGCAACTCCGACAGCCTGCGCCACGCTGCCTTCAGATTGTTGCGGCCACAGGAAATCGCAGCGGATGGCCTATCCTCGATCGCTCAGGCCGTGCGCTCGGAGGTCGATCTGCTGGTCGGCGGCGTCGAGCATGCCGTGCAACGGGCCGGCGAACTTGAAAGCATGGTGCACAAGGAGATTTCCGCCATCGAGCGGGCCTTTGGCGGTAATGAAGACCGTATTCGCACGCTGGTACAGGGCCTGGAGAACCAGCGCACCGCGCTGCAGCAGGCCGGTGTCGTTCTCGGCAATGAGGCGAGCCCCCTGCTCTCGCGACTAGAAAGCAATACCACCAGCCTTGAATCCATCATCTCCAGCGCTCAGGCGACGCTTGAACAGCTCGAACAAGGTCTCAAAGGCTCGACTGTCGAGCTGGCGCGCACCATCGACGAGGTTTCTTCGCGTGCAGCCCAGGCCAGTTCCGAGATCGGCGGGCAAACGGCCCAAATGGAGCGGATGTCAGGATTGATGATTGGTGAACTGCGTACGTTCTCCGATCACCTTACCCGCCAGATCGACATGCTGGCTTCAGCGGTAAGCCAGCTGAATTCCGAGAGCACAGACTTCGGCAGGCACGTCCAGGGCATGGAAGCCAATGTCGTGCAGTTGCTCCGCTCCAGCATCGCCGAACTGACCAGCATCAACAAGGACCTCACATCGACGCTCACTGCGACATCCGCGGCTTCCGCGGACGAATTGCGCAGCGCCAGTACGCAGCTGACCGAGCTGCTCCAGTCAGTGAGCGGCAACATCGCCTACCATTTGAAGGCCGCGTCAGGTGAAACTATCGAGCAAATCGAGAAGTCTGGCCTCGAGGTCACCTCCAAGTTGGAACGCAGCCGGTCTGCCCTCAGTGAAGGTTTGCAGGGCATCGTTGGAGATTACATCGAAAAGGTTGGCCGCGCGCGCGCCGATCTCGAAAGTTTCATCGAGCAGGCTTCCGGACAGGTCGTGGAGCGCGTCGACACGACAACCAGCCGCTTGTTCGAGCATCTCGACGGTGCAGCCAAGACCATTCACACCACGCTCGAGGAACAGGGCGCTGCCTATGCGGCACGCCTCACCGACCTCGCTGACAGCCTTGCCTCCCGCATCAGCAGCCAGTCGGACCTGCTCGATGGCCATGTGCAGGAGGGGATTGCCCGCATCGTCGGCGGGTTGGACACTGCCGGCAGCAAGATTTCCGCCGCCGCCAGCCAGGCGACTTCGCGCATCACCAGCGACCTCGCTGGGGTAACAGACGACCTCGTGGGAGCGCTTGATCTTCGCGCCGCTGCCGCTGCCGACCAGATCAATGCCGTCGCCGGTCAGCTGACTTCCGTGATGGACCAGACCGCGCAGCGCGCCGCCAGCCAGATTTCCGAGACTGGCACCCAGCTGATGCAGACCATCTCCGGTTCGGCCGGCAGACTGGCAGAGGAAATCGGCGGCGCCAATCGCTCATTCATATTGACGCTTGACGAAACTGCCTCCCGCCTCGGCGCTGAACTGGGCAGCGTCAGTGAAAATTTCGCATCGACCATCAACCAGGCAACGGCCCGGGTGGTCGGTCAGATTGACGCGTCAGGCAGCCAGCTGCTGACTGGGCTCGGCCGCACCGCCACGGAAGTCACCGGCCAGATCGGCGGCGCGGGCAACGATCTCATTGCCTCGATCGCTGCCATGTCCGAGCGACTTACCAATCAGATCGGCCAGGCGAGCGGCAACCTCACCCATGGCCTCGATGAAACCGCGTCCCGAATCCTCTCTCATCTGGCATCGACCGGCACTGAAATCACGTCGCGCATCGAAGACACTTCGGCCCGGTTCCATGGCGTACTTGATGATCGGTCGGCCCTAGTCAGCGCCAAACTGGAGGAGTCCACCAGCCGCCTCTATGACGTTATCAGCGAAGCGTCTGAACAGATGGCAGGCCGTATCGACCAATCAGCGGAGCGGCTCTTTGGCCAGATGGGTGAAAGCACCCAGACCATCGTCGGACGCATCGATGATGCCGCCAATGCTGTAGCCACGCGCCTTCACGATACTTCCAACAGCGTCACAGAACAGCTGCAGCACACCAGCGCCTCCCTCAACGATCTGCTGCTGACAACCAGTTCCTCCATCACCGGTCACGTCAAAGAAACTGCAGAGATCGTGGGCCGGCAATTGCAGGAATCCGGGCTCGCCCTCGCTCACAACATCGACAGCTCCGGCGGCCTCGTAACCGAGAAGTTGATAAGCGTATCGGGCGAGTTCGTCCAGAACGTCACGAAGGCACGCGACGATCTCTTCACCTTGCTGCACCAGTCATCTACGCAAATGACTGAAAAGCTGGAGGAAACCACTGCGCAACTGTACACCCGGCTGGAACAGAGTTCGGGCGCCATGTCGACCCAGCTCGACGAGACAGCCTCCCGTCTGTTCTCGCGTCTCGACGAGACCTCCAATGCTATGTCGAGCCGGCTGGAGGAGACCGCCCAGCGAATTACCGAGCATGTCGGCGAGACTGCGGCGGACGTCACGGAGCGGGTTGCCGGCGTCACTGGCGACCTGACGCTGCGCCTGCAAGCGGCCAGCAACCAGATCGGGGCCGTGCTGGATGCCACGTCCACGAAGCTGTCCGACCGCCTTGACAGTGCCACGGCCGAGTTGACCTCGCTCTTTACCGACAACACCGAGCGCCTGACCATCCAGCTGGACGAGACGGCGGCGCGCATGACGGGCACGTTCCGGGATACCGCGAGCGGCGTGACCGAGCAGCTCGACAAGGTCTCGAACGAGATGACCTCGCGGCTCGAGGACACCACGACCCGGCTCTATGAGCATCTGGATACCGCCAATGCTCAATGGACCCAGCGTCTCGATCAGACCTTCCAAAGTGTAGCTGACCGGCTCGACGGCGCCGGCAACACCATGTTCTCGAGAATCGACTCGACCGCGAGAGATCTCGGCCAGCGCTTTGACGTAGCGACCACGCTGCTCGAAAAGGTTACGACCGACATTTCCAATCGCATGGAGGCAACTCATACCGAGTTCACCCGCACTATCGATACCTCGACGAGCCAAATCATCCAGGATCTCGGCCGGGCCAGCAATGCGTTCGCCGAAGGGCTCAGCGAGACGACGCTGCACATCAGCGGCCAGTTCGAACAAACCACCGGCTTGCTGGTGAACCGCATCGACGATCTCACCCGCAACGTCGAAAGCGCCACGGCTCGCACTACCAATGCGCTCATTTCGCGCGCCGACAGCACCGCCCGCGATATCGAGGACGCCATCGAGAGGTCCGCCGCTGCCATTGCGACGCAGCTTGCATCGGCGGTGAAGGACATGGAGGGTGCAGCCGTCAAGACCGAGGCGGCCCTGTCGCAACAGGCCGGTGAAGTCGTGAAGGTGATTGATGCGGTTGCCAGCCGTTCCGCCACGCTCGTGGCTAGCCGCATCGAGGATGCCGCCAGCAGCATCGATAACACCGCCTCGCGCACCACCAATATCCTGGTTGGCCGCATAGACAAGGCCGCGAAGGATCACGAGGCGGCGACCGCTGCCACACTGGCAGCCGCCGTGGCCCGCATGGACAAGGCGCAGAAGGATCTTGACGGCACCACCGGTCTGACGGCGCGCCGCCTCGAGGACTCGGGCGCAAAATTCGCAAAGCAGATCGAGAGCGCCAATGCCTTTCTTGCCGATCAGCTCGCAACCACCGCGTCCACCCTTGATGAGCGTCTGGAGACCACTGCGAACGAACTGACGGGAAAGCTCGAAGCCACCGGCCACCGCCTGTCCGACCGCCTCGAGGAGGTCAGCAGCCTCGTCGAGAAGTCGATGGACGCGATCAACAGTGAAATGGAGCGGATGCTCCACAATCGCGAGGATCAACTTGCCGCTATGGTCAGCGCCTTGGGCAAGAAGGCCCAGGATGTCGATGCCATGATGCGGAATTACATGGGCCTCATTGAAGAATCGTTGGCTGCTGCCGAAGCCCGTTCCAAGGAGGTCGGCCGCCTCATCGCCAACCAGACCGAGGCGGCAACGGAAACCCTGGAACAGGAAATCCGCAAGCTCGGAATCGCCACCGATGGCCAGATTTCGCACGCCGCCAAAGCATTGCGCGAGCAGCATGAGCGGGCGGTGCGATCGATGAATGAAATGCTGGCTGTAACTGCGTCCGATTTCCAGCAGACCGCCCAGGATATGCGCATTACCGCCCAGCAGGTTGTCAAGGACATCGACAACGCCCGCAATGAGCTGCGGCGCGCCATCCTGGAACTCCCCGAGGAGACACGGTCCAATGCCGATGCCATGCGCCGCGTCGTTTCCGACCAGATTTCTGCGCTCAATGCCCTGGCCGATGTTGTCAAGCGCCAGTCGAGCACTCTCGACCTGTCAGGGCCGGGCATATACCTATCGCAGCACCCGAGGGAGACCGGGCCGGGAAAATTTGAGGGCGCCCCGTCCACCGCTCCAATGATCAGGACGCAGGGCGCCCAGCAAGTCCAACCGGAGCGGGATCCCGAGGACACCGGCGGCCTGCCGCCGGCGGCGCTGCGCCTCAAGCCGGTCGATGAACTGCTGAAGGCCGAAGCTGCCAGCGACTCCGTCGATCTCCTGCCCCATCTGAAGCGCGAGATCACTGGCCGCCCGGCAGAGGCCCGTGATCTCTCGCGCGAGATCGAATCCCTCGTGGCCAAACTCAATGGCGCCGCGCGCGATCTTGTCGAAGCCCTCGATGGCAGCCTCAGCAACGAATTCGAGAAGCGTTACAATCAGGGCGAAACGCATGTTTACATGCATCAGCTCTACATTCACCGCGGCGCCAAGCTGCTGAAGTCGGTACAAAGCCGCTATGGCAGCGTCCGCCTAGTGCGCGGCCGCGTCGACGCCTTCATCCGGCTCTTCGAACGTCTCCTCGACACAGTCACGGCGAGCCCCAATGGCGAGCAGATGGTGGACACCTGCCTTGCTTCGGAGGCCGGGAAACTCTACCTCCTCTTCGCCCAGGCGGCCGGCCGCATCCACTGATCACTATCGGCTCCAGATTCAATGAGGCGCTTATCCGTTGGCGTTGAAACCTGGCCAATTTCAGGCCATTTCACCATTGCCCGGGGCACCAAGACGGCGGTCGAAGTGATCGTCGTCACTCTGGAGGAGGACGGCGTCACAGGGCGCGGCGAAGCCGTCCCCTATGCGCGATACGGCGAAACCCCGGCGGCCAGTGTCGCCGCTCTCGAACGGGCGCGGGCGCGCATTGAGACAGGCCTCGAGCGGGACGCCATCGGTGTCGCTATCGCCCCCCTTTCCGCCCGCAATGCCCTCGATTGCGCACTCTGGGATCTCGAAGCGAAGCGCCGTGGCAGGCCGGTTTGGGAGTTGGCTGGTCTGGCGCAGCCCTTGCCGCTCGAGACTGCCTTCACCATCAGCCTCGACGCGCCGGAGGCCATGGCACGGGCAGCAGCGGCCGCGCAGGGGCGAAACCTTCTGAAGCTCAAGCTGGGACAGGATGACGATGATGACCGCTTGCGGGCCGTGCGTGCTTCGGTTCCGGAAAAGCGGCTCATTGTCGATGCCAATGAGGGCTGGTCGCCCGCCAATCTCGAAGCGCGCCTGGCAGCCTGTGCCGGCGCCGGCGTAGAACTGGTTGAACAGCCGCTCCCGGCCGGCGGGGATGGCCTTCTGGCACAGATAGACAGGCCCGTGCCTGTCTGCGCCGATGAATCGCTGCTCGGCCCTGAGAGCCTGGCGGGACTCGCCGGGCGCTATGATGCCGTCAACATCAAGCTCGACAAGACCGGCGGCCTGACAGTTGCTTTGGCCCTGGCCACCGCTGCCGAACAGGCGGGCTTCCGGTTGATGGTCGGCTGCATGCTGGCGACTTCGCTGGCCATGGCGCCGGCGTTCCTGCTGGCCCAGCGCGCCAGCTATGTCGACCTCGACGGCCCGCTCCTGCTGCAGCGCGATCGGCCGGACGCCATTCGCTACGAGGGCGCTACGATGTTCCCCCCATCGCCCGCTCTCTGGGGCTGAACCGCAGCAGCCCCAGGACAAACCCGACCGCGGCACAGGAAACAGCCGCCATCACCAGATACGCACCGCCGCCGTAATCGCGATAGAGCGGGCCCGAAATGACCGTAGCAATACTCATTGCCAGCCCGCCGGAGAGGGCCGCATAGAGACCCTGGGCCGTGTTGCGCAGCGGCTGCGACACAAACTGCTGAATGTAGAGCACGGTCCCGAAATGCGTGAGCGTGAAGGAGAACGCGTGCAGCGCCTGCACTGCAAACAGCAGCGCAAGCATGGGATCGGTTGCCGTGACGAACCAGCGCAGCACGCCACCCGCCGTGCCGATCAGTATGATCATCACCGGTCCCAGGATCCGCACCGGCTTGCCGGCAAGCCCGAACACCAGCACCTCCGCCACGCCGCCCGTCAGCCACAGCAGACCGATCACGATCTCGGAGTACCCGAGCGCTTGCCAGTGCACCGAGCCGAAACTGTAATAGACCGCATGGCTGGCCTGGCCGAAACTCACGGCAGCGAGAAACAGCGGGAAGGCCGGATGCGCAAACAGCCGCAACGCATCGGACACGCGCAACGTCGTAGCAGCTTGTCCGCCTGGCGCCGCCGACGGATCGGGCGGCAGCCAGACCGTGGCTACCAGCAGCGTTCCCTGTGCCAGGGCAATCATGACGATGACATTGCTGACCGGTACGACTTCCAGCAACAGACCGGCGACGACGTTGCCGGCCATGAAACTGAGCGTGCCCCACAACCTGAGCCTTCCGAAATCGAGACCGTGCAGGCTTGCCCCTTCGACCGCCAGGGCTTCCGCCAACGGCACGATCATCGAAAAGCAGGCCCCTGCCACCACCACGCCCATGAGGAGCAACCAGAAGCCGTCGAGGAAACAGAGCAGGACATAGGCGGCAAACGCTGCCAGCGCTCCCCCCTGGATCATTGCCCGCCGGGTGCCATGACGATCGGCGAGGAAGGCGCCGGCTGGGGCCGACACGATGCGGATGGCGATCTGCGCGGCGAGAATGGTTGCGATATCGGTTTCCGCAAGCCCCCTGTCCTTGAGCCACAGCGGCAGAAACGGCAGCTGGATACCCATCCCGAAAAACAGGAACAGGAACAGCAGGGAGACGCGGATGGCGAAACTGCGGGCCGGCATGGGTCGGGGCATCGGGCGAGACGCCGCGTCTAAACCAAACATTCACCGTTTTCCACAATAGTCTTTGGCGGGAAGGCGCGGCGGAGGCCGGGCCAGGGCAACTGCGGGAAGTCGTTCGTGAGTATGGTTGAGAGTGAAAAGGCCTTTCCGGGCCTGGACTATGATGCGCTGGAACAGGCCGTGATGGAATCTTCGCGTGGCCGATGGTTCCTCGAAGAATACGCCAAACGCCATCGCTTTGCCGACACTCGGATTCTGCTGGAGGCTATTCACAAGCTGGAGAATGCCGTGTTGTCGCACGCCGTTGCGGCCCCGGCGGGTGCTGGCGAGACGGCCGAGCTCAATTCGCTTCTGCAGGTGATCCGCAAGACGCGGACCGAAATCGCTTCGGTCCGCAACCACTTGCTCCCCGATGGCGGTGCCCTGCAGGATGACGCCGAGATCTACGAGCGGATGGCGGAGTCGGCGAGATCGGCAGCCCATGCCCTGATGGCGCAGACCGAGACTATCAACAGCATGTCGGCGTCACTCAAGGCAGCTGACCCGGCCAGGGCTGACGTCGCCGTGATCGAAAACCAGGCAAGCGAACTTCAGTCTCTGGCATGGAAACAGGACGTGCTGAGCCAGCGCATCGCCAAAGCCATGGGCCTGCTGGCACACCTCGACGATCGTATCACGGCGGCGACCGGCGCACGGCCGCGCTCCGCTAAGCCATCGCCGCCCGGACCCGAAAGCCTCTCCTACTTCATCCGGGACGAGGAGATCTTCGAGCCGGCAGCCGCCAAACCATCACCCGCCATGAAGGTTATTGCTGCTGCCGCCCCATCCGCCCGCGATCCGGTCACGCCAGCGCGCCAACCTGAACCGGCCGTGCAACCTCGCACGCCCGAACCCGATGCCGCCCCCAAGCGGGCCCATGTTATTGTCAAGCGCCTGACGCCGTCATCCCCGGCAGGTGAACAGCAGGCCATCGATCCGGCTGCGGCTGGCGCCGTCGAGAATGTACCGCAGCCAGCATCCCCACCGGCCGCTGCGATGAAGTCAGTGACGGTGACGGAACCGGCGCCGGAGCGCAAGCGCGTGGTGATCATCCGGCGCAAGACCAGCGAAACGGCTGAGATTCCGCTGGCCAACGACGTACCGGCCTCTGCCGTCGGTTAACGGCTTGCGATCACCGCGGCGAACAACTGCGCATCTGCGTTGCCCCCCGAGGCGATAACGCCGATACGTCTTCCGATGCAGTCAAACTTGCCACTCAATACGGCGGCGAGCGCCGCGCTGCCGCCGGGTTCCAGCACCAGCTTCAAGTGCTGGAAGGCATAGCGCATTGCGCTCCGTACCTCGTCATCGCTAATTGCAAGCCCGCCTGCGAGCCTTGACTTGTTGATTGCAAAGGTCAATTCGCCGGGTTCCGGCGACAGCAAGGCATCACAGATCGAGCCGGACGCCTTCTTGTTGCGCACCCGCCGTCCCGCCGCAAGCGAGCGGCGATAGTCGTCGAAACCCTCAGGCTCAACCGTATAGACAGCCGTCCGTGGTGAGCGAGCCTCCATGGCAAGCGCGATTCCGGCCGCGAGCCCTCCGCCGCTGCAGCTGACCAGGATGGCATCGAGCAGACCCCCCTGTTGTGCGGCCTGGTCGGCAAGCTCAAGTCCCACCGTGCCCTGGCCGGCGATAATGTCACGATGCTCGAAAGGCGGCACCAGATAGGCTCCGCTCTCCTCGACCAGCCGGGCGGCGATCTCTTCCCGACTCTCGCTGTTGCGGTCGTAGAGCACAATGCGTGCTCCGAAGCCTTCCGTGCTGGCCTTCTTGATCTCCGGCGTGTCGGCCGGCATCACGATCGTTGCTGGCAAGCCACGCAGTTGTGCCGCAGCGGCAACGCCTTGCGCATGATTTCCGGAAGAATAGGCGACGACGCCGCGGCGCACCGCGTCCTCCGGCAGTTGCGAAATGCAGTTCCACGCCCCCCGGATCTTGAACGATCCCGTTCGCTGCAGGCTTTCGGCCTTCACAAGTATCTGACCGCCACTCAGCGCGTCGAGACCAGCATGTTGCAGCACCGGTGTGCGAACGGCGAGACCATGCAGCCGGCGAGCGGCGGCTTCGATATCGGAAACATCGGGAAGTGCTTGGGCCATGGGCGCGGGAAACTACGCGAGGCTCTTGAAGATGTAAACGGAGCAACCACATGGTGGGGAGACTTGACACGAGGAGGCACCCACCATGACCACGCAGTCACGTCAGCGCCGCTGGACACCTCTCGCCATCTTTGCGGTCATCATGGGCTTTGTCGTCTGGTGGCCTTTGGGGCTGCTGGCCATCGGCTACATACTCTGGGGCGGGAGTATCGACGGGCTCCTCGACAATGCCGCGGAGGAAGTCAAGGCATGGCTCAGGCGCAAGCCCGGCCCGGGCTCAAGCGGCAATGCCGCCTTCGACTCCTACAAGGCAGAGACACTGAAACGCCTCGAGGAGGAGGAAGCAGCCTTCGCAGCCTATGTCCAGAAGCTCCGCGATGCACGGGATCGCAGCGAGTTTGAGCGTTTCCTTGCCGAGCGAAACGCCAGCCGCTGATGCTGCCTACCAGTCCAGCGTCGCACCCGCCGAAATGATATGGAAGTGCTGCTTGAACGTGGCATCGAGGTTGGAGGGTGGTGCCGTAAGGCTGATGTCGCCGTCCTCCATCAAGACATAGCTGTAGGCGGCACTGGCGGTGATCCAGTCATTGAGCTTGTAGCTGGCTCCCGCCGACAGCCAGTAGCGGTCATTGTCGGGGACCCGCGGAGTCCGTGTCGCATCTGGCACCGATGAGTTCTCGTAGGCAAAGCCGCCGCGCACTTTTAGCTTGTCCGTAACTGAATACTCTGCCCCGATCGAGTAATACCAGGAGTCCTTCCAGTTCTCCGTTGTGCCGGCGAGGACCGCGCCGGTGTCATCCCGGATGATGTCGAGGCTCTTGAAGCGGCTCCAATTCGCCCATTCGACCCCCGCCATGATTGTCAGATCCTCGGTCAGACGGTGTCTGATACCCAGCGTGACTGTTTCGGGCGAGTCGAAATCGGCACTGATGTCGCCATCGAAACCAGCCGGCAGCAGCGCGCCGTCGCCCTGTAATGAATGACTGATTGATGATCTGAAGCCAAGTCCGACCGAGGTCGCATCGTTTGGCGTGAACAGCACGCCTGCGGTGAAGCCGAAGCCGATATCGTCCGCCTTGGCATTGAATACCTCAGCCCCCAGAGGCGAATCGGAGGTCAGCTTGACCCGCATGTACTGCCCCTGCACGCCCACTGCGACACTCAGCATGTCGTTGAACTCATAAGCGATGTTCGGGTTGACATTGAACGTCAGCACGTCGGACTGATCGCCATGCAGCGACCCCATCCAGGTATCGGCATTGGTCCGGAGGCCAAACGGCGCGCCCATATAGAGGCCAAGCGTGATGTCGTCGGTAAGGCCGTAAACCGAATAGGACGCGCCCGTCAGCGACGTCACCCCAATATTGCCGCTGTCGGGATTGCCAAGGAAGCCACTGCCGTCCTTTGCCCGCGCATACGGCACGATCACCGAGAAGTTCGATTCGGAGCTGTAGCCGAATTCGTTGTGCAGGGTGATCGTGGCGGGGTTCCAGAACATGGACGAGAGCCCATTGGTTCCCGCCGCAACCCCGGCAAAGGACGCTCCCTGTCCTTCCGCCGATTGTTCCCGGATGGCAAACCCTGCTGCATCCGCCGCGCCTGCCAAGCATGCCAGGACAATCCCGCCGTATCCGAAAGAGGCCAGCCGGGACCTCACCGTGATTGCCATTTTCAGCCCCATCTCCTCGCCCGCACCGCCGTCCGTGGCCGAGTCCCCTCATTGGCGGTTCATAAGATACCGAATTCGTCCGGACTGCAAGCTGTTCGCCGGCGCCAGTCTGGCTGCCCGTCCGATGCCTTGCTACAAGGCTCAGGCCATCCGGACACCAGCAGGCGAGCATCATGCGCGATCCCCGTTACGATATCCTTTTCGAGCCCGTTCGCATCGGGCCCCTGACCGCACGCAACCGCTTCTACCAGGTTCCGCACTGCAACGGCATGGGCTGGCGCGACCCCTCCGCCAATGCTGCCATGCGGGGCATCAAGGCTGAGGGCGGCTGGTCCGTGGTCTGCACGGAGATGGCGGAGATCCACTATACATCGGATGTCACGCCGTACTCCGAACTGCGCATCTGGAGCGATCACGATATCCCGATGCTGTCGCGCATTGCCGCCAGCATCAGGAGCCATGGTGCCCTGGCCGGCATCGAGCTGTGCCACTCCGGGTTTACGGCCGTTAACCTCTGGTCGCGCGAAGCTCCCATGGCGCCACGCGCCCTGCCCGCCGCGAGTTTCTTCAATGACCCGGTCCAGGCCCGCGCCATGGACCTCGAGGATATCCGTCGCTTGCGCCGCATGCACCGCGAGGCCGCGCTGCGGGCCCGCACCGCCGGCTTTGACCTCATCTACGTCTATGCCGGTCACGGCCTCGGCATTTTCGAGCAGTTCCTGTCCCGTGCCACCAATGACCGCATCGACGAATATGGTGGCTCGCTCGTAAACCGCGTTCGCCTGTTGCGCGAAGTGATCGAGGACACGAAGGACGCCGTCGGCCACACCTGCGCGGTGCCCGTGCGCATCGCCATGCACGAGTTCATGGGACCCGATGGCCTGGAGCCCGCCGAGGTCGAGGACGCCATCGCCATGATCGCCGAGCTCCCCGATCTCTGGGATCTCTCGCTCGCCCACTGGGATCACGATTCACAGACCTCGCGCTTCTCTGAAGAAGGTTTCCAGGAACCCTACATCAAAGGCGTGAAACGTCTGACCACCAAGCCGGTGGTGGGGGTCGGACGCTACACATCGCCGGACTCCATGGTCCGCGTCATTCGCCAGGGCATCATGGATATGATTGGCGCGGCCCGCCCCTCGATCGCCGACCCCTTTCTTCCCCGCAAGATCGAAGAAGGCCGCCTTGACGACATCCGCGAATGCATCGGCTGCAACATCTGCGTCACCGGCGATTACACCATGTCGCCGATCCGCTGTACCCAGAATCCGGCCATAGGCGAGGAATGGCGCCGCGGCTGGCATCCCGAACGCATCCGCCCCGCGCATGCCGGCGCGTCGGTTCTGATCGTCGGCGCCGGTCCCGCCGGTCTCGAGGCCGGCCGCGCCCTTGGCCAGCGGGGTTACCGGGTTACCATCGCCGACGCCGCCGGCGAGGCTGGTGGTCGTGTCGCCAGAGAGTGCCGCCTGCCGGGCCTGGCAGCTTGGTCGCGGGTACGCGATTGGCGGCTCCTGCAGATTGGCAAGATGACCAATGTCGAACTCTATCTCGAAAGCCATATGACCGCCGAGCAGGTCGCTGAATTCGGTGCCGACCATGTGGTCGCTGCCACCGGCGCAAAATGGCGTCCCGACGGCGTGGGTCGCTACCATGGCAGGCCGCTCGCCCTTGCGACGGACATGCAAGTCCTCACGCCGGACGACCTGATGGATGGCCGGTTGCCGGACGCGGAAGACGTGGTGATTTATGACGACGACCACTACTACATGGGTGGCGTGGTGGCCGAGCTGCTGGCCCACCATGGCAGGCGGGTGAGGCTCGTGACGCCTGCCGCCCTTGTCTCCAGCTTCACGCGCGCCTCGCTCGAACAGTCCCGCATCCAGACACGCCTCCTGGAACTGGGCGTGGTGATCCTCGCCAACCGCGCCGTGTCCGCAATTGCGGCTGACCATGTCGTCACAACCTGTGTTTTCACCGGCAGGGTGGAGCCGCTGGCGGCCGGCGCCGTCGTGATGGTCACCATGCGCCTCCCGGAAACGTCGCTCACTGCCAGACTTGCCGCCCAGGCTTTGCCTTTCCGCGCCATCGGCGATGCCTGGGCACCGGCCACCATTGCCCATGCTGTCCATGCCGGGCGCCGCTATGCCGAGGAACTCGGCGAAGGACCCGTTGCCGATCCCGGCCTGCCGTTCCGGCGCGAGGTGATCGGCCTTTCGGCAACCCCGTATTAATGACCGGTTTACCAACTTTGTAGAGTCTGGAGCGGTGGTCCGTCGCCCAAGGAGACAATCGGTGTTCACGTGTTCGCGCCGTGCCGCGCTGCTGATGGCCGCAGCCCTGGCTGGCATCCCCGCCCGCGCCGAGCAGACCGGCTCGGTCACCGCCCTTGCCGCAAAACAGGGCAAGGCCGTTACCCGGACCGAAATCCTGGCAGGCAGTATCGAAACCCCAATGCTGACCCTGGGTTCAATTGCCGCCATGGAGCAGGCCATCGCCATGTATCGGGACATCGTGCGCAATGGCGGCTGGCCCGAACTGCCTGCCATCAAACTCGCCAAGGGCGACAAGCGCGACGAAGTCATCCTGCTCCGCCATCGCCTGATCCGCGAGGGCTATCAGCCGGTCGATGCGCTGGCTGTGGAGCGGCCGGAGAAATTCGACGGCGAGCTGGATCTCGCCCTCCGTGCCTTCCAGGCCAATCACGGGCTGGGCCAGAGTGGCAAGCTCGATGCCAGGACGCTCGTGGAACTGAACGTGCCGGCCGAGTGGCGGCTGTCGCAGCTCGAAGCCAACTATCCGCGCATCGCCCGCCACCTCGACGAGCTCGGGCCGCGCTACATCCTGGTCAATGTGCCTTCCGCCCAGCTCGAGACCGTCAGCCTCGGCACCGTCTACTCCCGCCACAACATCGTCGCCGGCAAGCCTTCTCGCCCGACCCCCGCGCTCAATGCGCAGATCAGCGAGATCAACTTCAACCCCTACTGGAACGCCCCCGCCTCTATCGTGCAGAAGGACCTGATACCCAAACTGATCGCCGACCCTCGCGCCCTCGAGGCAATGCAGATCCGGGTTTTCGACGGTATCGGTGGCCCAGAAATCGATCCCATGACGGTTGACTGGTCGACGGTGGCGCCTGATCGCTACTTCTTCCGCCAGGATCCTGGCGGCCAGAACGCCATGGCCTCGCTCAAGATCAATTTCCAGAACCGCTTCCACGTTTATCTCCACGATACCCCCCACAAGGAGCTGTTCGGCGAGGGCGACCGCTACCAGAGCTCCGGCTGCATTCGGGTCGACAAGGTCCATGTTCTCGTCGACTGGATCCTGGCCGGGCAGGACGGCTTCGATCTCGACTACATCGAGGAGATCGCCGCGAGCGGCGAGCGCCATGACGTGAGCGTGCGGAACCGCATCGATGTGCGGCTCATGTATCTCACCGCCTGGGCCAGCGAGGATGGCCGCGTCCAGTTCCGCCCCGACGTCTACCAGCTCGACGGCACCGGCTTCGTCGACGGCCAGCCGGAGCCGGTCAGCGGCATCTGAAGCCACGCCCGACGCCCTTGGTCTTTGCTGTCCCGCCGTCTATCCTGCTCCGGTCATGGTCTCGCCCGCCTGGATCGAACGCTTCCCTGGCCTGAGCCAGCTCGAACCGGAGCTGCGCAACAGTCTCGAACGCTCCAGCCAGATCGTGCAGGTCAGGAAGGGCAGCACGATCTTCGGGCCCGGCAAGGCGCCGGCCCATCTCCTGCTGCTGCTCGACGGCACAGTCCGCGTGCAGCAGGTTTCGGAGGGTGGCCGCGAGATTGTCCTGTACCGCGTGAGTGCCGGCGAAAGCTGCGTGCTGACAACTGCCTGCCTGCTCGCCGACGAGGATTATCTGGCCAGCGGCATCGCCGAGACCGACGTCACGGCGGTCGCGGTGCCGCGCGGCGTCTTTGACGAGCTGATGGCGCGCTCGCCGGTCTTCCGCCGCTTTGTCTTCACCGCCTTCAGCCGGCGCATGACCGAGATTTTCAAGCTGATCGACGAGGTGGCATTCGCCCGAATTGATATCCGCCTCGCCCAGAAGCTCCTGCAGCTCGCCGGCGCTGGCCATCAGGTCACCGCCACCCATCAGCAGCTCGCCGCCGAATTGGGCTCGGCCCGCGAGGTCATCACCCGCCAGCTCCAGGAATTTCAGCGCCGCGGCTGGGTGCAGGTCGGCCGTGGCAGCCTGGCGATCACCAATGGTGCCGAATTGCAGCGCCTCTCGGCAGCGCCGTGACCGGCCGCCAGTGACAATGTCACGGACCCGGGCCTCCCCGGCCTGCATATGGTGGCGCCTTGTGATAAATAGGCGATCTGGCCCAGCGAATGACTTGCATGTCCGCGCCGCTGAACGACACATATGCGAGGAAACCTGCCATGTCTCTTCCCTTTATCCCTGATCTTTCGGTCAAGCCGGAAGTCGTTGCCTTCTTCGACGAACCGACCAATACGATCTCCTACATTGTGCGCGACCCTCAATCTGCAGGTTGTGCCGTGATCGATTCCGTCATGGATATCGACTATGCGGCGGGCCGTATCACCTATGACGGCGCCGACCGCATCATCGCCCATATCCTGGCCAGTGGCTGGTCCCTCGAATGGCTGATCGAGACCCATGTCCATGCCGATCACCTGTCGGCCGCCCCCTATATCCAGGGCAAGCTCGGCGGCAAGCTCGGGATCGGCGAGAAGATTACCGTCGTCCAGGACACCTTCGGCAAGATCTTCAATGAAGGCACCGAGTTTCAGCGCGACGGCTCGCAGTTCGACCGTCTCTTCAAGGATGGCGACAGTTACCGGATCGGCACCATGCCGGCCTGGACGCTGCACACCCCCGGCCACACGCCGGCCTGCATGACCCATGTCATCGGCGATGCGGCATTCGTGGGCGATACGCTGTTCATGCCCGACGGCGGCTCGGCCCGCGCCGATTTCCCCGGCGGCGACGCCAGGACGCTGTACCGGTCGATCAGGCGTGTCCTTTCTTTGCCCGGCGAAATGCGTCTTTTTATGTGTCACGACTATGGCCCGGACGGCCGCGCCATCCAGTGGGAGACGACGGTCAGGGACGAGCGCGAACACAATATCCATGTTCGCGACGGCATCAGCGAGGACGAATTCGTGAAGATGCGCGAGGCCCGCGACGCCACGCTCGAGATGCCGAAGCTCATCATTCCCTCGCTGCAAATCAACATGCGCGCCGGCCGCCTGCCGCCCAAGGATGAGAGCGGCCGCACTTTTCTCAAGGTTCCACTCAATACGCTGTGATACTTTGACAGGAGCACTGGATGACCATGAATGTGCGCAAGCTGAGCGATGATTACGCGGTGGCCGGACAGTTGTCGCCCGCCGATGTCGAGGCAGTCGCCAAGGCCGGTTTTCGTGCCATCATTTGCAATCGCCCCGACGGCGAGGGCTTCTTCCAGCCGCCATACAGCGAAATTGCCGGAGCTGCTGCCCGTGCCGGCCTGGCCTGCCGCTACCTTCCGATCACCCATGCCGGTATCACCGCCGCCGACCTGCAGGCCTTCCGCGAGGCCCTGAAGGTCTTGCCGCCCCCGGTACTGGCCTACTGCACGTCGGGCGCGCGCTCCGCCAGGCTGTGGTCCGCAGCCCGCGAGGACGTCTGATTGGCCGCGTCGGGTCTTCCCCCGGTATCGCCTCTCGACCACCTGGCACCAATGCAATAACCTCACCACCCATTCGAGGTGATGGCAGGGGTTTTGGCCGATGGCTTCCGTTGAAATTGTCGATGTTCGTAAGTCCTACGGTACTCACGAAGTCATCCATGGCGTCTCCATCGCCATAGCCGACGGCGAGTTCGTGATCCTTGTCGGACCCTCGGGCTGCGGCAAGTCAACCCTTCTGCGCATGGTCGCGGGCCTCGAACCGATCACGTCGGGCGACATCAGGATCGGCGACAAGATCGTCAATGATCTTCCCCCGAAGGACCGCGACATCGCCATGGTTTTCCAGACCTATGCACTCTACCCGCACAAGACCGTTGCCGAGAACATGGGTTTTGCGCTGAAGCTCCGGCACACCCCGCGCCACGAGATTGACGAGAGGGTCAGGCGCGCCGCAGAGATTCTTGACCTGGTTCCCTATCTCTCCCGCTACCCGCGCCAGCTGTCCGGTGGCCAGCGTCAGCGTGTGGCCATGGGCCGCGCCATCGTCCGCGATCCGCAAGTCTTCCTCTTCGATGAGCCCCTGTCCAATCTTGATGCCAAGCTCCGCGTCCAGATGCGCGCCGAGATCAAGGAACTGCACCAGCGGCTGCGGACCACGACGATCTATGTCACCCATGATCAAGTGGAAGCCATGACCATGGCCGACCGCATCGTCGTCATGAATGATGGCCGTGTCGAGCAGGTCGGGACACCGCTCGAACTTTACGATCGGCCAGCCAACCTCTTCGTGGCCGGCTTCATCGGCTCGCCGTCTATGAACTTTCTCAAGGGCTCCATCAGGACCCGTGGCAGACCGGCTTTTGTCACCGACGCCGGCATAACCCTCCCCCTGGCCGGCGCCCCACCCGGAGCGGATGGCCGCGCCGCGCTGTACGGTATCAGGCCCGAGCACTTCTCGCTCGGTGGCAAGGGCATTGACGCCGAAGTCTCGGTCATCGAGCCGACGGGCTCGGAGACGCAGGTGTTCGCCAAGCTCGGTTCAGACAAGGTGGTTGGTGTGTTTCGCCAGCGCATTGCCGCAAGGCCCGGCGACCTGCTGCCACTCTTGCCCGATCCTGCGGCAGTCCACCTGTTTGATCCCGCCAGCGGCGCCCGCATCAACTGAACCGGGCCACCGCCGCTGCATCGCATGGCCGCGCCAAAGGTGAGCGCAAATGGTGGCGGCTTCTCACATTGACAATCCGGAAGGGCGCTGGATAGTCTCGCAAACGAAATGATACGAGAAGTCTGGGCGGGATCTTGCAGTCGCGGCCATGGGATGATTTCAACGGGAGGATAGCACCATGAAAGTCGAACTCTACAATCGGTTCGTCATGAACCGGCGTGACATGCTGAAGCGTGCCGCGGCAATTTCGGCACTAACGGCGACCGCCGGTATCTCGGGCATGACGCAACCTGCTCGCGCCCAGGGCGACCTACGCGCCGAGATACTGAAGATTCCGGGAGTGGGTGCCGGTCAGCCCACCGATACCGATTGGCAGAAGGTCGGCGAATTGTGCCTCGGTCCCACCAAGGAAATCATCAGGGAGGGCGAATTCAAGGGCGTCGAGCTGTCCTTCATGGGCCTCAACAACCAGAATGTCCACAATGTGCTGTTCCGCGGCCTATCCAAGGCCTGGGCCGACTATACCGGCGCAACCATCAACTGGATCGACCTTGCCCAGGCCGACTATAACGCCCGCCTGCAGCAGTCGATCGCCACCGGCACGGTCGACTTCGACGTGATCGAGATGGGCGCCCCCTTCGAGGGCGACGTTTGCGGCAAGGGGCTTGCCTCCGAAATGCCGGACTGGGTCAGGAAAGTCATCGATATGGATGACTACGTCGGCTACCTCAAGGCGCCGGTCGGCACCTGGGAAGGCAAGACCTACCGCATCTCCTGTGATGGCGACTGCCACAACTTCAACTACCGCTCCGATGTTTTTGCTGATGCGGGCCTGGCCGAGGAATGGAAGAAGGCCGGCAACACCTCGGAATGGGGCGTGCCCAAGACCTGGCAGCAGGTCAACGCCGTCACCAAGTTCCTGAAGGGCAAGCAGCTCAACGGTCAGGATCTCTACGGCTATCTTGATCCTTGCAAAGGCTGGGGCGGCTTTGCGTTCTACTTCCTCGGCTCGCGCGCCACCGCTTATGCGAAGCACCCGGACGATCCGGCCTTCCTGTTCGATCCCGACACCATGAAGCCCCGCGTCAACAACGCCGCCTGGGTGCGTGCCATACAGGATGTGCTCGACTGCCTGCCCTTCGAGCCGGCTGACCAGCTCAATGCCGACCCCGGCACAACGGGATTCCAGCAGTTTCTGGCCGGCACCGGCACCATGCTGTCCTGGTGGGGCGACATTGGCTCCAATGCCAAGACCAACGATGCCTCGGTGATCGGCGACACCTGCGCTTTCGACATCCTGCCGGGCTCGGACGATGTCT
This sequence comes from uncultured Rhizobiaceae bacterium, assembly GCA_964543235.1. GTDB lineage: Bacteria > Pseudomonadota > Alphaproteobacteria > Rhizobiales > Aestuariivirgaceae > JANMMJ01. The sequence continues at coordinate 13,042 of CAZIXE010000006.1, read as the reverse complement.
ACAACAGCAAGACGGGACAGTGGGAGACTCTGGCCTCGGGCCCGAACTACGCGCCGAACATGGCCTACATCGGGTGGGGAATCTATGTGATGGCCCGCGTCGATGCCGATCCGGTGAAGCAGAAGGCCGCCTGGTCGCTTGCCGCGCACCTGGGCGGCAAGGACATCTCGCTGTGGATGGCCGCCTATCCGTCGGGCTTCCAACCCTACCGGCAGAGCCATTTCAACATTGCCGAATGGGTTGCGGCTGGCTACGACGAGGCCTTCATCAAGAGCTATCTCGAGTCGGAGGCCAACTCCTACAATCACCCCAACGCGGCGATCGAACCGCGCATTCCGGGCATCTTCCAGTACTACAGCGTGGCCGAGGATGAGCTGGCCAAGATCTATGCCGGCCAAATGAGCGCCCAGGCTGGTGCCGACGCCATTGCCGCTGCCTGGGAAAAGATCACCGATCAGCTCGGTCGTGACAACCAGATCAAGCTCTACAAGGCTTCTCTGGGCATATGAGGCTCCGGGGCCGGCGAGTCCCCGCCGGCCCCCTTTTGGCTGAAAATCTGGCACGCCAGCATGACCTCACAAGCGACCGCCAGTCTGGGCCGTGATGCCGTCGCGTCGCTGGTCCCGGCGGAACGCCAGCGCCTCGGGACCTGGCTCATCCGCGTAGCAACGCTGCTTCTGGCGATACTCATCATCGGCCAGTCGCTTTACGCGGCGGGAATCATAGCCGTTGGCTTTGCCACGTGGTTGCCGATCCTCATCGCCTACGGCTTCTGGGGCCTCTGCTTGTGCGTTGGCAACATTCTCCGCCTGGGTGAAGCGGGCTGGCGGGCACTCTTCGTCCTGCCTGCAGTGCTGTTTACAGTCGCTCTTGTGATCTTCCCGACCGTCTTCGGTCTCTACATTGCCTTCACCGACTGGAACCTCTCATCGGTCACCGGCCGCCGCTTCAACGGCCTCGCCAATTTCTACCAGCTCATCAACGATCTCTACTTCTGGAACGCCCTCGGCAACATGGTGTTCTATGTGCTGACCGTGCTGGTGCAGTATGCCATCGCCTTCAGCCTGGCGCTTCTCCTCAACGCCGAGATCAGGGGGCGCAAGTTCTTTCGCGTGGCCTTCCTGCTGCCCTTCATGCTTTCACCCGTGGCAGTGAGCTGGATGATTGGCAAGTCGATGCTGGAATACCGCTTCGGCCCCGTGACTCGGCTGCTGCGCGCCCTCGGCTGGGAGAATCCGTCGCTTCTCACCACGCCATGGCTCGCCAAGACCACGATTGCCGCCATGGATGCGTGGGTTTGGATTCCCTTCATGATGGTGCTGCTGCTCGCCGGATTGCAGGCCCTGCCCCGGGAGGTGCAGGAGGCTGCCAAGGTCGATGGTGCCACCGGCTGGCAGGGGTTCTGGCAGGTGACCTTTCCGCTCATGCTACCGGTCAGCATTACCGCCATCGTCCTGCGCATCATCTTCCAGCTGAAGCTGGCCGACATCGTCATCAATACCACCGCCGGCGGCCCGGGCGGTGCCACCGACACCGTTTCAAGCTTCATATTCCGCGAGTACAAGGATCGCTCCAACGTGGGTTACGGAACCATGGTGGCCGAAGTCTATCTGATCATCATCATCGTTTTCATCGTTCTGCTGCTCTGGGCCGCGAGCCGTTTCATGCAGAGGCACCGCTAGATGCCCCCTGCCGTGCAGAAATCGCTCATCTATCTCGCGCTCATCATCTGGACGATCGTCGCCCTGTTTCCGATCTTCTGGACGCTGACCACGACCTTCAAGGTCGCCAAGGACGTGCAGCTCGGCAATATCGTGCCCTGGCTGCAATACCAGCCCGGCTGGCTCGGGCTGAGGGCCATCGGACTCTCGCCTGATACCATCTTCCAGGCGTCGACCCCGCGCGCCGAGTTCCTCAAGCGTTTCCAGAACAGCGTCCTCGCCTCGCTCGGCGGCGCTTCCCTTGCCCTGGTACTCGGCTCTACGGCCGCCTATGGTCTCAGCCGTTTCGAGTACCACTACAAGATATGGCGCAATCGCGACATTTCCTTCTTCTTCCTGTCGCAGCTCATTCTGCCGCCGGTGGTTCTCGCCATGCCTTTCCTTGTCCTCTACAAGGAACTGGCCCTGCTCGATTCACTGATCGGCCTCATCCTCATCTACGCTCTGACGGTCCTTCCCATCGTCATTTGGATCATGCGCGACCAGTTCAACTCCATACCCAATGAGCTGGAACAGGCTGCCCTGGTCGATGGTTGCACCTCCTGGGGTGCCTTTTTCAGGATCGTTCTGCCGATCGCCCTTCCCGGGATGGTTGCCGCCTTCATCATCTCGGTGATCCTCTGCTGGAACGAGTATTTTTTCGCCGCCCTCCTCACCAGCACCAACGCCAAGACCTTGCCCGTCATGGTGGCGAGCCAGACCGGGTCTCAGGGTATCAGCTGGTGGTCCATGGCGGCACTGTCGAGCGCCGCCATCCTGCCCCTCATCATCATTGGCATCTTCCTCGAGCGCTACATCGTCAAGGGGCTCACGGCCGGAGCCGTGAAATAGGCCTATCGCCCCAGTACCTTGCGCATGTGGGCAAGGATCAAACCGCGGCCCCTGCTGCCAAGTTCGGCTGAAGCGACTTCGGCGCTCCGCGTGTACCATCGCCCGGAATCGAGCCGCTCCAGTTCGACCGCCTCCGGGCACAGGGCCAGCATCAGCGAAGTCTCACCCTGCCCGGCATGATCGAACGGAAACTCGCTGATGATTTCCGGCGTCATCAGCGGATGTCCCTTGATCCAGTTGAATGGATCATCGCCGCCCTTCTGCTCCGCATAATAACCGGCCATCGCCTCGTTGCCCCACCAGCCTTCGCCGCGCTCCCTCTCGAGATGAGCGAAGATCGCCTGCCGTGCCGCCAGCTTGAAGGCGAGGTCGGTCGGCATGCCGGCCGCGAAGTTCTCGCTCTGGTGATGGATGAAGAAATGGATGTTACGGAAGCCGACCCGGAGCAGCCCGGCGAACAGCTCCCTCGCCAGCGGATTGAGCGCTTCGGAGCTGACGTGGATCGTGCCATTGCCTTCCGGCGCCTCGACTGCATGACTCGCCGCACCATAGTAGAAGGGCGGCAGCGCCACGATCGGCATCTCCTGCTCCAGCAGTTCCACCATTCTGATGACCGCCAGCGTATCCATGCCGACCGCGAGATGCTCGCCGTGATATTCGAGCACACCGAGCGGCAACACCACGGGCCAGCGTTCGGCGATCGCCTTGCGGATCTGGTAGGGCAGCATCAGCTCATAGCGCATGACAGACGCCAAACCCGGCCATGGTTCAGTAGTCCTTCTCGTAGTAGATGCCGGCCCGCGAGGCGCCATCCGTGCCGTAGGATCCCCTGGCCTTCAGGTTCTTGCCGAGCCCCAGGTCAATGATCACCCGGCTGGTGTTGGTCCGCGTCGTCTGTTCGACACCGACCGACAGCCGTTCATTGATCCGCTTGCCGACGCTGACCGCGGTTTCCCCGCTCTCCGTTTCGATGACTTCGAGCCAGTCGGTGCCCAGCGCATTCTGCAGCCCGGTCAGCAGCCCGGTGTCGCGCCCGCCGCTCAGCGTTGCCACATAGCTTGCGATCTGGGCGATCTGGAGCGGCGAGAGCTGCAGCATGGAGCGGTCGAAGATGAGCCGCGCCATGGCCTCTTCCTCGGGCATGTCCGGATTTGCCGTCACCGCGATATCGGGTGCACTGGCCCGACCCGAGAGCGTGAGGGTGATGGTCGCATCCGTCCGCCGTGATACCGCCACGAAATGAATGCGCGGATCGAGCCCGATGTCGAAGTCGAGCCGGCCGCTTTCGAAGTCGAGCCGCCGCGCCAGCAGCTTGAGGCTGCCGCGCTGCAGGCGGAAGGCACCCTGTGCCGTGAGCTGGTCGAAGGTGCCGCCAAGCCGCAGGCTGCCGCCCAGCGTCACGTTGAGGCCGCGGCCACTCACCGCAATCGGATCCCGCGCCCTGAGCAGGATGTCGAGCCGCACCGTTCCACCCGCCCCACCCCGCGCTTCTGCCAGCAGGGCCGCCTGGCGTCTGACCGGCGCCGGCGCCTTGCGGTGCCTGACATCGGGCGCCGCCAGCGCCTGCGGCGGCAGCGAGCTCAGCGTGATCTTGGTGCGCCTGAGGCCGATCTCGCCGGCCAGCAGCGGCCCCGTCAGCAGGGGGCCGGTAAGGCTGAGATCGGCATCATAGCGCGTCGTCACGAACGAGCCGTCGGTATAGGTGCCATTGGCGATACGCGCCCTAATGTCCGCCGCAAGGCTGCCGCGCAGATCCACACTGCCGTTGAACACGGCCGTGCCGTTCTTGCCCGTGGCACCGCGCACGTCGCTGAGCCGCAGCACATTGTCGGCGATCGTCAGCCGTCCGCGTGCCTGCCGCACCAGGAAGCGCCCTGCGGCATCGCCGAAGGTCGCACTGCTGAGATCGGCGCTGCCATTGATGGCCGGGGCAGTAGCGGGCCCGCTCACCCGCAGATCGAATTGCGTATCCGCTTCGAAACGGATGCCGCCGTCTGCCAGGCGTTCGGTGAGGAAGGCAGCGTCGGTCCGGCCCTGGAGCCTGAGATCGAGACGCAGCGGATCGCCGAGCTGCACGCTGCCCTCGACGCTGACCCGTGTTGCCGCACCAGATTGGCCGGAGGCATTAAGCGACACCACCCGATCGCGGACGCTGCCGGAGGCAGCAAAGGTCAGCGGCGCGATCCCCTGCTCGCGCAGCAGCGCCAGCGTCACACCATCGCCGTTCACCTCGAAGCTGCCGGAGGGCGCGGATGGGGAGCCGCTCACCCGCAGCATGCCGCTGAGCCGCCCGGCCAGGCCTGGTGTCTGCACCAGCGGCGCGATGGCTTCGAGTGACAGGCGCTCGAGTCTGATCGCGGCGGCGAGTTCCGGCAGGAGCCGGCCGTCGACGCTCACGCGCCCATCGCCGACGGCGAGGGCAAGCGCGTCGACCGCAACCGCATCGCCGGTCCGGCGGACGGTGAAGGGTGCGGACGCCCGCACCGGGATACCACGCAACCTGCCTTCAAGCCTGCTGACCGCCAGCCGCATTTCAGTGCCGGCAATGCTCAGCGCCGCCGCCGCATCCGCCGTGACATCGCGCCCCTGCGCCTTGACGGCAAGCTCATAGCGGTCGGGACCGCTGGCCCTGGCCGTGATATCGGCCATGTCGAAGGCGAGCGCGCCGAAGCGCGCACCCGTCATGACCACTTCGCCTTCGGGCCGCGGCTGACCGAAGGGATCGCCAATCACCATCCTGCCCTCCGCCCGCCGCGCCTGCAGCGTCTCGATGGCCAGATCCTTGCCGCTGAATTCAACACTGATGCGTCCGCCGGGCGCGATATCCTCGATCTCCACGCTGGCTTCGAGACGTCCCGTCATCTCCGTGAGGAGCAGCGGCCCGATATCCGCAAGCTCGGAAGCCGACAGCGTGAAGCGGCCGCTGGGGAGCCCGGTCTCCGGCCAGCGCAACTCGCCTGCGAGGGTGGCGGTGTTGGCCGTGGCGACGAGATTGCGCAGCATGCGTGTCCCTGATGCGTCGGTCTCGACCGTGGCGGCGACATTAACCGGCTTGCCGTCGAGCTTCGCCTGAAGGCTGATTTCGGCCTGAGGCATGTCAGCAGACAATCTACCCTGCGCCATGAGCCTGGCCTCTGCGAGGACGCGGCCCAGCAGGCGGTTGTCGTGGCCCTCCACCGCCACGGTGAAGGCCGGGCCGGACCATGGTCCTTTGAGCGTGGCCCGGCCTGTCGCTTCCCCCGCCGCACGGGTATCGAGCCGCCCGACTTCCGGCAACTCCAGCGCAAGGCTGAGATCGCCATCCTCGGCGGTGACCGATCCGTCGAGCGTGGCCGCGACCCCTGCTCCACCAAGCTTCAGCGCGCTGAGCCAATAGCGCCCCGAACCGTCCCTCGACACGCGGCCTGACGCCGTGACCCGGCCGGCCAGCAGGCGGTCCGCGACCGCTATGCCGGTGACAGGGTCGCTAGCAGTCGCGCTGATGCTAAGGTCGAAGGCCCCGCGGGCCGGTTCGGCGCGGCCGTCGGCACTGAGCGTGATGGCGCCGGCCGCCAGCGACAGGTGCGGCAGCATGACCTGGCCATCGCCCTGCCAGTACGCGCTGAACCCGGCGGTCAATGGTCCAGTCACCGCCTTCGGAAGCTGGCCGGCCGTCCCCTGTGCCAGATCGCCCTTGATCAGCCCGTCAAGCTGCACGACCTCGCCCTGCCCCGGCACGCCTGAACCCGATAGGCTGAGACCTGGGCGGGCAATGACGAGCATGCCGTTAGCGAGCCTCTCAGCATCCGCGGTCAGCGTCCAAGCCGGATTGAGCGCCGCCCCCTTGAGCGTGATGGTGCCGGCCAGGCCATCGAGGCGCGCCTCGCCCAGCCCGACAAGCTCGGGCAGCGGTATCGCCTCGTCCCTGCTCTTGGGCGACAGGGTGAGGCTGACATCGCTGCCGCTACCGGCCCAGTCCAGCGGGCCCGCGAGCCGCAGCTGATAGGCCTCGTTGTCGATGACCAGCCGGTCAAAGTCGATGCGCCCGCCGCCGGCCGGGAAGCCGATGCTGCCGATGAGCTGCGATTCCCCGCGCAGCAGCCGATCAAGGCTTTCGGGTGCGAGCCGGCTGACGTCGCCTGATGCCTCGAGCGCAAGCGCCTGCCGGCCATCCTTACCCGTGTAGGCCGCTGTCCCCGCCAGCGTCCGCACCCCATCCAGGTCGAGCGCCAGTTCGCCGGACCACGCACCAAGATTGCCTTTGGCTTCGAGCGCCAGCGCCACCGCCGGGTCGCCTCTGAGCCGCAGCAGCCTGGCCACCAGTCCCTTGCTCTCTTCCTTGAGCAGCAGACCGACATCGAGTTCGCGGCTCTTGGGATCGAGCGAGGCCTCCACCTTGAGCGATCCGGTTTTGCCGTCGCTGCGCTCGGCGAGGAAGGAGAGCCTGATCTCGGCCGGCTCTTGCACCACCTGCGCCTTGCCGTCGATCTTGAGCACCGTCTCTTCGCCGGCGACCTGCGGATCGAGCCTGAACGTGCCGATGACGAGGCTTGCGATGTTGGCATTGCGCAGGCCAGACATCTCCGCCGGCGCGGCAACGCCCGCCTCTTCCGATTGCGGCAGGCGTCGCAGGTCCACGCTGTCGACACTCAGCTTGCCGATCTCGAGCGTATTGCCGAGCAGCGACAGCGGCTGCCAGTCGAGCGCCAGCCCGTCGAGCACCAGCCACGGCGCCTCGCCATCCTTGATCTCGACCCGCGTCACGCTGACATCGCCGTTGAGCGAGATCGCGAGCCCCTCGATGCTGACGCTCCGTCCTTCGGTCGCGAGCAGGTTTTCGAGCATGCTTTCGACCAGGCTCTTGGCCGTCTGTTCCTGTGCCGGCGACATTCCGCTCGTCCACCATCCGGTCACGATGACCAGCACCACCATGGCTATGCCGAAGAGCCGTCTCATCAGAACGCCTGCCCGATGCCGAAATAGACCGCGAAGTCGGGATCGCCCTCGCCCGGATCGAGCGGCACCGCCACATCGAGCCGGAGTGGCCCGACTGCCGTGTAGTAGCGCAGCCCGATGCCGACCCCGACCTGGAACTCGTTGTCGCCGCCAAAGCCCGAGGTCGCCGCCACATAGCCGGCATCGACGAAGGGCACGATGCCGATGTCCCGTGTCACCTTGATGCGCGCCTCGAGCGAGCCCTCGACCCGGGCCAGCCCGCCCGTCGGCCCGAAGCCCGGATCGCGCGGCCCGATATTGAGATAGTCATAGCCCCTGACCGAGCCGCCGCCGCCGGCATAGAAGCGCCGGTGAGCCGGAATGTCGGAGCGGTCGGCGCCCCAGATGGTGCCCGCCAGGCCGCGCGCGGCGAGCACGACGCGGCCCCTCTCGTCGAGCCGCAGGTAGCCGCGCAGTTCGGCGTCGGTCATGAAGTAGATCGAAGCGCCCTCGATTTCGTATTGCGGCTCGAACGTGAACCGCCCGAGGATGCCGCGCGTCGGATCGAGCAGGCTGTCGCGCGTGTCATAGCGGGCCGTGAGTGGCAACGACACCAGCGAATAGTTGTTGCGCCCAAACACGTCGTCGATCCGCGACCAGTCGTACACCACGCCGCCCAACAGGCTCCAGTGGTCGGTAATATCGTAGGTGAGCAGACTCTCCGCCACGAAGCCGCGCCGGTCGTAGGGTTCGGTATGCTCCTGCAGCACCGACCCTTTGAGGTCCCAGCGGACATCGGGCCCGATCACCCCCGGCACGCCATAGAGCACCGAGAAGCGGCCATTGTATTCGTCGAGCGTGTCGGCCATCAGCAGCCCGCCGATCTCCGCCTCGAGCCTCAGCGTCTCGGCCCGGCCGGACAGGTTGCGATGCATCCAGAACACTTCGCCGCCGGCCCCTTCGGTGCTCGAATAGAAACCACCCGCGCCGATCGTGCGCTGCAGCCGTTCGGCAACCGTGATGATGACCGGCGCACCACCCGCCGCATTGGGCGGCTTGGCCATCTGCAGCGTCACGCTGGCCAGCGCCTCGATCTTGCTGAGGCGCTTGCGCGCCCGCTCCAGGATGTCGGGATGATAGACCGCACCCACAGGGAGTGCCGCCTGCTGCACGATGAAGTCGACCGCGAGCCGTTCGGCGCCCACCACCTCAACCCCGTCGATATGGACGCGGGGACCTGGCGCCACCACCAGCGTGACATCGACACTGCGCGTCGCGTGATCGGCGATCACCGTGCGGTCGGCGATGGCGGCGTAAGGATGGCCTTCGCGCTGCCAGGCGGCAACGACAGCCGTCTCGGCACTGACGATCCGCGTCGAGCGCGCCAGCACGCCGCTTCTTAGCCCTGCCTCTGCCGCCGCCAGCGCCTGGCCTGCCCCGTCGCCGCCGGCCAGCACGATCCGGCCGAAGGTGAACTCCGGGCCCGGTGTCACCTCGATGGTCACCGGCACCCCGCCCGCGGGCACGGCCATGTCCTCCGTGACACCGATCGTTTCGTAGGCGCGGCCATCGATCAGGATACGGACCAAGCCGCCATAGAAACCACGCTCGTAGAGCTTGGCCACCAGATTGGCCTGGTCGTCCTTGGCGCGCTGCAGCAGGCCGACCAGGCCCGACGGCGGCAGCTCCTGCTGGCTGACGAGGAGCGAGGAATCGCTGAGCCTGGCAACCAGTTCGGCATCCGCCGTATCGGAGGCGAGCGTCACCTTGTAGGCCACCGGATCGACGATGCCGGCCAACTCGGCCTCATCATCGGAGCCGAACAGCCGCCAGCCGAATATCTCGAAGGATTGCGCTGGGGTCGGAGCCAGCAGCATCAGGGCCAAGGCCAGCGCCACACCCCCCATGCCCCGGCCGGGCGCCCTGAAAATCGACCCCGCATCCCGCATCCACGCACACCACCGCCGCGGCTGCACCCGCGTCCCACCTGGATGCACACTACCCACCGCAGTGTTTCATCACAATGCAAAATGGCCGCATCGTGACCATGCGCAGCAAATCGTTAACGAAGTCCAAGACACCTGCGGCGCCCCGCATCGGCCATCTCAGTTTGCCGGCGCGCTGCCAGCATGCGGGACCTGTACCCGCACCAGAAATGCCAGCATTCGTGCCAGTGCTTCCTGTCCGGCCGGCGTATCGAGATTGAACTGGTACTCATGCGGGAGTGGCGGGTCGTAGTCGGCCGGGAAGAACAGCGCATCGGCCGCCACGCCCAGGCCATCGAGCTTCTCCGCGAGCGCCACCGCCTGCGGCGCCAGCGGATCGCCATTGCCGCTCGAGATAAAGCTCGGGGGAAAGGCGCTGTCGACGTAGCGCGTGACCGAGATCAGCCGGAAACGCTCATCGCTGAGGAACTGGCGTGTCCCGGAATAGGCCCACAGCACGGTGCGCAGGAACCAGGCGTGATCGCCGCTGAGATCGACTGCCTCCATGTCGAAGGCGCCCGACACCAGCACCATGGCGGCAAGCTGTTCCTTGCGCAAGGCGGGGGTGATGCCCACCTGCCTGGCATAGTCCGCATTGGTGCTGATGAGCGCGATCTGGCCGGCGATCTGCGCGCCGGCGGAATCGCCCGCCAGCACGAGCGACGACGGCTCGATGCCCAGCTCTTCGGCATTCTCCACGATATAGGCCAGCGCGCTGTTCACTTGCGTGACGGGCTTGGGATAGGTCGCACCATAGCCGCGCGAATACTCGATGGCGACCGTCGTGTAGCCTTGACCTGCCAGCACCTTGAGATAGTTGGCAACGCCATCCTTGCTGCCGGCGACCCAGGCACCGCCATGCACCCACACAATCGTGGGCAGGGGCCCCGCCGCCGCCTCCGGCCGATAGATGTCGAGCACTTCGTCGGGTCCGTCGTCATAGGCAATGTCGCGCCGCGCGGCGATACCGGGCGGGACATGCCTGACGAGCGCGGCCTCCGAGGCCGCATCGCCCCTGGAGAACAGGTAGGCGATGATCGCCACCGACGGCCACGGGCTGAGCCGGAAGGCCAGCACGGTCCCCACGGCGATGACAGCGACGATCGCCACGGTCCACAGCACCAGGCGCTTCAGCATGAGGCCGCACTCCCCTGTCGCTCCTGCGCCTGCAGCCAACGGCCGCACACGCTGTTTCCGTTCTGCATACCGGCAGCGCAAGGCGGCCACGGCCGGATCGTGGTGGGCCCGCCAGGACTCGAACCTGGAACCAGACGGTTATGAGCCGTCAGCTCTAACCATTGAGCTACGGGCCCGCCGGGCCGACTCGCTACAGCAAATTGCGCTCGCATGCTATAGCCGCCTGCATGTCGCCCAGACTCACTGCCGCCGAGGCCGTCGAACAGCTGATCAGCCTGCACACCGGCGCCACCGCCGCGCTGCGTTCCTGCCTCGAGCGCTTCTTCGCGGCCGGCACGCCGCCGACTGCGGCCGAACGCGCCCGTTTTCGCTATCCCGAGATCACCCTCACCTGGAAGGCGGCGGCCGCGCCGCCCGCCCTGTCGCGCTCCTATGCCAAGTTCGAGGGCCCCGGTACCTACCGCACCACCATCACCCAGCCGGCCTTCTTCCGCGACTACCTCGCCGAACAGCTGCGCCTGCTGATCGCCGACTACGGCGCCGTCATCAGCGTCGATGTCAGCGAGGACGAGATTCCCTACCCCTACGTTCTCGACCGCGGCGACGAGTTCGGCCGCGGCAGTGTCACCGCCGCCGACCTCGCCCGCCACTTTCCCATCCCGAAGCTTTCGGCGGTCGGCGACGAGATCGCCGACGGCACCTGGGATCTGGGTGCGGGGACGCCGCTGCCGCTCGCCCTCTTCGATGCGGTGCGCACCGACTACTCGCTGAAGCGCCTCGTTCACTACACCGGCACCGACTGGCGCGACATCCAACCCTGGATCCTGCTCACCAACTATCACCGTTATGTCGACCAGTTCGTCGATTGGGGTATCGCCCAGTTGCGCAACGACAGCCCCTATGGCGTTCTGCTCCTGCCCGGTGGCGGCAGGATCATCCGTGGGCTGAGCGATGGCGAGATTGACGACATCGTCACCGCGTGTCCCTGGCACCGTTTCCAGATGCCGGCCTATCACCTGCTGCGCAGCGACGGCCATGGCGGCACCACGCTGGTCAACATCGGCGTCGGACCGTCCAATGCCAAGACGATCACCGACCATCTTGCGGTGCTCAGGCCGCATTGCTGGCTGATGGTCGGCCATTGCGGCGGCCTCAGGCAGAGCCAGCGCATCGGCGACTATGTGCTCGCCCATGCCTATCTGCGCCAGGACCACATCCTCGATGCGCTGGTGCCGACCGATATCCCGATCCCGGCGCTGGCCGAAATCCAGGTCGCGCTGCAGGACGCCGCCGCCGCGGTGACCGGCGAGCGTGGCGAGGCGCTGAAAGCACGGCTGCGCACCGGCACCGTCGTCACCAATGACGACCGCAACTGGGAACTGCGCTGGACCCAGGAGCGCCGCCGCATCAACCTCTCGCGCGCCATCGCCGTCGATATGGAATCGGGCACCGTCGCCGCCCAGGGCTATCGCCTGCGCGTGCCCTACGGCACCCTGCTCTGCGTCTCCGACAAGCCGTTGCATGGCGAGATCAAGCTGCCTGGCGCCGCCAACGCCTTCTACGACCGCGCCGTGAAGGAGCATCTGCTCATCGGCCTCGCCGCCCTCGACCGCCTGCGGAGCGATCTGACCCAGCTTCATTCGCGTAAGCTCCGGAGCTTTGACGAGCCGCCGTTCCGCTGAGCGCATCAGCGGTTTTGCCGGCCTTGCCGCGGAATGGAAAGATCGGCAGCCGCCTGATCTTCGAGGCCGGTATGAGCACCGGCTCATCGGCGTCCGAACCGTCCGCGGCAGGTCCTTGTGTCCACATGCGGTGGCGGTTTTCCCGGATGGCAAGCGGCATCATGAAGCAGCAGCGCTTCGCCCGCTTGCATTTCGGCCGCCAGCACACCCGGAGGCAGACGCGGCCCTTGTGCAGCAGCGCTTCCGCGTTCTCGGGATCCATCCGGGCGCCGGCCAGGACGTCGAGCGGATCCTGCAGCCAGCCCTTCTGCTTGAGAATCCTGATCTCCTTTGCCCATTGCTCCGGCGTGCCGCCCGCGGGATCGGGAACGGTCGTATAGGCGAGTGACTTGGTCATGAGGGGTCCTTTCGGGCATGAGGGATTGCTGGGTGGTTCCGGGATCAGGCGGCCGGAACCGGGGAGATGAGGGGCTGGCGCGGCGGCCTTTCGCCACTCAAAAGGGTAAGGCAAAGCATGTGGCCCCTGGGGCCGCCACGCCGCGGGATTTTGGCCGCTCGTTCCGGGACTTCGGGACCCGTTGCCGGGACCGTAGCATCCGCGCCGTCCACCTGCGATGGTCCGGGGCCGGAACGGGGCTCCTGGTTGCGGCTGACCCCGTCGGTCAACCGGTTTCAGGCCCGCATCTCCGGCTCCGGTCTGCGACGGCTCGCGAACCACCCCTCCTGAGCAGGAGACACAGACCTGCTAGAACATAATAGGAACCATGTCAAG